>DAHXPC010000010.1 GCA_027364575.1 bacterium
GTTGATGCTGAAATTTTCTTAGCACTAAAACGATGGGGTCTTAAAAGACATTCTCGAAAAGGAAAACGCTGGATTATGCGTAAGTACTGGAAAAGTGTTGGCAATGACAATTGGCGGTTCTATTGCATTGCGAAAGGTAAGGAAGGTCAAAAGAAATTCATTTATCTAAGGCATGCAGCAGCAACCCCTATACGACGCCACAAGAAAATCTTGGCTAATGCAAATCCATTCGATCCTAAATACAAGGAGTATTTTAGGAAACGGAAGGAGGAACAACAGCACAGAGTCTAAAGGTCATCAAATGTTAATTCTGCCGGGTTGTAAGTAAACAACCTTATGCGGGCTCGAGCGTACTGCAGGGAAACTTGCACGGTACGTTCCTAGAGGCCTGCTCCTCAGCAATGGGGAGCGGGTACTCGACATACTTGCTTGAAAATCAACATAAAGCCAGTATTGCTGACGATGCCGACCATCTAAAACTAGTTTGTCGTTATATAGGTGATTTGACATTGGAACAAGCGCATAATGGAACCTTGTTGTCTTTTGTGAAAGCACGGCAATCAATAGGCCGTAAAACAAAGACAATCAATAATGTCCTGGAAGTCGTTAGACACATTTTAAATTTGGCTAACAATCAATGGGTTGATGATAATGGCTTAACTTGAATGCAAATTACATCTACAATTAAGTTATTGCCAGTTCACGATGCACGTGATCCTTATCCACTCTCTTGGGATGAGCAAATCCGATTATTTAATGAATTACCAGAGCACTTAAGGCAAATGGCAATTTTTAAAGTAAATACGGGTTGTCGAGAACAAGAGGTCTGTCAATTACAATGGCAATGGGAAATACATGTACCAGAGTTAAATAGCAGCGTATTTATTATTCCAAGCCATATTGTTAAAAAGGGTAAACAAAAACAATAGGTAAAGAATGGTAAAGATCGTTTAATCGTGCTTAATGAGGCTGCCAAAATGGTTCTTGAACAAGTACGTGGAATTAACCAGAAATGTGTATTCTCATACAAAGGTAAATCAATGGCAAGAATGAATAATTCGGCTGGGAGACGAGCTAGAATTATTACATGTTAATCTCAAGTCAGGATCCACGATTTGAAACACACATTTAGCCGGCGTTTACGTTCGGTCGGTGTATGATATGAAGATCGGCAAGATCTATTGGGCCATAAGTCGTGTCGTATAACTACCCATTACTCAGCGGCGGAACTGCATAACTTGATTGAGGCAGCAAATAAGATTTGTAATCGTAATCTTCAAGGGCCAGCATTCACTCTGTTAAGGATTAACCGTCAGGAGAGTAATGAGTTAGAAATCCCGTTGCACACAAAAGTTACACAGTAAAAAATTTCATCAAAAGGTTAAAATGGACTTTCCTAAGTAGTGTGCTGGTTTTATTAGATAAAATTGGCGCGCCCGGAGAGATTCGAACTCCCGACCACCTGGTTCGAAGCCAGATACTCTATCCAGCTGAGCTACGGGCGCTTTAGCTAGTTGATTTTTACATACTGCCTATAAGCAGTCAAGATAAATTGCGGGTTTCAGCCCAAAACATTTCTTAAAATATAAAGTGGTTTTTAGCGAACGCCCTTTTGCACCAATCCGAGTTGCGAAGACAAGGCTACGCCAAGGGAGGTTCCTATTCTACGAGACATTTTATCGAATAAATTAGGACGCGGTGAATAATCCACTAAATTTTCGCTTTTCACCAACTCTTTGGCAATATATTGCGCATCGCCAAAGCCATCGATTAATCCTAATTTTAATGCCTCTGGTCCACTCCAAAATAGCCCGCTAAAGAGATCGGGCGAGTTCTGTAATCTTGTGCCGCGTCCTGCTTTAACATCATCAATAAAGGCTTGATGCACAACTTGAAGTTGTTGCGTAATAAAGGCATCTGCTTCAGGATCTCGGGGTGAAAAAGGATCTAATATATTTTTATTTTTTCCAGCTTTGTAAAGCCGTCGCTCTACCCCAAGCTTATGCATGGCTTCGACAAAGCCAAAAGAGTCGATTTTTGCACCAATAGATCCGACCAAACTGCTTTTATCCGCATAAATGGCATCTGCCGCAGAAGCAATAAGATAACCACCGGAAGCGCCTAAATCTTCTATGGCGGCATATAATTTAATTTCGGGATATTTGATCTGTAATGCTCGAATTTCGCTATAAATTTGGTGAGACTGTACTGGACTGCCACCAGGGCTATTGATGCGTAATACAACGCCTTTAACGTGTTTATTTTCAAATGCTATTTTTAAAGCGTTGCGTATATCCTCTGCATTGGCTTCATGTCCTGCCCCTATTTCGCCAGACAGATCAATTAACGCCGTATGCGCCTGGGAAGTCATGACCGGTTGTGGAAGCTCGCCACTTAAAACATTAAAAAATAAATAAAGCACAAATCCGATATAGAGTAATTTGAAAAAAAGATTCCAACGACGTGATCGACGCTGTTCTTGAATATGTTCCAATAAAACTTTTTGCAAAACTTGGCGTTCCCAATGAGGGCTTGTTGAATTTGGATCTTTAAACACTGAATTCTCCCTCTGCAAGTTTATGTAAACCGTCTTGCAATACCCGACTTAAAGGCGCTTCTATGGTCAGAGATTTTCCACTATCGGGCAATGTTAAAGTAAGTCGCTTGGCATGTAAAAATAAGCGGTTGATCCCTTTAATTCTCATATCGGTATTAAAAGAGTCTTCCCCATACTTTAGATCGCCTGCAATAGGATTGCCAACAGAGGTGGCATGCACTCGGATTTGATGGGTACGACCTGTAATTGGCTTTGCTTCCATTAAGGTCGCTTGTTTATAGGATTGTAAGACTTGAAATTCTGTTAACGACGGTTGACCATCTGCAGATACCCGAACAAATCGTTCCCCCGAGCTCAGGAGGCCTTTTTGCAAAGGTTGAGCGATAGAAGCGCCTCCTTGCCAGGATCCTTTCACCAATGCCCAATACACTTTTTCGATTTGACCTGCGCGCAATTGCTCGTGTATGGCTTTTAGGGTGCTACGACGTTTTGCAATCATTAAACAGCCTGAGGTATCGCGATCGAGACGGTGAACCAGTTCTAAGGTCTTTTCAGATCCGCGGATATAACGAACGGCTTCAATCACCCCAAAACTCAAGCCACTGCCGCCATGAACGGCGACCCCTGAGGGCTTATTAAGCATCAACAGACCTTCATCCTCATAGAGAATATCGCTTAAAATCCTTTGAGCAATCTCTTCATTTCGGGATAAGCTAAGGATAGGTTTAGGCTCTTCGCGTCGAATGGGCGGTATTCGCAGGACATCCCCTGCCATTATTTTATAGTCAGGACCAATTCGGCCCTTATTAATTCTAACCTCACCTTTACGGATGATCCGGTAGACACGGCTTTTAGGCACACCTTTTAAATAGGTAAATAAAAAGTTATCCAAACGCTGTCCCGCGCTTTCCGAAGAAATAACGAGATTGTGTACTTTTGAGTTTTTATCAGTAGACGAACTAAGCATGTGCAAATTGTACCATGGGTTGTATTCATATTGATACTCACTAGGCATATGATTATACTTAATAAAGATCCCCTCCCAAAATGGGGCACCCTGGTCAGGATAGCCGGTATTTGTTAGAATTAGTTTCTTAATTTCAGATATTGTGCAAAATGGTTTTTTAACGTAGCTCCGCCCTTTTTTAATATTCGCGGAACGATTACCTAGTATTGGATTAGATTTTCATGACAAAAAGAATGTTAATTAACGCAACCCAACGTGAAGAGTTGAGAGTTGCTTTAGTCGATGGCCAATGGCTGTATGATTTAGATATCGAAAGCCCAGGCAGAGAACAAAAAAAGGCAAATATCTATAAGGGTAAAATTACCCGCATAGAGCCAAGTTTAGAGGCTGCATTTATCGATTATGGCTCCGATCGCCATGGCTTTATGCCCTTTAGAGAAATCTCCAGAGAATATTTTGGCTCGGCCGGGATTGAAGAGCTCAATCGGAACAACATTAAAGAAGTGCTGAAAGAAGGCCGCGAAATTTTAATTCAAGTGGATAAAGAAGAACGCGGCAATAAAGGCGCGGCTTTAACCACCTTTATTAGTTTAGCAGGTTGCTATCTTGTTCTAATGCCGAACAATCCACGCGCGGGTGGAATTTCTCGTCGCATAGAAGGTGAAGAGCGAACAGAATTACGTGAAGCTTTAAGTGAACTACCTATCCCAGAAGGCATGGGCGTTATTGTCCGTACCGCAGGCGTTGGCAGAAATGTCGATGAATTAAAATGGGACTTAAATGTTTTATTGAGCCAATGGAATGCTATCAAGCAAGCCGCCGATAGTAGCCCTGCCCCGTGTCTCATCTATCAAGAAAGCAATGTGGTGATTCGGGCCATTCGAGATTATTTACGGCCTGAAATTGAAGAAATTGTTATCGATCATCCGACTGTTTATGAAAATGTTTACAATCACATTCAAACGGTACGGCCTGATTTTATCAATCGCATTAAATTATATGAAGATGCGATCCCTTTATTTAATCGTTATCAAATAGAAAGCCAAATTGAATCGGCATTTCGCCGCACCGTGCAATTGCCGTCTGGTGGTTCATTGGTGATTGATCATACGGAAGCGTTGGTGTCTATTGATATTAATTCTGCGCGTGCAACCAAAGGTATCGATATTGAAGAAACAGCGCTGCATACGAATCTTGAAGCGGCCAATGAAGTGGCCAGACAACTTCGATTAAGAGATCTCGGTGGTTTGGTGGTTATCGATTTTATTGATATGACCTCAACCCGCAATCAGCGCATGGTAGAAACACGTTTACGTGAAGCGGTTAATATGGATCGGGCTCGAATTCAAATCGGACGAATTTCGCGTTTTGGTCTGTTAGAAATGTCTCGTCAACGTCTAAGACCTGTGTTGGGCGAATCTAGCCGTGTCCCCTGCCCCCGCTGTGAAGGCCAAGGCAGTATAAGAACGGTAGAGGCGCTTTCCCTTATCGTGATGCGCGTTATTGAAGAAGAGGCGCTCAAAGATAACACAGCTGAAGTGCGTGCTTTACTTCCGGTCGATGTGGCTACTTACTTAATGAATGAAAAACGTCAATCCTTAATGAGCATGGAAGAACGCCATAAAATCAGCATTCTAGTGCTACCGATTGCTGACATGAATACGCCGCATTATGAAGTTATCCGTGTTCGTGCAGATGATACCCAAGTCCGCAACGCAGAGCCGGCTAGTTATACGTTGTCGACTAAGCCAGAAAAATCTTATGAAAGCCCTGCAACAGTCGCTGCACGACAAGCATTCAATGAACCCGCAGTAAAAGCGTTGATCCCACAAATGCGTGCGCCTTTGCATAAACCGAAAGTAACGAGCTTGATTAAACGTCTATGGAACCGTTTATTGGGCAGTAACGAAAATACGGTTGAGTCGAGCAGCGCTCATACAAAAAATAATGCATCACATGTCGGTACACAACGATCCGCTCAACGTTCAGGAAATTTTGTGCAAAAGGGTAATGTTCCGGCTAGAAAACCGCAAAACAAGCGCCCTGCTACGCCAACTACAAATCGTCCGCCTCAACCCAGAAATCAAAGCTCGATCCCTGAAAACAGCCGAGTGGAATCTGCTAACCCATTAACGCCCAATAAACCTCAGGGTGGGACTGGCCACAATAGACGTCCAGGTGGTCGACGATTAAGACCGCAGGGAACTAACCCACGCCCGCAGCAAGCGCGAGCCCATATTGATCCTCAGCATCCGGCATCCGTTCAGGTTCAGCCCGTGTCTGCGCCGCAAGCGGAACCCCGGCATCGCGAAGAAGAAAATAGCTAAACCATTTATCTGCCCTAAGTTCCTGAAAGCGCACTCGGATAAGCGTGCGCTTTAGGGATAAGCGATAAGCCATTCAAAATCTATTGACACAAATTACGCTAATAATTCATCAACGGATGATCTAAATCTTGCCAAGTCCGCCTCAGTATCAATTCCGGGCGGCAACCCTTCTTCAACCACAGACACATGAATTTTTTCGCCATACCAAAGCACTCTTAACTGCTCTAGCATTTCAATGTCTTCTAAAGGTGACCGTTCCCATACCGTATATTTTTTTAATGTTTGGACACGATAGGCATACAGTCCGATATGGCGATAATATTGATTTTTAATGACGTCGAATTTGGTTCTATCCCAAGGTATGGGTGCGCGGCTAAAATATAATGCAAAGCCTTTTCTATCTAATACAACCTTAGGTAAATTGGGATCTAAAATTTCTCTTTCCTGCAATATCGGTGTACAAAGCGTTGCCATTGCTGCTTCGGGATTTTCTAACATGCTTTTAACGGCTAATCCTACTGCCGTTGGTGGCATTAAAGGTTCATCGCCTTGGATATTTACGACAATATCGTCATTGGAGAGATTTAGAATTTGAACCGCTTCGGCCAGTCTATCGGTTCCGCATGAATGGCTAACGGCTGTCATACAAACAGGCGCGCCAAAAGCAACAGCGGCTTGCTGTATTTTCAGATCATCGGTTGCAACCACCACAGAGGCGGCATTACATAATAACGCTCGTTCATATACATGTTGAATTAATGGCTTGCCCGCAACCATTGCCAGCATTTTGCCTGGAAGCCGTTCCGATTTAAAACGCGCTGGAATAATAATATGAAATTTCATTTTGATCTCTCTTTAGCCCAGTAAATTATCCACTTCTTCACTACCCATTTCACGCGCTTCTTGTTCTAACATAATCGGTATTCCATCTTGGATCGGGTAGGCTAATCGATCAAAACGACAAATCAGCTCTTTTAATTCGGCTTTATACAGTAAAGGCCCTTTGCAAATTGGACACACTAAAATATCGAGTAATTTTTTATCCACGTTTAAATCCTTCGACTAAGGTTAATAATTGGGTATCAAATATCGGACTTACCTTCGCAATAATCGGCAAGATCCAATGGCGTTCATTAAAAAAATGCTGACATTTTACCGCATCTTTTTCGGTTAAAATCACAGGGTATTCGTCATTAAAATGAATATCATTTTGGGTAAATTGATAGTGATCAGGATAGGCGTGGGGGATAACCTGGAAGCCATAAGATGTTAATAATTGAAAAAATTGCGCTGGATTCCCAATGCCCGCAATGGCGTGTACGATTTTAGGTGAAAATTGGGTAAGTAGTGTTTTTTGGCTTGGATCTAAAGCATGATAAAGTTCGTTCGGAATATAGTACATTGCATGCTCGCCCTTTTTAGGGATGCCGCCATTACTGATAATGAAATCAACGCTCGTCAATCGGCTTACGGGTTCTCGTAGTGGACCCACGGGTAAACAATAACCATTGCCAAATTGTCTGACACCATCCACGACCACAATTTCTATGTTTCGCGCCAATCCATAATGTTGTAAACCATCATCCGAAATCAGAATATCAATTTTATTGCTTTGCAATAATTTAAGCATTGTTTGCTGGCGATCGCGCCCTACCACAATTGGGCAATCCAATGTTTTGGCAAACAGCAGTGGCTCATCGCCAATAATTGTCGGATCGCTGTCTTTGTCGACATGGGTGGGTTTATTATGGCTACCTTTATAGCCTCGACTAATAATGCCCACCGAAAAGTGATTTTTCTGTAAAAGCTGTGCAATATGGATAACCAAGGGTGTTTTTCCGGTGCCACCCACAGTTAAATTACCGACCACAATGACCGGGACTGAAGATTTTTTGGTTTGATAAATGCGTGTACGATAAAACATATAACGTAACTTTACAATGCAGGCAAAAAGCCAAGAAAAAGGGATAAAGGGCCAGAGTACAAACGCAACACGCTTTTGATACCAAAGTGCATTCCAATTAACCACCCAACAATTCCTGCTCAATGGCGAGTTCTTTAAATTGAGCACGCTGTAAAGCAGCATAACTCCCATCTTTCAGCATTAATTCATCGTGCGTACCAAATTCCACAATAGAACCCTGTTCAAGCACCAGTACTTTATTCGCATTTTCTATTGTAGATAAGCGATGGGCAATAACAAAGGTTGTTCTGTCCTTCATTAATACTTCTAGAGCAGCTTGAATGTGTCGCTCAGATTCAGTATCGAGTGCCGAGGTTGCTTCATCGAGTATTAAAATAGGGGCATTTTTTAATATGGCACGTGCAATGGCAATGCGCTGACGTTGACCACCCGATAAACGGACACCATTTTCACCAATTTCGGTATCAAAGCCTTTAGGTAATTTTTCAATAAATTCTAAAGCATGTGCGAGTCCTGCTGCGCGTAAAACTTCCTGTTGGGGTGTTCCGCGCATATCGCCATAGGCAATATTATTGGTGATGGTATCATTAAATAAGGTTACATTTTGCGTGACCAGTGCAAATTGACGGCGTAGATCTTCCAGCGTTAACAGTTTGATATCTTTTTTATCTAAACTAATACACCCTTCTATACAATCATAAAAACGGGGCAATAAAGAAACCATGGTAGATTTTCCACTGCCTGAGCGCCCAACCAAAGCGACGGTTTCTCCCGGATTTATCACAAAGTTAATATCTTTTAAAACTTCTTCTTTTTTCTCAGTGCTAGGGTAATGAAAACTCACATTTCGAAATGCAATTTCCCCAACTGCGCGATCCATTCGTTCTTTGCCCGTATCTTGTTCGGCCATCTCATCTAATAGGTTAAAAATACTGCGTGCGCCTGCAATGCCTCTTTGTAAAGTGCTGTTGACCACGGCTACTTGTTTAATGGGGCGTAGCAGTCCTAGAATGGCAGTTGTCATGGCGGCAAATGTGCCTGCTGTCATCTCGGTGCCCATGACATTTCCAGGCTCAAGCGTTGCTAAATATAAAAATATCGATAACGCCAATACCCCAATTAATTGCATCCCAGCGACACTGGAAGCCGAGGTTGCTGACATTTTTAGTTCTTGTGCCCAATTGTTTGCAGTCGCCGCTTCAAATCGTTGATTTTCATAGTCTGCGCCGCCAAAAGTACGAATAACTTTATAGCCGCTAACGACCTCTCCTGCAACATGTGTAACATGGCCCATTGTTGTTTGAATATGGGAGCTGTGCTTGCGTATTCTTCGACTAATTTTATTGATAT
This sequence comes from bacterium, assembly GCA_027364575.1. Taxonomy (GTDB): domain Bacteria; phylum Pseudomonadota; class Gammaproteobacteria; order UBA6186; family Azoamicaceae; genus CADEGZ01. The sequence continues at coordinate 9,126 of DAHXPC010000010.1, forward strand.
AGACTGCTAATATGGGAACCGCGATTAATAACAATAAAGTTACGCGAGAATTCAAGTTAAACATCACAAAAATTAAGCTTAAAGTCGTAAAGATGCCGCGAATTGTACTGGGGATTGCTTCACTTAAGGCTTCTGAAACTTGATCAGTATCATAGTTAATTTTTGAGAGAAGCTCGCCTGAGGTTTTTTGATCATAAAATGTGGCTGGCAAGCGGATTAAATGTGCGACCATTTTTCGTCGAAAATCTCGAACCACACTACGCCCCACCCAGGTCATAAAATAGCTAGAAATAAAATAGGCAACGCCTCTTGCCAAAAAGAATCCCATCACGATAAATGGCAGCCAATGAATAAATAGCTCGTCACGCTCGATAAACCCTTTTTCGACCAAGGGCTTTAAGCCCCAGGTTAAGGTGCCGTCTGAAACAGCCAACAGAGCATTGCCGACAACGCCGAATACGAACGCCCACCAATATGGCAGAGCAGCTTTTAGCAATCGTTTATAAATTTGGATAGAGGAAAGATCTTTTGTCGACATATAGTAGTTCCAGGGATATAAGTAATCAAAATTACTTCAGTTGATGTTTTCTATAGCGTATTATAAATCTTAAGGCCAATTAATGTATAGGCCAACGCTATTTAATTTCGGGAATAGCGGGATCTGTGAGAAATTGTCCGTTTATATAATACCAACTCCCTTCTATTCTTTGAAATTCGCTTAATTCATGAAGCGTCGACGCTTGGTTAAATTGCTTATATTGCCCAATAAACTCAACATACCCTATATCGGGATTTTTCGAATCTAAATATGCAGCCACTACCGTCAGCCCTAGCCATCTGGGTGCTTGTTTTGCAGCGGATTTTTTATGAAAGTTTAACAATGCAGGGCCGCGCATGGTTTTTTGAATATAATCCAACCGCCCTTCTGTAAAAGCGGTATAACGAGAGCGCATTAACGCTTCGGGAGTTGTTGGAATTTTTTTTCTGAAGGTAGGCGCCACAGCAGTCTAAATATCGGGTGTTGCTGCCACAAGGACAATATTTCATATTTTAATTCCGTTACTGAACATGCTTTAGGTAAATTTTACCATTGTAACGAAATGCCAGCTATTTATGCCAATAGCGTTTATTGTTTAGTCAATATTATCTGGGCTTCAAATATCATTAGTTGACCACCTAATTATTTTGCCATATACCTTTTCAAATCGTAAACCCCACCTCTCTTAACACTCTCATCATCTCCCCGGTCTGTATTTCTTCTTTTGCGATATATAACCCTAGACTGGACAATTGAAGTGCTCATCAACAGATGATTGACACATTCGTGCCGACTATTTATACTACCGTTCTAACTTTCATACGACATCTTACATTGAAGTCCGTTAATATTCGCCTTTTATATGTTAGAAAAAGCTAGATTTGAAGCAATTACTTTTTTCAATTCGATGCCCTATTGGAGTGCAGTCGGCACATTAAAATGTTTTAAAAAGAACATCCCAATAAGCCATAATATGAATTGTATGTGCACATGGAGAATATAATGTCTGCTGATCAAAAACCTTCAGTTAATGAAGATCCAAACCAATCGACTGAACGTTTGGGTGAATATGTCACTTTACAAAATTTTAATCGTATTACTCAATATTTGCATTCTATTCGTTATGGTCACTTAACCCAGTTTTTAGAGCAAGTTGCTGCACAAACTGCCAAACTAAATGTTTTTGAAATTGGCTGTGGATATGGAAAAACGCTTAGCCTTTTAAATCAAAATTCCTATATTAAACTTGAAAATTATTTTGGTATTGATATTGAAGATCAATTTATTTCTTTCTGCCAGGAAAAACAAAGATCACCTCAGCACCAATTTTTACTTGCAGATGTGCGGGACTATGCCAAAGGGTTAAAACAACCCCCATTCACACCCAATGTTGTAGTGGCCTTAGAATGTTTTGAGCACATCAATGAATATGACATTCCGAATATTTTAGAATGGATAGCTTCTTTACGATGTCCATTATTTATCTCGGTGCCAAATGAAGTGGGTCCTGCAATTTTATTAAAAAATCTGGGATCCTATTTAATGGGATACGTGCGACATAAAGAATACACTTGGCAAGAAACGCTTCAAGCAACGTTAGGCAGATTAGAATACGTGACCCCTCACAGCCTTGGTCATATTGGTTTTGATTACAGATGGTTAGCGGCAGTTATTCATCAAAAATTCACGATCACCCAAGTGGGGACTTCGCCTTGGAACTTTATTCCTAGAGCATTTTCACCTTCCTTATATTTTTATTGCATGCCAAGAAATATCTAAAATATACCCATAGCGTTTCATTTTTAGGTTTTTAAATCAATTCTAATTCTCCGAACATTATATTTGATATCTCATCATGAAATTTGTTTATGTTCTTGAAAAAATTTATGCTCGCCAATCTAAAAGCGTTAATATTTGCATGATATCGGTTATAAAGAATCTTCTTTTTGAAAAATTTCCATAGCCGTTCGATTAAATTCAGATTAGGGGAATAGCTTGGCAAAAAAACTAATTTTACCTTAGAAATCTGAATGAATTCTTTTACTAATTTTGAATAATAATATTTTGCATTGTCCAATATAATATAAATTTCTTTCGACAAAGGATATGCTCGCTCAATTGCCGTTAATAAATTAACGGCTGAATCAGAATTTACCGTTTCAGATTCAATAAGGGTAACCTGATAGGCTTCCGCATTAATGGCACACTGTAAATTTAATCGCTCCTTACCACTATTGGTATTTAGCTTCCTTTTTTGACCATGCTTAATCCATCCGGAAGCCGCCAATGTATTATGCTCAGGATGAACCACATCTAAAAATAATACTTTGCAATTTGCTTTTTTGTTTTTGATAAATATTTCATATTGCATGGCGAAAATCTCTTGTGCATCCACATCGGGATTACCTGGAACTAATTTTGGTTTTTTATATTTATAGCCAATTCGGTGCAATAAATCACGCACTTCGCTGGGGGTATAAAGTATTCCAAATGTCTCCTTAAGAAAAAAGTCTGTTCTCTTTCTATGGAAATTTCCTTTAAAAACCCAAATTTTATGTGACAAGAGATGAATTGCACTTAACCTCAAAATGATCTTCCCTATTGGCATTAAATATATAAAGTGATAATCATTAAAAAACTGAATGTCGTAAAACCGACATTTTAGACACTACGCATCACGGTTTTATCCCACTGCTCCTGCTTTCTGAAATGCTAATTCTGTAATCTTTATAGAGTGCATTCCTTAAGGCAGCCCGTACCTCTGCAAACCCTTGGTTGGCAGCGTTGCCAAACAATTCAGCTGCTTTAGCATATTTGCCACTGCCATAAAGGTTTGCTAAATTGTATTGCCCTCCTGTATGCCCTTGGTTGGCAGCTTTTTCATACCATTCCCACCCTTTACCACAGACTCGAGGTGCATATCCGCTATGATTATAGGGGGGGTAGGTTTCCTAAAATAATTTGCGCCGTTGAAGGCGCTACATTAGCGATGCTTTAAGATAAACCTAAAAGCTGAGAACTGTTAGGTAGAGATAGGGGCTGCAATTGCGCTTCTAGCTTTCCCTTTTTTCTTCCTTTCCTCATCTAACTGCCTTTGTAGTTGCAGTACTTGATTCTGCCTTTTTTGCCCATTTTCCTGCAAATTATCTTCGCGAAGCTGGGATATTAGGCTTAAATCTGTCTTAATTTGTGGCTCGCTTTGCATTTGAGCCGGTTTTGCCGTAATGGGCTGGGCGATCGATTTTAATCTGTAATTGGGTGTTAACTCTGGGCATAATTTCAGACAATAATTAATAGCGTTTGTTTGCAAGCCTCTGTAGCAGCTTATTGAGGAATTATATTCGTAATTCCGAGTATATAAAAAAGAAAAGCTCCGGTGATCGCATGCGAAAGCGAGACCCCGATAAGTGTTTTTTGTCTGGCGTAAGACCAACCCCAAAAGACTCCGGGTATAAATGCCATTAAGGCGAAAGAGGTAGAAAGGTGAATATGCAAGGTCGTAAACATTAAATTTGAGACAATAATAGAGGTCCATCTTCTTTCTTTTTCGGTGCCTGAAAGGAAAGAATACAAGGCACCTTGCAATCCCCCCCGAACAATAAATTCTTGTATGGGTGAAAAGGCCATATACAAAACAAAGAAAAGAAATAACTTTATATCGTATACCTGGAGCGTTGCATGCATCCCGGTTTTCCATTCAAATAAGGGCATATTTAACGAGGCGGGATGAAAATGGATGAATACATATTTGGCAAAAGTACTCACGATGATAAAGGCAATTGAGAAAAATAGATTTACCTGAATAGCATTTTTCCAATTAGTGGTTGTTATGCCAAAGTTTGACATAGGCAAGCGTGTTTGTAGCATAATATGATACAGTATCATGGCTACAAAGCTTACCAGAAGTATCGTAACGCCACTTGAGCTGCCCACTTCTAGTTTTACAAATGCTAAGCCTTTAAGACTGAGCGTGTACATACACAGAACAATTAATATCCGGATAATGAATATCCCGAATAATACTCGCCTTTGAATTTCATCTAAATGGGATTCTAGCGAACTGGTTCCTATTCTATTGATATTTAATAATATTTCTTTAGTGTGGGAAAACCTATCGGCAAAGAAACGAACCGCATTCGCCAACAATATAGGTTCTATCACTTTTTTATAATAGGGCAAAACTCTTAAATCTTCTAATTGCAAAATCAATAAAGTGGTCGGTTCTGCTGCACTGACAATGCGGGCTTTTGCCGTTTCATCGACTAGCGATAGCAAATTAATCGGTTCGCCTGCCTGGCATTCAATGATCTCTTTTTTGCCTTCTGGCTCATAAACATTAACCTTGCCGCTTAGAACACAACATAAAGCATTTTCAACCCTGAAACCTTCAGCGTTCACTTCATTATTAGGCGTAATCGTTTTAACAGTAACATAGTCTTCAATTTTTCTTAATTGGCTGGGCGTAAGGCCTGAAAAAATGGTTTGATTGCTCAACGAGCTTGCTATTTCACTGGTGGCCTTTAGATAAAATCGAAACTTGTTCGTAATTTTGTTCGAAATTAACTCGCCAACCTTTAGCATCTCTTAAGACCTCAGTAAAAAAATGTGAACAGAAAAAGGATTTAGTTATCCCTCTTAAATTCTAGATGTACATTTTCCATTCGTCAAAGCCCAATACCCATTGTTGTGCTAAGGGATATAGATCACTGAGCAAACCTGATTCGTACTATTCATTCCAGTAGTGTTTATTTTCAAGCCTATATGAGCGTGGGCGCTCCAGTTTTCCGGCTTTGCCGAGCATAAAGAATACGGCCCCATCCTCAACCGTATTCAATAATACAATGCCTTGTTGTCTATAGCGTTGAACAATCTCTTCTTTGGGGTGACCATAGGTGTTCAAATATCCGCAGGGGATAATCGCATATTGCGGATTTACGGCCTGAATAAATGGCAGAGTCGAGGAAGTCTTGCTTCCATGGTGGGGTACAACCAATATTGTAGAAGCAAGCGCAAGTGGGTTCTTTTGCAGTAACAGTGCTTCGCTTTTAGCCTCAATGTCGGCGGTCAACAATACGCTTTGCTCACCTGCTGTCACTTTTAATACACAAGCAAAATCATTTTTTTTATCCAGATAAGTACTGGGATGCAATATTTCAAATAATACCCCATCCCAGCCCCATCTATCCCCTGCCCGACACTCTATCACCGTCTTATTTTTAAAAAATCCGTCCTGGCGACTCATCATAATTGTCTCGACTGCCATATGCTGTACAATAAAATGTGCGCCACCTATATGATCATTATCATTATGACTAATCACTAAACGATCAATTTTTTTCAAACCACGCGTAGCTAAAAATGGCACAACAACCTGTTCACCCGTATCAAATTGCGGGCTTACTTTTGGCCCAGTATCAAATACCAACACGTGATTTTGGGTTTCCACCACTGCCGCAAAGCCTTGACCTACGTCTAAGATGGTAATATTTGCCATGTTCTTTTCCACTCTAACAGGATGTGCCATCAAAAGCGGCAATAGCCAAACAACAGCAATTTGTTTTCCCTTCACACCGCGTGGCAGTAATAAAATGCCTACTCCAATAATGGCACAGCTTATCGATAGCATTGAATGTGTGGCATTCGCTAAAGTTGCCATTGGCATTGTTCGGGTGAATTCTAAAAATGTATTTATGAGGGAAAAGGTTTGATGGGCCAGATTTAAGATAATGCCGGCCAAAGTGGTGCTAAAAATCGTGCAGAGAGCTCCAACTAAGCTTAAAGGCACCACCAGAAAACTTACCCACGGGATAGCAACGATATTGGTAATCGGCGACACGAGCGATATTTTGTCAAAAATCGCAAACATCAAGGGCATAAGTCCTAAAAAAACCACCCACTGTGCGCGGATCCACTTATACCAAATACCGGAAGGCCTTAGACGGCCCTGCATGCCGTAGAGTAAAATACCAACCGCACCAAACGACAACCAAAAACCTGCAGATAACACTGAAATGGGGTCAAATAATATGGTTAATCCCAATGATATAAAAAATATCCTACTTTTGGATACCAAACGCCTTTTAATGGTGCTTACCATAAAAAGCGTTATCATAATAATGGCTCTTCGGGTTGGTATTGAAAAGCCAGCGATAAAGGCATAAAAAATGGCAGCGTTAATTGCCCCATATGCGCCTATAACCAGTGAAGGAACTTTAAGAAACCTAAGCGGCAATGCGCCGTACGCCTTCTTGACCAGAATAAATAAAAAGCTTGCAACTAACCCTATATGTAAGCCTGAAATGGCGACTAAATGGTTTGTTCCCGTTTGCCTAAAAGTCTCCCATTGAGTCGCGCTAATTCCCTCTTGAACACCAACGACCAGCGCATTAATAACACCCTTGAAATGCTTGCCTTGTAAAATATGATCAATATTTTTTTTAAGATAAATACGAAAATTTTGGATCCATGTTTTTGGGTTGTTGTCTCCTGATCCCATTTTAGAATAAGGTTTTTCGACGAGCACATAACCTTTAGCAATGATCTTATGTTGAAAAAAATGTTTTTCGATATCATAGCTGCCCGGGTTTGAATAGGCATGCGGCTTTTTTAATTTGACACAAAACTGCCATTGTTCACCCACTTTAAAAAGATTGGTGCTATTGCGTAGGTAAAGTAAAACACGTCCTGGATTGGGCCAAACTGCATTGGGTACTGTTTGCTGAATTTTAAATTCAAACTGTACCCCTGCGTCATGTAGCACCGGAATACTGTCGACAATGCCAATGACTTTGACCTCAGTATTTTCTATGGCTTTAGGAAGGCGGCTTTGTATAATGGTAGATACGTGTAAAGCACACCACAGAAGACCGAATATAAAAAATAGTGCATATTTTGCTTGACTATAAAAAGGCTTTTTATAATAAATAATCGAGAGCGCAAGGCTTAAAGCCCCGCTTCCCATTAGGCAGGCTATATTAGGAAGCGTGGAAAAAAATTGTAGGCTTACAATACCGAGAAAAAAGCAAATAATTGCTGGGATCATGAACTCATGCAAAAGCCAGAGGCTTTAAGATAAATTTCCACCATGCAATATCAATGTTCTATCCATTTTTGCAGCCAAATCGACATCGTGCGTTACAATGATTAAACTGGTTTGTTTTGCTCGATTGAGTGCCTGCATAATCTCAAATACATGTGCTGCATTTTCATCATCTAAATTGCCCGTTGGCTCATCAGCCAATACACAATCCGGATTATTAATCAGCGCTCTGGCAATTGCAACGCGTTGTCTTTCACCCCCAGAAAGCTCTGAAGGACGATGATGTAACCGTAATCCTAAACCTACCTGGTCTAATAATAGCTTTGCACGTTCTGTTGCCTCTCTTGGATCTTGGTTGGCAATTAACAAAGGCATTGCAACATTTTCAATCGCGGTAAATTCAGGTAATAAGTGATGCATTTGATAAATAAATCCTAAGGATTGATTTCTCAAACGTTCTAAACGGGATTCACTCATTTTGTGCAGATTATGGCCATTGATCCAAACCTCACCACTGGTCGGAGCGTCTAGTCCACCCAGCATTTGTAATAAAGTTGTTTTTCCAGACCCCGATCTGCCCATAATGGCGATCTGCTCGCCGCGCTGCACGGCTAATGAGACATTCGTTAAAACTTTTACGCGTGTCTCTGCATCTTTATATTCTTTACAAACTTGTCGACATTCCAAAGCCAGATGTTGTGGCGGGGTAATATTATTCATAACGAAGCGCCTCTGCCGGTTGAATGCTGGCTGCGCGCCAAGCAGGATAAAGGGTAGCCAAAAAGCTCATCACTAAAGCAAGCAAAGCTATACACAGCACATCCAGGGTATGGATTTCTGAAGGCAAAAATCCAACTAAATAAACATCTTTAGAGACCAATTCCACATTGAAGATTTCTTGAATGGTATTCGCCAAAGCAGTTACATTCAATGCTAAAATCAATCCAAATACCACGCCCAACACAGTGCCAAAAATTCCAATTAACCCACCTTGCGCAATAAAAATGCCCATAATGCTCTTACGACTTGCCCCTAGAGTTCTTAAAATGGCAATATCGGAACGTTTATCTGCCACCATCATTACCAGACTTGAGACCAAGTTAAAGGCTGCAACCGCAATAATCAGCAATAAGATAAAGGCCATAACCGTTTTCTGGATCTGTAATGCCCTAAAAAAACTGCCAAATTCTTGCGTCCAATCCATAACCCAATAATCTTGCTGTAACCTACGTTGCAGATCTCTGGCAATCATCGGAGCTTCTAATTCATCATTTACTTTTAATTGAATACCGTTCACTGTACCCTGCATTCTAAATAACTTATCAGCATCTTTTAAATCAATAAACACCTGTTTGTCATCGTATAGATCACCTATTTCAAAGATCCCAACGACGGTAAAGCGCTTTATCCTCGGTAAAATACCAGCAGGCGTCACGGAAGCTTCCGGGGTAATTAAACTTACTTTATCATTAATAGTTAGCCCAAAATTATTAGCAAGCGCTCGACCAACAATAATCCCAAAACTGCCCGCTTTTAATGCCTGTAAGCTCCCTTTAACGAGATGTTCCCCTAGAGGATAAACATCATTGATTTGTTTGGGATCAATACCCCGGATCAAAACGCCCTGAACGCGTCCGGAGTGTAAACTTGAAATCATCCCTTGGTTAAAGATATAAGGCGCTGCCCCTTTAACATTGGGGTAGGACTTAATGGTTTTAATCAGGGGTTGCCAATTGCTTAGAGCCTCGCCCAGCACACCAACTGTAATATGCGGGGTGCCGCTTAACATTTGTGCTCTAATTTCTTTATTAAAGCCATTCATTACCGACAGCACGGCAATTAAGACACCTACCCCCAGAGCGATGCCTAATACAGACATAAGTGAAATAAACGAAATAAAATGGTTTTTGCGCTTTACGCGGGTATAACGAAGGCCAACAAAGGCGTAAAAAGGTCTAAACATAGGATTTAATCCACTCGTCATAAATAATACTGAAAGTAAAGTTAGTGGATATATTACAACAAGTTGGCTGTAAATGCTTATAACAGAATCGGCCAAAAGTTGGTTCATTTACTGACTTTTCAGTGGGCGGGTATGAGAAAATGCACGCTATAAAATAAAAAAGGCTCTCCCTTGCTAAGGGTACAAGTAGAGGCTTTTTCTAAATCTACTTTTGTGGCGGCTCCCTTAGTCTGGAGCCGCACCAGCACTGCCGACTTCTATTGCGCCCGGGGGCCATCACCTTGGGAATACGAAGGGGGAGGAGCACCAGAACCATTATCATTATCGGGCGCACCTAGCTCAGCGGCTTGGGCGGGCTGTTGTTGTCCAGCCGCAACCACAAAAGCAGGCACAAATGGGCGACTATTTGCTGGCTGTGCATTGTCTTGAGAGGCGACAGAACCTGCTGCTTGTGCAGCATGAGCTGCATCCATACGAGCTACAAGCGCTGGACCTACAGAGGCTGGGCTTTCAACGTCTGAGTTTGCGGCATTTGCCGATTGCGTTTCTACGCCAAATGATTGGGCAAGCACTTTAATCATTTGCAGCAAAGGCATTAATATCCCTGCAATGGCTTGAAAAAATATGGTTAAAACTTTTCCGATATTACTTTCTGGAAATAATGCATCCATCTTATTTTTTGCTTGGTTAAATATAGCAAACATGCTTTTAAACGCATCATCTTTAAACCGTGTTTCAAATTCATCAAAGGTTCTAATTACATTTTGTTGGAATTTGAGCTTTTTAAAATTTGCTCTTATTTTTTGCCGTAAACTTTCTAAATTTGCAGCAGTGCCATATGCCAAATTGCTATTTACAGCCTTTTTGTAATGTTCATTATGTTTTTGTACGACAACTGGGTAAATTTCTTCATATTCAAAATGACTTGCACCAGTATGACACAACTTCAGAGTATCAACAGGTGCATTATTGCCATAAATATATTCTTGTTCAATATTGGCAAGTTGATCCAAGTTATTTGCTAATGGGTTTTGGGAAACATTTAGTTTAGTATAAGACTCAACCTTGATATTAAATTTATTTGCAATCTCGGCAACCTGTCCGTCTTCTACCAATTCATTAAGTCCTCGCTCAGGATGTAATTCATGAAGGTAGGAACGCAATACGGGTCCGCAGAATGCCTCTAACCGTATAGGATTGAAGTCGTCACTATTCGGAACGCCGATTTTTTTTAATAGATTTACCATCTCTTCTTGAGGCAATTCTCTTTCATTAACATCATAGTATTTTAAGAAGCGCCCGTGTAACATCTCTTTGCTCTCTGCTGGTAATCTATCTAGGTTTCTTACGATGAGATGCGTTAAGGCATTTAAACCGCAATTGTTTTGAAAACCAGTCGTATAAGCTAATTTTTCTAAATTTATTGGCATTTCTTGCTTCCGGCACTATTTGTTTTATTATGGTAAAACATTTGTTAAGACACCTTGACTACTTAGAGTGTATTAAACCACACTTAGAATATAAGGTCAACAACTAATGTTAAACCCCTGTATATCCCCAATACAACTTGGATTAAAGCTTATGCACCTTAATGCCGACATCCTGTAATAGTGATTGGCAAGGTGATTTTGTTATGTATAATACTTACAGCCCCTATGAATTCGATGCTAAAGAAGGCTTACGGGATATTCCCCCCTATAAAGACCCGACGGACATCTATTTACGTGAAATTGGCATTACGCCTCTATTAACGAAAGAGGATGAAGTTTACTACGGCCAACGGGTAAAACAAGGAGATAAAGCAGCTCGGCAAAAAATGATAGAAAGTAATTTGCGCTTGGTTGTTAAAATTGCCAGACGCTATATCCGCAGCGCTTTACCCATTCTGGATTTGATTGAAGAAGGCAATATTGGCCTGATGCGTGCAGTTGAAAAATTTGACCCTGATCGTGGATTTCGTTTCTCAACCTATGCTGCCTGGTGGATTCAGCAGACCATTGAGCGTGCGATTATGAGTCAAACGCGAACCATTCGTCTGCCCGTACATATGGTAAAAAAATTAAACAAATGCCTACGGACTAGCCGAAATTTGTCTAAAAACCTGGATCACGAGCCTAGTGTGGATGAAATTGCAGAGGCTTCGGGTAAAAGCTCAGAAGAAATTGAAAAAATATTTGCGCTAAATGAACGTGTGGTTTCCATTGATATGCCTATTTCAGATAACGTTAACAAACCACTGCTCGATACCATAAGTGATAATTTGAATGAGCCTTTAGCATTTTTAACCCAGGCAAAATTGACTCAAAATCTGGAAAAATGGATATCGGAGCTTTCCTTAAAACAACAAGCAGTCGTTGAACGGCGTTTTGGTCTAAATGGCTTTGATCCGATGACATTGGATCAAACAGGCAGCGAAATTGGGCTGACCCGAGAACGGGTTCGTCAATTACAATCTGAAGCACTTAAAATGCTGCGTTTTCAAATAGAAGCACAAGGGAATGATTTAGAGTCACTATTGATTTAATCTGAATTTTGAATTTTGTATTGGATTAACGAGCAAGTGTAAGTTAAGACTATTTAAAATACGTTCAGTCTTGTAATATAATCTTATTCGGTATGATTAATGAGCCCCTCTCCCCCACGATGGGAAAACAAACGCTCAGGGGTAATTTTTTTAACGAAAATATAATTTGCTTTCCAGACTCAATGAATCAAAAAGGATCTTCCAAAGTGCCAATTGAAATTTCTGCAGAAATGCTTTGTTTGGTTATTGCAGCCATTGTATTTATTACCCTTCAATGTGGCATTCTACTGTGGAATAGCCAATTAAATACCCGCCAACAACAACTCTTAAAAGAAGATATTGTTGATCGGCTGATGCACTTAACCCAGACCCTAGAAAATCGCTTAAATGAAAATTTGCGCCAACAAGGCAAAGAATCCAGCGATATACAAAAAACACTCTATGAGCAACTCAAAGAGATCAGTCTTCAAGTGGATAAACGCCTTAACGATGGCTTTGATAAAACCAGCGCTACTTTTACTGATATTGTTAAAAGACTTGCCTTAATCGATGATGCGCAAAAAAAATTAAGTGAATTATCTTCGAATGTCGTTAGCCTGCAAGAAATCCTGGTCGATAAACGGTCGCGCGGTGCTTTTGGCGAGCTGCAATTAAAAAACCTAGTCTTAAATCTGATGCCGGCAGAAAGCTGTTCATTTCAACACACATTAAGTAACGGCCTTAGAGCCGATTGTATGTTATTTTTGCCTGATCCAACCGGCCATATTGTCATTGATTCTAAATTCCCTTTAGAAAATTTTCAGCTGATGACCGATTATGATGCCTCGGAACCCGAACGTAAAAAAGCACATCAGGTTTTTAAAGTGGACATCAAAAAGCATATTTCGGATATCGCCAGTAAATATATCATTCCAGGCGAAACCTCGGATGGCGCAGTGCTGTTTATCCCAGCGGAGGCGGTATTTGCGGAAATCCATGCACATTTTCCGGATCTGGTTGCTTTTGCCCAACGTTCAAATGTTTGGCTGGCCTCGCCCACAACCCTGATGGCGATATTGACCACCGCCAGAGCGGTTTTAAAAGATGCTGCGACCAAGCAACATATCCATGTTATTCAGGAACATTTGCGGTATTTAGCAGAAGATTTTAATCGCTTTGAACACCGAATGGATAATCTGGCCAAACATATTGATCAGGCCCAAAAAGACGTACAGCAAGTGCATACCTCTGCTAAAAAAATTACTTCGCGTTTTGTTCAAATCGAAAAGGCTGAACTTTCTAGCGATGCATGTGTTCAGAGCCTTCAACCACTGGAAGAATTGAATGGCATTTTATAAATAATTGCACTAAATTTAAAAGAGGATAAAGAGCAATTTATATGTTTTCTAAATTTAGACACTTGATATCTGGAATATTTATACGGGCCCTCACCGCTGAGCGCCCCTATGAAGGCATTCCCTTGTGCGATTTTGAACGTATTCGCTACGAATTAAGGCCTTGCGATGTTCTATTAATTGAAGGCCGTAGTAATGTGAGTGACATTATTCGCTCGATTACCCAAAGTTCCTGGTCACATGCTGCCTTGTATATCGGTCGGCTTCATGAAATTGAAGATCCTAAAATACGTAATTTACTTTCTACCTATTTTAATGGCTCCCCCGATACGCAACTTGTTGTTGAAGGGATCATGGGAAAAGGCACTATTGTAAGTAATCTTTCCAATTACGCCAACGATCACATTCGACTTTGCCGCCCTAAAGGGTTATCCAGACAAGATGCCCAAAAAATCACTCGATTTGCGATCCGAAAATTAGGAACTCAATATGATGTACGACAAATTGTCGATTTGGCACGATTTTTATTACCCTGGACTATTCTACCCAGGCACTTGCGATCAAAATTATTTGAACATCATGCAGGTGAGAGTACCAAAACGGTTTGCTCTTCGATGCTGGCAGAAGCTTTTGCTTCGGTTGAATTCCCAATCTTACCTTTAATCAAAAAAACGGCGGAAAATGGCATTGAACTGATTACCCGCAATCCAAAATTGTATACCCCCAGAGATTTTGATTATTCCCCTTATTTTGATATTATCAAATATCCATTTGTTGAATTTGCCGATCAAGCGCTCTATCGAAATCTACCTTGGAATCGGGAAGGGTTAGTGAGTCATGATAAGGCCGGCATTAGCGACTTAAGCGCTGAGAATAAAATGCCCTTGTCCGAACAGAAAAAAGTAAAAAAGAATTTTTTTGCCCTCAAACGTCTTAAAGAACGCTTTAGGCTTTCCCCGGCTACCCTAAAAGAAACCCTAGAAAATGAGAAAGATCTCCTTAAGATTAAAGCGGATGCCGAAGCGCCGCAGGAAAGCAAAGCAAAAACTATTCAATAACTGCACCACATTCGCTTTTTGGCTATAAAATCTGCTTTAATTTCTATTACGCCACAAGAAATTGGATTAGTTCAGAAATTTTTGCCATTCTGGTTTCGATTTGCGACAAATCAAGAGAAAAACGAAGCTTTTGCGGGCCTTCTAAACTATAGGCTTTGGGCTGTTCTTGAATCAAGTGAATAACTTTATGCGGCTGGATCTTAGGTTTTGCAATAAATTCAAAACGACCGCCTTTGGCGCCCGCTTCAATTTTACAAATACCGGCGTTCAATGCCAAAAATTTTAATTCGGTCATTTTTAACAAATTTTTCGTTTGTTGCGGTAGCACCCCAAAGCGATCGATCACTTCTACTGAAAAATCCTCAAGATTTTCTAGATTTTTTAGATTGCTCAATCGTTTATATAAAACCAAACGGGTATGAACATCGGGGATATAGGATTCTGGAATAAAAGCAGACAATTGTAGATCTATCTCAACGCCCTTCCGGAATGAAAGTGCTAAATCAAGGGTTTCGCCCGATTTTAACGTATTCACAGCTTGTTCTAATAATTCCATATATAAACTAAAGCCTACAGATTGAATATTACCGCTTTGCGATTCTCCTAATAATTCACCAGCGCCTCGAATTTCTAAATCTTGGGTTGCAAGCATAAAACCGCCGCCCAGATCCTCCATTTTTGATAAAGCATCTAAACGTTTAACCGCATCGGGAGTAATTTTCGCTTTTGATGGAATTAAGCAATAGGCATAGGCTTGATGATGCGATCGCCCTACTCGCCCTCTCAATTGATGTAATTGCGCTAAACCAAATTTATCGGCTCGATCTATAATAATGGTATTGGCGGTTGGGATATCAATCCCGGTTTCAATAATCGTCGTACAAACCAGCACGTTATATCGACGGTGATAAAACTCAGACATAATACGCTCCAAATCCCGTTCTCGCATTTGGCCATGGGCAATCGCAACACGTGCAGCCGGCACCAAAGCCTCGATCAATTCTGCTTCGCGCTCTATTGTATCCACGGAATTATGCAGATAATAGATCTGGCCACCACGATGTAGTTCACGAGAGATGGCTTCGCTTATCAGTGCAGAATGTTTTTCGCGCACAAATGTTTTGACCGATAACCGTCTAGCCGGTGGGGTAGCAATAATAGACAGATCGCGAATTCCGGCCATTGCCATATTTAAGGTTCTCGGAATTGGGGTGGCGGTTAACGTTAAAATATCGACTTCAGATCGCAACGCTTTAAAGGCTTCTTTTTGCCGCACACCAAATCGATGTTCTTCATCAATTATCAACAATCCTAAGGTTTTAAAACGAACATTTTCTTGTAGAATTTTATGGGTACCAATTAGAATATCAATGGTCCCCTCTTCTACCTTTTTACAAATATGATCCTGTTCTTTGGAGCTTCGAAAACGCGAAATGACCTCTACTTTTACCGGAAACCCTGCAAACCTATCGGTAAAAGTTTGAAAATGTTGTTCAGCCAGCAAGGTGGTTGGCACAAGGACCGCGACTTGTTTTCCACCCATCACTGCTAAAAAAGAGGCCCTTAAAGCAACTTCCGTTTTACCAAATCCAACGTCACCACAGACTACGCGATCCATAGGCTTATCTGAAGTCAAATTGGTAATAACGTCTTCAATGGCCCGTTTTTGATCGGGAGTTTCCTCAAAAGGAAATTCCGCACTAAAGGCGTCATACTGTTCGTCCGGTTTAGGAAATGCATAGCCAAGCTTTGCTTCTCGATTGGCATAAATTTCTAATAGCTCGGCAGCCACATCTCTTACTTCTTCTATGGCTTTTCGTTTTGCCCGTTGCCATTGATCGCTGCCTAAACGATGCAGCGGAACATGTTCAAGATCAGCCCCACTATAACGACTAATTAACTGTAGGGATGCGACAGGCACATACAACTTATCACCGCCTGCATATTCCAGCGTTACAAACTCGCTTTCTTTGCCAGATAACGTCAATCGCGTCAGACCCAAATATCGTCCAATGCCATGCTCAATATGCACTACGGGAACATTGATGGTTAATTCGGCAAGGCTTTGGACTTCCATATCAAAGGCTTGTTTTCGAACTTTACGCAAGCGTCTTTGCATTACCCGTTTGCCCAAAAGCTCAGATTCCGTGATAATTGCTATGTTTTCAGCGTGTATATAGCCTTCTTCTAGCGGGGAAATGAGCAGCGTGTAGCTAAGATCAGATTTTAAAAAAGAATGCCAATCTTCAAGCTCGACGGGTCTGCAGTGAATACGGCTTAATAATTCTTTTAAGATTTCTCGTCTTCCTGCACTTTCAGCACAAAAAAGTACACGACCATTGAATTTGTCCAAGAAATCTTTGATACGGACTAATGGCTGTTCTTGTTTAGGATCGATATCTAAGGCAGGCAATACCGATATTGGCAGATTATAAAATCCTTCTCTTTTTTCTTGCGGTTCCTGGGTCAATTTAAATTTTGGAAAATGCTTTATTTGATGAAAGATCTCTGTGGGCTGCAAGAAAAGTAATTTAGGCTCTAAAATGGGGCGTAAACGATCGTGTCTAAACTGCTCATACCGATCGTTGACTTCTTTCCAAAACATTTCTGCAGGATTTATAATATCCTCTACTTCTACGATTAAGCTATTTTTGGGTAAATATTCAAATAAATGACTGGTATCCTCAAAAAACAAGGGTAAATAATATTCCAATCCGGGGGAGGCATTTCCTTCACTCACATCTAAATATAAAGGGGATTGGATCGGATCAATATCAAATTGATCCCGGAAACTGCTTCTAAAGGTAGAAATTGCTTTGGGTGTTAATGGAAATTCTCTAGCAGGTAATAATTGAATTTGATCCAGTTTCTCGGTAGAACGTTGTGTTTCCACATCAAATGTTCGGATAGTATCAATTTCATTGCCCATCAGATCCAGTCTAAACGGAACCTCACTGCCCATAGGGAATAAATCCACAATTGATCCTCGAACAGCAAAATCACCATGCTCGACTACCTGTGGAACCAGACGATAACCCGCTTCAATTAAGCGCCCGCGCATTACCTCCAATCCAAAGATTTGTCCCTTTTTTAACCAAAGCATATGTTGTTGTAAATACGCTTTCGGGCACAATCGATGCAAAATTGTTAAGACGGGAACAATTAATATTCCTCGATTGAGATCCGGTAAGCGACAAAGGGTGGTTAACCTGTCTGAGATAATATCCTGGTGGGGGGAAAAAACATCATAGGGCAATGTCTCCCAATCGGGAAAAGAGAATATTGGAATATCGGCTAATTCACTTTTAAGAAAAAATTTAAGTTCTCTTTCCAATTTGGCAGCGGTAACGGGATCGGGCACTATTGTAACTAAAAGTTCCGAAGATTGGCTGGCTATCTCGGCTAGCGTTTGCGCTAAACTGCTACCATGCAGTGAACCTAAAATCTTTCTTTCAGCGGGCTTATGGGGAATTGGAAATGTCATGGGAAAACCTAAATTTATTTATCTAAAGAGGGATTGTTGGGTGTGTATAGCGGTACGGGAAAATGCGAAATGTTGCTACCTGTTTTAACGATTTCGCAAATTTTTGCTGTCCCCACATTTTCCATTTCATCAATTCTTAAAATAGCATGCATCGGAATATAGGTAGCATTAACGCCGCTAAATTCATTTTTAAGCCGCTCTTCGCTGGGATCTACCACAACACCCGACGTTGCATTGAAAACAAGGCCTGATAATTCGACAAAGCCAAACATAGCCCCTTGACAAATTTCTTTGGCATACAGCTCATAAATATTGCCTTGGTTAAAAAAAGATACTTTGTATATGGTAGAAGAAGAACTTTTCATTTATGAATACCTTAAATATGGATCTGATTTATACGATGATTTTATAAGCACTGAGTTTCAAAAACCCTTGAATTTGGACATAATATCATATTCGAACCGAATTCGGCAGGCTGGGCTAAGAGAGAAAGGTTACAACAAGCGGGAATCATATCTTTATAAAAATAATGTAATGAAACTTTCTTAAAGAGAATCGGCAGTTAATCTGCTAAATTGACGAGGGTCAAGCCTGGCCTTTATTATAGATTGTTAAAAACAATTTTCATCTACCTTAAAAAATACACAGGCATTCCGCTATATTACTAGATATTAACCCTACTTAAAGAAACAATTAGTCAAGGTCAGATTTGACCCCACTGTCTTATCTCCCCTGTTTATTGCTAGGGCCCGGTTTACCGGGGCTAACAACATCGGGGCTTTTTGACGTCTTTACGTCACCACTTTTCTTCTGCTTTTTAAAAAAGATACTCAAGGCTTGCAATACTTTTCCACCATCTTTTAATTCTTCTGACATTCGCTTTTCTTCATTTTTAGATTGAGAACGTTCCCAGTTAGGGTTTTGTACGCGATAGCGTTCTTTGAACGTTGGGGGAAGTTCTTTATTCAAGAATTTTGCACTTTTAATATAATTGCTGAATTCTTTCGCAGTTAATTCCCGATCCAGCCTTAGCTTTTCTTCTACATCGTGTATAATTTGGAGATGAATGGAGCGGATCTGATGTTGCTTAAGGATAACATTCATTTTTTCATTTTTAATACCCTGACTTTCTTGTACTTCCATTTTCTCGACGTCTTTTACCGTTGTACTTAACACCTTTGCATTGGTTTTTAATTTAAAGTCTTCCAGCTTAAGGGGTTGATGACTTCTGCTTTGCCCTCTCGAGTATAGCAACGGCATGGATTGGGTCAAGACGGGTTTCGGATCTGTAATCCTTAGAATTTTGTTCTCTGCAATCCCCATTCGGGCTTTATACTGCATTAATGATTCATGCGGTTCTTTAAGGAATATTTCTTCTAAAGCTACGCCACTGTTTTTCATATATTGAGCATATAATTTCTGCAAATAGGTATCTTCGGATTTATCTGCTTTTACATAATCATCACTCATTTTTTTTATAAATTGTGCCGTAGTTCGGCTTATGCCTTGCAAACGTTTATGGATATCCAAATCGGTTTTTTGGAAAAAATTAACAACGCGTTCTGCCGTTGTTTGTGTTTCTGTATTTGAGCTAAAACGCCCTATTATTTTTGCGATGCTGACTGCAGGGACGCCTAACGGCAACCAGCATACAAAGCTTAAAAATGCAACTGCTTTCAAAAATGGGGTAATGATTTTTTCAAACATTGGCGCTTTTCTGATCAAAAATTGATTGATCTTAATCAACAATGTTGTTTTGCGATAAATACTTTTATTTAATGCAGTTTTAAGGTGCAACAACTGAGAAAAATTAGATGCTTTGGCGGTTCTTCGTAAAAAAGCACCCTTCTGTTGATCAAACAAAGATCGGTCCTGCTTTAACCCCTGAAGCTCAACATCACATTTCTTGATGAATTCTGCGCAATTGTTTATATATTTAGAGCAATAGCTGTGCAATTCATCTGCTTGGATGGGCACTTTGAAGTCTATTTTTAAAATATCGTTTTGCATATTTTCGAAAAAATGCTGCAGCAGGTAGTCTTTACTCGCCTTATAATTTTGAATAATGCCTTCTATATATTGCGCTCTTTCATTTTTTATTTTTTGATATTCAGCCTCCAGCAAATACTGTTTGGCCTTATTTTTTTCAACGACTTTTTGACTTCTATTATCATATAAAAGTTCTTGAAAATGTTTTAACCTTTGTAATTCGCCGCTGAAGCCATTTCTTAAGTTGTTTTCTTTAAGACGTGTCACAATCAGATCACGGTTAAACGCTAGCGCATGCTTAGCAAGCTTTAATTGTTTAGATTTAGCCATTAATGCTTTGCCAACCCTTTCCAGTTCAAGGCGCTTTTTTTGACAAAGGGCAGAAAGTTCTTGATCACTCAGCTCTTTTGGGTTTAACAACTTTTTCTTTCTGAACAGTTTATTTTTCGCCCTTTCTCGTAGGGTTGCCAATACAGGCTTTGCAGGTGCCCGATTATGCATTTCTTCGTCGATTAAAATTAATTGTTTTTTTGCCAATAAGGGATCAAGATCCCGTGAAAGGTTATTCTGAAGCGCTATTTCTTGCCTTATCAACTCTTCTAAGGACATTTTAGAATAGTGAACAGCCGTTTGATTTTGCTCGGCTTTTAAAATATTTTTAAAAGCATTTTGAACCCCTAAGACACCTGACTGTTCTATGGCTAGTTTTTTGCTTAAGGGTGCGTCAAATTCTAATGTCCCCATGCCTTCGGTATCAATATAGGCTATATTGGGACCATATTTTTGTTGCAGTGCTTTCTCGGACATCTTAGCCGCATATAATGCCTTAGCTAAATCAATACCGGTATCAATTTTTTGGGGTTTATCTGCATCTGGAGAGCGAAAAACCAAAGCAAATGCCTTAGGATTTCCCCCCTGTGCGGTAAGCTCATCACGGGAAACATAGGGTTCTGCGTTAAATACATTTGGTAAATTTTCTAATAACCCACCATCCACTTTTACTTTTGCTTGTCCATCATTGGATGTCTCAATCACTGGCTTATAAGCACCCGGGAAACTTGCAGAAATTCTGGCAGCAGAAATGATGGACATATTGGGTGTCTGACTTGCATTATAATATTCCAAAACGCCGTCGGTAATGTTCGATCCGGTTAAGGTAAGCTTTTTAAATGGGCTGCCATTCGCTTCTGTTAAGGCTGCCAATTCTGCAAACGTAATATCCGGTTTACCCGTTTTTCTGGCAACAACAGCACTCAGCCAATAGCTTAGGGCTTCCCCCTCCCACAATCCTAGATCGGTACCCAAAGCTAATCCCACCAACGCTTCGGCCTTTTCTAATTTGTCCGAAATGCTGTGGGTGGTAGCCGATGCCTTAGCAATAGTCGAAATATGACCTACATAAGGGCTTGCCATATTATGAACGGTGTCACCCACAATCGGAATTTTTTTAATCAAATCTATTTTTTCAGAAAGTGAACCGGCAAGGTCTGCTCCGCCTTTCGCCAAGTCTTTTATATGGGTAGATTCAATCCAGCCAGGCGCGGCTTTATCTTGAAAAGCATGAAAGTCTACGGCAAACATTTCTTGTCTAATTTCTTTGGCGGTACACCCAATTGCCAATAGCAGGGCTACAAGTCCACCTGCTGAGCTACCGGCAACTTCTTCTAATTGTGCGATTACCCCACATTTTTCCAGCTCTGCAATTGCACCGACATGCCCAATGCCTTTCATGCCACCTCCTTGGCAGGTTAGATATCGGATCCCTGATATTGCAGAGGTTTCAGGAATAATAACCTCTGGAATTGAGGAATGTGCCTGCTTGTTATGTGGGTTATCCGATGACATTTTTAGCTTCTCTCCATTTGTTATTTTTAGATAAATCGAAACGCACCTTATCTACCTTACTTATAGTATAGAAGATATAATTGCTAAATAACGGATTTACTTTGATTTACCATGTACATACACTGCTATTTCTTTTATTATTGGATAATTTAAAGCGCAATACGTAGTTGGAATACTAATTTTAATCGCTTAGAAACAAGATATTCCATCAACCCAAGGAATTTAAAATGGATTTTAAATAGGGACTTTTGACATGTATGCCGTAGCAACCAGTTTGCATCATTTGTTTCCGTATCGAACCAATCCAGAACGTAATGGGTTTCAAGAATCTTTTCAAATTCAAGATTGGCAATGCCAGCAAGATAAGTCTATTGAACAAGTCAAATATGATTCCATCTACCCGAACCGTTCTATAAAATGCCTTGAGTATGAAGGATGGAGAAGGCATGTAGAAAGCCGGCAAGAACAAGAAGGCATTAGAATTATTCTCCATGTCCGCACAATAAAAATCCAAGCTACCCTTGCAAGAATGATTGATGATATCCAATTTAACCAGATTGGTTGGCTGGAGCCTATTCGTGCGGTTTTTGAAGATCCCATACTCGGGATAAATTTTTGTGAAAAGGCCATCGAAAAAAAACCGCATTATATTGATGATTTTTTTAAAAAAATTAACGAACTGGAACCATTTCCGGCGGAAATTGTTGCCGATTTAAAGTGTGTTATCGCATTTAATGGGGCAGAACGTTTTATAAACAAAATGATTGAAGAAGGAAACCTAAAATGTCAATAAAATTAGAAAAAGAAAAATTTATAAGACAAGCCCATGCATTTATAAGACCTACCGCCTTGCAGGGCATTCTCTCCCCTTTTATCGCCACTGCCAATATTTTTTTCTTAAATGGAGAGTATGCCAAAGCACGTATGCTATTAGAGTGTATTGGCCTAGAAGATCCCCATTATATCGAGGCGGCTACTTTTAAAGATCGCATTTATGAACAAGAAATAGATGAATTAAAGAATAAGCTAAAACGATCAGAAGCCCGAGCAGAGAAAGATATGCGTGAACGGCAATTACAAGACATTCTACCGGTTATGGATTTGGTCAATGTACACTCAGCAGAACCATCCACTATGCCCCCTCCCATTGATTTTAAAGAGAGTTTAAAAGTTTCGGCTTCTTTTGCGGATATAGCGTTGGACAGAACTTTTGGGGAAGCTATTATTTTCTCTAATAGTGGAAAATATCAGCCTACAGCCTCTCAAGGTATTTCAAACCCTGAACCGATAGCCAATGCTAAACGCCCAAGATTAGACAGCTAATTTTAAAGATGCCAAGTGGATAGTCGTTATCTTTTTGATCTTAAAAAAAGGCTAAAATCTTCAGGATGCAGTGGTTTAGAAAAATAATACCCTTGCCATTCGTGACAACCCAGTTTTTGCAAAGCCTGTAGCTGTTCTTCTGTTTCTATCCCTACTGCAATTACCTGGATATTGCAATGATTCGCCCTCTTAACAATGGCTTCTACGCGTGCATAATTATTTGCATCCGTTAGTATATTATGAATAAATGCTTTACTGATTTTCAAAAAATCAACTTCAAAAAGGCTCAGGTAGTCTAACGAGGCATAACTTTCCCCCACGCTATCAATAGCAATTTTCACCCCCAAATTCTTAAGTTGCTTTAAGAATAATTGGCTATAATCAATATTTTCTAACAACCATTTTTCGGATATCTCAAACTCTAAATACTTAGGGCTAAGTCCAGTTTTAGTTAAAATATCGCTAACCGTCAGACTGAAATATTTTTCCTGCAAAATTTGCCGAGAAATATTGATGGAAATCTTTAATTTGGTTAATTCACGCTCATGCCATATTTTTATTTGCCTGCAGGCCATTTTTAATACCCACTCTGTCACTGAAATCGTTTGGTTGGTTTCTTCTGCCAAATTAAAGATTTCAGTGGGTAAAACCCGTTCTCCATTGGGAAATACCCAGCGTAATAAACCTTCTGCACCGACAATGGAATTGTCCATTATATTTACAATAGGTTGATAGACCATATGAAATTCATTATTCACAATGGCATTTCTTAAACTTTTAGACGTTTGACTTTGAATATCTACTTGCTTGTTAAATGGCGGCATTGAATATTGATAGGTATTTTGGCCGTGCGCTCTTGCAAGATGCATAGCCAGATCAGCCTCTTTTAACAAAACCTTAGCATCCGAACCATTTTCGGGGAAAACACTAATGCCGATATTTATCGTTATCGTATTTTCATGCCCGTCTTTCACAAACGGTTTAGCAAAACTCTCTATTATTTTATTGCTTACTGCAGCTGCATCTTCGGGTTTTCGAATATCCAACAACGCAATAATAAATTCATTTTCATGCAGGCGGGCAACAATATCACTATCACGCACACAAGCGCTAAGTCTTTCTTCCAGAACCTGCAAAAGACCATCCGTATGTGCAGAACCCATGATAAAAGTATTTTTATCGTGGATCTGTAAATACACGTGTAATATCGCTAAATTGGCTGAACGTCGATGGCTAATCGCTAAAGCTCTTTTAATTTCCTCTAAAAACGGGATCATATTGGAAAGGCCGGTATCAGAATCCACGTAGGCAATCTTTGTGTTCAATACTTTCAATGTGCTTGACATTTTATCGATTTGGAATTTGAATTTATTCACTAAATTCGCTAACATTTTGACTTTGGTTATAGTTTGTTGCGCCTCTCCTTTGGACAAGACATCATCACAGCCCAAATCTAGCCAGCGTTCTGCATCCAGATCTTTATTCAAAACAACAATAAAAGGCAAAAATATTTGCAAAGCGTCTTTTTTGGTTTTCAATAAAAGATTCAGCCATTGATATGCACTTGCCTCATCCATAAATACCAAATCGGCTTGCAACAGCGATTCTGCAGAATACTGTGCCCGATACCCTAATTCTTTGAGTGTGTTGGGTAACAGGGGTGAAAATTCCTCATTTTTATTGAGAATAACGATATTCAGATCGGATTTAGATTCCATCCAGACTTGACCCCATTAAGACCTACTTATTTTTAGTATAATAGGCTTTTCTGCACCCTGCTTTATCGATTCAGATTTTCGCCTTTATACTAACGCTTCCATATGCACCACCTGCATATCTACTTTTCGTTCATTCCTAAAGTTATTGATCTTAATCGAAAAAGCGACTTTAACGGTGTCCCCAGCTTGCACATAGATCGGAGCGCTAGGCGTTTGGCGTATTTTGAACCATACCCCTTCTACGCGTTTGCCTTCGGCCTCTAAGCGTACACGTGCATGCGTGCCATCTCCAATAAACCGCAGCTCTTTTAAGGTGGCGACCACCTCAAAAACAGGTGTTTCAAACTCTCTGCCAAAAGGTTCTAATTGGCTTAGAGTATTGATCAAATCAAAATTCAATGCGTTTAAAGAAAGAGGCCCATCGGTCCAAATAACGGGCAACAGTACTTCCTCGGCCAACTGTAGACAGGCTGCAGCCTCAAATGTTGCAGAAAAAAGCTCAAAATCCGCCAATTTTAAGGTTAGTCCCCCCGCGCCTTTATGTCCTCCAAATGCTATCAAAATATGAGGATGCTGATCGGCAACATATTGTAAGGCCTGGCGAACATGAAATTTTTCAACCCCGCGTATTGAACCCGAAATAACACCCGGAACCCCTAATTTTGGCGCAAAAAATGCGGTAGGTCGGCCATAAATATCTTTGATGCGGCTAGCAGCAATGCCATGCACCCCAGTATGACTTTCTTGCAAATAGATGCATAAACTGCTTCTACCTTGATCAACTTGCGATTTTGCTTTGCTCAAGCCTTGCAGCACGATATTCTGCTGGATATTTTTACGTTCTTTATTGTGATCTTCTAATGCAAATAGCCCTGCCATTGCTTCTTCATCTGTTTCTGCCAATAAAAAATTAACCGACCCAAAAGCGCAAGACAACCTGCCATCACTATTTAGTAAGGGTCCAATGCGAAATCCTAAATCCTCAGAATTCAAAGGTTCTTTCAGATCGCTTAGGATGGCTCGCCAACAGGGTCGTTTTCCTTCTGTGATTAACCGTATTCCATACGCCACCACTGCGCGGTTATTAATACTGCGCGCCATGCTAACACAATCGGCAATTGTGCCCACCGCCACAAAATCTAAGGAATCCATGAGTGTGGGTACCGTAGCGCATAAATGCCCTCTTTCAATTAATACCTGACGGGTGGCTGCCATTAAAAGCCAGGCGACCATACAACCCGCAATATACGGATCGCCATAGCCACATTCGCTACGGGTTGGATTTAAACAGGCATAAGCGCTAAGCGGCGCACCTTCTACCGGAATTTCGTGATGATCGGTAATAATCACATCAATACCCGCCGCCTTGAGTTGTTTAATGCGTGGTTCATCCGAAGATCCATTATCGGCTGTTATGACTAATGAACAGCGAGGGGAGTCGGATAGGATCCTTTTGGCGACGGGCTCGGATAATCCATAGCCTTCTGTTAAACGATGTCCGATATAAGAAAGAATTTTTTGCTTAGGATGTTTAAAATGATGAATTAAATTATGAAACAGAACGGCATGACTGGTTTGCCCATCACAATCGTGATCCGTTTCAATGCCTATGTATTCTGCATTGATAATGGCATCTGCCACACGGCTGGCTGCACGCTCTATATCTTTTAGATTTAGGGGCGAGGATAAATTTTTAAGTTTGGGCGATATCGCCTGCAATAACGGAATATGGCTGGGTAAAGGGCGAGAGGCCACAATTCTTGCGACGATAGGATGCAAACCCGCCTCGATACCGTGTTGTTCTATCGCCTTATCATAGGGCTTAATTTTGATAACCGGTTTTGGCAAGTCAACTTCAACCACAGATCTAATCCTTAAGTTCGCAGAGCGCTTATTGAAAAATAAATACCCCCCATTTTAGAAGTTTTTTTGTATAATGAACAGCATGGAATTTTCACTCGACAATGGCAACGCACTTTATCAAATTAAATCTTATAAAGCTGGCATCGTTACAGTTAATAAACTTGCTTATGGCTGCCCGATTCTACTATCGCCTACCGAACTGCTTGCGCCTTGGGGGCCAGCCACCCTCAGCGAACTGTCTGAAGCGCATATTCAATTGCTACTCTCTTTTAAACCGCAAATCGTTCTCATCGGGACTGGGGTAGCAATGCGCTTTCTGAATGCCAAAATTTTTGCCCCCCTGATGGAAAGCAATATTGGCTTTGAGATAATGGATACTTCGGCAGCGTGTAGAACGTACACGCTGTTAATGGCCGAAGGCAGAAATGTTATTGCCGGATTATTTACTTAACCGATTAATCCTCTTTTAAGCCACAAGCCCCCCCCACTGCTCCGGCAATGACACCGCATAAAAGAATCAAGAAGTTCATTAATGCAACTTGACTAAGGATACTGGCAATTTCTTTGCTGACATCTCGAGTAGCTTGAAGTGCTTTTTCTTTTGCATCTTTATACACAGCTTGCCATTCATCAATTGCCTGATTAATTTCTTCAGGTGTTTTTCCGGTTAATTCCACGAATGATTTGACTAATTCATTTCTCGATTCTGCTACATTATCTTCGCCAATAGTGTTTAAATATTTAACGATTTGTTTTTCTAGCTTTGCTTTGATTTTCTCAGGCGCTATTTCTCCAGCTACCCTGTTCGAAGGATCGACGTTTTTATTAATAAAATCATTGGCCTTTTCGTTAATTTTATCAATTAGAGGTTGTAAGTCAGGTATCGCTTTTTTAACTTTATTGCTAATGTCGGGTGAAAGTTGGGCTGCACCCTTTAGTGCTTTTCCGACCATTGAAGCGCCATCCTTCGCCATTGAAGCCGACATGGAAATAGCCTGGTTAAGCACACTGAATGAATTGCTAAATATAGCGCCGGCCGCAGAAGCCATAATAAACAAGGAGAGCAATATTGAAATTCCACTAACCATAGCGCCATGCATAATACCGGTCTCGGTGCTGTCGGCATCGCTAAAGTGACTAGCAACCCAACCGCCGCTATACATGGCCGCTGTCGTCGATAATATCAACCAGGCGACAGTACCAAAACCCAGAGGTCGAATGACTGTATTCGAATGCGAAAATACCGAAAATCCAATAGCCGTCCCTAATAAATTGACAAGTACTCCGATGATGGACGCTACGACCACACCTGCTGCAACGGAACTCCAGCGAATGAACTCATAGTCTATATATTTTTCACGAGTGTTAGCAAAAGCGTTCATAACATACTCCCAAATAAATAATGTCTATTTAAAGTATATAGAAGACGCTAGCTATTCTACTACTAGGGTTTCCCCTATTTATTATTTTTTTCTAGATTGAATTCGGTTATGTTTGACGTAATGCTATTTAAATAGATTTGTACCGATTAATTAGAATTTTCCATGAGCCAAATTTTATTTAAATAATCTTCGCCAAACTTAGCCAGATATTGTGCATAATTACCCTGAAAATCAGTTATGCCTTTTTCGGTTAATGCCAATACGCGCGTGGCAATATCTGAAACAAAATGTCTATCATGGCTGACAAATATTACGGTTCCTTCAAATTTTGTGAGCGCAGCTGCCATGGCCTCACGAGACTCAAGATCTAAATGGTTGGTCGGTTCATCTAATATAATGACGTTTGGATTTTGTAACATCATATTTGCAAATAATAAACGAGCAGCTTCTCCTCCACTTAAATTCGGGACATGTTTATAAACATCATCTTGGGTAAATAAAACCTGTCCTAATGCTTTGCGAATATTTTCTCGTGTAGAATCACTCTCTCTTTCTTGAATTAACCAATCTAATATCGGTATGTTATCTTTTAAGGCTTCATGATGATCTTGGGCAAAATATGAAATGTGTGTTTCATAGCCCCACGCATATTCACCGACATCCGCCGTATGTTGTCCTAATAAAATTTTCAACAGGGTGGATTTACCAATACCATTATGACCAATAATCGCCAACTTTTCCCCGCGATTAATGGAAAATGATACATTTTTTAAAACTGTTTTCTCGCCAAAACTTTTCGCCACGCCCTTTACGGTTAATGCATTTTTACCTGAAAGACGCTTTTGATTAAATATAAAATTCGGACTAACGCGAGAAGATTTTTTAATATCCGGCAGCTCTAAGCGATCGATCATTTTTTCTCTGGACATCGCTTGCTTTGAACGACTGGCACTGGCTTTAAAGCGTTCGACAAAAACTCGCATATGATCAATTTTATTTTGAATATACTGCTGCTCGCTTAATTTTTGCTCCACTCTAAGCTGCTTTTCTTTGACAAAGCGATCATAATTTCCGACATATTCTCGAACTTCACCATAATCAATGTCCAGTACATGCGTGGATAAATTATTTAAGAAGCCATAATCGTGAGAAATAAATAGCAGCACACCTTTAAATTGCGTTTTCAAATAATTTTCTAACCAGGCAATACTCATAATATCTAAATGGTTGGTCGGCTCATCCAGTAATAAAATATCTGGCTGTTCAAAAAGTGCCTGAGCCAACAATGCCCTTAACTTAAAACCACCCGATAATTGACTTAAGGCTTTTAGATGATATCCCGGTTCAATTCCAAGCCCGACTAAAAGCGTTTGAATAAAGGTTTCTGCTGTATAGCCGTCTTGATGAAAAATAATGTCTTCCAATTCACCGAGCCGCAAGCCGGCTTTGTCATCCAACAGTTCGGCGGCTAGTATTTGTTCCTTTTCTTGCAGTGCTTGCCAAAGTTTAGGTTTTCCCTGCAGCACAACTTCTAAAACGGTATTATTTTCATATTTAAACTGATCTTGCTTTAAAAACCCCAAGGTTGCCTGCTTAGCAACAATAATTTCCCCTAAACTGGGCGTATCGTCCCCTGCGAGTAAACGCATAAAAGTCGATTTTCCGGTGCCATTAGCACCCACCAAACTATAGCGATTGCCTTTGAGTAGGCTTAAATTAACCTCATCAAAGAGTAATTTGGCACCGTAATGCATGGAAACTTGATTAATGGAAATCATAGGGTAACCTGGGTTTGTCTGTTTTAATAAATTGGGTCATAGATAATAACAGATTTACGTATCAGCATCTATTGCCAATTGAGATATTTGGCTTAAAAAGTACAGCACACGTAATTGTTATTCAACTACCTACCTTTTGGGTGCGGTCGAATTTCTCGATAATACGGTTCCCATACAATCGATTGCAGCGCCTCCAGGGTGGATAGTTTTGGATCGATTTGAGCTAAGCCTTCACGCTTGGCTTCCTCAATTAATGCCGTGGCAATCTTTATCGCAACTTCACGTGCCATGGTTAAAGGGGGTAACAAAGGCGCATCCATTTCTGTAGCTGCACATTGACTTAAAGCCTGACAGGCCACCCACAACATATTATCGGTTAATCGTTTGGCACGCGCCGCCATTAAACCCAAACCAATTCCAGGAAATGAAAAAGCATTATTACATTGGGCAACATTTCCCTCAAATGGGCTGCCGGTTGCAATCAGGGCTTTATTATTTGTCCACGATAGGAGATCAGATGGAATAGCTTCTGATTGGGCATTTGGATTAGACAGGGGCAATATAATCGGCCTAGACGCATAAAAGGCCATTAAGCGCACAATATTTTCAGTAAAGGCGCCGCCCACGGCTGAACATCCGATTAAAATAGTAGGCCTGACTTCTTGAACCACTTGTTCTAAACCCTGTCCTTTGCCGTCTATCCGCGCAAAGCGACGTTGAAAAGGCAGCAAATCGTTCATATCGGTAGTCAATAATCCTGCCTTATCCACAAGCCACACTTGATTGATTGCCTCTGGTTCGGTGAGTCCTTGGCGCTTCAGGCTATCGACAAGTCGATCGGCAATCCCTACCCCTGCCGTGCCGGCGCCAAAAATAACCACGCGTTGCTCACTGAGTTGGGTACGCATCCTAGCCATCGCAGTTAATATAGCAGCGACGGCAACGACCGCGGTGCCTTGCATATCGTCATTAAAGGTACACAGATCATTTTGGTAGCGCTCTAATAAACGACGCGCATTATCTCGTCCAAAATCTTCCCAATGTAAAAATGTATTGGGCATGCGCCTTTGTATAGTGCGAACAAATTGTTCGATAAATTGATCATACGCTTGCCCGACAATTCGCCTATGTCGCCACCCTAGATACAATGGATCGTCTAGCAACTGAGTATTATTCGTTCCTACATCCAAGACAATGGGTAAGGTATGATAGGGATTTATACCGGCACACATTGTATAGAGCATTAATTTGGCAATGCAAATATCAATCCCTCCGACGCCTTGATCACCAATGCCCAATACCCGTTCTCCATCGGTTACCACAATAACCGATAGCTCTGGATGAGTTCGGTTTTCTAAAATTAATTCCATTTTATCCCTGTCAGGGTAACTAATATATATCCCTCTTGGCTGTCTAAATTGGTGGCTGAACGCTTGAACGGCTCTCCCCACAACCGGGGTATAAATAATCGGCAGCGTTTCTACAATATGCGTGGTTACCAGTTTATAAAATAAAATTTCATTTTTATCATGCAAATTATTCAAAAAAATGTGTTTTTGCAAATCATTTTTATATTGCGTAAATTGCTGGTAAGCTCTGGTTACCTGTTCCTCTAAAGTCTCAATTTTTGCCGGTAGTTTACCCAATAACCCTAGCTCACATCTTTCTTTATAAGTAAAAGCAGTTCCTTTATTGAGTAGATGAGTCGTGAGTAATTCCTTGCCCCGCATACGGGTTTCTATCCATTCCGTGCCCGTCAGGCTATCTCGGTGAGTTTCATATTGTAGCATTGCAGCCCTCCTTGACTTTACCCTGGCTTATCCTAGCCTTACGCTATTCAAACACACTCTTATCGGGGTGGTAACCCCGTAATTTCGATCCCAATTATCAGTATAATGCAGGTAAGCTATCCATGTTTTGGTGCCTTTTCTTGCATAGCCTCCTACCCAAACAAAAACGTCCCGGCAGCCAATTAACTCATTTTTTGATTTTGCATTCTCCGTGACTATCGGATAGCATGACGTTTTATCCTAGATAAGGAATACCACTTTGGATACGCCCATAAAAGACAGTAATGGAACGATTCTGAATGACGGAGATAGCGTTCAACTGATTAAAGATTTAAAAGTTAAAGGCACCTCCGATACTTTAAAAAGAGGAACGACGATAAAAAACATTCGTTTAACCGGGAATTCGGAAGAAGTTGAATGTCGTGTTGAAAAAATTAAAGGTTTAGTATTAAAAACCTGCTTTTTGAAAAAAATTTCAACCTAAATTTCTTCATCCCATATCAAGCTAAACATTGATTCAGAAAATCCATCGGTCGGCTATGACTTAAGCGTTAGGGGATCTGGTTTAGATCGATTCCAAGGATTATGCTGGCTTTTACTAAACCCAGGCTCAAAGATCTCTAGTGTATTGATTATATGGCTAGACAACTCGCCTTGTGTTGCGCCATAGAGTGATTGTCCATTTAAGGAATGGTCCATTTTTAAAACATGTAACAAATAGCCTTGCATGGCTTTAGGATCAATCGCTTTCCTTTCTAAACACAGGTCAATTTCCCGAATGATTTGGTTTGCCAATTGTACTTTTGTCGTTCTATCCGTACCACCAAAAAAACGTCTCATGGTATTCATTGCCGAAAGGTGGCGCGGGATATAGACGACTAAAGATTGCTTTAACATTTCTAGCGCCTTTTTTTGCGCATTAGACATGCCCACTACTAAAATATCAGGTTTATGCTTAACCGGATTGGTTTTCGTATCGTATAAATTGCGGGCCGGCGTAATGGTAGGCCGTGCTGGCACCGGCGCCTGAGAAGGCGTTAAAGGCGGCGCTTTTGGAACATCGGAAGCCGTTATCTGCACAGAGTGCGTTTCTTGCGTCTGTATTAACGGAGGTGCATTAGGCACCTCCGCAGAAACGCTGGGAACAGTAGCGGCTGGATTTCTTTCAGAGCGCAATGTATTTTCAGCGTGGATAACTTTTTCTACCTGAGGTTGTAATGCATTAAAGTTGCCTTCTATTCTTTTTAGGAAATGCATAGCATTTTCCATTAAGGACTGTATCGCACGAGCTTCAGTGGCTTTAATAATATGGGGCGTAGGGAGTATGTCTGGTTGAACAACTAGAAGCTCAGCCTGGCGCTTATTTTGTTTTTCTTTGGCAATAATTGCCTTTTCTGCCTCTATTTTCTCTTGTTGCAATCTATCCTGTTTTGCTTTTTTCTCTTCCAGCACCTTTAATGTTTGTTTATAAAAAGCCATCAGTTCATTTTTTTTGACATCGGGTAAACTTTCATAAAATTTCCTAACCACCGTATTTACTCTGATCCCTTGCAACTCATCCAGGGTAGGAATAATCTCGGCTTTTTTCTCTATCGATGCACCAGATACTATTCCCCCTCGCCGTTTTAACATCTGTTGCCGTAGCAACTCATTGGCTGAAATAGGTGAATTTCCCTTTTTCTCTTCTCGAATTTTACTAACTTCACTGAATATTTGGGCTGCTAATGATTTTTCATTTTCCTTGCCTAATTTTTCAAAAATAGCACTATTCAAGTTATTATCTATATTTTTGCGTACCAATATCTTGCTGATTTCAGAAATAAACACCTCATCTGGATTGGCTCTTCCCTTAACTTTAGATTCCATCTCTGCCATCATCGAAGCCGCAGGTTTTTGCGAATTTGCAGCCATAAAGGTAGCAGCAGGTTTATCATCTAGCCGAGGTTTTTTTGCCGCTTGAGCAGGGGTAAGCTGAATCATCGATTTTGATTTGGAAGTTTTTAAAGAAGAATCTAGCGGCCGCCCCATAGGTGGTGCCATAGGTGGTGCCATAGGTGGTGCCATAGGTGGTGCCATAGGTGGTGCCATAGGTGGTGCATCCGGCACATTTTCTATAGAATTTTGCGCACTTTTGTTATCTACAATTGTCTTTGCTTTAGGTGCAGATTCCGCTTTTTTCTTTTCTTCATATTTAAGCGACAATTCTGAAATCTTTTTTTCTCTTTCTTGAAGCGTATTGATTAATGTCTGTTGTGCATTGACATGCTGCTGGTAAGTACCCACTAATTCAAGTGAATGCTCTGTGTTTAATTTTTGCAATTTTATTTTTAAAGTTTCAATCGATTTTTGTTGATTTGCCACCAGATCGCTTTGTAATTTTATATCTTTTTCTATGCTGCGTGGCACGGGATTTTCTTGCTGCTTACGCCCAAATATATTCCCAGCTTTTGGTGCAACAGAAGGCTCTATTAAGATTTTTAAATTATTTGTTTTAAGTTTTGTCCCAGCTTTAATGGCTGCCAATAAATCATTCCGCGAAGGTGCGGTTTTTTTTGAAACAGGCGCTAGCCCTATAGGCGGTGCTAAAGGTGGAACGGCATTCGGTACATTCCCAGCAGGTGAGCTCGATTTTTTAAGCGTTTTTCCGGCCTGAATTGAGGATAATAAATCTTGGCGCGAAAATATGGGTTTGGTGACAGGGATACTCACCATCGGAGGCGCCAGGGGCGGTGCTGTTGGTGCTGAATTCAGGTTAGGTGCTATAGGTAGCGCTTCGGGTATAGAGATAGCCGGCTTCACCGCTATCTCTGCAGTATTCACGATATCGGATAAGGATTTCAATTTGCCATCAATACTGGCTTTTAAATGTGCAATATCACGATCTTGATTCAGTATTTTCTCTTTCAAGTTATGGGTAACCGAAACCGATAATTGCTTTTCTTGTAATTCTATTTCTTCGCGCAAAGCGGCTAATAATCGTTTTTGGTTCGCAACTTGTTGCTTAAGCTGCTGAATTTTTTCATTATTTTGGGAATTTGCCATAACCAATCGCCCTTTTGTAAAAGTTATTTATATTTCATAATGGAAGTATAGGTAAAAATTACAAAAATGATGAATGGTTACCGTGTATATACAATAAAGTGGAGGGTTCAGATCTAGATTCAGCACTTAGTATTTTTCTATTACGAAATTCCAGATCCAGCCCACTATACAAAATCCAAATCTAACCCCTTCACTCTTAACGCAAAGCATCCCTTCCAGCCAAGCCTAATCCCGACATTTTGGGTGCCATAATACCTAAAGGGTTCACAGCAGAATCTGCCTTAGCAAACCTTGTATGGCGCGACCCTACGATTGGCCCTAAAAATCCAGGAAGATTGCTCGTTGGTTCCACTGGGGCTCTCTGCGCGGTTAATTGCTCCATCAGTGTTTGTTGCGCTTTCATTTGTTCATGTTGTGCTTTCATCTGCTCTTGCATTTCAGCATTTTGTGCTTTCACAAGTGCAAGGTCTTCCTTTAATTCGCTAAAGTTTAATCCTTTCTCCATTTGCATTTCTTGTAACTCCACCTCTGGCGCATAGCGACTGGGGCTAAGAGGTGCTGGTGTACTTGCATTATTGGCGACGGCAAGGGTAACGGCTGCTGCAATGACTTCGGCTTTTGCTTCTATCTGTTCCGGCTTTACCTCGGGTCTACAAAAAGTAGCAATTTTAGCCATGGAATAGAATGGCCTATTTGGCACTGTGAATTTTCGAGTTTGACGTGCAATTTCATTGATAAGCTGACTACGTTCAGACGGAGCCATATTTTTTAATTCCATACCCACACCCTTTGCCCTTAGCTTTTCAATAATCACTTCAACGGCTGCAATATAGTCTTTGGCATCGGCTAGGCTTTGATTTCCCATACAACCCGTTGTTTTAATCGATTCAAATACTCTAGTGGCAATGGGACGAACCACATCTTTCAGATAGGTTGCTTGTTCTTTTTCAATATCACTTTTTCCACCTTCCAACGCTTTTTGCGTACGTTTTGAAGCCACATAGCCAATTCCTAATTTAGTCGCCAAAAAAAGTAGGCCAATCCCACCACTGACTGAAGCACCAATAATCGCATTCCGCACGGTGTTGTCCGCTGATGTGCTTGAGATACCTTGTACAACTGAATTCAAGCTGACGGTAGCAGCTTGCGGCCCAGCCGTTAAGCTTCCATCACTCACCCGAATATTATAAGCAGGTAACTCTGTGCCGTCTGAAATAAAAGCTATGTCGCCACTGAATATTTTTTGTTGAGCAAAAACAGAGATTGCTGTTCCTGAAATACCCGCTAATTCAAAATGCCCATTAATGACATTGCTCGCTGTAAATACTAAATCTCCTAACGCAGTTTCTTTGTCACTCGCACTTAAATCTGAGCTTGATAAAATATTGAGATTTCCTGGCGTAATGCTAAGTCTATTGTTAGTAAGG
Organism: bacterium; assembly: GCA_027364575.1. Taxonomy (GTDB): domain Bacteria; phylum Pseudomonadota; class Gammaproteobacteria; order UBA6186; family Azoamicaceae; genus CADEGZ01. Next base: position 45,223 of record DAHXPC010000010.1, read on the forward strand.
ATTGGCGCACTGTTAAAGTTAATATGTGCCGCTACAGGCTGTGTTTGGCCATACCCATCACTTACCGACACCATATATAAAGGCGCATCAGCACCCCCATCTGTTTTAAAAGCAATTTGGCCTTGTTCTATTGCCCCTTGCGTAAAATTATTAATGAATTGTGTTTGCGGCAGTTGTATAAAGGCACCATGATTAACGTTACTAACCGTAAAAACCAAGTTGCTTATAGGATCATCCAAATCGCTTGCACTTAGATCTTCCGCGCTTAGGATCTTTGTTTGGTTTTGTCCTATTTGTAACGCATTATTGCTAAGAACAGGGGCAAGGTTAAAGTTTAGCTGACTGGATTGCGCTACGGTACTCATTTTCCCATCACTAACAGAAACTGTATAGCTAGGCGTCAAGGTACTACCATCATCAATAAATCGAACCTTACCTTGCATCACTGCAGTCTCGGAAAAAGTACTAATAGGAACCCCGACATTATTTACCGATTCAAAGTGAGCGTGTTGCACATTGCCTACGGTAAAAGAAATGCTAGAAACCGGATCATCTGGATCAGTCGCATTTATCATATTCGCGTTTAAAATTAAACTTTGTCCTTGGCTGATACGCATCTGATTGACCGTTAATACAGGCGGTAAATTAAAACTAACCACTGCCATTTGAGGCGTAGTTGTAATGCGACCATCACTGACAGTAATGTTATAACTGGGTGAATTTTCGCTCCCGTCCTGAATAAACTGGATGTTGTTAATCAAAACTTGCCCTTGGGTAAAGGATGTAACAGGGATCCCAGGTTGACCAATCACTTCAAAATGTCCATATTGGACATTACTAAGCTCAAATAATAAAGCAAAGGGATTAATATCCTGAGAGGTAGCACTCAGCTGTTGATTCCCCAACAGCATGCTTTGACCTTGACTAATCGCTAGCTTATTGTTCACTAATATAGGCGTACGATCAAAACTAACAGCAACCGGATATGATCCAACGGTCATTAAACCATTACTAATACTTACCTGATAGCTTGGCAACAGTGTGCTACCATCGTGTACAAATTCAATTAACCCGGATTGAATCTCGGCTTGTAAAAATTGTGTAATAGACACATTTTTCATATTCGTGTATTCAAAATGACCCGCATGAATATTGCTTATATTAAATAATAATTGAGTAGCATCATAATCAAGGTTAGTTGCTGCAAGAATAGAGGGATTTAATATGACCGTTTGACCTTGGTTAATAATCAATGCATTTGCAATTAATACAGGCGCATATTTAAATTCTACAATGGCATCTTGTGCAATGGTGGTCATAATGCCATCGCTAACCATAATTTTATAGCTTGGCGGATTAGCCGTACCATCATGAATAAATTGAATCGTCCCATTTTGGATCTCGCCTTGGGTAAAGGCAGTAATGGCTATCGATGGTGCATTCGTTTTCACAAAACGACCATGTTGCACATATTTTACCAGGAACTTCAACGCGGAAGCTGAACCATAAGGTGTTGTGGCACTGAGCATATCTGAACTTAAGCTGATGGTTTGGCCTTGATTAAGCCTTAAATCATTATTATCCAATAAGGGCGAGGCATCAAAATGAACCGTAGCACTTTCTGGCCCTACCGTAACGCCACCTCGACTAATGCTTACCTGATAGCTGGGTACCGCAATTGTATTATCGTGGGTAAAATAAACGCCATTACTCCAAATCTGACTTTGTGGGAAATTTAAGCTTGAGAAAATACCATGTAAAACATTACTGATAGTAAAAACAATATCGGGATCATGCTGAGGATTATCCGCATCTACGGCTGCTAATATCGTACTATCGAAGAATACTGTTTGTCCTTGGTTTACGACTAAAGTGTTATTAACAAGAATTGGTAATTGATTGATAAAAGTAACATTAGCACTCAGACTACTGGTTGCTAAAGTATGAATTGCGGTTACCGCATAGCTAGGCGAAAGTTCACTATCATCTGTTACAAAACGGACTTGGTTCGTGGCAATATCATTAGAACTAAAAGTGGTAATGGACACATTAGGTTGATTTAAATACTCAAATTGTCCATGCTGGGCAGCATTTATTTTATAATTGATAAGTTCAGGAAAACGGCTCACATTTACATTTAAATTATTAGCTCCCAAGATAACGCTCTGCCCTTCAGCAATATTGAGCTGATTTTTTAGCCAAGGGATGTTATCCCCAAATACCACATAGCTTGAACCTGCCTGAGTTCGTCCCCCAGGAGAAGCTTGAGTCGCCCCAATAATCAAATCGCTTAAACCATCGCCATTCATATCCCCTGCAGAGACGACAGAATAACCGCTATAGTCATTCGCTGTTATCCCATCAAGTCTAAAACCATTGGCGCCATTTAAAGTTGATAGCTCTAGGACCGCTCCAAAGGGCGCGCTCTGCCCAAACACCAGATAGCTTGACCCCGCACCAATCCGCCCCCCAGGACCAGAATAAAATGCTCCAATAATCAAATCACTTAAGCCATCCCCATTCATATCCCCTGCAAAGGCTACATGGCTGCCGCTATTATCATACGCAGCTACCCCATTAAGAATGAAGCCATTGGCGCCATTTAGGGTTGATAGCTCTAGCGTTGCTCCAATGGGCGTTCGTTGCCCAAACACCACATAGCTTGAACCGGCGCTAACTTGTCCCCCCGGAGCAGAATTCGTTGCCCCAATAATCAAATCGCTTAAGCTATCGCCATTAATGTCTCCTGCAGAGGCTACAGAACAGCCGCTATTGTCACCCAATGCTAACCCATTCAGAATGAAGCCATTAGCACCATTTAGGGTTGATAGCTCTAACGTTGCTCCAAAGGAAGCACGTTGCCCAAACACAACATAACTTGAACCGGCTTGAGTTCGTCCCCCAGGAGAAGCTTGAGTCGCCCCAATAATCAAATCGCTTAAACCATCACCATTAATATCTCCTGCAGATGCTATAGAATAGCCGCTCCAGTCATTAGCCGATACGCCATTAATGCGAAAGCCATTGGGGCCATTTAGCGTTGAGAGCTCTAAACTCGCATTAAAGGGCGCTCGTTGTCCAAACAGCACATAGGTTGAACCCGCTTTAGCCCGTCCCCCAGGAGAAGCATATGGCGCCCCAATAATCAAATCACTTAAGCCATCGCCATTGATATCCCCAGCAGAGGCCACAGAATAGCCGCTAATGTCATTCACTGATACGCCATTAATGCGAAATCCATTGGCGCCATTTAGGATTGAAAGCTCCAAAGGATTTATAAAGGTTGTGGTGGGTTGAGGCATGGCATTCTCCCAAAATTTAAGAAAGGGTAGCTGTGGTTTTACTGGTTTTCACAGTAACATTTTACAGATCCTTACACAACCAATTAGTTTGACATGTAAATCAATGGCGCTGACGCAAGGTTTATGTTTTCATCACTTAAGTTATAGGCAAGCACAGTGCTTTGTGATCTCAACTGCGTGCTAAATTAACGGATTTTTATAAAAAGGAGCTATATCTGCTTATAGGGAATAAAGGATTAAGGTAAGGTAGTGCGGTTGTTCTCAATACTTAAGAGCTAGCCGGAGAATTTAACCCCAATACCGCTTGCATATCATAAAGACCGGCGGGTTGGTGTATAAGCCACTTTGCCGCTTTTGTCGCGCCTTTTGCAAAGGCTCCTCGATTCATGGCTTTGTGTGAAATTTCAATACGCTCATCTTCTAACGCGAATATCGCAGTTACCTCGGCGCTTGATCCCCCTAATCGCAGGGATGAAAAAACAATATTGCTTTCTTTTTCCGTTTTTCCTTGCGCTCGATTAATGACTTCAGCCATGTGTAAAGCGGTTCCTGAAGGCGAGTCTTTTTTATGTTTGTGATGAATATCCAGGATAGCAATATCGGCATCCATTAATGATCGGGAGATCATTTCCAGCATTTTATACTGTAAATTCACCCCTATACTCATATTGGGGGCAAACACAATCGGGATCAATTTTGACGCTTGTATAATTGCTTGTTTTTGGCTTGCGCTAAATCCGGTTACCCCAATCACCATGGGATAAGAACGTTCACAGGCAATTGCCAGATGTTCCATAACGGCTTCCGGCACACTAAAATCAATGAAAACATCGATGGGGGCTGCAACGGTCGTTAAAGAATTTTGGTTATTATCCGCACGAATGACAGCAGCTGCCAAATGTGTTTCCTTATCCGCTTGAATAAGCTGAACCAAAAGTTGCCCTACTTTGCCATTAGCCCCACCCACCGCAATATTAAGCATTAAAACTTCATTGCCTCAAAAAAGTGTTTTACCCGTTGAAACCAAGAAGCCGCTTTGGGATTATGTTCCTGCGTTGCCAGTGTCATCGTGCTATTCAATTCTTCCAGAATTTCTTTTTGACGTTTATTTAAATTAACGGGCGTTTCTAAAACGACTCGGCATAAAAGATCCCCTGGACCTTCCCCTCTAACCGTTTTAACCCCTTTTCCTTTAATTTTAAATACACGCCCGGTTTGCGTTTCCGAAGGTATTTTGAGTTTTACCCGACCATTTAAAGTAGGGACATCTAATTCTCCACCTAAAGCGGCTGTCACAAAACTAATGGGCACTTCACAATGTAAGTCTGCACCTTCTCGATTAAAGATATTGTGCTTTTTAATTTGAACTTGCACATATAAATCCCCTGAGCCCCCGCCTTGGGATCCCGCTTCCCCTTCACCCGCTAAGCGGATTCGATCGCCATTATCTACCCCTGGCGGGATTTGCACGGATAATGTTTTAGTGTCCTGAACGCGCCCTTGACCATGACATTTATGACAAGGATCTGAAATAACGGTTCCGCGACCCCGACAGGTTGGACATCCTTGTTGGATAGAAAAAAAGCCTTGCTGCATACGCACTTGGCCCATTCCACCGCAGGTATTACAGGTTTTAGGTTTAGCAGCGCCTTTTGCCCCACTTCCCCGACATTCACCACAACCAACCCAGGTCGGCACTTTTATTTGTACGGTCTTGCCATGAATGGCTTCTTCTAAGCTTAATTCTAAGTTATAACGGAGATCAGCACCCTGCTCACCCGAGCTACGGCCAGAGCCAGCCCGCGCACCGCCAAAAATATCTCCGAATATATCCCCAAATATATCGCCAAAATTGCCATTGCCAGCTGCATGACCACCCATGCCACTGGAACCATCTACTCCAGCGTGGCCGAATTGATCATAAGCTGAGCGCTTTTGACTATCCGATAATACCTCATAAGCTTCACCCACCGTTTTAAAAGAATCTTCCGCTGTCTTATCACCCGGGTTTCGATCCGGGTGATATTTCATGGCCATCTTACGATAAGCTTTTCTTATATCGGCGTCACTGGCATTACGGGCAACATCAAGGATTTCGTAATAATCTCGTTTCGTTGCCATTAATCTTTATTCTCTTTCACTTCTTCAAATTCAGCATCGACAACGTCTGCTTCAGACTTTGCACCTTCCGTTGACCCTGAAGAGGCTTGATCACCTGCTTGCGCTTGTGATTGTTGAGCCGCATACATTCTTTCTGCCATTTTACCGGAAGCTTCGGTCAAGCTTTCCGTATGCTTTTCAATATCGACTTTATCGTTTCCTTTTAAAGCTTCTTTTAAAGCTTCCATGGCTTTTTGGATTTTATCTTTTTCTTCTGCCGTAATTTTATCATCCATCTCTTTTAAAGATTTTTCAGTGGCATGTAACATGCTGTCTGCATGATTGCGAACTGAAACAAGCTCATGGAATTTTTTATCTTCTTCCGCATGGGCTTCTGCATCCTTAACCATTCGTTTGACTTCTTCTTCATTTAGTCCACTGCAGGCTTTAATCACAATTTTCTGCTCTTTGCCCGAAGCCATGTCTTTCGCAGATACACTCAAAATACCATTGGCATCTATATCAAAAGCCACTTCAATTTGCGGAACACCGCGGGGTGCTGGCGGAATATCACTTAAGTCAAATTGACCCAAAAACTTGTTTGCCGCAGCTTGTTCACGCTCACCTTGAAACACCCGAATGGTAACGGCTGTTTGGTGATCTGCTGCCGTTGAAAACACTTGCGTCTTTTTAGTGGGAATCGTGGTATTTTTTTCAATCAGCTTGGTCATTACCCCACCCATGGTTTCAAGCCCTAGGGATAAAGGGGTAACGTCTAGCAATAAAATATCTTTTACATCACCCGACAACACGCCGCCTTGAATTGCAGCACCAATGGCAACCGCTTCATCTGGGTTAATATCTTTTCTAGGCTCTTTACCAAAGAATTCTTTAACCACTTCCTGAACCTTGGGCATACGTGTTTGTCCACCCACCAGAATAACCGCATCGATCTCTGAAAAAGATTTGCCCGCGTCTTTTAAAGCGGTTTTACAAGGACCAATGGTGCTTGTAATCAAATCTTCAACCAATGCTTCTAATTTGGCGCGCGTAATCTTAATGTTCATATGCTTAGGACCACTTGCGTCTGCAGTGATATAAGGCAAGTTAACTTCCGTTTGTTCCCGTGAAGACAATTCAATTTTCGCCTTTTCTGCCGCTTCTTTTAAGCGTTGTAGCGCAATGGCATCATTTTTTAGATCGACACTGCTTTCTTTTTTGAATTCGCTAACCAAATAATCCATTAGCCGCACATCAAAATCTTCGCCGCCTAAAAAGGTATCCCCATTGGTAGACAGAACTTCAAATTGATGTTCTCCGTCTACTTCTGCAAGATCAATAATCGATACGTCAAAGGTGCCGCCCCCTAAATCGTAAACCGCAATCGTCATATCGCCTTTTTGTTTATCCATTCCAAAGGCCAACGCTGCAGCAGTAGGCTCATTGATAATACGCTTTACATCGAGTCCTGCAATGCGCCCGGCATCTTTAGTGGCTTGCCGTTGTGAATCATTAAAATAGGCAGGAACGGTAATCACGGCTGCTTTTACTTCTTTTCCAAGGTAATCCTCGGCAGTTTTTTTCATTTTGACCAAAATTTCTGCAGAAATTTGTGGCGGTGCCATTTTCTGACCGTCGACTTCTAACCACGCATCGCCATTATCGGCTTTTACAATTGGATAAGGCACGATGTCTTTATCTTTTCCAACCACAGGATCATCAAAACGACGACCAATTAATCGTTTAACCGCATAAAAGGTGCGCTTAGGATTGGTAATTCGTTGATTTTTCGCGGGTCTGCCAACCAATTTTTCTTTATCTTGTGTATAAGCAACAATAGAAGGGGTTGTTCTATCGCCTTCACTATTTTCAATCACCCGTACGGTACCGCCTTCCATAATCGCAATACACGAATTGGTGGTGCCTAAATCTATTCCAATAACGATCTCTGACATCTGTATATACTCCTAAGTTAATCTTTATTTATGCAAAATACATATTGCTTTAGTAAATTGGGGCGAATTTACGCTTTTCAACCCCCGCCCTATTCTGTTTTAGAAACAATCACCTTAGCCGCACGTAATAATCTATCATGAAGGGTAAATCCTTTTTGGACGACCATCAAAACAGTGTTTGGCTCTAAGTCTTTATTCACTTGGGCAGACATTGCTTCATGACGTAGCGGATCAAACATTTCGCCTTGGGGGTTCAGTTGTTTTATACCAAACTTATCTAAGGTATCTATTAACAACTTATAGGTAAGCACCATACCCTCTTTTAGGGCTTTACTATCGGTGTCCGCGCTGGATGCTGTAAGCCCATGATCGATGCTATCCACAACGTCGAGTATTTCCCGAGCAAACTTTTCAATGCCATATTTATGGGCATTTTCAACATCTATCACTGCTCTGCGACGGATATTATCGGCATCGGCTCGCGTACGCAGAAAAAGATCCCAGTTTTCAGCTGCTTTTTTACGCGCTTCTTCTAACCTTTCAGGGGTGTTTTCTACTTTTTCTTGTATATCTGCATTTTGTGTTTCCACTGTCTCATTGGTTTGCTCAGAGTTTTCGTGTTCATTCACGGTTGTTGTCTCCTCATATTCTAAAATCGGTCATGCGGTTCTTAAATTCTCTTCCCGCTTTTCGCATGCGTCTTAAGATGGGGATCACAAAACGAAACTCAAGGGTGGATGCCGATCATTTATTGCCATAATATTTTGCTATTAAGCTACCTTAGTGCTAAGCAATGATTGCCTGATCTTATATTACCCTTTTCTCATTTTTTATAAAATAAACTTTTAAATTGCCACCCCCACCGCTCGCCGACTAAACTAGTGTATTCAAATCTTTCAATCAAGGACAGCCTTTATGCCTTTAGCCTTTACTCGAATTGGGTTATTTGCAAAACACAATAATACAAGTGTGAGCGATACGCTTAAGAAATTGGTTATTTACCTGCAAGCAAAAGGGCACACCTTATTCATTGAGACAGAAAGCAATGTTTTACTTGCCGATACGCCGCTCACATCTGTGGCCCGAGAAGAAATTGGCGCGTTAGTCGATCTGATTATTGTGGTGGGAGGAGACGGCAGCTTACTAAATGCCGCACGAGCAGTCGTCGCACATCAAATTCCAGTATTAGGCATTAATCGAGGGAGATTAGGGTTTTTAGCCGATATTCTTCCGCACAATATGGAACAAGAATTAGAAGCAATTTTTGCCGGTCAGTATCTAAAAGAACAGCGCTTTTTATTAAGCGCCCAGGTAAAACGTCACAATACCGTGGTCATGCAAGAAATTGCATTAAACGATATTGTCCTTTATAACGGCGGTCTTGCCCGAATGATAGATTTTGAGGTGTATGTCAACGATCAATTTGTCTTACGACAACAAGCGGATGGCATTATTACCGCCACCCCTACCGGCTCTACTGCCTATGGCTTATCCGCCGGGGGACCTATACTGTTCCCAACTTTAAACGCCATTACCATCACACCGATGTGCCCTCATACATTGAGCAACCGGCCTATTGTTGTCGATGGCAATAGTCAGATAAAATTAGTGGTTACCGAGAGCAATAACATAGCCCCCAAATTAAGTTATGATGGACAGGTCTATTTTGATTTAGAAATTGGAGACGAAATCCTTATCAAAAAGCATGATTGCGAATTTACGTTAATTCATCCTAGCCATCATGAATATTTTTCGGTATTGCGCGAAAAACTGAGCTGGAATGTTCATTTATTACAGGATTAACCATGTTAAGTCATCTCATTATTCATCATCTGGCAGTCGTTGAACATTTGGAACTCTGTTTTCAATCGGGCATGACCGTGTTAACGGGTGAAACCGGTGCGGGAAAGTCGATTTTAATCGATGCACTTGGGTTAACCTTAGGCATACGTGCGGATAGCAGCATTGTGCGTCCAGGCTGTCGACAAGCAGAAATTTCTGCGATGTATGAATTAGCACAATTACCCCATGTCGTACAATGGCTACAGCGCAATGCGCTCGATTCAGATGAGGAATGTGTCATCCGTCGAATTGTGAGTGAAGAGGGAAAATCACGTTGCTATATTAATGGCAAGGCAGTGCCCTTAAGCCAAATTCGCGAATTAGGAGAAAAATTAGTCAATATCCATGGGCAACATGCCCATCAATCTTTAATGAAGCCAGATCTTCAACGGAATATGATCGATCAATACGCAAACCACCCAGAACTCACCGAAAAGGTTCGAAGTGATTATATCCAGTTACAGAATCTTCAAAAAGAATATAAGCATTTAAGCGAATTGCAAGGTCAAACCGATAAACTCTCCTTTTTACAGTATCAAATCCAAGAAATTGAAGCATTTGATTTACAAAAAAATGAATTGGAAACACTGGATATTGAACACAAAGAACTTGCCCATGCCGAACAATGGCTTAGCGCGTGTGAAATAGCCCTTCAACATTTAAAAAGTGAATCTAGTCAAGATGCCGCTTTCGCTCTGTACCAAGCCATTCATCAAGTTCAGCAATTAACGCCCCATACGACAAAGCTGGATATGTGTGGGGAGTTACTCAATAACGCATTAATACAAATCGAAGAAGCCGCTTCAGAACTGGAAAACTTTAAAAACAGCTTAGAGATCGATCCCAAGCGTTTACAGAATATTGATGAGCGTTTAAGCCAAATTTATACTTTAGCTAGAAAATATCGAATTCAACCCGAAGCACTTGCCGAATATCAAAAAACGTTATGCAACGAAGCCGAAATGCTGTTACAGCTGCAAACAACCCTAATAGAGTTAAACGACAAATTAAAAGCAGCTGAAATTTCATATCGCCAATCTTCTGAAACATTAAGTTTAAGTCGAAAAAAAGCCGCGCAGCTTTTAGAACAATTGGTTTCCAGCCAAATGCATGGCTTAGAAATGCCAAAAGGGCAGTTTAAAATAGCATTCATAAACGATGCGGAAATAACATATGGCGTTCATGGTATCGATCAAATTGAATTCTTAGTCACCACCAATCCAGGGCTACCATTACAACCTTTGCGCAAAATTGCCTCTGGTGGCGAATTATCGCGCATTAGCCTTGCGATCCAAGTAATAACCTCGCAAAAAATGACTACCCCTACCCTGATATTTGACGAAGTAGATGCAGGGATCAGTGGGAAAACGGCGGAAACCGTGGGTAAGCTTTTAAAAACCTTGGCAAAAGAGACGCAAACATTATGTGTAACCCATCTGCCTCAAATTGCTGCACAAGGGGATCATCACTATAAGGTTGAAAAGCAGCAAACTGAAGACTCAACCACCAGCCGCATTTATCCATTAGAAGATTCTGCGAGAATTGAGGAACTGGCTAGAATGTTGGGCGGCGCCACGATTACCCAACATGCCCTGGCGCACGCAAAAGAAATGTTAGAAACAATTTAATTAAATAAAAATGCTAAAAAAATGAAAAATCAATTAACCATGGCGTATGAATAGCCATTTGGCAAACCATTTTTAGAAAGTACGACTTGCCAGACTTGGGTTTTACGCGCTCTAAATGCTGCTGCACAAGAAAGCAAATAATATTCCCACATACGGCGAAAGCGTTCATCATAACCGCTTTTTAATTGCGCCCAGTGTTCCGTAAAATTACGATGCCAAGCCATTAAGGTTTTATCGTAATGGATGCCAAGATTCTGCCAATCTTCCATAACAAAAATACCCTCTATCGCAGAACCCAGCTGCATAATAGAGGGGAGCTGTCCGTTGGGAAATATGTATGTATCTATCCATTGATTTGTGGCAATGTCGGATCGATTAGAGCCAATGGTATGGAGCAAAAACAATCCATTATTTTTTAAAATATGGGCAACTGTCCTCATATAGTGCTGATAGTTTTTATAGCCTACATGCTCGAACATTCCGACACTCACCACCCTATCATATTGAATATTTTCAGCTAATAACTGGCGATAATCTTGCAGGCGAATGTCGATCGGCAAACCTTGACATATTTTTTGCGCTAAACCCTGTTGTTCTTTGGAAATCGTAAGCCCAACAACTGTCACCTGATAATGTTCCGCTGCATATTTTGCAAACCCACCCCAGCCACAGCCTATGTCCAGAATGTGCATTCCCGGAGCTAATCGTAGTTTTTTGCAAATTAATTCTAATTTTCTTTCTTGGGCCTCTTCTAAACTTTGTGCGCCTTCCCAATAAGCACAACTATAAATCATTGTTTTGCCCAGCATGGCAGCGTAAAGATTATTCCCTATATCATAATGAAGCTCTCCGACTTCTTGTGCTTTTTTTTGGGTTTGATAATTGAAAATCCGGTGGAGAAGTCGGTAACCATCTTTTTTTAGCCTGCTCTGCCAAAATTCGAAACTAGACAATGCTTTTTTCTCGAGATCTTCAATAAAAACTCTATAAAAAAACTGATCGAGTCTTTTACAGTCCCAAAAATTATTGACATAGGCATTCCCAATGGCAAATGCAATATCGTTGCCAGCTAAATACTCATAAAATTTCTCATTATGAATCTCAATATCCCAAGGCTGATTTCCATTGACGGTAATTCCAGCTTGCCCCAGTAAAGTTTGAATAAGTTTTTTCATTGTCCTTTACTCAGTTCAAGAATCGATTGAACAATTCATGTGTCTTTAAATTTTAGCTCTTCAATCTTTTGCGTAATATATTGCATATGTCGCTTTTCGTCTTCATAATTTTTCAGTATTTGCTTTTGGAGTTCAGCCGACAGACCTTCACTGTACAGAGATGCGCTATGGTATTTATCATTGGTGATTTTTTCATTTGATGCCATAGCCTTTAAGGCGCCTTCAGTGCCGGTAATGCTACGCAACCAGGTCATGCTTTGGATAACATAGCCTTTTAAATCTTGACTATACTGTATAGGCTCGCCGCCCGCCTTCTTTAATAAAAAAGATAAATTTTCAATATGCCGCTCGTGATCATTTTTAAATGAAATAAGCTGTTCTCGAATGTCTTCTTCTTCTATGGATTTAATGGCTTCTTTATAGGCAAAGCTTGCATCAATGTCTACTTGAATGAGATCATTGATAAAATTTTCTACAGATTGAATATCCATAATACCTCCCCTTATATACATTGATTATATAGGTTAAAGCCCTGGTTTCTGACTGTATTATTTTGCGGCACCCTTTTATTATGAAATGAATTTTCAGCATTTGTCTACTCTTTATCTGAAATCCTCAACAAAGCTGTAGCCATATTCAGGAATTTCTGAGTCTACCGTTTGATTGTTGATTGCTAATTCTATAGCATATAAAACGTGTCCTGCAAAATTACACCTCAATCATTTATAAAATGATTTTACTAAAACTTAGGAGAACGGAATGGATCGAGGCAGTGCCGCCATCTCCAAAAAATTGATCCGACTCTTAAATTCGGCAATTATTCCTTGCAAAGGATATGACGCTCAATTCTGTGAAACACTATCAGCGCTTATCGGGGAGGCACGTATTGTTCTCATGGGCGAAGCCACCCATGGCACAATGGAATTTTATCAAGCACGGATGGCATTGACACGCTATCTTATACAAAAAAAGGGCTTCCAAGCAGTTGCCATTGAAGGCGATTGGACGAGTGTTTATCCAATGCATCATTATTGCCAGGTCTTAAGTGACACGCAAAATTCAAATTGCGCTTTACGGGAATTTAAAAGATTTCCGACATGGATGTGGAAAAATACCAGCATGCTTAATTTTTTAGAAAAGCTCCGTGACTATAATAGTCAAATCAAAAATCCAGCGTCTAAAGTAGCTATTTATGGCTTAGATCTGTATTGTTTATATGAAGCGATAAGCGCAGTCATTGCTTATTTACAAAAATATTATCCTGAGGCAGCAAAAGAAGCGATCCAACGCTATCATTGTTTTGAACCCATTAACCAAGATCCCCAACAATATGCATATCTGGCTAAATATCAATTGAAAAGAACGTGTGGCAAAGAAGTGATGCTTCAACTTGTGGATACGCAACGCCTTGCCTATCAACACATCAATGCCAGTGCAGAAGAAATTGAACACCAATTTTATGCCACACAAAATGCACGTGTTGTTAAGAATGCAGAAAATTATTATTCTTCCCTTTTTGAACCCCATCACATAACCTGGAATATCCGCGATCTGCATATGATCGATACCTTACAAAATATTATAGCGCATATAGAAACCGTGACTCGTACCCCAGCAAAAGTCATTGTCTGGGCACATAATTCACACATAGGAGATGCCAGAGCAACTGAAATGTATGAACATCAAGAAATAAATTTAGGCCAATTGGTGCGGGAACGTTTTAATACCAGTGCTTATTTGCTTGGATTTTCAACCGCTGAGGGGACAGTTACTGCAGCATCCACCTGGGGAGGCCCGGCTTATTATAAAGCAATACAATTACCTATTCAGGGCAGTTACGAATGGTTTTTTCATGAATTAAAGGCAAAGAATTTTATTATAAACCTGCGTGAGCAAACACCTGCCATACATTTATTAAGCTCACCGCAATTACAACGCGCCATTGGCGTTATTTATCAGCCAGGAACAGAGCGCCTTAGCCATTATTATTTTTCGCATCTACCGAACCAGTTCGATGCCTTGGTGCATTTTGATAAAACCCATGCAGTAATCCCCCTAGATACAAAACCTGCATCCCGAGTGAGTGAATTGCCCGATACCTACCCAGAAGGGTTATAATTGGCTTACCCCGGTTCACATTTTTCACACACGCCATATAGGTTTAATGAGTGTTCGGTTATACGAAATTTCATTTCTGCCGCAATCGCAATTTGTCTTGCTTCGATAATTGCATCCACGAATTCAATTACCCGCTCACATTTTACGCATACCAAATGATCATGATGTTTGCCATCATCCAATTCAAAAACCGATAGGCCCCCTTCAAAGCGATGCCGAATGACGAGGCCTGCTGATTCAAATTGGGTTAATACACGATAAACCGTCGCCAAACCGACATCGTCTCCCATCTCTAACAAGGATTTATAGATGTCCTCAGCGCTGAGATGGAGAGAATCGGCATTTTCTAAAATTTGCAAAATCTTCACCCTAGGTGCAGTGACTTTAAGCCCGACATTCTTTAAATTCTGATTCTTCACTGGATCTGCCCCTTATAAATGCAAAAAGCTTCAAAATGAATCGGTGATCCGCTATGATATAAACCAATAGTACTGAATACCAACCTTTAACTTTAGAGGCTTAACTTACATGAACTCCCTTATTCGCCCCATTATGGTAGCGTCATTTTGCATTTTATGCCTAGGGTTAACCGCTTGCCCCTTTCCCCCTAAAATTTATCGAATGGATGTACGCCAGGGCAATTTCCTAACGCCTGAAATGATCCAAAAGATTAAAATTGGTATGGAAAAAGATGCCGTTATAGAAATGTTAGGTACCCCTGCCTTAACGCATTTTTTGGAGCAAGAACGCTGGGACTATTACTATTATTTTAAACCTGGCAATGGGGATAACATAATTGAAAAGCATTTATCCTTATTTTTTAAAGGCAATAAAATTCAACGCTTCACGGAAGTGGCCCGCTGAGCAAGCTTCAACGCCGCTTTTTTGCGCCGGATTTCCTTAGGATCTTGATATAAATCGCGATAAATTTCTACGCGATCGCCATTCTGTAATTGCGTATCGACCGAAACGGATTTGCCAAAAATGCCAATCCGCTTTTCCAAGTTTTTGATTTCCGGAAATTGTTGCCGAATACAAGATGCCTCGATCGCTTGCAAAGCAGTGCAGGTCATTTCTACCTGCAGTGAAACAACAACTTGTTGAGAACTATCGGCATAAGCAACCTCAACCGTGATCCAAGGTAAGTGGGTCTCTTTTTTAAGTGCCATAAATTAACCTTGCGCGTTGGCAAAAAGACACCATAAAAGTGTCCGCAAGCTTTTGCAATAAAGGCCCAACCGTCAAGGTTGCCAGCTTACTTTTAAATTCAATCTCTAATTCTAAACTAACGATACTACCGGCCTGGTTGCCCCCTTCAAATCGCCATTGCCCCTGCAATCGGCTGAGCGGGCCCTGGACTAAGTGCACGGCAATCTGGTGATCCTGAACTAAATGATTCCGCGTCGTAAATGAATATTCCATGCCTCCCTTCGCCACCAAAACACTGGCTTCTACTTCCTGATCAGTACGCCAATGGATGACGGTTGACTTACACCAGGGTAAAAATTGGGGATATTGCTCTATTCCGGCTACCAGCTCAAACATTTGGGCCGTTGAATAAGGGACTAAAGCACTTTTTTTAATGCGGGTCATTTTCCAAACACCTATTCGAAACTTTATACATACGCTACAATAACTTGGAAATGAATAAACAAATTAAAACATCTGAGCCTAATACCAAAACGCTTGCTTTCAATCGTAAAGCCTTACACGAGTATACACTGGAGGAGCGTTATGAGGCAGGGGTTGCTTTAACCGGCTGGGAAGTAAAAAGCCTTCGAGCAGGCAAAATCCAGATTGCCGAAAGTTATGTATTACTCAAAAAAGGTGAAGCTTGGCTGATTGGTTCGCACATAAGCCCACTCTTATCGGCCTCTACCCATGTGAATGCGGATCCCCTTCGCACCCGGAAATTATTATTACATCGAAAGCAGCTAGATTCTTTGATTGGGTTAACTGAACGCAAAGGCTATACCTTAATTCCCCTTTCTCTTTATTGGAGTAAGGGGAAAATCAAACTTGAAATTGCTTTGGTCAAAGGCAAGAAGCTGCACGATAAACGAGCGGCTGAAAAAGACAGAGACTGGGAAAGAGAAAAACAAAGACTCTTTAAAAAACCCAATAAGTCTTAAAACTTTAAAGCCTCTGCAAACCGGATATACGATAATACCGTTGCCTCTAAACGTTTTGCCATAGCTTCGTCTTTTAATGCCCCGCTTTCAGTAAAGGCATCATGGGCACTAGCTAGCGAAAACATCCCCGGATAAACAAAGGCGCCACACGCTTCAAAGGGAACGCGAAGGTGCCAAAGTCCACGGTTACCCCCAACCAATGAAGGGGAAGCTGATAACAGCAATACCGCTTTATTAGCCCAAGGCATGGGCTGGTAACGCGAAATCCAATCAAAGGTATTTTTAAAATGGCCGGGATAAGAGAAATTATATTCAGGCGAGGCTAACATGATCCCTTGTGCCGTCTCTAACTTGTCTTTTAGATCATTTGCCGCTTTTGGAAAGCCAACCGTATTCTGTATATCCATATTATAAGCGGGTAATTCATACGCTGAGAGATCGATTAATTCAAGTTCCACACCTAATTTTTCCGCGCTCTCTATAACTAGCTGGATCAATTTTCCATTGAAAGAGCCTTGACGCAAAGATAACGAAAATGCCAATACCTTCATGATTGATCCCTCTAAAAGCCGAGTAGTATACCCCCAAAACAGCCCCGGTTAATAGATTAGGTGCCAAATATCGCAGCCAAACAGTGTTTTTATGAAGGTTAATCAAAAATTGCGTCGATGTAGATGGCGTTTAGAGGTCGATCTAGTCTAAACTGTACCATCTTTTACACTTGAAATTAGGTATCAAACTAACATGAAGAAACCGATTTATCAACGTCTGTATTTTCAAGTCCTATTAGGAATTATCGTAGGGGTTGTTGTCGGCCACTTTTTTCCCGAAGTAGGCACCAGTATGAAACCAATGGGGGATGCCTTTATTCGGTTAATTAAAATGATGGTCGCTCCCATCATTTTTTGCACCATTGTCGTAGGCATTGCGAAAATGGGCGATATGAAAGAAGTTGGCCGCGTCGGTCTTAAGTCTCTCGTCTATTTTGAGGTGGTTTCTACCATAGCGCTTATCATTGGTCTAATTGTAGTGAATGTCTTTCAACCCGGTGCTGGCGTAAATGCCGATCTCAGTACCTTAGACACCGGGAGTGTATCCACCTATACGACAGCAGCGCAGTCGCTGAGCACCGTGGATTTCTTGCTGAATATTATTCCGCATACCGTCGTCGGCGCTTTTGCGCACGGGGACATCCTTCAAGTTTTATTATTCTCCGTGTTATTTGGTATTTCGCTCTCACAATTTGGTGAAAAAGGAAAAATGCTGATTCGACTACTCGATCAAAGCTCGCATGCGTTGTTTGGCGTAATCGGCATTGTCATGAAAGCGGCCCCCTTTGGTGCGTGCGGCGCCATGGCCTTTAGTATTGGTAAATATGGATTTGGGACCCTGCTGCCATTAGGCAAGCTTATGTTTGGGGTATGCCTGACTTGCGTTATTTTTATTAGCTGCGTTTTAGGCCCTATTCTACGAACCACCGGCTTTAGTTTATGGAAATTCTTAATTTATATTAAAGAAGAAATATTTATTGTATTAGGAACCTCCTCTTCTGAAGCGGCTTTGCCCCGGATGATTACTAAATTAGAAAACATGGGCTGTGCGAAGCCCGTGGTAGGCCTTGTGATCCCAACGGGCTATTCCTTCAACTTAGATGGAACCTCCATTTATCTCACTATGGCAGCCGTATTCATTGCACAAGCAACGAATACTGAGCTTTCCGTGTATCAACAGCTATCGCTGCTCGGGGTTTTAATGCTTACCTCTAAAGGGGCTGCAGCGGTACCCGGCGGCGGATTTGTGACTCTTGCCTCTACCTTATCGGCAATCGATACCTTGCCGGTAGCAGGACTTGCACTATTGGTGGGTGTTGATCTATTTATGTCAGAAATACGTTCTGTTACCAATCTCATCGGAAATGGCGTTGCCACCATTGTCATTTCAAAATGGGAAAAAGCCTTAGATATTAAAAAAGCACACCGCGTATTAGATAGAGAAACCGATCAAGATGCCGATAGCCCTGAAGAAGTTTCTGATCAAGACATTGATGAGGACTTTGGGGTTTAGATAATTTTCGGTATTGTAAAAGTGACACATTCATCTGGTAAACCACTTTCAGATGATTGAAATACTATCGGAGATCTTTCTACAAGACTCTGAAATTCAATATAGCTTTATTCGGGCCCCCGGGCCCGGAGGCCAAAATGTCAATAAAGTAGAAACCGCAGTACAATTACGCTTCAATATTGTGCATTCACCCTCTATCCCTTCCCCGATACGCCAAAGATTAATCGCACTGGCTGGCAAGCAACTTACACACCAAGGCGATATCATCATCAAAGCCTATCGGTATAGAACACAAAACCGCAATAAACAAGACGCCCTTTTGCGCTTACAAGAACTTTTTAAGCAAGCTGCGATTGTTCCCAAAAAGCGTCAAAAAACCAAGCCTACCTATTCCTCTACGCAAAGACGTTTAAGTCATAAAAAACTACATGGTAAAACTAAATCTTTACGAGGTTCTAAGCTTAAAGATATACAATAAGCTTAAAAGTCAGGCCTTCCTTTAAACCACTTGCCCTGCGGCCCAACCCGACGACCATGCCCATTGAAAATTATAGCCACCCAACCAACCACTCACATCTAATACTTCGCCAATAAAATATAAACCTGCAACCGTATTCACGCCCATGGTTTTAGAGGAAATGGCATCACAATCCACTCCGCCTAGCGTAACCTCTGCTGTGCGATAGCCTTCTGTGCCATTCGGCTTGAGATCCCAAGCTTGTAAGCGTAGGGCAATATTTTGTAGATCGCGTGCTGAAATGGTGGCTAAACTCTTTTGTCCCATTTCTGCTTCAATAAATGTTTCAACCACTCTTTTTGGCAAAAATTCACTCAAAATGGATTTTAATTGCTTTTGTGGTTGCGATTTTTGATTGGATGTAAGAACTTCAACAATATCGGTTTCAGGTAATAAATTGACCGTTAATGCTTCTCCTATCTCCCAATAAGAAGACATCTGTAAAATGGCAGGACCACTCAAGCCCCGATGTGTAAACAAAATATTTTCCCTAAAGCGTTTACGTTTATTAAATACAATGCTATCCACGGCAACACCAGAGAGCGCTGAGATCCTATCTTTGTCTTGCTCACGCAACGTCAGGGGAACCAGGCCTGCGCGCGTAGGCCAAATTTTAAGGCCAAATTGCTCGGCAACCTTGTAGCCAAACGGGCTTGCACCCATCGTGGGAATGGATAATCCGCCGCTGGCAATCACTAAAGATTGGCAGTGAAAATTCCCTTGGCTGCTTTTTATTCTAAAATCGTGATCCTGAAGCTTTTCTATCTGCAAAATAGTGGTTGCTAATTGGATCTTTACCCCGACTTTTTCACATTCTGACAATAGCATACTCAAAATATCTTGAGATTTATGATCACAAAATAGTTGGCCTTCCGTTTTTTCATGAAAAGCAATTTTGTGCTTTTTAACTAAATTGATAAAATCCCATTGCGTATAGCGACTCAAGGCCGATTTACAAAAGTGTGGGTTATGGGAAACATAGCGATCGGTGTGTATATGGTAGTTGGTAAAATTGCAGCGCCCACCGCCAGACATTAAAATCTTCTTACCGGCCTTGTTGGCGTGATCAATTATCAGAACGGTGCGCTTTCTTTTTGCGGCTTCGATGGCACACATTAAGCCTGCAGCACCGGCTCCAATAATAATAACATCGATTTTATCCATAAAAGATCCAATCACTTTTATAGAAATCGGTGGGCATTTACTTTAAATTATCTATTTAGCTTTCTTGTCTTTTTTGGCAGCTCTTTTTTCTTTTAAGGTTTTGCCTGCTTTTTTCGTTTCCTTATTATTTCCTCTTTCTTTATTAGCCATGTTTCCTCCAATTAAATTAAATATGCGCAAGTGGAATATCTTAAGGCCTCATTAGAAATTTATCCAGGCTATTTGCAAAATCTTGCGTATCTTTTTTACCCAGCCGACTGGGCCCCCCGGTCAAAATACCCGCACTTCTTAATTCTGCATTAAAATTGCGAAGCGACAGTTTGCGTTTAATATTACTGGCAGAATAAAGCTCACCCCTAGGGTTTAAAGCTGTACCGCCCTTATCAACGACGGCATCCGCAAGTGGAATATCGGCCGTAATCACTAAATCCCCGATTTGCATGCTTTCTATAATTTTATTGTCTGCCACATCAAATCCTGCCGACACTTGGATTTTTTGTAAATAGGGAGAAACAGGGATATCTAACGGTTGATTGGCAACCAACACGGTATAGGTTTTCGTCCGATTGGCGGCTCGATAGACGATTTCTTTGATAACCTTTGGGCAGGCATCTGCATCAATCCATATCCGCATTTGAACATAATTCCTTACAAAATAAAAAACAGGTGTTTCTAGGTGGGTCTGAATTAAGGCTATCACGAACATTTCCTTCATTTGGGGAACTTTTTCGCGATGGCTGTCGTCTAATTCAATAGAACAGTATAAAGCGCAGAGGTTTTCCAATGCAAATGTATCATCACTTTAAAGAAATGGAAAAAAGAAACCTCTATAAAAGGCTTATTGAAAAATTTATTCGCGATCATGCCCCCTCTCACCTCAATGGTTGGAAATCTGTATCTTCTGCGGACATACAGCTTCCACAAGACAATACTCATATTCATTTACATAATCTCTCTCTAAATGAACGACTATTAAGTGGTGAAGAGCGTTGCGATACAGCAGAAGAAATACGAGAAATGGTAAAACTTTTGCGGGCACTGGGTGCCCTGAGTAATTCTAAGGGGTTTAGCAATTTATTAAATGCAATCATTGATGAAGCGCAATTACAAGATCTGGGTGTTAAAGAAGATCAAAAAAATGCATTTGGTGGTATAAAACCCAATACACCCCCTAGACTCAATTCATAAAAACACTGGATAGAGTCGTTGACGAATTCAAACTCAAATTCATTTCTGTAAGTTTACATTTTTTCCGTGTATGCCGAGATAAGACTTGAGCTAAAGTTTTCTACAATCCCCCCTCGTATCTCTACTCAATATTTTGCGAAGCGTGTATAGGATTGCTACTTTGGTAAAAAAAGAAGTATATGCATTTTAATCTTCTGCTTGCAACAGAACGGTTAACTTGGTATGATTGCTAAATAAATATAAATTAGAGAGAATTGACATGCCAGATACATTAAATGCTGCCATCGAACATTATCGCGATAATTCAACGATTATTGAGATTAAAATTCATCAAACAAAATATAAAAAAGCGAGTATCTTAGACTTTAAAAAATTCTTGCAAGATCCCACTAAAAAAATTCAGAAAATTTTTATACACTATCATTATTCTCCCACCTCTGCGCGATCACTGAAAAAATTCTTTAAATATCTCTCGCCTATACTCAACGCGTATAATATTCAGTATTCCTTTATTGTCCATACGATAGAAGCCAAATTTCGAGAGCAAAAAGATCGGGATCTGCAAAATGAAGTATTCATCGAAGAACTATTTACTCGGCAACTGATTTGGCTAGATCTCAGAGGCAATACCTTAAATACATTATCGGATTATTCATTTGATTGGCTTATTCAATCTATCAATTCTGCGACTAGGTTGCTTGGCGTAGAATTATCCGATTGCCAAGTTGAGCTATTATCTGAAGGGGAACGTCTGCAAAAACTAAAAATGTGCATTGCAAAACATCCCGCTATTCGTTCTATTTTTAAGCGTACTATATTAGCCGACAAATCTCTGAATGAAATAGAAGAACAACTTCTTGCAACGGCTGCCGACAAAATGACTAAATCTTTTGATCTTCTGCGCGAACCAAGATCCATGGACGCTGACAAAGATCAGCTGCAAATCCCAATCACAAAATATAAAAACACACTTCAAACAAGAAAACCAGATCCTACATTGCATCAGTTTAGCCCCTCTGCTCCTTTTAATATAATTGCTAATCATCATAGATTTCAAACATTATTATCCATTAACTTACACGAATCCGATGCCAGAAACGAATTGCTTAACCTGAAAAATAGCCGCTCTAGCCTAATAAATCACCCAAATGAATTTACGCAAAGCTGTCAGGATGACTCCATTAGCCATCAAGATACTCAATGCCCCTTTATGAGTGTCTACGCTCGAGAAAATGATGACAGGAAGGCATATGAATCTCTTTTTTCATTCTGCGATCGTTGATAGAGCAAACAGGATAAACTCTAAACGCTTATAAACGCTTAAAATAAGTCGATCTCATTGTTTTCCACCTTTAAGGCGTGTCTCTAGGCTTGCATAAGCATAATCGGACCGGTAAGCTAACCACCATTCTAAACAAAGATTTACTTGTATAAACCCTTGCTTTATTCCACCTAGAACCAGGCATACATTCATGTACTTCATAATTGACAACTTATAAAATATAAAGATCCCAGAGTAGATAATGACAACCAGCAGCAATACGCCTTTAAGCCCAAATTCCTTAGAATCTATGGTAGACACCTCTGCGGTATTTCCTCCATTCGCATCTTCACAGCTCCCCTATTTCCATAACCACTCACCTATCATTGAAAATAACCATTTAGCCGTACCCACACAAATTAGGGCTTCTAACACCACCACACCCACTCTTGATTCGATAGAAAACGGCTCAAACAAAGCATTTTTAGCGCCTGTTGTGGTCCTTCAGGATCCCAATTCTTTATATAAAATCGGTGCTGAATATTTCGAATCAAAACAGTGGGATAAGGGCTTCTTATATCTTCAAGAAAAACTTCGGGGAAATCTAAATACCGCAGCAACCGTATTAGAAACATTAAATTCAATTTTTGAAAAAAATAATACTTTTGAGCAAAATCATATACTTTTGCGCACCCGAGGTTATGCCTATTATCTTATCCAATCGACCACCGGCAACTTGCAGAAAGCTCTGCTAGATTTTAAGAATGCTTTAATTATCCATCCTAGCTATCATCATGATCCAATATTGTTGCGTAACCTTGCGATATCCTATTGCCGATTACATCAGTGGGATGCAGGCTTAACCTGTTTTTCAAAACTACTAATGCTGAAGCCGAATACAACACTTATAGCAGAATATGTCTTAACAAAATTAAACAATTTTTCAAAATATTTTCCCAAGCTGGAACGAAATCCCTTGTTTTTGTGCACCCGGGATCATGCTCACAGCATTCTAAAAGAAGCAAAAGCAGCCATAAATGATTATGCGGCTGCAGAAACAATCTTTCCAGCCCTGGCAAATAATTCGTTTTTCTTAAAAAGGCAAGATGATGCTTACAATAGACAAAATGAAATAGCAAAGGTATTGGTCAAATATGCAAAAGCAGTAGAGTGTAATGAAGCTTTAATAAAGAGCGATGTATTCAGGAAAAATTGGATAAATGCTTATAATGCATTTATTGCCCAAGAGAGAGCAAAAACCAAGAACAAAAATGAAACCATCGTGGCCGATCGTACAATCAGCCCTTATAGTGGGCCCGTTATATAGTTTATCAAGATTGAAGGCGGCGTTGGTATTCTAAGCGCTTTATAGGCTAGCCAAATCTATTTTTGGCTTCTAATGCCAATCCCTTGCCAACACTACAAAATGCATCACCGCGCACCACCTGTGCGGTTGGGAATAATTGAATAATTTCACGCTGGATCAGTGGTATTTGAGCAGAACCCCCTGTAAAAAATACCAAATTAATGGCGTCGTGCTTTATCCTGGATAACATAATCGTTTCATTTATAGCATTTGTGATTTTGTTTACCTGAGGAAAAATTATTTTCTCAAAATCCATTCTTGCAACCGAAAACTGTAGTTTATCCTCAATAAAATTCAAGTTTAATTGGGCATTGGTCTCCTCACTCAACAAAAGCTTTAAACTTTCAATTTCATTCAGTATTTGGTGACCTTTTTTTTCGTCAACCACTTTCAATAACCGTTTGCCTGCAAGTGGATTGCAAAATCGACTAGCAATCGACTTAATACCATTCACTACTTCTTTTTTGTATAGCGTATTGATGGTATGCCAAAAGGATAAGTCATAATAGAACCAATTGGGAACCGGCAGCGTCTCACTCATGCCTTTCATTTGGCTACCCAAGCCTAAATGTGGCATAACCGTTTTCAAATTTAATAATGCATCAAAATCGTTTCCACCAATATGGATCCCATGGTTGGCTAACACCTCATGACGTTTATTGTTCGCTTCCCTACCCTGCATACTAATCACTGAAAAATCTGAAGTACCGCCCCCTAAATCTATCACAATCGCCAACATTTCTTTGTCTGTAACATTCTCATAGGAAAGTGCTGCTGCGATTGGCTCATATAAGAATTCTACTGCTTTAAATCCTTGCTTTTTGGCAATTTCCTCTAGCGTGTTTTGTGCAAGCATGTCTTTTTCTGTATTTTCATCATGAAACCGAACGGGCCTACCCATAACGATATGCGTTAATGGCGCTTCTAATTCCTGTTCAGCCTTCTCTTTTATATGGTTTATAAAAAACCCTAGGATATCGGGATAGGAGACTAATTTATCATTAATAATCGTCATTTCCTGCATAAATGCAGAGCCCAAAAGGCTCTTCAATGACATGATAAGTCTACCTTGGGTACCCAGTAGATACTCTTCGACGGCTGAATGGCCAAAGAGTCGCCGGTGATCTTCTTGGTCGAAAAACATGGCTGAACGAATGGCGGTTTTATGATTATCGAGCTTTGCCATTTTCAGCTGATCAGCTTTAAATATCCCAATTGTGGAATTAGTCGTTCCAAAATCCATACCACAGTAATTGCTAGATGACATTTATATCCTTGATGGTGCCTGGCACCTTATAGTAATAGGTCGGTTAATGTTTTATGGCTGGGCCTCAACTTCCTCGGTACCTCCCCGGTACTTCCCCAGCCTCCGGGGCGGCTACAGGGTCAAGTCTGGATTTTGGCGTCATCTGATTTTTTTTATCTTTTTTCCAAAAACATGCCCCTATTCTAAGATAAAAAACGGATTTAATCATCTATCATTTACAGGATACTCGCATTGTACCTCAATATATCTTTCATCTAAAACCTCACCGTCTTAGTTGAAATTTAACCAGATAGGAGAATCGTGGCTAGATCTCTAAGAATAGAATATCCTGGCGCTTGGTATCATGTAATGAATCGTGGGTTATGCCGCCGAGAAATATTTCATGCAGAGGAATATGCTCAGCTATTCTATGACTTACTAGATGAAATCCACTTGCGTTATCAAATTGAAATACATTCTTATTGCTTAATGGGTAACCACTATCATTTATGTATCAAAACACCTAATGCTAATTTAGGAAAGGCAATGCGCCATCTGAACGGAGTATTTACACAAAGATATAATAATTTAATGAAAACAGATGGCCCACTCTTTAGAGGCCGATATAAAGCAATCTTAGTAGAAGCACAAAGCTATTTTTTACAACTTACTCGCTATATTCACCTTAATCCCGTTGCTGCAGGGATAGTGCAACACCCTAAGGATTACCCATGGTCAAGTTATAATTTCCTTCTCAATAAAAAAGAAAAACCAAACTGGCTATACTTTGACGAAATACTTAAGAGCTTTGACCCAAAAGATCCTGTTAAGGATTATAAGAAATTTGTTTCTGAAGGAATAGATGCTGAACTTAAATCATTTTTTGACGTGCAAAAAAAATTTCCCATTATGGGATCACAACAATTTATTGAAAGCGTAAAAACGAAAAATTCGACTTCTATACACAATGAAATTCCAGATTCGGTCCGACTCATAAAACACAACCGGATCAAAATTGAAGACATAGTACATAGCGTTGCAGAATATTACCATATCGATCCTGAAAATGTGCTTGTTTTTACAAAATCAGCAGATCTTCCTCGAAAGGTTGCAATTTATCTTGCGGTTCAAATTTTGGAAGAACCTCAAATGAATATTGCTAAGTTTTTTAACAACATCTCATACTGGTGGGTTTCAAAAATCTATCATCGTATTTTATCAGACATGAAGGAAAATAAGAGTTTATTGCAGGATATCAACCATATTAAAGCGCTGCTAGCCAAAATCCAGACTTGACCCCCGCTAACCCTAAATTGGTGGAGGCGGCGGGAATTGAACCCGCGTCCGCAAGCACTCTACCAAAAGACTCTACATGCATAGCCCACCGCTTATTTAACTATCCGTCAGCCGATAGGCAGGGAAAACGAATAGCGAGCTTGATTAGTCTTAGCAGCTACCACCAAGCGAGGTAGACTGAGCATCTTGTGAAAATGACTCCTAGTTCCCAAATGCACAAGCACATATTGGCTAGAAGGCATCTACTGTTGTTTAAGCAGCGATTGCAGTTAGACCGAAGTCTTCATCGTTGGCAAGTATAATGCCTGTCGCTAAGTTTTACGAGATTAAGCTACCTGCTCGGCATGCACTTAAGGTTTTGCAACCCACGTCGAATCCAGATCGCCCCCGGACTGACTCATAAATGATAGCGTAACTCTACCTAAAAAAATAGGGCTGAACATATAATCAGTCATTGGGCTTACTACTGAGTTCAAAAACCACAGATCGTTTTAAACCTGCACTGGCCTGGAATAAATATGGCACTTAGATTTGTCCCAGGTACAATCCACTTCTATGATACGATCCAAAGGAATTTTTGATGAAAGTTCTTTCATACTGAGGATATACTTCAAATTAGGGCAACGATCAAATACCTGACTCAGACTATTTAAAAGTTCATCACTAAAACAGGTAGAACATGTATACACAATGGTGGCATCTGAAATATCCATTTCTAAAAAATTACCTCGGGAGCTTTTGAGTTCGCGATCCCCCGAAAATAGCTCTGGAAATTCTTGCCGTACAGTACGGTAAACTTTTTCCGCCTGTTGATGGCGCCCATCTGAAGCTTCGATCCCATAGGCTTTTTTAACCGGTGTTTTTAATAAAAACTGTAAGGCAACTTTTCCAATTCCAGATCCTAAATCATAAAAAATATCCTGATTATTAATCTCCAGATGTTCAATCAGCGTGTTCACACTAGGATATAAAATTTCACCATAGGTTAAGTAAATGTTATTTTTTGCGTTAGCCTCTTTTTCACCCGCTTTATAGCTGATAAACCCTGTGGTTCCCTGATATAATGCGTTAATATAATTTTCACAAATTTGATCAAATTCTAGCTTAGCTTCATTACCCATGACTATCCTAATTAGAAAGGTGCCAAAGCTTAAGCTTTAACACTTTCACTGTAAAAAAATTAAAACGCTTTTACCCTCGTTCTATGCGCAGGGCAAAGTAACGCCTTGTTGTCCTTGATATTTACCTTTTCTATCTCGATAAGAAGTCAGACAAGCCTCATCCGATTTAAAAAACAGCATTTGTGCCACACCTTCATTGGCATAGATTTTCGCCGGTAAAGGGGTGGTGTTTGAAAACTCTAAGGTAACATGCCCTTCCCATTCGGGTTCTAAAGGCGTGACATTTACAATGATCCCACAGCGTGCATAGGTGGATTTACCAACACAAATCGTTAAAACATCGCGGGGAATTTTAAAATATTCAATGGTTCGAGCTAATGCAAAAGAATTCGGGGGAATAATGCAAACGTCAGCTTGCACATCCACAAAGCTATTGGAATCAAAGGCTTTAGGATCGACGATGACTGAATTAATATTCGTAAATATTTTAAATTCGTTGGCACATCTTACGTCATAGCCATAGCTAGAGGTTCCATAAGAAATAATCCCCGCGTTATTCTGATCTCGAACTTGTGAATCTACAAAAGGATGGATCATATTTTCTTCGATCGACATGCGCCGAATCCATTTATCAGATTTAATGGTCATATACTATTCCTATATTATTTTATACATCATTTATTCGATTCGTGTGGGCAATGCAATCGTGTAGTCTCTTTTTTGCAATGAAAGCTTTGCCGTTACTTTAAGCGCCAATTGCTTGTATAAATTGGCAATCAATCCTTCCGGTTCTGCGATCGTACTCGGTTTACCGGCATCACAATGTTCCTGAATACGAATATCTAAGGGCAACTGCGCTAGTAATGGGATTTCAAACTCAGCCGCAATTTTATTGCCGCCCCCAGTTCCAAATATCGCCTCCTGATAACCACAGTGTGTGCAAACATGCACACTCATATTCTCGACCACGCCTAATATTGAAATGTCGAGTTTGCTAAACATCATGAGGGCTTTTTTAACATCTACTAATGCAACCTCTTGGGGTGTCGTCACCATCACAGTAGAAGTCACTGGGATTTTCTGGGCAAGCGTTAATTGGATATCACCGGTACCGGGGGGTAAATCGACAATCAAATAATCTAGATTATCCCAAGCGGTTTCATTTAATAATTGCTGCAAGGCTTTGCTCACCATCGGCCCCCGCCAAACCATAGGCGCTTCTTCTATCAAATATCCTATCGACATGGTTTGTAAGCCATATTTTAAAACCGGCTGTAGGCGGTTATCTTCGTTTAATAGCGGTTTTTCTTTGCTGGCCAACAAATGGGGCTGGCTAGGTCCGTAAATATCGGCATCTAGCAAGCCAACCCTTGCACCCAATGCGGCCATGCTTAAAGCCAAATTAATCGCGGTTGTTGATTTTCCGACCCCACCTTTGCCGGAGGCAATGGCTATAATATTTTTAATATTGGCAAAAGGTTTTAAATTGTTTTGTGCGATATGTTGCCTTATTTTCCAATCTATCGTTACCTCGAGGCTTGCTGTACCTATAAAAGGCGCAAGCATTCGAGTGATTTCCTGAATAAGACTTTCAGTATTTTGAATAGGATAGCCAAATATCAGTGCTATTTTTACCTGGTCTTCTGTTATTTGAATGGTTTTTACAACCTGGGCAGCCATTAAATCCATTCCTAAATAGGGATCCTGGATCGATTTAAGAACCGCTCGAACGGAATCTTCTGAAAGAAGGGTAGATTTCATAATGTAAGTTAATTAACCTGCTCTGAGTAAATATTTAAGAAAGCGCATTTTATTAAAGGAAAAATTTTATCACATTTGGCGATCGAAAAACCTAAATTTCCTAAGGCGTGTTTGCGAGCCCCCTATTCAGTCGGCAGGGGATCAAAGCGGCGTATTAAAAGGCTTTTCCGAATTTTCAAGAAGCTTCAAAGCATTGCGTATTTTTTCTTCTAGAACCCTGTCGGTTTCATTTCTGCCCGTCGGCATATTTTCCTCTTCTGCTACCCGACGCAATTGCAAATCATACTTCCAAGTTTGCAAAGCCCTGATTTTTTGTTCTCGGCTAAGCTTTACTTTTTTATCGTCTAAAATTTCAGAAGGGCTATTAAACAAACGCGCCGGGTTAAATATTGCCATATCCAACATATTTCCATTCATTTACCGCTCCTTACATTACAACCGGCGTTAAGCAAAGCCCATTAAACGATTTATTATCGATGCCCTTAAAGCATAGCTTATTTCTCGGTTTTTCTAGGACTCTATGCTATATCTTTCTATGTTGACTGATATAAAGAACAGTATTTGGCCCATGTTATTCAAGTTTTACAGCTGTGTTAAACCTTCTTTTAAGCGAGCAATATTGGCATTCATAAATTCAGGCTTTTATGTCCTTGATCAAAGCGTTATCCTATACTCTAAAATATCAAAAAGGGTGGTCAGCTTAATGACAAATATAAAGCGTAAAATCTTAGTCACAGCCGCTCTTCCCTATGCAAATGGGCCTTTGCATTTAGGACATATGGTTGAATATATCCAAGCCGATATTTGGGTCCGTTTTCAAAAATTATTCGGCAATAGCTGTTATTTTGTGTGTGGGGATGATGCGCATGGCACCCCAATTATGCTAAGGGCTGAAAAATTACAAATCACCCCGGAACAATTAATCGCTGATTCGCATGGATCCCATTTGGCCGATCTACAGGGTTTTGGGGTTGGTTTAGATAATTTCCATACAACACACTCTGCTGAGAACCGCAGTTTGGCAACTGAAATCTATGAACGTTTATTGAAGCGTGGGGATATTAGCAAACGCACCATACGGCAAGCGTTTGATCCGATTAAAAATATGTTTCTACCCGATCGCTATGTTAAAGGTGAATGCCCTAAATGCCAGGCAAAAGATCAATATGGAGATAATTGTGAAAGCTGCGGGGCAACCTATGGGCCGCTCGATCTCAAAAATCCCCTTTCTGTCATATCGGGCACAACGCCGATTGAAAAGGAATCCGAGCATTATTTCTTTTGCTTAGATCACTATGAGGCATTCTTAAAGGCGTGGACAGAAAAAGGGCATTTGCAAAGTGAAGTGAGCAAAAAATTAGGAGAATGGTTTAAAACCGGGCTTGAGCAATGGGATATTTCCCGAGATGGACCCTACTTTGGGTTTGAAATCCCCAATACCGAAAATAAATATTTTTATGTGTGGCTAGATGCGCCGATTGGTTACATTGCCAGTTTCAAAAATTTGTGCCATCGCCATCCGTCTATCTCGTTTGAAGAATATTGGGCTGAAAACAGTGATACCGAGTTGTATCATTTTATTGGTAAAGACATTGTCTACTTTCACGCACTGTTTTGGCCTGCCATTCTAAAAGGCAGTGGATATAGACTACCCAACAACATTTTTGTGCATGGCTTTTTAACCGTGAATGGCCAAAAAATGTCTAAGTCGCGCGGAACCTTTATAAATGCCAAACTTTATTTAGATCATTTAAACCCGGAATATTTACGATATTATTTTGCAAGCAAATTAGGTTCTGGTGTAGACGATATTGATTTCCATGCGGAAGACTTCACCCAACGTATTAATGCGGATTTGGTCGGCAAATGGATCAATATTGGCAGCCGTTCAGCAGGGTTTATCACGAAGCAATTTCTTGGCAAACTTTCAAGCCATTGTGCCGAGCCAGCCCTTTACCAAACCTTTGTCGACAAAGGCAAATATATACAATCTTTCTATGAGGAAAGAGAGTATAGCCGCGCCATTCGAGAAATTATGGGACTTGCCGATATTGCAAATCGGTATATCGATGATAAAAAACCCTGGATATTGGCAAAATCGCCTGCAACCGAAATGGAGGCTTTACAGGTTTGTAGTATGGGCCTAAACCTATTTCGAATATTAAGCATCTATTTAAAACCCATATTACCCAATTTGGCTGAGAAAATAGCCACGTTTTTAAATACTGAATTAACCTGGGAGTCACGAAATACTCCCTTGTTAGATCACCCCATTCAACCTTTTACCCCCTTATTACAGCGGATTGAATTAAAAGAGGTCATCGCCATGATTGAAAATTCCAAAGAAGACATCTCATCTTTACTTCCTTTAAAAACCACTCCCCTACAAGAGGATCCCTTACGAGAAACCATTTCTATTGACGACTTTGCAAAAGTGGACCTCAGAATTGCCCTAATCGTGAATGCTGAGCCTGTAGAAGAAGCCCATAAGTTATTAAAGCTGACGTTAGATATTGGTGGTGATATTCGTACGGTATTTGCCGGCATAAAAGAGGCTTATAACCCGGATTCGCTTATTGGCAAACACACAGTTATGGTGGCTAATTTAGCGCCACGCAAAATGCGTTTTGGTCTTTCGGAAGGCATGGTGCTGGCTGCAGGCCCCGGCGGCAAAGATTTGTGGATCCTGGAGCCGCATACCGGGGCCCATCCTGGAATGCGCGTAAAATAAATGTTATTAGCGCTTATTCGAGAAGCAGAATGTGTGGGGTGTGCCAAATGTTTACCGGCATGCCCCGTCGATGCCATTATTGGCGCGCCTAAGTTTTTGCACACCATTATCGCAAATGAGTGCATAGGCTGTGGTCTATGCGTGGCCCCTTGCCCGATGGATTGCATTGAAATGGTAGAAAGTCCCCTATTGATGGATACACCGCAAAAAACTACTTTGGCAGAAAAAGCAAAATCCCGTTATATTGCCAAAAAAAATCGACTTATTTTAAATGAGCAGCCGAAATTGCCTATTTTGTCCGATCCACAAGAGCAGCTTAAAATCCAGCAGGAAATTAAAGACTCTATTTTACGCGTAAATGAAAAAAGGCAATTACATGAATTCCAAAAAAAGCCTTGAGATTTTTAAACGTTTTCATGCGAACAGTCCAAATCCAACGACTGAATTAACCTATCGTACGCCGTTCGAATTATTAATTGCCGTTATTCTTTCGGCACAAGCAACTGATATTAGCGTCAATAAAGCGACTGAAAAACTTTTCAAGGCTGCCCCCACCCCTGAAAAAATGCTTTCTCTCGGGGAAGAAAAATTAAAAGGCTATATCAAAACCATTGGTTTATATAATACGAAGGCGACGAATATTTTAAAAACCTGCGCAATGCTGGTGAATCAGTATGATTCTAGGGTACCTAACTGCCGAGAGTCACTGGAAAGTTTTCCCGGCGTTGGTCGAAAAACAGCAAATGTTATTTTAAATACCGCTTTTGATCATGAAACCATCGCGGTGGATACCCATATTTTTAGGGTTGCAAATCGCACCGGGCTTGTAAAGGGAACGACTCCCAGACAAGTAGAAGATCAATTGATGAAAATTATCCCTAAACACTACCTGAAAGATGCACACCATTGGTTAGTCCTTCACGGACGTTATATTTGTGTTGCGCGCAAACCAAAATGCGGTCAATGTTTAATTAACGATCTGTGCGAGTATCCCAATAAGACACCCTTCACACTTAAACCCTAATTATTTTTCTTCGCATTATTGGCTACGTCATTTATTCCACGTTATCTAACGGATTGTTCCTTTTTGACTAAAATATTTACCATTACTCAATGGAAACGGTAATCAACGTTTACGTTTTGCCAGTTTGCTAGGGAAGGTTTTTTTATTTTAACCTGGAGCAACATTTTATGAGGAAAACAAGTTTATCCCCTAAGAAAGGGGATCTGATCGATGTTTCAAATCGTATGGTCTGTACGGCGGAATATGAAAGTAATATTTTGGAAGCGGATCTTAAAGTTTGGGAAGAACAATTTTTACAACTAGAACACGGAACCCTGGTGCTTGAAAAAATAGTGGGAAACCCAAACATTACAAGCAATCCAGAATTAAATAAAATATTTGCCAACTGCAACTCAATGATTGAAAAAGTGCAAAAACAAATCACAGCCACTCGGAAACACTTTAATAAATTACAACTTGATTTTGATAAGAAATTACTGGCGCCTTATGCAAAAGCCAGTGTGAGCAGCCAACCTGCAAGCATGGCAGATCCCATCAAACTAAACGTAGATAAAATTCAAGAATGCATAAATGCTAAAAAGCAGGTTTTAGATACGGTAAGCGATCAATGCAATGCCTATACAAACCGGCTAGCGATCGTTGAACCGACTATCTATAAAATTTGTTTGAGTGATGAGATCGAAAGCACGGCTAAAATACTTGAAAAATTAAATACAAAAATGGAATTGCTGTGTAAAGAAACCGCTCAATTTCATATTGGGGCAAATCCGGCTCAAAACAATCCTGAAAAAATCAATGGTTCCATATTGCAATTATACAATATGCATAAAAAAGGCGATCAATTATTAGAGTGTATTCAAAAAAACTTACAACCAAACGATGGTTCAAGTTCTAGCCCCAAAATAGAAGCTCAAAGCAAAGCTGAACGGAGTAATCCATAAAGGAGCCATAACAAGGGTTGGGATTAACTTTAAGGACAGAATTTAATCCCAATTTTTTAGCCTAAACCCTGTAAAAATATTTAATTGAATTAACTTGGATCTATAGACTAGACTGTTGATATACACTAATATAATATTTCAGGAAAAGTTATAGCCATGACTCAAGAATCTATCCAACCTTTTTTAGATTGGATCAGCGCGCATCCTACGTCGTCTGGTTTTATTGTATTTCTTATTTCACTGTCGGAATCCCTTGCCATTGTAGGACTTATCGTGCCAGGAGTTGTCATGATGACTGCTATCGGCGGCATGATGGGTACAGGCACCCTCCCCTTTTGGGCCACTTTAAGTTGGGCTATCTTAGGCGCAATTGCCGGCGATGGAATCAGTTATTGGTTAGGCCATCACTACCATAACCGACTACGCGAATTTTGGCCTTTTAAACAGTTTCCTAAATTATTTGCCCGTGGCGAAGACTTCTTTAGAAATCATGGTGGCAAAAGTATTGTTTTAGGTCGATTTGTAGGACCCGTTCGCCCAATGATACCGGTGATTGCCGGTATGATGGATATGACCCCTAAACGATTTTTATTTTTTAATGTGCTTTCTGCATTAGCCTGGGCGCCACTCTATAGCTTACCCGGTATATTGATTGGAGCCTCTCTGGGTAATCTTTCGCCTGAAGTGGCCACCCGTGCTGGCCTATTAATATTGCTTCTTTTATTGGCAATATGGCTATTCTATGAGTTTTTAGTACTGATTGGTTCAGGAATCGTCAAATCCATGATGCAAATTGTTCATTGTGCTTGCCGAATCCTACGCCGGGTGCCGTATGCGAGATCCGCTTTAAAAACTGAACAAGCCTCTGAGGAAGGCCAACTGGGAATTGCCATATTATTTGTGCTCTCCTTAATCAGTTTTTGCCTGGTCTATTCAGATGTTTTGCATTCTGAAGGGGTAGCGGCCTGGAATGAACCGGTCTACCAAGTTCTAAGAGCATTATATTCGGACAAATTGGTTGCCATTATCGCATTTTTAACGGGGCTAGGGGATCCTTGGGTACTATTGCCGACCGTATTAATGGTTGGCCTTTGGCTGATTTGGCGCGAACGGTTAAAAACCGCTGCTTGTTGGTTACTCACCAATGGTACTGGCTATGCGGTTGGACGCTTGTTAAAAATTGAAACAGTTATTCCGAGACCCGAAGGCTTACTCTATGTCTCCAATCAATATGCATTCCCAAGTGGCCATACCTTAATGGCAACGTTGACTTTTGGGCTAACCGCAATACTCATTCAAAATTCTATCGCCAAAAAGTATCGCTGGGTCCCCTGGGCGCTTGCCATTCCGCTTATCTTGTTTATCTCTATTTCACGGGTTTATCTTGGGTTGAATTGGTTTACCGATGTTTTAGGTGGGTTAACCTTAGGAACAGCCTGTGTCACTTTAGGCATATTTTTCTATCGTCGAATACAAACTCGCCCGGTTTTAATTCGGGGCATTTTAGCGCCTGGAATTTTTGCCCTCTTTATTATGCTTAGCCTGTATTCTTTTTTCAGTTATCCGACAGTGCGCAAAGAATTAATTCGAGAATGGCCTGCCCATGAATTAACCCAATCCCATTGGTGGAAAGGCAATGCAGAGACCAATGGGCTTTATCGAACCGGCGCTTTTAAGCACCATGCCACTATTTTTGATATACAGTGGTTGGGGACGCTGCCGGTTATCGAGCAATCTTTAGAGCTTTCAGGCTGGCAAGTTGTGCCTAAATTAAATTTTAAAACGGGGGTTATGTTATTAGCGAACAATCCCGCCCCTCTTCTGTTTCCGATTATGCCTAAGTTCCATCGGGATAGATTACCGGTACTCACGGTGGCAAAAACCTATGGCGCATCGAAACGAT
This sequence comes from bacterium, assembly GCA_027364575.1. Taxonomy (GTDB): domain Bacteria; phylum Pseudomonadota; class Gammaproteobacteria; order UBA6186; family Azoamicaceae; genus CADEGZ01. The sequence continues at coordinate 81,058 of DAHXPC010000010.1, forward strand.
TTATTCTACAACTTTGGCAGTCGGATTATCAAAGTGATACCGGTATCCCATTGTGGGTTGGCACTTTACGTTTAGAGGAAGCGGCGCATCCACTTCCCTTAGTCACCGTTTTTGTAGAATCGGCTTATAAAGGCAATATCTTAAAAGAGTTTGCTGAAACCTTAAATATTCACCCGCAAATTCGGATAAAAAATATTCCTTCTAAAAATGCGCACACCCATAAATTATTATTGCTGCGTTCGCATTAAATTAGGTATATGAAAAACCTGGCGGATCTATGTCCGCCCGAGCAATCTATAATTTTACCAGAAAGTCCATTTGGATTCCACCAAAGCCACCGTTGCTCATAAATATAACGTGATCACCCGCTTGAGTGCTCTGCAACAAATCCTGAAGCAAATGGCCAATATCCATGTGTACGGCACCCGGCTTATGGGATTTTTCCCACATTTTTTCAACATCCCAAGCTATCTCATTGGATTTAAAAAAGTAGGCATTATCGGCATCTTGCACCGATAAAGATAATTCTTCTTGATGGTGCCCTGCTTTCATAGTATTCGATCGAATATCTAAGACCGCAAAAATGCGGCCTTGATTACCAACTTTAGCTCTAATACCTGCCAATGTCGTGCGAATAGCCGTTGGATGATGTGCAAAATCATCATAAACGGTAATGCCCCGTTGTTGGCCTTTGATCTCTAATCGGCGCTTGACGTTTTCAAATTTGCCTAAGGCTTCAATAGCAATCGTTGCCGCTATCCCAATATTTCGGGCAGCGGCAATGGCGGCAAGTGCATTTTGTACATTGTGCTGCCCCATTAAGGACCATTGCAGGGTGCCATAATGGTTCCCTGCAAAATAGACGTCAAATTGATCGCCGATGCGTGTTTCACTCCTTGCATACCAGCCATCCCTTTGATCCGATTGGTTAGTAAAGGTTTCTTTTTTACTCCAACAGCCTTTTTCTAATACCTGAATCACATTTTGATCCTGGCTTGGATAAATGATTAAGCCTTCGCCTGGCACGGTACGCACTAAATGATGAAATTGGGTTTGAATAGCGGCAAGATCGGAAAAAATATCGGCGTGATCAAATTCAAGATTATTGATAATTAAAGTTTGCGGTCTATAGTGAACAAATTTTGATCGTTTATCAAAAAAAGCACTATCGTATTCATCTGCCTCGACCACAAAATACGCGCCGCCGCCTAAGCGCGCAGAAATCGCAAAGTTATTGGGAATGCCCCCAATTAAAAACCCAGGCTTTAAGCCAGCGTATTCTAAAATCCAGGCCAACATACTGGAGGTAGTGGTTTTACCATGAGTACCTGACACCGCTAAAACCTGCTTACCTTGTAATACATAGCGTCCCAACCATTCTGGGCCCGATATCATCGGTAAATTCTGATTGAGAATGGCTTCAATGACCGGCATACCGCGGCACATGACATTTCCTACCACAATGCAATCGGGTTTAGGCACTAATTGTTGAATATCGCTATACCCTTGAAATATTTTGATACCTAGCTTTTCCAATTGGGTGCTCATCGGCGGATAGACGTTTTGATCAGAGCCTGTCACCGTGTGCCCCAATTCCCGGGCTAATACGGCTAATCCGCCCATAAAAGTGCCACAAATGCCTAAAATATGTACGTGCATGCTGTCCCCTACCCAAAAGCCTTTCGCTAATTTATATTATGATAGCCTACCTGGCTACTATTTAATAAACATAAACGAGGGGGTAGAATAGAGTCTCCTGGTTCGCCAGAATTGTTTTGACTTATATAAGGGGAGATACGGATGAAAAACGCGCTATATGCTCAATCAGGAGGCGTTACAGCCGTTATTAATGCTTCTGCGTGTGGTGTTATTGAAACGGCTCGCCAGTATCCAAGCCAAATTCAAAAAATTTATGCCGGCCGCAATGGGATCTTAGGCATTCTGGCTGAAGATCTGATCGACACCTCCTTTGAAAGCGCAGAAGACATTCATGCGCTTATGCATACTCCAGGGGGTGCCTTTGGATCCTGCCGTTACAAATTAAAAGGGATTGAAGAACACCTGTCTCAATATGAACGTTTGATTGAAGTATTTTCCGCACATGATATTGGTTACTTTTTTTACAATGGCGGTGGCGATTCCCAAGATACCACGCACAAAATTGCTCAAATGGCAGAAAAATTAAATTATCCCTTAACGTGTATCGGTATTCCTAAAACCATCGATAATGATCTCCCATTTACCGATAATTGTCCGGGGTTTGGATCGGTTGCCAAATATGTTGCTGTCTCCATTCAAGAAGCAGGCCTGGATGTCGCTTCCATGGCAAGCTCTTCTACGAAAGTATTTATACTAGAAGTCATGGGTAGACATGCGGGTTGGATTGCCGCCGCAGCAGGACTTGCTTGTATAAATGCCGGCGATCCCCCACATATTATTTTATTTCCAGAAATCGCTTTTAACGCAGCCCTATTTTGTAAACAGGTACAAGAAACCGTTGAAAAATTTGGCTTTTGTGTGGTTGTAGCTTCAGAAGGCATTAAAAATGAAAACGGCCAGTTTCTGTCTGAGAGTGGTGCAAAAGATGCCTTTGGCCATGCTCAATTAGGTGGCGTTGCTCCACTGCTGGCGAAAATAGTGAAAGACAATTTACATTTAAAATATCATTGGGCGGTTTCTGATTATTTGCAACGTGCTGCGCGCCACATCGCCTCTGGCGTCGACGTTGAACAAGCATATGCATTAGGAAAAAGTGCGGTAGAACTTGCCTTGCAAGGTAAAAATGCCATTATGCCCATTATTGTTCGTGAAAAAGAAATGCCTTATCAATGGGGGATCGGAGAAGTCGCCTTAAATGCTGTGGCCAATCAAGAAAAGAAAATGCCTAAAACTTTTATCAGCGAAGACGGTTTTTCCATTACTAAAGCCTGTCACGATTATCTTTTGCCACTGATCCAAGGAGAAGCGTATCCGCCCTATCATAATGGTTTGCCGAATTACGTTCAGTTGAAAAATAAATCGCTTGCCAAAAAGCTTAAACCTTTTGCTTAAAAGCAATGCCCAAAAACTCCCTTGTATAGCAAGGGAGGAAACGAGGATAAGTTGATTACCCTGCAATACCCGTACCAGTTGTTTTTAAAGCCAGTAGCTACGTAGAAAGATGGGAAATATTGGTTTTTAGGAACAAATTGCTTTTCTGAGCGTCTAATCTTACACACATGAATTCAAGTGAAATAAAAAATGAGGTATAATTCAATAAAATAATTCCACTAATAATATTTAAATACCTCGATTATTATTGATGAACGCACGTATTTTAACAACAATTATCGGCGAATTGACAAATGTTCCAAGAAGATAGCACCAATATCTCTTACTCACACGAAGCGCCTGCTCCCTATTATTGCCCCATTACCACTGAACTGATGAAAGATCCCGTCTCTGCAGAAGATGGCCATACATACGAACGAGCAGCCATTACAGAGTGGTTAACAAACAAAGATACCAGCCCTGTTACCGGAGTTAAGTTTACCTCAAAAAATCTAACCCCAAATTATGCCTTAAAGCACCTTATTGAGCTTTACAAGAGAGAGCACCGACAATTACCTGCTGCTGCTAACCAGCCTAACGCTCCACTGGCCCCCTTAAATCAACAACAAGAAATGAATGCCGAGGTGGATAGGCTAATTGAACAATATCATGGGAACATGGCAAATAATAAATGTGATAAGGCTTTAGACAACATTCAGGCTGCTTTAGTTCAACAGCCTAATAATGTTAATTTTTTACAGTTTCGGGGGGATGCTTATTGTTCACTTAATCAAGGCCAATCTGCATTAGATGACTATATGGCCGCTTTAAGGATTCAACCTAATTTAGCCCAAGATACTATTTTTTACAGGCTCGGGGGAATGCTTATCGTTCACTTAATCAAGGCCAATCTGCATTAGATGACTATATGGCCGTTTTAAGGATTCAACCTAATTTAGCCCAAAATGCTAATTTTTTACTGGCTCGGGGGAATGCTTATCGCTTAGCATCGAGAATGCATAATGCATTAGCCGATTTACAAAAAGCTTATCAATTAAAACCAGTGCTTATACAAAAAGCTGGGTTTAGGAATACATTTATTGAAGCCCATAATCTATCTTTGAAACAAAAAGATGAAGAACTTAATAAAGCAGAAGAAAAAATATTACGATTACAAAATGAAGTTGTTTCTCTAAAAGAGCAATCTTCTCTATTATAGCGTTTCCATAAATAATTGAGCTTAGGTATAATGAGTGCTTCACTACAGAAAGGAGCTCGATATGCCCAAAGCGTATTCCA
>DAHXPC010000011.1 GCA_027364575.1 bacterium
AAATACTTAATTGGAGACAAGGCTTACGATAGTGAGAAATTAGATAAGGATCTAAAGACAAAAGGGATTATTATGATAGCGCCACATAAAAGGAACCGCAAAGCTAGTAAAACGCAAGATGGGCGGCAATTAAGAAGATATAAGCGTCGTTGGAAAGTGGAACGCTTATTTGCATGGTTGCATAATTTTCGGCGGATTGTTGTTAGATATGAAAGGAAAATCTGTAATTTTCTTGGGTTTGTCATGCTGGCATGCATGAAAATATTACTGAGGCATTTTTGAGATGACCTCTATTTTAATCTTGGGATTGAAATGTCTAGCACTCATCGCAATAGTTGCGTTTACCATGTCATCATCGGTTACAATCAGGATTGCCTTTGCGTCTTTGATCCCTGCCTGTAAAAGCAGATATTCATTTCTAGCATCCCCTAAAATAAAAACACCGCTAACTTCTTCTACTTGCCAGCGCAGTTCCTCGTGGAGAATGTCGGAAATAACCACCATTTCTTGTTTGGCTTGTGTTAATAATTCAAAGGTTCTAAAACCCACATTGCCTAATCCACAAATAATAATATGGTTTAGCATAAAAAAGATCGTCTATTGAATACCGAATATTTGAAGCTCACCTTTACACCTCTTTTAGGGTGGGTCATGGTTTATCTATGAATAGGTTTACATAGATAACTATAGCTCTTAAATACTCGGTATTCCCGTGTCTATTTTCTATGACGAAGGCATTGGTAAATCTGTAATAAATTCTTTTCCGACTTTAAATTGTACGGAGGCGTTTTTGAAATCATTGTGAATGGGTTCAAATTTTCCTTTCAGGTGTTGGGCCAAAAATGCTTCTGCAATCGCATAAAAGGAGAGTCGATTTTCGGGTCTTCTAAATCCATGCCCTTCATCGGGATATAATGCATAAGTCACGGGGATTTGTTTAGAATGCATCATATCTACAATTTGTTGCGATTCTGCTTCTTTGACACGTGGATCATTGGCACCCTGTGCGATTAACAAGGGCTTTGTAATATTTTGAATAAAGTTGATAGGCGATCGGGAGGCTAGAAAGGCTCGTCCACTTTCAGTTTCAGGATCGCCCCCCACCATATTTTTGAGCGTTGCATAAAAAGATTTCCAATAGGGCGGGATAGAAGCCAGAAGGGTGGTTAAATTGCTTGGGCCGACAATGTCTATCCCACAAGCAAATACAGTGGGGGAAAAGGTCAGCCCCACTAAGGTTGCATATCCCCCATAGCTTCCGCCCATAATCGCAACGGTGTCGCGCTGGGTTATTTTATGCTGTATAGCCCATTCAACAGCATCGAGTAAATCATCATGCATTTTTCCGGCCCACTCAGCATTACCGGCATTGGCAAATTTTTTGCCTAAGCCGGAAGAGCCTCGATAATTGACGCTTAATACGGCATAGCCACGGTTGGTGAGCCATTGATGTTCTGGATCACATCCCCACGCGTCTCTTGCATGAGGGCCGCCGTGTACAAATAACACCAGTGGGACAGGAGCACTTGCCAGCCCGTCTTTTTGCTGCACGGCCTTGGGCAAGGATAAATAGCTTACCAAAGATAAGCCATCCCTGGCGGGAATAACGATAGGGTGCATATGCGTTAGGGTTTCTTTATCCAAGTCCGGTTTGGCTGAAAATAGAAAATGAGCTTTTTGAGTACTGCGATCGTAATAATAATATTGCGGGGAACGGTCATCTTTGAAATAGACCACTAACCAGGTTTTATCATTCAGCGTTCGATCGATGACTTTACATTCACCTTCGGCGAATTGATTGAGGTAGTCCCAATCTTTCGCGATCGATTTATCGACGACGGTCCATTTTGTTTTTTCATACGTGCTGGCATAGGCTTCAATCGTCAACTGAACCGGATGAATCATAACATTACTGATATCCGCCTTATCGTTTTCCCCAATAATGGTACTCTTTTGGGTCTTAATATCCAGCATCGTCAGCGCGGCAGTATTGCGATCACGGCTATCCAATAGGTATATAGCATCATTATTTTTGTTGAGACCCAAAATTTCAGTGGTCAAAATATCATCAGGGCCAATTTTTAAAAATTCCGTTTTTGAAAAATCTTTGGCTAACGCATAGACAATGGCGCCCCCTTCTGGGGTAGACTCCACACCAAAACGAATATTTAAATTTTCATCGCAGATAAAACTGCTAAATGAATTGTTTTGGTATAAAGACGTTAATTTCCCAGTGCGGATATTAAGTCGATAAACATCATGAAAATCCGGACGCCGCTGGTTAAGACCAATTAAAATTTCGTTTGGAAGATGACGGCTGGTGGCCACTATTCGCGTCTGCACGTTATCCAATGAAGCCAAGACAGTTTTTTTACGCGTGTGAACGTCAATTTTATAAATGCGCCAATTTTCATTGCCTTCATTATCATCGATAAATAAAATATCGCGATTATTATAGGCCCAAAAATAGCTGGCGACTCCTCGTTTTTGATTATCTGAAATGGGATGCATGCTGTTTGGAATTTTGGGATCGCCCACCCAAACATTTAAGACACCTTGATGAGGGGCAAGATAAGATAAATGCTTGCCATTTGGACTGATGCGTACTTGAGTAAATTGGGGATCGCTAAACAACATGGCGCGAGGAATGAGTTTATCTGTTTGTAAAGTTTGTGGGGCTGCCACGCTGAGGCTAGACATAACGAATAAGAGGGAGGTTACGAATAATCGAGAAATAGGGGTAATCATTAAATTTCCTCAGATTAAGAAATGAGCATTTAGTATACATCAAATAGGCTATTGCATGCCAAGCAAGGACTTTAGCTAATAGGTCTCTTGAAAGTTAGCTACTTACAACTATACTGGAAATCTATAGCGTACACACGACTACGCATTCATGTCGGCACCAAATTAGGATACATAAATGGTAAGCATTGATTTTAAGTCCAAGCTAAAAAAGCCAATGGCAATGATGTTAATCATTACCGGTTCTTTTTTGGGTTGTATCGTAGGCTACAAAATATTTATTTTTTTTATGATGAAACAATATTTTAGTCAGGCTCAGCCACCGGTCAGCGTGACGACATTAGTTGCCGATTATGATTCTTGGCAGCCGACTTTGCTGGCTTCAGGAAGTTTAACGGCGATCCAAGGCGTTGATGTGACCAGTGAAGCGGCAGGATTGGTGCGAAAAGTTCAGTTTATTCCCGGTAGTGAAGTAAAAGTAGGGGATATTTTAGTGGAGCTTAATCAAGAGGCAGACAGGGCAAGTTTACAAGCATTAAAAGCCAAAGCCGAGCTTGCCGAGGTGACATATCGTCGGGATAAAGCACAATTCCAAACACAAGCGATCAGTCAATCGGCGCTCGATGCAGGCAGTGCGGATTTAAAAAGCAAGATCGCAGAAGTCGATGCACAGGCGGCTAATTTGGCCAAAAAAACGATTGTAGCGCCTTTTAGTGGACGTCTTGGCATTGCAGCGGTGAATGAAGGGCAGTATGTCAATGCTGGCGATAAAATGGTGACCTTGCAGTCATTAGACTCGATTTACGTTGATTTTTATATTCCACAGCAATCGCTTGCCAAGCTTAAGCCGGGGAAAAAAATCCTCATCAAAACAGAAAGCTACCCTGATCAAGTTTTTGAAGGATCGATCAATGCCATTGATCCCAAAGTAAACGTTGTTACCCGGACGGTTCATGTTCAAGCAACACTGTCTAATCCTGAAAAAAAATTGTTGCCCGGTATGTTTGTATCGGTTGAAATGCATGTGGATACGCCAAAACACTATTTGACACTCCCGCAAACCGCAATTAGTTATAATCCGTATGGCGAAATCGTTTATGTGGTTACGGAAAAAGCGCGAAATGCTAAAAATGAGCCAATTCTCGTGGCCCACCAAACTTTCGTCACCGTCGGGGATAAAAGAGGCGATCAAGTGGCTATAGTATCGGGGATAGAAAAAAATCAGCAGATTGTGACCAGTGGTCAGCTAAAATTAAAAAATGGCGATGAAGTCGTGATTAATAATTCAGTATTACCGGCCAATAATCCCGATCCCGAGCCCATTGATGAATAGGTCAATATCATTATGAAGTTTACCGATATCTTTATTCAAAAGCCCGTTTTAGCGACGGTTTTAAGTCTTCTTATTTTAGTATTAGGCCTGCGTTCAGTCGAACTATTATCGGTTCGGCAATACCCGTATGTACAAAATGCCGTTATTACCGTTTCAACTGCCTATATGGGGGCCGACGCAGAACTGGTTGCAGGGTTTATCACAACCCCTTTGGAAAATTCTATTGCAGAGGCGAATGGCATTGATTATCTGACTTCTTCCAGTACTGATAGTATAAGTACCGTTCAAGCTGTCTTACGCTTAAATTATGATCCGAATGCCGCACTCACTGAAATCAATACCAAAGTAAATGCTATCGTGAATCGTTTACCTAAGGAAGCGCAGCAGCCGGTATTAACCATATCAATGGGGGATTCTATCCATGCAATGTATCTCGGTTTTTACAGCAAAGAATTACCCGCGAACAAGATTACCGATTATTTGATTCGAGTGGTGCAGCCTAAATTGCAAGCAGTGGAAGGGGTACAACAAGCAGAAATTTTAGGGGGGCGCCAATTTTCCATGCGCATCTGGCTTGATCCGAAAAAGCTTTCAGCGTATGCCATAACCGCTACCGATGTTGCCACTGTATTGGCTGCCAATAATTTTATTGCTGCTGCCGGTCAAACAGAAGGAGATAACATTAGCATCAATATTCGGGCAGATACGGGACTCCATACGGTCGATGAATTTAAAAAACTAGTGATTCGATCGAGTCATGGGGCCTTTGTTCGGTTAGAAGACGTCGCGAAAGTCACATTGGGTGCAAACAACTACAATACCGCCGTTCGATTTGATGGCCAAGATGCCATTTATATTGGAATAGAAGTGGCTTCAAACGCCAATTTACTCACAGTGATTGAAAATGTTCGAAAATTATTTCCTTCCTTGCAGCAACAATTACCACAAGGGTTAAGTGGGGAAATTGTGCATGATGCCAGTCAGTTTGTCCAAAGCTCCATTCATGAAGTAGAAACGGCATTAGGCGAAGCCTTATTTATTGTGACCTTGGTGATCTTTTTATTCTTAGGCAATATGCGTTCGGTGGCAATTCCTGTAATTGTGATCCCTCTTTCCTTAATTGGTGCATTTTTCATTATGTTACTGTTTGGCTATTCGATTAATCTGCTCACATTGTTGGCTTTGGTATTGGCCATTGGCTTAGTGGTGGATGATGCCATTATTATTGTCGAAAATATCCATCGACATATGGAACAAGGGATGAAAGCAAAAGACGCAGCGTTATTAGGCGCACGTGAATTGGCTGGGCCTATTATTGCAATATCGGTAGTATTAATTGCCGTTTATGTCCCCATTGGATTTATGGGCGGGCTAACAGGCACTCTGTTTACGGAATTTGCCTTTACCTTGGCAGGTGCGGTTGGCGTCTCTGCCATCTTAGCGCTGACTTTGTCTCCGATGATGTGTGCAAGATTCATGAAAGAACAGCAGGATGCAGAAGACAAAAATGCATTGATTACTTTTATTGATGATAAATTTGAAAAATTACGCATAGCTTATGAAAAAGCTTTGCAGAAATGTTTAGAGATGCTACCTGTTATGGCAGTTTTTGCTTTAATTATTATTCTCAGTATTGTATTTTTGTATAAGACATCGCGTTCTGAGCTGGCACCTCAAGAAGATCAAGGCGTTATTATTTCTTTTTTAACGGCACCGGCCAATGCTACATTAAGGCAAACCCAGCAATATTCAAAAGAAGTGTACAAGATTTTTTCTAAATTTTCGGAGATGCAACACGCATTTCAACTCGATGGGATAGGTGGACCCAATACCGGTATTGCTGGAATGGTCTTAAAACCTTGGCAAGATCGTTCCAGGACGACGCATACGATTCAGCCCCATTTACAACAAGAACTTGCCAATATCGCAGGCGCAAAAATGGTTGTTTTTCAGCCTTCTTCCTTGCCGGGAAATGGGGGGGGATTACCGGTACAGTTTGTGATGGGCACCACAGATCCTTATGCTAAATTAAATGAAGTTTCCGAACGGCTACTGACCAAAGTGAAAGCCAGCGGGAAATTTGTCTATCTGGATACCGATCTTAAAATTGATAAACCCCAAGTGTCGATTGAGTTTGATCGCGATAAAATTGCTGAATTAGGCTTAACAATGAAAGATATTGGGAGCACGTTGGCTTATTCATTAAGTGGTGGCTATATCAATTACTTTAGCCTTGCAGATCGATCTTACACGGTTGTTCCGCAGCTTATGCGTTCGGCACGCTTAAATTATCATCAATTGTTAGATTATTCGATTGCCAATCAAAATGGGATCCCCGTGCCGTTATCCAGTGTTGCACGCATACACACACAAGTGGTTCCTGAAGCGTTGCATCATTTTCAACAATTAAATTCTGTGACGATATCCGGGGTGGCATTTCCTGGGATTACATTAGGCGAAGCATTAATGACGATGAAAAACCTAGCAGCGGATGTCTTACCAGAAGGATATACCATTGATTTTGCCGGTCAATCTAGACAATATGAACAAGAAGGCAGTGCACTCATGCTAACCTTCTTTTTTGCTTTAGTGATAATTTTCCTTGCATTGGCGGCACAGTTTGAAAGCTTTATCGATCCGATCATTGTTTTAATTAGTGTACCAATGTCCATTTGTGGCGCAATGATTTTTATTTGCTTAGGCGTAGGTGGAATAACCTTGAATATTTATACGGAGGTAGGTTTAGTTACCCTCATTGGGTTAATTAGTAAACATGGCATTTTAATTGTACAGTTTGCCAATGATCTCCTAAAGGAAGGGAAAAGCAAAAGACAAGCCATTGAAATAGCTGCAGGGACTCGATTGCGACCCATATTAATGACAACTGCTGCAATGGTATTAGGGGTTGTGCCTTTAGTGACAGCAACCGGTGCGGGGGCTGCGAGCCGGTTTAATATTGGGGTTGTCATTGCTTCTGGGCTATCCATAGGAACCGTATTTACTTTATTTGTATTGCCGGCGGTTTATTTATTAATGGCAAAAGAACCGAAAAAGATCAGCAGTGCATAAATGCTATTCTTTTTGTTCTTCTAAACCCTTAAAGTTCCAAAGATGCTGATCCATCAGCTGGCTCGGCTTTATGCTTTGTAACGCTGCCAACATATTGCTGGGGATCTTAGGGTTTTCTGCTTCCAGCGAATGGATAAGGTTTTTAATTCTGACGCGGGCAAGATTTTCTTGTGCCCCACACAAATTACAGGGAATGATGGGATATTTTCGCTCAGTTGCATAGGCAATAATGTCTTTTTCTTGTCAAAGCACTAAGGGTCTTATTAATATATGCTTTTTGTTGTCGCTTAAAAGCTTAGGCGGCATGGAGCGAATTTCCCCATTGTACATAATAGACATTAACAAAGTTCGAATGAGATCATCTCTATGATGGCCTAAGGCGATTTTATTAAATCCATGTTCTTCTGCATAGCGATAAATAATGCCGCGTCTTAAACGGGAACATAGTGAACAATAGGTTTGGCCTTCTGGAATTTTTTCTTTAACAATGGAGTAAGTGTCACGGGTCAAAATTTCGTGTTGAATGCCTTCTTTTTTTAAAAAATCTCTTAAGGCATTGTCGTCCCAGCCCGGTTGTGCCTGATCAAGGGTAAACGAAAAAATTTCAAATTTATTGCCGGAGCGCTGCCTGAGAAGTTTTAAAATGGATAATAAAGTAAAAGAGTCTTTTCCACCGGAAAGACATACCATCACTCTATCTCCGGCTTGTATAAGATTATAATCGGCTACTGCTTTGCCGGTGCAATGCAAAAGTTTCTTTTCAATTTTTGATCGAAAAACCTGAATGGGTTCAGAGACTGGCTGCACAATGATGTCCTAGCGTTTTTTTGCTAGATTGTATTCAAATCTTTCGACATTGGCAACAGGGAGTAATATACCTTGAGGGCCTTTAGGATGTGTGCTTGCGCGCCTATAGCCAGGATTAAGCCGTTTTAGCTCATGAATATTGATATCGGCTAATTTGGCAGCCTGATGGAAGTTTAGGGGGGTCCCTGGGTTTACTTGCATAAAATAAGGCTTGTTGGCAATGTGCGGCATTGAAATGGCATGCTTTTCGGGATTTTTAATAATTTCTGCTAAGGCTAAAAAGCGTGGGATATATTCACGTGTTTCTTTAGGAAGTTTGAGATCCCAAAAGGTAATGGGTTTTCCGGCAAGCTTATTTTGTTTAATGGCCTTATGAATGGTGCCTTCCCCTGCATTATAGGCAGCTAGGGCGAGGATCCAGTTATTATCAAATTCTTTGTGTAAAAAAGACAGATAGTTGAGTGCGGCTTGCGTAGAGGCCTTGATATCGCGCCTTCCATCGTACCATTCGTCTTGTTTTAAGCCATAATTTCTGCCGGTACTGGGAATAAATTGCCATAACCCAGCAGCGCCTTGATGTGAGGTTGCTTGGGGTTGAAAGGCGCTTTCTACCATTGGCAGTAAAGCAAGTTCAGTGGGCATATTCCGCTTTTCAAGTTGTTCAACAATATAATATAAATATGGGGTTGCTTGCGATCCCATTTTGGTTAAGCTTTTTTCTTCTTGGCTAAATTTTTTGACATATTTTTGGACATGTTTGTGGCCTTCGCTATGGGTTTCTTTTGCGCTCATTTTAGCGCTTTCGCCAATCCTACCCCAGACATGTTTGTGGCTGGAAGCGGCCTTTCTGTGGATAGGGCGAAGAGAAGCTGAAGGGCTTTGCAGCGTGGACAGCGGCACGTGTTGTTCACAAGCGCAAAGACTTAACAGTGTAATAGCCAGACTAAATGCTTTTATCGTGGGATAAGGGGTAGTGTTAACATTATTCATTTGAATAACCTCTGATTTTTGAGGATTTTTGCCGGATAAAATCTTAGAAACATAAATCTTAACTTATTGAAATTTATATTAAATTTATCTGATTTTGTCAAAAACCGCCCCTTAAAATTAAAAACACTGTACATAGAGTAATATTTATAAAAGTTAACATACGTGGATAAGCAAGGCGCGTCAACCCGCTATAAGATCAGCTTTTACCAAATTGCTGACATAGCTGGCATTGGGTATGTCCACGTATAGGTCTAGAGATAGAAACTATTTTTTTAAATAAACCTACATTTTTGAATCATGGCATTTCCGTAGGAAATTTTATAATTGATTATCTAGAACAAAAAAATCTTAAGGTGTCTTGCGTCAAACAGTTGTCAGTTTGACAAACCCACTGATCAGAAACTATGTTTATAGTGTTAAGCGAAAATTTTAAATTTAAAATTGTGTAATTTTAGTGAGGTAAAGTTGATGAAAAGCTCTATTATCAAACAATTGTCTTTAGTTTCAATGGGTGTAGCATTGGTTTGCTCATCTTTAGGCTGTGCAGAACGCATTTCAGAATCTTCTTCTTATCGCAGTGGTAAAAATTGGGCAGAAGCAAGACATACTGAAGTCGATAAATACCGAAATGGTTCTTATGAAATTGATAAAGATGTTTGGCGTGAAAGATATATTTGTCTTAAAAATGGCAAATATGTTAAGTCCACCACAGGAAAACATTGCCGTGAATTAGGCGGAAAAGTTTATTTTGAAGTTATCAAAGAGTCTACAGATATTGATAGAATACCTGTAAGGAAATAATCTTTGTAGGTTGTTGAATAGACGTTGAATAAAGATAAAGCCGTGCACAATGATTGTGCGCGGCTTTATTTCTTGTGAACTTTAAAATTGAATGCCCTTTTATCTGCTGCAATTTAATTTGAATGGATTTTAAGCGTTTTTTTGCCTTATCTCAGGGTTAAAAATATTATCTTGTTTTTAATTTCAATATGTATTGATAATCTCAGCTATATCCTCAAACACGAACAAGAGGGCATGCGCATAACACAAATATCCCTACATTATTGAGGTTTCCTGCCGGTTTTAAGCTGGAAAAACTAATGAACGAGAAGTGTAGCGTTTTTGCGCTCGGCACAGATGGCACAGGCGCAACTCAAGTTTATGTCTGGGGGAGTAATAGTTGCGGTCAGCTTGGGCTAGGGAGTTCGTATTTTGGCCTATGGAGTGTCGGTGATAGAAATACCCCTACATTATTGAGGTTTCCTGCCGGTTTTAAGTTGGAAAAACTAGTGATCAATCCTAGTCATACTTTTGCACTCGGCAGGGATGGTACAGGCGCAACCCAAGTTTATGCCTGCGGGGTTAATAGGTGTGGTCAACTTGGCTTGGAGACCAATAGAGAGGATAGAAACACGCCTACCTTGTTGAGATTTCCTGTTAACATTACACAGATAAAATTAGTATTCGAATTTGATGATACTCTTGCAATCGGTAAAGATCTCGAAGGCCGAGCTCGAGTATTTGCTTGGGGAAGCGGGGGATCTTACTTAGGATACATTTCACCTCCTGGTAGCCGTATTCAAAGGACGCCTAAAGAAATCTTACTGTCTTCAAGAAGAGTTTTAAACAGTTTATCTGAATTGAGTAGCCATTCTGACGTGCATGCTATGCTAGCACCGCTTCAACTTATTGGGAAAAAATGATGAAAAAGCTGGAGCCAACTATGCAGGCAGCTGCCAGCATTAGTACTGCCTTGAGTTTTCAAAGAATAAAGCCATTAGCAACAGATGAGGAGAGAAGAAGCGCTTTACTATTCAGTCGTGCATCAGCTTCTTCTGTAGCAGCGGCACCTGCAAACAACAGCTTACAAGCAGCAAGCAGCCCAGTCTATACTCAAACGCCATAGCAACGTCAAGCGCTTCGGTTCGAAGCTATTGCAAAGAGCATGAAGGATAAAAAAAAAACGATACTCCAAAATAAGCAAAAATCTATTTGGAATAGTTTGTTCAACTCCAAGATTAGATTACGGCAAATTGTAATCTTGGCTTAATTTTTATCAAAAGGCTGCCAAACAGAGAACCTATTCGAATTATTTGGTCCAGCCTGCTATGCTACTCACGAACAGTTTACATTATCTTGCCCTAGGAAAAGTAAGTATGCTAAATATTTTAAAGCATTGGAAAGATATCCGTGCATGGTGGGATACGCCCCTTGGGCAATGGTTTTTGCAGTCGGAAGCTACCATAGTTAAAAAGTGCCTCTCTTCATTTTTTGGCTATCACTTTTTATTATTGGGGGAGCCACAATTTATTCAATGCGTGATTGACAGCCCTATTCACCATCGGATTTGGATCCATCCCCACACTTGCTTTCATCCCAACAGCAGCCCTATTCGATCTCGTCAAGATAAATTACCGTTGCTATCCGATAGCATAGATGTCATTTATTTGGCACATTGTTTAGAATTCATCAATAATCCGCACGAAGTTTTACGAGAAACCTTCAGAGTGTTGATCCCAAAAGGGCATATCATTATTACGCATTTTAATCCTTGGAGTTTATGGGGGCTGTGGCGTTTAGTGATGCGTTATATCAAACGCGTACCCTGGGATGGGCGCTCTATTTCTATCGTACGCTTAAAAGATTGGTTGGCATTATTGGGGTTTGAAGTGATAACCCTGCAATCCCATTGTTTCCGACCGCCAATTATGAATATAGGTGTTTGGCAGCGCCTAAAATGGTTAGAAAAGTTGGGAAGCCTTTGCTGGCCATTTTTAGGCGGAGGCTATGTATTGATTGCTTGTAAGCAGGTTATTCCATTAACGCCGATTCGGCCGAAAGTGGTAACAACCCGTTCATTCGTGGCCGATACCCTGACTGAACCTGTGGGATCTGAATACACAAAAAAGTCTTAAAGATCTTTTTCATTTTCTTCTGTTTTTGGCGTTTCTTCACCACAAATTTTTAATTTGTTTTGTCTGGCAAATTCTAAGATATGTTGATAGAGGGCAGGGTTTGACGTCTGTAAGGCCTTATCTAAAACCACACACGTATTTTCGTTTTGTACCGACGGGCGCAGTAAGGGAGAATAATAAATCCGATGGTTGCGAAAAGTCGATAAGGAGCCACTGACACGCTCCGCCCAGTCGCTGGGCCTGAACTCCTTTCCATCTTCGGTGATGCCTTCTATAACGATTTTTGATTCGGGTTTGTCAATCATATGCATATATTATGGTTTCTTTTTGGTATATATACCGGAGTTTAGTTTAAATGAAGCTCCAATTGTAATTGTTTCGCTATAGGTCACATTCATTTAATTAGGTGTATACTTGGAAAATACGGCGGCTGAACAAAAAGTGATGATTCAAGGTCCGGCAGGAAACCTAGAAACGATGATTTCGGGTTTAGAGAATGGGCTTTCGATGAAGGATATTGGGATCATGTGCCATCCCCATCCGCTGCATCAGGGCACAATGCAAAATAAAGTCGTGACAACGGTTATACGGACTTGGCAGTTGCAAGCATTTGCGACTGTGCGCTTTAATTTTAGGGGGGTAGGGGAAAGTGCAGGCAATTTTAGCGAGGGGATAGGTGAAGTAGAAGATCTAAAAATCCTAGTAAAGATGGTGCGTGAAAAAGCACCCAGCGCAAAAATATGGTTGGCGGGTTTTTCCTTTGGTGCTTTTATTGCAGCAAAAGTGGCGAGTGAAATGCCGGACGTCGCAGGACTCTTAAGTATTGCACCGGCTATTCATCTATTTGATTTTTTACCCTTAGCTATCCACTGCCCATGGTTAATTATTCACGGCGGAAAAGATGAATTGATCCCGCTGGATCAAATAAATGCTTGGTATCAAATATTACTAGAACGCCATCAACCGCAAAAACAGGCGAAGAACAATGATAGGGAAATTAGAGCGCTTAAGATTTTACCGAATGCAACGCATTTTTTTCATGGTTGTTTAAACGAATTGAGGACAGAGGTGCAGCAGTTTATAACCCCGACTTTCGATTCCGAATGAAATTTGTCCCTTTCTAGAGATTAGCGAGGCGATCTTCATGCTTAGAGGGCAAGGTAGTCATGTTTCTATTGCCCGGGCGGACACAGGCTGTCCGCCCCTACAGATGTTGCATGAACAAGCTTACCGGGTTTCAAAATTATTCACTCTATTTTTGCGCAAATGCCCCCTGATCCAATGATATATTCACGAACTCTGCTTAAATCATTTTCACCTTCAATAGGCGATTATTTTTGACTTTACACCGAAAACATTTAGTCTTATTAAGTTAAACAAATTATCCGCTATCAGCAGGCCAGAGGCCGCGGCCTTAAAAATCAGGTTTAAACGCCCACCTTTAAAACGAGGGTTGACGCTTAACCACGATTAATCAATAATGATATTGATTCTCATTTAGATTGACGAAAAAATTATAGGCTATAAAGGCCGCTTAAGGTATAAACATGCACATTCACCTAGCCGATTTACACGTGGGCGATACCGCTAGAGTCTTAGGCTTTAACCCAGGTAACCCAGCCTATATAGAGCGTTTATTAGCAATGGGATTGGTGCCGGATACCGAATTCATGGTTAGACGCGTAGCCCCTTTAGGGGATCCTATCGAAATAAAATTTCATAATTTTTCTCTTTGTATTCGGAAAAAAGAGGGCGAGGTATTACGACTAGAGCCTATTAAGAAGGATTAAATGATATCCATGAATATTGCATTGGTGGGTAATCCGAATTGTGGAAAAACCACTTTGTTTAATTGTTTAACTGGTAAACAAGCAGAAGTCGGCAATTGGAGTGGGGTAACTGTTGAACAAACACAGGGAGGCTTTACGCAAGCGGGCATTCATGTTCAGGTGGTTGATTTGCCAGGTTGTTATCAGTATTCTTTTTCCGCTACAAATGCGATAGACGAACAAATCACTGCTGAATATCTTGCCTCGAAAAAAGCAGATCTGATCATTAATGTCATCGATGCCACGACGTTAAAACGCCATTTATATCTAACCCTTCAATTATTAGAACGCGGCCTGCCTGTTGTGATTGCCTTAAATATGATGGATGCAGCCGCGGCGCAAGGAATAAAAATTGATTTAGCCATACTTGCCAAAGATTTAGGATGCCCTATTATTGCATTGGCCGCGTTGAAAGGGGAGGGTGTTGTAGAATTAAAAGCGGAAATTATTCGCATCCAAAATGATCCCAGTCTGTTAAAACCCTGTCCATTTTTGCCTTTATCCTGCACAAATTTTTCCGAAAATGCAGCAGTGGCTATTGCCAAAGCACGTTATGCGGTTATCCATACCATAACGCTTGCGGCGGTATCTCAAGATAGCGTTCATATTGGGCAGCCTAGCTGGACTGAAAAAATAGATAAAATTGTTCTTAATCGATTTTTAGGGATCCCCATATTTTTAATTTCCATGTATTTGGTTTTTGTATTTGCTATTCATTTAGCAGGGGTATTTCAGGATTTTTTTGATATTGCCTCTAGGGCTATTTTTATCGATGGCTTAAAAGTCTGGTTAGAAGCCTGCCAAGCCCCTAACTGGCTGGTCAATGGAATGGCCTTAGGCTTTGGACAAGGCATCAATACCACCGTAAGTTTTATTCCGGTGATTACCGGTATGTTTTTTGCATTAGCACTTTTAGAAGCCTCAGGGTATATGGCACGGGCAGCCTTTGTCATGGATAAAATCATGCAATGGGTAGGGCTGCCGGGAAAATCTTTTGTGCCGATGATTATTGGATTTGGTTGCAATGTGCCAGCCGTCATGGCGACTAGAACGTTAGAAAACTATCGTGAGCGAATTTTAACGATTTTAATGAGCCCCTTTATGTCTTGTGGCGCAAGGCTTGCTATTTATGCCTTATTTGTGTCGGCATTTTTTCCGCAGGGTGGCCAAAATATTATTTTTGCCCTGTATTTAATTGGGATAGCGGTTGCGTTATTAACCGGATTTGTATTGCGTACCACCCTTTTACAAGGGTCTAGCTCGGTTTTAATGATTGAATTACCGCCCTATCGTTGGCCTAGCCTTCAAACTTTATTGAAAACCACCTACTATCGCTTGAAACATTTTTTGCTTAAAGCCGGATTGTTGATTGTACCTTTATGTATGATCATTGCATTGCTCGGTGCTGTGCAACATAAAACAGAAAACGTTCATTGGTTAACCAGCGTTGGACAAAATCTTACGCCTTTATTTTCACCCATGGGCATTCAAAAAGATAATTGGCCGGCAACCGTCGGGCTATTAACAGGTGTTTTAGCAAAAGAAGTGGTTGTTGGAACATTGAACGCATTTTACTCACAAGAACAATACCCAATGCACGAAAGCCCTGCAACTTTACAACAAGCGATTCAAAGCATTTCTCATAATTGGTCGCAGTTAATTGATGCGGCTCAACATCCTTTATTGGCAAGTGTCTCTGAGCAACAATTCAATGAAGGTGTTTTAGGGACTATGGTTAAACAGTTTGGCAACCGGACATCCGCTTTCTCATATTTATTGTTTATATTATTATATTTTCCGTGCATTTCGGTCGTGGCAACGATTGCTAAAGAACTCAATCGCTCCTGGGCGGCATTTTCGGTGCTATGGACAACGGGCATTGCTTATAGCGTAGCGGTGTTATTTTATCAAAGTGCGAATATTGTCGAACATCCTGTAAGTTCATTAACTTGGATTATGGGGATAAGCAGCTTATTGGCAGGCAGCTTTTGTATTATTCGGAAAATGATGCGAAAATATGCCGGCTTGCAGGCTAAACCTTTTCCCACTCGAATTGTGATAGCCGGTTGAATAATGAAAAGCCCATTTGTAGGGCCGCATTTACTTAAACGACATTAGCGCTTGTATTTTCGTTTATTGTTTTGTAACATGCTTAATTCTTTGAGCTTATTACCCTGACTACAAGAATAGTTAGGAAATATAATTTGATGCTCTAACTGGGGGCCATGGTTAATGAAAACATTCAGTGCTAAAACAGCAGAAGTCCAGCAAGGCTGGTTCTTAATAGACGCTAAAGGCAAAATCTTAGGCCGTATGGCTACCGAAATTGCTCGGCGTTTACGCGGTAAACATAAAGCAGAATATACGCCACATATCGATACCGGCGATTATATCGTCGTGATTAATGCGGGTGCTGTAGAAGTTACAGGCCGTAAAAAAACCGATAAAGTATATTATCATCACAGTAGTTATCCCGGCGGGTTAAAGAGTGAGACCTTTGATAAATTGGTCGCACGTAAACCTGATCGTGTCATTGAGTTGGCAGTTAAGGGTATGCTTCCTAAAGGTGCTTTAGGAAGGGCTATGCTTCGTAAGCTTAAGGTTTATGGAACGAGCGAACATCCTCATAGTGCTCAACAACCCCAAATTTTGGAAATTTAACTAGGTAATAATATGGCAAGAACGACAACCGCTACAAAAAAACGTCAATGTTATGGAACTGGCCGTCGCAAGACATGTACAGCTCGTGTTTTCTTAAGGCCTGGAACTGGCAACATCATCGTAAATAATCAAAATTTAGATGAGTATTTCGGTCGAAAAACAGCCCGTATGGTGGTTCGCCAACCATTGGTTCTGATCGATTTGGAAGAAAAGTTTGATGTAATGGTTACCGTTAAAGGCGGTGGTATTATGGGTCAAGCCGGCGCCATTCGACATGGTATTACCCGTGCATTAATCCAATATGATGAAGGTATTAATCCTCCTAAAGCGGCTTCGGCAGCAGAAGGCGAAGCGGAAACAACCACCAGCACTACGGATGACAACAGCTTTAGAAGAATTTTGCGTAGAGCAGGCTTTGTCACACGCGATGCGCGTGCGGTTGAACGTAAGAAAATTGGGCTTCATAAAGCTCGTAAAAGACCTCAATACTCTAAACGTTAAGCGTTTTGGGATTGGGTTAAGACAAAAAAGGCCTTTGTTATCAAAGGCCTTTTTTTTTGTTTAGGGCATTAGATTTGTAAAGCATTTTTCGTTTGAAAGCATGGCTAAACTGCTTTTTTATCCTATGCAGATCCTAAAAACTTCTGGTAGGATCACATTGATTTTGTGTAATACCGTTCAGAAGACCTAGCAGAAAATACTGGTGTAAGGAGATAATGTTCATGAATGCCGATGGAACGGATACAGGGCGACGACGGTTTTTAACAGCCACGGCCTCTGTGATTGGGGGGATCGGCGCTGCATGTGTTGCTTTTCCATTTTTGGCGTCGTGGGCACCCAGTATCAAAACACGTGCTCTAGGGGCACCGGTGGAAATCGATATTAGCAAAATTGAGCCTGGGCAAAAAATCACCGTTGCTTGGCGTGGCCAACCGGTTTTTATTGTGTACCGTACCCCTGAAGAGCTGGCGGGCTTGAATACATTGACTTCACAATTGCGCGATCCTTTATCCAAAGAATCCGAACAACCTAATTATGCCGGTAACGTACACCGTTCTATTAAACCGGATTTTTTAGTATTGGTCGGCATCTGTACGCATTTAGGCTGTGTTCCTTTATACAAACCTGTGATTGGCTCCGTAGAGGCAGGATGGGAAGGGGGATTTTTTTGTCCTTGTCATGGTTCCAAATATG
The DNA here is from genome assembly GCA_027364575.1 of bacterium. GTDB lineage: Bacteria > Pseudomonadota > Gammaproteobacteria > UBA6186 > Azoamicaceae > CADEGZ01. The sequence goes on from DAHXPC010000011.1 coordinate 17,544, forward strand.
ATATGGCCGGACGTGTTTATAAGGGCGTACCCGCCCCTTTAAATTTACCGGTTCCCCCCTATAAATTTGTCAGCGATACTTTGTTGGTGATTGGGGACGATAGTCCGGCAGGGGTGGCATAATGCAAATGGTTATCAAATCAGTGATAGGGTGGGTGGATGCGCGCTTTCCGTTAACCAAATTATGGAACGATCATTTAGCGCGTTATTATGCCCCTAAAAATTTTAATTTTTGGTACTACTTTGGCTCACTTGCACTATTTGTCTTAGCAAATCAAATTATTACGGGTATTTGGTTAACGATGAATTATACGCCGACTGCGGAAGGTGCTTTTGATTCCATCGAATATATTATGCGAGAAGTGCCTTGGGGATGGCTACTCCGGTATTTACATTCGACCGGGGCATCTTTTTTCTTTATTGTCGTTTATCTGCATATGTTTCGGGGCATGCTGTATGGTTCTTATAAAAAGCCTAGAGAATTGGTATGGCTGCTCGGTATGTTTATTTTTCTATGCTTAATGGCGGAAGCCTTTTTAGGATACCTATTACCCTGGGGCAATATGTCATTTTGGGGGGCGCAAGTCATTACCTCTCTTTTCGGGGCAATTCCTTTCATTGGCGATAGCTTAGTTGAATGGATCCGCGGGGATTATAATGTCACCGGCGTTACTTTAAACCGCTTTTTTTCTTTGCATGTGATTGCAGTTCCCCTTGCTTTTATCGGACTGGTTGCCTTTCATATATTGGCATTGCATGAAGTCGGATCGAATAATCCGGATGGCGTTGAAATAAAAAAACAGACGAATGCAGATGGCATTCCTTTAGATGGGATCCCCTTTCACCCATATTACACAGTCAAAGATCTAATGGGCTTAGCCGCATTTTTATTTATTTTTTGTTCGGTGGTATTTTTTGCGCCGGAGATGTGGGGGCATTTTTTAGAATATCCAAATTTTGAACCTGCCGATCCTTTAAAAACACCCTCGCATATTGCGCCTGTCTGGTATATGACACCGTATTATGCAATTCTACGCGCAATCCCGAATAAGCTGATGGGCGTTATCATGATGGGTGCTTCTATTGGGGTATGGTTTTTGTTGCCTTGGTTAGATCGAAGCCCCGTGAAATCGATTCGATATCGCGGAATATATTATAAAACTGCCCTAACGTTATTTGTGATCTGCTTTATAACTTTGGGCTATTTGGGTTCACATCCCCCTACGCCTGTTTTGCTTTTAATGGCAAGAATTGGAACCCTCGTTTATTTTTCGTTCTTTCTGCTTATGCCTATTTATACGACTTTCGATAAAGATAAACCTGTGCCCGACAGACTGAGTCGGGCATGATAAAACCCAAAATATTTTTGAGTTTACTTTTTCTTATCTTGCCCATACTTGGGGGCACAGGCTTTGCAATTGCAGAGGAAGGGGAGATCCCTTTAGATAAAGCGCCTATCGACTTAACTGATCTGCCCTCTTTGCAACGTGGCGCTAAACTATTTATGAATATGTGTTCGGGTTGTCATAGCCTTAAATATATTCGCTACAGTACGATGGCAAAAGATATCGGTATTGTCGATGCTAAAGGCCAAATATTGGAACAAGTGATTAAAGATAATCTCATATTTAACGGTGGAAAAATAACGGATACGATACAAACTGCTATGAACAAAGCGGAAGGTGAGGCCTGGTTTGGAATAGCCCCACCGGATTTATCTCTGGTGGCACGTTCTAGAGGGGCAGACTGGTTATATACGTATTTACGATCCTTTTATCTTGATGCTAAAAAGCCATGGGGGGTAAATAACACCGTATTCCCAGATGTTGCGATGCCCGATGTACTTTTTAATTTACGGTCACGACTGTATGCTGAAAAAGAGGGTAAAGAAAAATTTGATGGCGCCATATTGGATATTGTGAATTTTCTTCAGTATGCGGGCGAACCTATTCAACAAACCCGAAAGCAACTCGGCATATGGGTGTTGCTATTTTTGGCGATCTTTTTTGTATTTGCCTATTTGTTAAAACGAGAATATTGGAAAGATGTTCATTAATAGCCTTAAGAGAAGTCAATGTCTATGTCTATAGCCCCTAGCAAACGATCGGGGATGACACTTTATTCGGGTGCCAGTGATCCCTATAGCCATCGGGTTAGAATGGTCGTCGCGGAAAAAGAAGCCACCCTGGATATTTTGGATATCGATAAAATCAGCAAAGCCAAAGAAGAGCTTAATCAGTTAAATCCCTATGGGACAGCCCCTTTGTTGATTGATAGAGAGCTTGTGTTGTACCAATCCGAACTCATCATGGAATATTTAGATGAACGTTTTCCGCACCCGTCCTTATTGCCCGTTTCACCTGCTGAGCGTGCGCGCAGTCGTTTATTAATCTATCGCTTTAATCGAGATTGGTATTCTTTGATGGACAAGATTTTATTCTTACAAAAAATGGAACCAAAATCAGCACAGATCCTTGAAATTCAAAAAGAGTTAAAAGATAGTATTACAAGCATTGCACCGGCTTTTGCAGATTCTCCCTATTTTTTAAGTGAAGAATTTTCATTGATAGACTGTTGTCTGGCGCCCTTATTATGGCGCTTGCCTTTGCTAGGGGTAGTATTACCGCCTCAGGCAAAATCCGTGTTAGTCTATGCGGAACGATTGTTTACACGTGGATCTTTTTTAGTTAGTTTAACTGAAACAGAACTTGCAATGCCAAGATAGAGAGCATAAAAATGACATCAACACGCCCTTATTTAATTCGAGCCTTTTATGATTGGATAGTTGATAACGACTGCACACCCCATATCGTTGTGAATGCAGGATATGTCGCCGTCGAAGTGCCAACCGAATATATCGAGGGTGGGCAAATTGTATTGAATATTGCGATTACGGCAGTTCAAGGGTTAAAGTTGGGCGATAAGGCCATTGAATTCCAAGCACGTTTTGGCGGTCAAGTACGAAAAATCTATGCGCCTGTGGCAGCAGTTTTGGCGATTTATGCCAAAGAAAACGGCAGGGGCATGGTTTTTGCGGAAGAAGATAACGAACCTCCAGTCCCACCGCCGGCTTCTGTAGAGCCTAATGAAACAGACAAAGCATCAACGCCTAGCAAAGGCAAGCGTGCGGGCGATCGCTCTCATTTAACGGTTGTTAAATAAGGACTAGCCATTCCGTTTTTATTTTCTTAAAAACCTCTTTTTAACTGAAGAGGTTTTAGACCGCAGTTGGCATCCAATAAATGTGCAATTACAAGTAAACCAGATTGCTCGCCCAGTATTCATTTGATTTTTTATATGTTAATATGTTGACTAAGAAAATAATTATTTTATACATAATAAATTCACTTAAATATTTTGCGAGGTTATCACCATGGCAAAGCCGCTTGAAGCTCTAGAAACCCAGTTATCTCATACTACTTCTAGTCATACCTCGAGTATTTCGCGAAAATATAGCAGTTTATATCGTTATCTCAGCAAAGAATATGCAAAACTGGCTAAAAGTTATGTTATTACTCGCTTATAAAAAGAAGATAGAAATGCCTTTTTGATCGCCATTCAGGATTCTGAAGCATACAATCTATTTTTAACAGAAGAATTTGAATGTGTAGATAGGCATTTAACGATTGATGACACTTATTCTAAAGAAACGACTTTCCAAGGCATGAATGGTTATACGTATGCGCATTATACTGAAAAATATAAACATTTACACAAAGAAGAATACATTAAAGTACATGTTTATTTTAATCAACAAGGTCGTTTTATCAATATTCAGGTGAGAAATCCTGAAAATGCTTTGATATCTGTTTCCGACAAGCATAATGCTTTAGTCAAGAAAAATGCTCAAGCAGCACAAATCATTTTAATGGACTTATTGACTAAAAAATCCGTAAAATTTAAAGCAATCAGTCAACTGGTGAACCAGGTTGGGGATAAGTTGCAAAGTTCTAGTTATATGTTTCACGATAGGCAAGAACGGGAAAATTATATTATTCATGGCGTGCAATTTATAGAGGCGATTAATAAGCTGAATGATTTATCAGATGACGAGCCAGATGGTAGAGGCTCCTTTATTGCAAATGTGATTAAAAAGTTGCAATCCTGGCCAGAAAGATCTTTATTAGATATTGAGACCGCCGATGAATCTTTAAATCCTATAGATAAGGTGGTAACAGATTTTGATTCCCTGAGTTTTTCAGGAAATGATCCTTTCTCTGAGCTTTTGAAAAATATTTTACAACTAGAAGCGGAATGGAAAGCCGTATTAAAAGCTGTTGATCAGGATACAGGTAAGGCTATTTTAGCCTTAAAATTAACGCAACAACTGCGAGATCAGGTGTTGGAACTCTCATTAATGGAAATGTCTTCTTCTCAAAAAGAGATTAGAAAACGTAAGCTGGTTAAAAGGATCACGGAAAGCTTAAGTAATGGGCCAAATTTTAGTGATGAGCTAGAAAAAGCATTTTTAGCCGGTGACTTTGATTATTTTAAAAAGGTATTTCTTTTAAATACCAAAGCCTTATGGTTTATGACTTTATTTGATTTTATGACTGGCGTAACTAAGGAGCCTTGTGAAAAATTAAGAGGCAAAAGAATTGAAATCCTTGATTTTCTTTATGAACATTCAGAGCAATATCGACAAGCAATTCCAACCTTTTCAAAAATGCTTATTGAGTTTGTAAAAGAAGAAGGGCTTTATATCAGCCCTTTATTTTCCGCTATTGTTTGCGAAAATGAAAATGTTGTTTTAATGTTAATACGGCATGGCTACGATGTGAATGAAAACGGCTTACACTACCAAGGAACAATAATTTCTAATTTACGGGCGGCACTTTTCTGGTGTGCTGATGAAAAATATATAAAATTATTATTAGACAATGATGCCGTCGTTGATCGTCCATTTGCAAGGATAGATACCCATTTGGAAGAACTCAAAGGAAAATCAAAACGAGATAAAGAAATTTCTGAGCGCGCAAAGGCTGATCTTCCTATTGTATTAGAAAAACTTTATAAGAAAATCGGAGGCAATCCAAATGCTCTCCTTAAGGATAATCTTGTCCGTGCGTTTGATAAGCGTGTTACAGATTTATGGCTCTGTATGTTTTACCAACGATATGAAATTACTTTGTTATTAGCAGAGCAGAGCAACATTTTATCCTTAGCCTTGGCGCTTGCTGCAGGGGCGAATTTTAACCAAGTTGCTAGTCGACGGATCCCAACTGATATGCGGTCTGGAACCGAGGTGGTATCGAGCAAGCAAGAATGTGACATAATCACACAACAAGCGCTAGCCAATTTTCAACTAAATGGCCCTAAAAACAAATTAAAAAATATCATTTATTTTCGTAACGAAAATAAGATAGCATTTAAAGCGTATAAAGTGCTTGCTGAGTGTCTTTATAGTCGTTGCAATGATCGAGTAACATTGTGTGAATTTTTATTGAAGCCGAAATTGGAAGCCTACGGCAAAGCGTATGCCGAGGAAGGAAATATACATTTCTCTAGGAACTGTTTTGAGGCGGGACAGTATTTAATTTATCAAAAAGATAATTTAAGAGTTTCTGACATGGAAGAGCTGATACGCTTTGCTTATTATAATGCCAATAATTTTAGCAAAAGCAGTAACCCTGTTATAAAATCAGCAGCACCCGTGTTCTTTAGTGGCGCTTTACAGCTTTCAAAATTTAGCAGCCATACAATGGAAATTGAAAATAGGCCTTTGTATAAAGCCGTTCAAGCGCAGTTCATGAAATGCTGAAAGAGAGGCTAAAAGGGCAGCACTCCTTTTGTAAAAAGATAGCACGTTTAGGGCGTTATAAAAATTAAAGTTGTTCAATTTCCTGTAGTGAAAAATGTCAAACGTCTGTATTTAATCTTAAAGCAGGAGAGAGAACAGCTTTTTTTCATGAAGGATTGGATGAGAAGAAGGCGAGATCTGAGCTAAATTCTCCTAAAGGGAAAGTATCATCGGAAGTCTGAATTGCTACAAATTTGGCAATATCCATCGATACTTACCGGGTTTAAGTTTAAGTGCTGTGGGCTTCCACGGTACACGCGGAAGGATTGCTCCAATATGCTAATTTATATACGAGGATTGGCTTGAGTGAGTTGCCGGCTAGCGCTTAATAAAGCTTCGCCTATTAGCTTTTTTTGTTTTAAATAATTCATTAAGTACCGTGGCGCCCGACGAGCACTCGCCGGGAAACCGTCCCACCAAGCCTGCCCGCGCGGCATCTTAGCGAAAAAAGAATTCGGCCTAGCATCCAAAGGGTACCAAAATAAGCCACCTGAGCGCCGGCCGTCGAGATTGAAATACCGTGGCAACTCTTTGCCTTTAACAATAACATCCCAATAGTTGATGACGGCTTGGGCTAAGCAGGCAGGGATGTAACGCTCCAACGTCCAGATAACTTTGTTTTCGACGATATGTCGCTTTTCGTGATTCCAGTTAGGATCGCAGCTGCCACAGTGGGTATTATATAATTGAATAGCATGGACATAGAGGTAGCCATAGGATTGGGCTCCGGTTTTTATGACAGCCTTAGGTTTTAAATGATCTCTGAAGTCGTCCAGGGCAGCTTGGCAAACATCATTGGACTGGGCATCTTGAATGGCTCTAATCACTTTTTCGACTGCTTGTCTACCCTGCGCTATCCAGAGCGTATCCTGCACTTCTGATTCTTTGGTAAAGTGTTCGAGATATTGTTTTGCCAATTCCGTTTTGCCATTGAGGAGGTTATCAAAGCAGGGAGCCATCTTTTTAGCAGCATCCATATCTGTTGACCACAGTAAGGCTCTCATGGGTGGGCCTTGGAAATGGAGATTGGACCAATCGATAGCATCCCCTTCTTTTAAGAGAAGCTCCGGAGTTCTATTAACGATGGCAACTGCGGTTTTTTCTTCTCCGCGTACTGCGTAATTCATCAACTGTGTATGAAGCCATTTTGCTTCGAATGCGGCAGAAGGTGTGGTTTTAAATTTTGGGCGCTCAGTAAGTATCGGATCTTTGGCAAGTTCTCTTCTGGTCGGAAAGTCTAGATAATCGAATAGGATCTCCCATAGCACATTAGGAAGAGGAGCGATTTCTGTTACACTAATGTTAGTGAGGGCATTGTTTTTAACACCATTTGTAGAAGATGATGACGCTGAATAAAATGACGCAGAAGACGAGGATGATATGCCCACTCCGCTAGAAAATTGTTCTTTTACAGTACGAAGTCTTGGTGCCATTTCAGAAGCGGGAACTGACATAATCGTTCCTCCTGTGGTTAAGATATGCGTATCAGTAGGCTAATATAATGTTATCAGGCTAGTCAATGGAATGGATATAGGTGTATAGAAAATTAGAAACTTTGCCCGCGAATCATGAGAGAGCGGATGAGAAGAATGCAAAATCTGAGCTGAATTCTCCTAAGGGGTGAGTAGTATTTGCCGGGTATAAATTATGCGCTTTGGTAAATAGTGTAGTATTTTGATTTGCAGTATAACTATTCTCAAACATAAATAAGAAATTTTGCTCGATAAACTTACACAATTAAATACGCAGTCATCTATTTATTAGGTGTTTACCTATTGCAAATATGGCCAAAATTCATTATCGTAAAAATGAATAATAAAAATTTATATTTTGTAGACAAGGGGAGAATGATGACAACCGACAGCCAAATCTACAGTGATATTCAAAGCAAACTTGAATTTGAGCCCTTAATTGATCACACTAAAATTGCAATTTCTGTACAAGATGGCATTGTAACGCTGGGGGGCGTCGCCACAAGTTATAGCGAAAAAATAATGGCCGAACACGCCGTTAAAAGCGTCACAGGCGTAAAAGGGGTTGCAAATGAAATTACGGTTGAATCTGCCCCTCAATTTATGCGCGATGATGTGAGTATTGCTAAAACAGCAGCGAATTCAATTAGTTTTGATATAAGGCTAGCGGGTGAAACCATTCAAATTGTTGTTGAAAAGGGCTGGGTGACCCTCTCTGGAACTGTAAAATGGTATTCTCAAAAAGAAGTGGCAGAATCTTGTGTGCGTAGATTATATGGCGTTAAAGGGATTTTAAATCAAATCGTGGTTAAACCAACCGTTACCCCTACAGAAGTTAAAAATAAAATTACCCAAGAGCTTGAGCGCAATGCATTAATAGATGCTGCAGGGATTGAAGTGGAAACGGAAGGTAGCATTGTTAATTTAAAAGGAAAAGTGCGTAATTGGTCAGAATTGCGTGAAGCAGTCAATGCAGCATGGTCAGTTCCAGGTGTTTCACGGGTCAATAACCAATTGAGGATTAAACCTTATTATTCTTAAAAGGCAAAATTCAATGAATTCATAGTTGTGAAAGGAGGTGAATCATGAAATTTTTAATGATAGTAATACCCTTGTGCTTGCTATTAACAGGCTGCCATTGTTGGTTTTAGCGTAAGATTAACAAAACTTATCGCTAGGCCAATAGAATAATTTAAGTAGGGAATAAAACTTTTATGGTTCCTGGAGAAATATAGGAGGTAATGGTCATTTATAGGCATTAACCCATTTTTAAGTGGAGGTTTATCATGGCAAATTTATTAGGATTAAAAAAATCCATTCCGATCGCACTGCAACGTAATCCTTTTTATTCCGTACAAAATGAGTTAACCAATGTTATGAAAAACTTTAACGATTGGTTTGATCCTTTTAATTTCCCAATTGAACGTTTTGAGGATCTGGTTATAACACCCGCAATTGATATTGTCGAAGATAAAGATCATTTTAAAGTGGAAGCTGAAATGCCTGGGATGGGGGAAGAAGATATAAAAATATCTATTCGGGATGGATTGTTAACGATTAAAGGGGAAAAAGCGACATCGAAACAGGATAAAGATAAAAATTATTTAATGCGTGAAATTAACTATGGTAGCTATGAACGTCATGTAAGTCTGCCAGATTCTGTAGATATCGATAAGGCTAAGGCAAATTTTAAAAAAGGCATGCTTTGGATAGATATTCCTAAAAAAACAGAATATGCAGGCAGATCTAGAACGATTGAAATAGAAAATGTTGAGAGGCTGTTCTGAATTCTGTGTAAACTTCACATAGCTTTAAATTTACCTTACAGATCAAGATTGCAATCTTGTTATATAAGTTATAAAAATATTACATGATAAAATTATAATGTCAACTCCTTAATAAGATTATTTTTCGGAAAAATACCTTATCTATGGCTTGTTGGATGCTCTCAATCATGCGGGCATCTTCCCTCGCCATAGCAAATATTCGGCATTACTTTTTTCATGGCTACTAATGAAACTTTGTGCCAAATTTTTAGTAGTAGAAGTGAAGTGGCCGTTATTTATTATTATGTTTCACTTAATTTAACTTCAAAATTAATCGCTTAAGCGCCATATGTTTACAAAATAGAGCTACGGCACTTGACTTTGCTAACTAAGCAACTTACAATAAGCCTTTGATGAGCATTATTAAGGCTAACTGCCTGATTTTAATGTAAAACTTAGGTTTATTTTGAGGTTAAATATCATTATACCGACACCTAATTATATTAACAAAATTTAATTCGGAGAAGATTAAAAGTGTATATACAAATTACTGACAACCTAAAAATAAAGCTAGATGTTTTTTTAAAGCTCTATGTGAGCTTGCAAAAACTATATGATAGCCACTTACAGTTGGCAAAGAGAAGTAATAAAAAGCTTTTAATTATAGTTGGTGAAATTCATGATTCTCCATATTCATTTTTAATTAAAGCCATCACCTTTAATATAGCAAAAAAAATGGGGTTAAATTCTCTATATTATGAAATTTCTCCTGCTGCCCTTAATAATAAACGTATATATAAAGCTTTAGGTATTGAGTTGTGCATTAAGGGTATAAGAAATATTATTGACTGGAAAACCAAGTCAAGCTTATCATTAACGAATGAAGCATTAAAAACTATCCAAGATGAAATAAATGGGCTAAATGAGCCAGAGTTATTCGCTAGAACACTAAAGTGTGCTGATAGTTCTGGGCTGAATATTATAGGAATTGATGAGGTAGCCGATACAAATAAATCCTTATTAAATCAGCGTGATAATGCATTTGATACTGGTGATCGAAATTTATCAATGTGTGAAAAATTGACATCTTACGATGAAAGTGGCGTCTTGGTTACAGGGAGTCATCACTTGAAAGGTCTGATGGAAAATGCATCACTACACGAGGCCTATCATATATTACCTTTGAATGCTACCTGTATTCACCCAGAAGAAGAACAAAAAGACATAGACAAGAATCAAGTTATGCTGAATGACTTAGATTCTCAAAATAATAAAACCTTTGGAACAGAGACAATAAGAAATATAGTTGACTGTGCAAAATTTTCAATATCCGATGGCGTTATCCAATTGCCCTATACTGAAAAGGATTTTTTAATATTGAATTCTGATTTGGATTTCACTTTTTCTGTCGAACCCAGTGTAAAAGCTTCTTGCTCAAACATATTGGAATGTATTAAGCAACCCTCTTTTGCAGGAATTTTGTTTGATTATAAATCATATTTATCTAACTCTAAAAATTTATTAGAAGGCGCATGCTGTAAAAGGACACAGAAAAGCCATACAAAATAATCGCATGTATCGTAACTAACGCGCCACGTTCGCGGCTTGTTGATTGCCCCTGGCGCGGTCGTCATTCATGGCGCTGCACCAGGGCAATTTTATCCTAGAAAAGTAATTATTATCTCTCTAAAGAGGTGGTAGTCTGTCCTCAAATTCAATCATAAATCGGCTCATAGCTGTATTCCAATTTCGGATTGGCATAGTCCATTTCTTCGAAATATTTTTCAACCCCAAGTACAACTGCTTAAAGACCGCCTCATCACTGGGAAAGAAGCGCTTATTTTTAAGAATTTTTCTCAAGGTCATATTTAATGATTCAATGGCGTTGGTCGTGTACAATACCCGTCTAATTTCTGGTGGATAATGAAAAAAAGGGGTAATATTGGCCCATTTATCAAACCACAAACGGCTAATAGAGGGGAATTGTTTATCCCATTTTTCTGCAAACGCCTGCAAAGCCAATTCGGCTTCATCCACGGTCGCTGCCTGATAAATCGTTTTTAAATCAGACACAACTTTCTTGCGTTCTTTGTACCCTACATATTTTAGGGAGCTACGAATAACATGAACAATGCATAATTGTGTGATGGTTTTAGGGTAAATAGTTTCAATGGCTTCCACAAAGCCACTCAGGTCGTCGATGCAGGCAAATAAAATATCTTCGACCCCACGATTCTTTAATTTAGTGAGCACGGAGAGCCAGAATTTCGCACCCTCATTTTGACTGACCCACATGCCTAAAAGCTCTTTTTGGCCTTCTAAATTAACCCCTAAGGCGAGATAGATTGCCTTGTTGATGACTTGCTTATTATCTTTTACCTTAATGACAATCGCGTCTAAATATACAATGGGATAGTGCGAGCTTAGGCTACGGTTTTGCCATATTTTAACCTCATCCAGCACTGCATCTGTGACATTAGAGATAAGGGTAGGAGAAACCTCTACACCGTATAAATCTTGCAGCTGAGCCTGGATATCGCGGGTTGTCATACCACGGGCGTATAGAGAGATAATTTTGTCATCAAAGCCTTCAAAACGGGTCTGATTTTTAGGCAATAATTGAGGAGTATAGCTCCCATTGCGATCTCGGGGAATTCCTAAATCCACTTCTCCGAATTCCCCCTTAAGGGTTTTAGGCATGGTGCCATTACGGGAATTGCCGGAATTATAGCCTTTAGGATCGTGTTTTTCATAGCCTAAATGAGTGGCAAGCCCTGCTTTTAAAGCACTTTCCATTACTGATTTTACAAAACTTTGAATTAAACCGTTTTCACCAAAGAAATCATCTTGAGTTTTGCAGTTTTTAATTAATTCATCGACAAGTTTCTTATCGAGCTTAGACATAGTTAGAACTCCTAATTGTGATTGAAGTTTATCTAACTATGCGACGTTTACACAGCCGTATTTACACTACCAATGTTGAAAGCAATCGCAATCAAAAACCCTAAAATTGAGGTCTGCTAGTGCTATGGGTTTTTGGATTTTGTTTTGTAAATAAGCTAAATATTTAAATAATAGTTTTAGCGATAAGGGTAATGTCAGCAACGATCATAAATTGATCCACCCCACCGACTGAAAAATGATCCACCCTTAACGTAAACTGAGTCTTTTAACTTTGTTAAAGGGCTAATTATGCTAGTTAAGGAACAATCTATGGGGATTTCAATATTGCATAAGCAGGATTTTAGTAATCGCAAGATTGCAAAAATTCTGAACATTTCTAGAAACACGGTTAAAAAATATTTAAGGTCTTTAAGCGACAATCCTACTTATAAGGTCCGATCTTTTAAAGAAACAAAATTATGGCCTTACCATAATTATTTAAAGGGGCGAGTTAATGCGGCATCTCCGGAATGGATCCCTGCAACTGTTTTATTGCTAGAGTTAAAAAAGATGGGGTATGGAGGCGGGATCACCCAATTAAGAGAACATCTAAAGCAAATAAAACCCACCCCAAAAGCAGATCTTATCGTTCGTTTTAAGACCGAGCCGGGCGAACAAATGCAAGTGGATTGGGCTGAATTCAAATTCGGAAAAATAAAATTGCACGCTTTTGTTGCCACTTTAGGCTATAGCAGATTTAATTATGTTGAATTTGTTGATAATGAAAAAATAGAAACATTACTCGCTTGTCATCAAAAAGCTTTCGAATTTTTCGATGGAATACCAAAAATTGTATTATATGACAACATGAAAACAGTCGTTATAAAACGCAATGCCTATGGGCAAGGGCTACACAAGTTTCAAGAAAGACTTTGGGATTATGCTAAGCATATGGGTTTTTTGCCGCGTTTATGTAAACCATATCGGGCTAAAACAAAAGAAAAGGTAGAAAGGTTTATAGGATATTTGCGATTTAGTTTTTTTAATCCATTGAGCGCTCAATTTAAGCAGAGTGAATTAGTATTAGATACTTTGGCTTCTAATGTTGCCGTCAATGATTGGCTGGATACAGTAGCAAACACTACGATCCATGCAGGCACCCAAGAACAACCGTATAAACTTTGGGCAGAGGTTGAAAAATCCACATTGCAATCACTTCCACCCTTATATTCAGGTGTGCGCCAACTTGAACAGGAAGCGGTTTTGAGCCATTGTTGTCCGCATTCAACATTGCTTCCTGGCTATGATGCTACTTTTTTGTAGCATAACATAGCTATTTATCAACATATTCAACAAATTGCTTTTTAAGGATCACTTATGAATTTACAAAGCGAAAAAATCAGGAATCTTTGCAATATATTGTCTTTAACCACGTTAGCAGAAGAGTATTCCATTTTAACGCAAGCGGCGGCTGATGGAAATATGGGCTATAGCGATTTTTTAGAGGGGATACTCAATCATGAACTACGGTCTAGACATGGACGGCGTGAACAAATGCTGCTTAGAATGGCGGGTTTTCCAGCCATCAAAACATTGGATAATTTTGATTATAATTTTAATCGAAGTATTCCACGCACTAAGGTTTTAGAATTGTCCTCCCTAGCCTTTTTAGAAAGAAAAGAAAATGTAATTTTATTGGGCCCAAGCGGCGTTGGAAAGAGTCATCTAGCCATCGCTTTAGGATATTTAGCAATCAAGGCAAGACTTAAAACCAAACTTATTGGGGCAGCAGATTTGTTGTTGCAATTAGAAGTTGCTGTACGACAAGATCGTTACAGTCATTATATTAAACATCAAGTTTTAGGGCCTACTTTATTAATTATTGATGAAATAGGATATCTACCAATGAGCAAGCAACAAGCAAATTTGTTTTTTCAAGTCATAGCGGCTCGTTATGAGAGAGGAAGTATTATACTAACCTCTAACCATTCGTTTGCTACATGGCCTGAAACTTTTGCTAACGACAGTGCATTAACAGCAGCTATGTTAGACAGATTATTGCATCATTCTCATATTTTATCGGTAACTGAAGGGAAAAGTTATCGGTTAAAGGATAAAGTAAAGGCAGGTGTTATTTCTGAATTTGTGGTGCCACAAGTAGAATTAAAACAAGGAAAGGAGGTAAACTAATATCGGCGGGTGGATCAGTTTTGGACCGTTGACTTAGTCGAAAAGTGGATCAGTTTTCAACCGTTGGTGACAGTAAAAAAAACGCATGAGAAAATATCTAATTGGGTTAGGGTTATTGATAGTCGGAATAGGTGTTTTGTACCCTTTATTATCCAAAATTGGCGTCGGACGTTTACCTGGTGATATTCTGATCCAAAAAGATGGCTGGACGTTTTATTTTCCCATTATTACCTGCGTTATTTTAAGTATTATTATTTCTATCTTATTTAAATGGTTTAAATAAATCGATCTAGTTTTTTTGAGTTATGTTCAAAAATTGTGTTTCAAGCCCTAAATTGAATTGAACAATTCACTGTCAGTCTTGCGGCAATCCAGGTTGCCTGTGACGGTTATCCAGTATGACTGAAGGCTTTTGATCCCGATAATGAATTAATTCAGCATGAAAGGGCTTTGCAGGCATTGTTGCATAACTAAAATGCAGGCTTTTATCTTCCGCTCGTGCAGATCCGCTAGATGAAGCTGCACACGCCTCAAGGGGTTGTGCTAAAGTTTGCGTACGCAAAATATTGTGCTCAACCTGATCCCATAGTTTAAAACGAATTTCATAAGATAATAGAGGCGTTTGGAAGTCTATTTTTTCTTTTTTAAGTAATATTTGCATATCTTCGCTTGTCATTAATCGCGTAAGATGAAGCATAAAGCGTTTTGGTTGGCATTCTGCTATATACTTTTCTAATCCTGCCTCATAGTCCGGCACTTTAAGTTCAAACTCCAAATTACTCAATTCAGCTTGGCTGACATCGGCTACTTTAATATATTGCATGACACTCTCGGTGGGCTGAACTTGTAAGGTTTTGATAGGTACGGGGATCAATTTTTTATCTGAGAAAATCGGTTCTAATAAAGGGATTAACGGCTCTGGCACGAGAACAGCTTGGATAGACTGAGGTAAAACCTGTTCTATACGTTGTTCAATATATTCGCAATGATTCAAAAAATTGGGATAATGTAGTGCTGGATGATTAGCAATAAAAACCACACTTGAAAGTAATCGTTGCTCTAAAGTTGATCTAAGTTGGGCTTTATTGTCAAGCTTGCATGAATACTGGCTGGCTCTTTCCATTGCAATGTGCAAATACCCAGCCCATTGATCATTACGTAAATAATTTTTAACGCTTTTGAAATCTGTTGCTCTGGGCTTACCTGAATTTTCATCGACGGGAGCCAAGTTTACAGAATTCACTGATATATAATCGCCACCGTACCCTCCGTCGACTGATTGCAATCCAGAGAATTCTTGTTCAGAAGAGCACCTTAAGCCATGTTTTGCAATGGAGTGCAAATTCAACTCAAGATAGGTGGCCTTTAATAACTCGAGGCTTGGAACGACTCCTTGTTGTTGTCTTAAAAACTCATTAAAAAACCTTTTGCCATTTGCTTGTTGAAGAGAGGTACCTAATTCTTGAACCATTTGATAATTTTTTTCGGCAAGCTTAATAGCACGTGATGACAGATAAGGATATTCGTAAAGCAGCAAGGTTTGAATAATTTCTAATGCAACGCTGGCCTTAAAATCTTTTCTATTATCATTTTGAATGAGTTGGTTTAAGGGTTCTACATGATACTTATAAATGTAATCATCATTATTATTTAAACCGATCAAAGCTCTTTCATAAGGTAATTGGCGCTGAAACAAGCTTATTGTATTATATAATTCAATATATTGTTGTTTTTCGCCTTCCGCGACGCTACGAGTTTGATTGGCAATGCCATTTAAGAGATGTAACACTTTTATGCGAGATTCAGAGTTTTTTCCTAATCTTTCTTCGTCATTTAATTGCTTTTTAAGAATTTCGAATTCTTGATTAAATTTTTGCAGCATTACAAATACCTTTTTAAGATTTTTGCTATATTACTAACAGTATTTTCTAAAGTCAAATTAACTTACACTATTAATAAGCTTATGATTTTTTTAATAATAATAGGCTCAGCGCTATTATACAGCTATACGGGTTTTCTGGGTGCACTTTGCCTTAAGTTGACAGCATTAGGTGAACACTTAGCATCGCTATTTAAGGTGTGTGAACAAAATACGCATTAAGGTATATTTTCAAAGATCTGCACCACCTTTTCTACGCCACTTATGGCGCGTGCAATCTCGGTTGCTGTCATTTCTTCTTCGGGTGTGGTTAGTCCCATCAAATACACAACACCGTCTTCTGTCATCACTTTGACTCTACTGGCACTGATTTCTTTATGGCCAAATAGCCGGGTTTTGATTTGTGTGGTGATCCAAGTATCTTTAGAACGGGTTGCAAGAGAAGTAGGCTCGCTTATGGTCAGTTCATTGTGAACTCGGCGTACTTTTGGAATATCGCTTACAACTTCTTCTGCTTGTTTTCTAAATTCTTCTGTAGGCGTTTGGCCAACCAAAACCAAAACGTTATTATAAGCCACAAGATTGATGTGGCTTTCTTTCCATAATGCTTTGTTATTCGCTAAGGCGGTGAGTGCTTTTAAGGTAATCGATTGATCATCTACAATGGTTCCCGCAGTCCTTCTATCTAGCACAACTGCAGTACCGGTTGCAGCTCCCCCGGCTGCGGCGGCTATACAACCTTGCAGCAATGGAAATACAAGTGCGAATACACATAGGTTAAATCGGGATTTAACATTGATCATAGGATGTCTCCGGAAAGTTTAGTAAAATGCATTTTCTATCCACTCTATTGCAGGTTCGCCTGATTGTAGTGTAACGGCTATTACATCAAAACGACAAGCATAGTTTGCGAAAGCCGGGTAGTGCTGCAAAAAAAATTGAGCAGTTCGGATTATTTTTTTCTGTTTGCGTCCATTGACACTGCTGGCTGGCGTGCCATAATCTTCCCGGCTTTTAAAGCGTACTTCAACAAATAATAATTGATTTTGGTGAGTTCCGATCAGATCGATTTCCCCTAAACGGCAACGGAAATTACGATCAATTAGTTGAAATCCTTGTTGTTGTAAGTAATGGGCAACCAAAGTTTCGGCGGCTTCTCCTAGAATTTTTTTATTCGGATTAGGCATTTGTTCACCGCGTAAATTTAATCGGGCACAGGGATCCCTTGCGCAAATTTAGCGCAAGTCAATTTTCGTTGTACACGATGATATTGATTGACGTGTAGGTTGCCGGTAAATCCAGAGATGCCCTGATAAGGGAGCGTCTGGGAATTGCCAATAACGGTGGCTAGTTGATATGCATCCATCCCCAGCGCAAAAAAACGGGGGGAGTAAGTAACACTCGATTGCCATACGTTTTGCAACGTATTATGCGTTTCTTGAGCATGTGCAGAGTGTTGCAAGATCCATGGCATGTCGCAAAATCGAATGCCCTCGAGATCTTGATCCTTGCTAGGTAACAGCGTTCCTGAATACACAGCGCTGGTTGAAAATACGGGCAAATTCTCTGCAAAATAAAAATTCAATAGTGGTTTAATTTTCCTGGCGCTTTCACTGGAGGCTGCTAAGAAAATCATATCCGCATCCTGGCGTCTCTCTTTTGCTTTTACCTTTAATAAGGCACGAATTTTGCCTTCTATATCTTCCCCGGATTTATACAGCCGTACATCGATAATTTGGCCGCCTTGTGCCTGCCAGTAGGTTTGAAAAGCATTGGAAAGGCGTTTACCCCATTCATTCTGGGGAGCCAGAACCAAGGCTGCTTTATGGCCTTGATGCATCGCGTGATCGGCGACTGCGACCACTTCATCTTCAGGCATTAAGCCAAATTGATACAGTTTTGCCGGTAAAGGGATCCCCTCTGCGATGGTATTTAAGGCCAGCACAGGAATGTTTAGGCGAAGGTTAATCATGGCTTGAACTTCAAATTTGGTTAAGGGGCCCACAATAAATGTCGCGTTTTCATCGATTGCCTTTTTATAGGCGGCTTGGATTCCCTGACCTGTACCGGTATCATAGAACTTAAGGCTTGGCTCGGAGATTTTATCTTTTATGCCTTTATAATAGGCGGCTAAAAAGCCATCGCGAATGACTTTGGCAGCAGCTGCATGCGGGCCTTTAGAGGGCAGTAATACGGCAATGTGTTGCTGAGTGGTCAGAAGGGGGGAATACGCATTCCTTTCTCCAGCGGTTTGTTGGCTTAAAGTTTGAATAATCGATTGCAGTATGGCGCGTGCTTTTGGCAAATCGTTATTTAACAATGCCAGGCGTGCGGTGAGTATGGATTGATATAGCGCGGGATCGATCGGTTGATTAACTCGTGTTTCCCGCAATATTTGTTGGGCTGCTTCACTCTTGCCTTCTCGGATGTTAATATCTGCGGCCTGTAGGCGATATTCTAGGGCCAAAGCTGAAGAGGGCGTTTTGGCGGCTAAATCCAAATATTCACTCGGCTTTTGTTCAAGCTTAGTGGCTGAAAGTGGGGTTAAAAATTGAGTAGTCGAACATCCAGCAAGAATAATCATGCCGAATAACAAACTAAAAATTAACTGACGCTTAAAAAAGATAGTTTCCATAAAATTAAGGTACTGTATTTTTTAGTAAAATACAAATCGACAAGTAAGTTAAATGGGTTCTTTAAAGGATAACATTATGATCAAAGCAGGCACACTCTATATTGTGGCAACCCCCATTGGTCATTTAGGGGATGTGAGCGCACGCGCCATTGAGATCTTAAATGCCGTGGATAAAATCGCGGTGGAAGATACGCGCCATAGCCGAAGATTATTAAAAGCCCTTAATATTGAAAAACCTTTAGTGGCTTTACATGAACACAATGAAAAAGATAAAGGGTGTTTATTATTAGAAGAGGTTCAACAGGGGGCGAGCATAGCGCTGATCTCGGATGCGGGAACCCCTTTAATTAGCGATCCGGGTTATCATTTGGTTCGTTCAGCCCACCGTTTACAGATTCGAGTGGTGCCCATTCCTGGCCCCTGTGCCATTATTGCTGCATTATCTGCTGGGGGGTTGCCAACAGATCGGTTTATTTTTGAAGGGTTTTTACCGGCCAAAAAAACGGCACGTCGCAAACAATTCGAAAGCCTGGTCAACGAAAGTAGAACGCTCATATTTTTTGAAGCCCCTCACCGCATCAAAGAAGCTATTGTCGATATGCTGGAAGTTTTTGGCGGCGATAGAATAGCCGTTATTGCACGCGAATTAACCAAACTATATGAAAATATTAAGCAAGGAAGCCTATGCGAATTATTACAAGCCATTGAATTGGGCGCTATTCCCGACAAAGGAGAATTTGTTATTGTCGTAGAAGGGGATGTAAGAAAAAAATTACCCACCACGCTAACCCCAGAGGTGGAACAGTTATTAAAAACGCTTTTATCCGAATTATCGGTTAAGCAATCGGCTAGCTTGGCGGCAAAAATAACGGGTGTGAGTAAAAATTTATTATATGAATCTGCGCTGAAGCTGTCGTAAAAAAGTTGTGCGATTATTTTCGCGGAATCGGTTTAGGTTTTATCGATCGTACTTGTGTTGACCGAGTTTGAATTTTCCGCACGGGTGCTTGTCGTGCTTCGATTGGGCGTATTTGTTTAACGCGTTTTGTCCTTTTTAGAAAGATGATAGGATTTTTGGATTGTCTGCCTTGTTGTAATTTTTTATGAGGCTTAATATCTAAAAATAACTCAAAAAATTTCATCGCTACTCTGGAAGAAAACCGCGTTTCGCTGTTTTGTAGAATAATAATGCCTACTTTTTGATCGGGCATAAACGCAATAAAGTTTGTAAACCCTTTTACCCAGCCGCCATGAAAAAGCAAAGGATGGTGGGAAAAGTCGACGATACGCCAACCAAGCCCATAACGTGCATTTTTAATAAGATTCGGTGGGCCTTCATAGGGGCTTAAGGTGGTAGGCGTATGGACATGCGGAGTATGCATACGGGAAAGCGCTTTATGATCTAGAACCTCTGGGCTTCCTCCCATTTGTGCTTTTAGAAAAGCAGCCATGTCGCGGACTGTGGAATTAATACCACCCGCCGGTGCAACGGTGTAATACCCTTTAGAGTAGGTATCGCAAGGCATTAGTCCGCCCCTTCTATTGCGTATATGCGGGGTCGCTTTATTCGCGGTATTGAGCAATCCGGTCAAAGTGCTGGTGGTTCTGGTCATGCTTAAAGGGTGTAAGAGATTTGTGTGTAGCGCATCTTTAAAAGATGTTCGGGTAGCGGATTGGGTGATGCCGGTTATGAGGCCAAACATCGCATTATGATAATCATACCTTTTTCCGGTTGCAATTCGGACAGGCGTTGCTTGTAACGCTTTTAATATGCTGTCATAAGAACTGTGCGCTTCTATTAAATTGTTAAAACCAGCGCGCGAAACGCCACTAGAATGGCTTAAAATATGCCGTATTTTAAGGGCATTGGCTGCTTGATGCGTTCTTAAAGAAAAGTGCGGTAAATAACGGTTAACCGGATCGTCTAATTTTAATACCCCTTTATTTTCTAATATAGAGGCAAGGGTTGCTGCGACCGGTTTAGAAACCGAACCAAGTTGGAAAACTGTGTCAATATCTATCGGTTCTTTGTTTTTTATGGACTTAACCCCATAGGCGTTCATAAAGACAACTTTATTTTGATACACGACCGCAACGGCACAACCAGGGATTAATTTTTTTTGAACCTGTGTTTTGATATGGTGATCTAATTTGGACAATATAGGGCTGAGATCGGGGTGGGCTGAGCCATGGCAGGGAGTAAAGCCAATAATCCCAAATAAAAACGCTGCTGGAAGAAAATATTTAAAAGTCATAGCTGTTCTGTACGTAAATTGTTTGTCGTCCCGTTTATACACCGACGTACTGTAGCATAAAATAAGGTTGCATAGCAGTAGCGATTGCCGTTATTCTAGGTGCGGAGTTGGCTAGACAGTCGCTCTGTTTCTTTTGAAACGGGGAGGAAAGTCCGGGCTCCATAGGGCAAAGCGCCAGGTAACCCCTGGGAGATGTAAGTCTACGGAAAGTGCCACAGAAAATAAACCGCCCTTTGTTTAGCTTTGCTATTCCATTGGGTAAGGGTGAAAAGGTGCGGTAAGAGCGCACCGCGTGGGTGGTAACATCACACGGCACGGAAAACCCCGCTTGGAGCAAGACCAAATAGGAACCCATTGGTGCGGCCCGCATTGGGTTCGGGTAGGTCGCTTGAGCCATATGGTGACGTATGGCCTAGATGAATGACTGTTCACGACAGAACCCGGCTTATCGGCTAACTCCACTTTCTTTTTCTTAAGATTTTTCTTATAAAATTAAAATGTGGATGTACAGAGAGTGCGCTTTAGCACTATTTGGATGTATATTTTGATATAGAAGAATTATGCGCTTGAATAAAGTGGTGCCGGGAAAGAGAATCGAACTCTTACGATGTCACCATCACCAGATTTTGAGTCTGGCGCGTCTACCAGTTCCGCCATCCCGGCCAAAACATGAGCCTGAATACTATCAAATTTGTACCCATACTCCAAGTCTTTTTTGTGCTTCGATTTAAAAACTGTTTTTATAATTAGCTTATAAATTGTTTAAAAGGTTCGGGTCTGTTTATGTTTTGTTGCCTAACTAAACCTAAAATTTAATTTTCTTGCGTATACTCTTTGTTTGTTGCGATTGAAATACCCTATTGCATCTGCCGTCTTTTATATGTGCATTCGCGTTTCGGTCGTTAGGGCGGACACAGCGGTCCGCCCCTACAGATGTTGTATGAACAAAATTATCGGACTTTAAGATCCATTCCATTTTTTTGACCAGATGTGATGTGATGGGGGTATTGATTATATATTCACGAACCCTATCTAAATCGGTTGTTTCGCACCCTTGAATATAACGTCTGGTTATATGTGTTTTGGTATTTTTGATCAGGTTTGGTGTGCCAATATCCGTAGGGGCGGACCGCTGTGTCCGCCCTTTAAAATCAATGTGTTATAATGACTTAGAAGCCCTTAGTTTGCCTTAGGTGCAGGCACTACAGCAGCAGGTGCTGGGCTTTGCATTTTAACCTGTTTGCGCTTAGGGGTTGGCACGGTGTGGGTTTCCCCCATGATAACCGTTATCAGCGTGGGGTAATTATAGGCGGTTCCTTTATGGTGATCGATGACAGCGCCAATGCCGCCCCCAAAAACAATATTGCCAAACATGCCAGCGCCTGCTTTAGAAATAGCCCTGACGGTGCCGGGTGCATACTTAGGTTTTTCGCAGATGATACTTAGATCGGCAGCCGATTTTTGTACCATAACACTACCAGGGGTTGCGACGGACCAGTGTCCTTTATCGTTGGAAAGTTTACACTTGGCATTATCTACAATTTCATTGTCTGAGCTAACGGATGTTACGGTGAGATGTTGAATAGAGCTGCTGGTAATAGACGCGCAGCCTGATAGTAAAGCGGAAAGCGAAATCAATAATAGGGCAGTTTTATTCGATGTAGTCATGGAAAAATTCCTTATTGAATGAGGGTTGTTGAGCGGCAAAAAATACCATAATAAAAATTTTGTGTCAAAATGTATGTTTTTTATATTCAGGTTGTAGAGTTGTATAACTCTGCTAGCGTCTGGTGTTTTGAGCGTACAAAAATAGTGATACACTAACGCTTAATTTTTTTCATCCGTGGGACGAGATGTTTTTAGGTGTTTCGTCTTTCATTACAAGTTGGTTGTTAGCTGACTTTTTAAAATAAATCATTGGGGTATATAGATATGAAAATAGTGGGATATATGATTGGATTATTATTGGGATCTCCTGCACTTGCCGCTGGGGCACAAGCTGAAACCGCGGGCTCCGGTGCGTTGGCGCAAGGTGCAATGCTTGCAGCCTTTGCTGTTATTGCCTATTTTATGATTATTCGTCCGCAAAGCAAACGCGCGAAAGAGCATCAGCAATTGATAACTGGGTTACAAAAGGGCGATGAAGTTATTACGTCAGGTGGATTGCTCGGGAAAATTACTAAAATTTCGGATAATTTCTTTTTAGTGGCAATTGCTAATGGGGTAGAAGTCGCCGTACAAAGGCAAGCAATTGTTTCTTCCGTTCCCAAAGGGACTTTGAAATCGATTGAATAGCAACCCATAATGGAATGAAGGAAAACGGGTGCAAACGTTTTAAAAGCCTTAAGCTAAAGCTTTAAGAAAAGGAGAACGCCGTGTCAAATACTTTTCCACGCTGGAAGTATTACTTATTGGTCGGTATTTTATTGGTAGGATGCATTTACGCAATCCCCAATATTTATGGTGAAGATCCTGCCGTACAAATTACTGGCCTTAAGGGCACGGTCGTGAATGAAGAATTGGTGACATCGATTACCCAATCACTTAAAGAACACGCGATAAAGCCTAAAAAAATTGCGCTTGAAACTGCAAATGCGTGTTTGGTTCGCTTTTCTGATCCGGAAACGCAATTAAAAGCCAAAGAGATTATTCGCAAGGCGTTGAGCGATCAATATAGTGTGGCTTTAAACTTAGCAGCGGCTACGCCGCATTGGCTAGATCTTATCGGTGCGAAGCCGATGAAACTGGGTCTAGATCTAAGAGGCGGGGTACACTTTTTAATGGAAGTCGATATTGATTCCGTTATAGCCAGACGAATGGAAAGTTACCAGAGCGACTTGCCAAAAGTATTAAGAGAAGCAAAAGTTTATTATAAAAAATTACAGCAAGTAGAAGGGAAAAAATTTCAAATTACCTTTGCCAATAAAGAAGATCGCAATAGTGCTTATTCTTTATTAAAACAGCAGGGACGGGATTTAATGCTGATGACAGGTGATGAACCTGAAATTTATCTTTCGGGCACTTTATCCGAATCTGCTTTGCAAGAAATTCGCACTGAGACCATAGAGCAGACTTTAGCCACCTTAAGAAACCGTGTGAATGAACTGGGGGTTGCAGAAGCCATTGTGCAACGTCAGGGTCTAAATCGGGTGGTTGTGGAATTACCGGGTATTCAGGATACCGCGTATGCAAAAGATATTTTAGGAAAAACAGCGACGCTGAAATTTGTCATGGTGGATGAGCAACACAAAATCGAAGATGTTCTCATGGGGCATCCCACCGCAGGTGCTAAGCTGTATTTTGATCGCTTTCAAAGACCAACCTTATTAAAAACGCAGCCTATTTTAACGGGAGATGCAATAACCGGTGCTTCTACCGGGCAAGATCGCGATGGTAACCCGGCGGTGAGTGTGCGCATTGGCGGTGATATTGCGCTTTTTTCCCGCACAACGCGGGATAATGTCGGCAAAAAAATGGCGGTGATCTATGTGGAAACCAAAGATCATAAAACCAGTGAATCGATTATCAGCTTAGCAACCATTCAAAGTGCATTAGGGAATAATTTCCAAATTACCGGCTTATCACAACAAGAAGCCAGAGATCTCGCGTTGTTATTAAGAGCTGGGGCAATGCCTGCACCGGTTTCCATTGTCGAAGAAAGTATTGTGGGCCCTAGCATGGGACAAGATAATATTCGAATGGGAATGGTATCGGTCAGCGTTGGCCTTGGATTAGTCTTATTATTTATGGGCTTTTATTATAGCGTGTTCGGAATCATTGCCAATATAGCACTTTTAGCCAATCTGGTTTTGCTATTGGCGATTATGTCGTTTATTGGTGCTACCTTAACGCTTCCGGGCATTGCGGGCATTGTATTAACCTTAGGCATGGCAGTGGATGCCAATGTTTTAATTTTTGAACGTATTCGCGAAGAATTACGGCACGGGGTGTCTCCTAAAGCGAGTGTACATCGAGGATTTGAATATGCGTTTACAACCATTGTGGATTCTAATTTAACCACTTTAATTGTGGGGATTATTTTGTTTGCGGTGGGGACAGGGCCGGTCAAAGGGTTTGCAGTGACTTTGTGCATTGGGATCTTAACCTCATTATTAACCGCCACAACCGGCAGTCGCGCGATTGTCGAATGGTTGTATGGCGGCAGAAAAAATAAACCAATACGGGTGGGGGTATAAACATGGAATTTTTTAAAAATGAAACCCGCATCGATTTTATGGGCATTCGCCGTTATACCGGGATCTTTACGATTGTATTGGGACTGGCCGCTTTTGGTATTTTAATTACCAAAGGCTTAAATTTTGGCTTAGATTTTACCGGGGGGACGCAGATAGAAGCGCGTTTTTCTAAAGCCACCTCACCCAGTGAAGTTCGCAGCCAATTAGAAAAAGAGGGTTTTCATGGCGTTCGCGTGCAGCAGTTTGGTTCGACGCAAGATATTTTAATTCGTCTTGGCAATGAAGGTAAACAGGAAGCCAATACCGAGCAAAAAGCCAGTGCTCGAATTAAAAATGCTTTATTAAAACACGATCAGGATATGGAAATTCGGCGAACCGAATTTGTCGGATCAGAAGTGGGGGCGCAATTAGTCGAGCAAGGCGGCGTTGCGGTCCTGATTTCGATTCTGGCAACCATGATGTACATTGCCTTTCGTTTTGAATATCGATTGGCGGTGAGTGCAGCGGTGGGTTTATCACATGATGCGCTTATTATTTTAGGGGTTTTTTCCCTGTTTGGTTTTGAATTTGATTTGGCTACCTTAGCGTCTGTTTTAGCGGTATTAGGGTATTCTCTGAATGATACGATTGTGGTATTTGATCGCGTACGGGAAAATTTTAGAAAAGTGCGCAAAAATACGCCAACAGAAATTATGAATCTTTCTATTAATCAGACATTGTCTAGGACCCTGATGACTTCTTGGATGACGTTATTAGTGGTGCTGGCATTGTTGTTTTTTGGCGGTGAAAACTTATTTGGGTTTTCCATGGCCTTTTTCGTGGGGATCTTAATGGGAACGTTTTCTTCGATTTATGTGTCGGGTGCACTGGCTTTATGGATGGGTTTAAGTCGAGCAGATCTGCTCCCTAAACCCAAATCCGAAATAGAAGGGCCTTAAAAAAAGCCTAGCACCTTAGTTATCAATGAAACGGCGTTTTCTAGGTTACGCCGTTTTCTTGAACCAGTTTTAAAAGCTCTCTATGTACCCGACGGGTGCCGGCAATAATATTGCCAGTATCTAATGACTCGCCTTCACCTTGATAATCGCTTACATATCCACCGGCTTCACGCACCAATAAAATTCCGGCGGCGATATCCCATTCTTTTAGTCCACTTTCATAAAAACCATCTAGTTTTCCGGAAGCCACATAGGCAAGGTTGAGCGCTGCAGAGCCAATTTTTCGGGGTTCTGCATGGTGATCAAATATCAAAGTACTTAAGACTTTTGAATTACTTTCCCAATGGGCGCCTGGTTGCAGATCTTTTCCACGACAGGGGAAAGACATACCAATTAATGCACTTTTAAGGGCTTCGCGGTTAGAAACGCGGATCCGGCGATTATTTAATTGTGCGCCGGCACCTTTAGAGGCCGTATACAGATCTTGGCTAATTGGATCATAGATAACGGCATGCTCAATGACGCCTCTATAGAGAACAGCGATAGAAATAGAAAACTGGGGAAAGCCGTGGGTAAAATTTAAGGTGCCATCTAAAGGATCGATGACCCATACAAACTCATTGCCAGGCAGAACGCCGGATTCTTCAGCGACGATGCCATGCTGGGGATAGGCCTTGTAAATGATCTCCATGATCGCTTCTTCGGCCGATCGGTCCACATAGGTGACCAAATCGTTGATCCCTTTCTCAAAGATTTCTAAAGTGTCAACCTTTTCGAGTTGACGGGTAATAATAGTTCCGGCTCGACGCGCGGCGCTAATTGCTATGTTTAGATATGGGTGCATATTTTTAAAGACCAATGGTTAAAAGAACTAGGTGCATTTTAACAGGTTTGCGGCAGCAATCAAGTATAATGTTTGAAAAATAACAAAAACCATTCATCAAATCATCAAAGGCGCTTATTGGCTTGGGCTTTTTTTAGGCGCGCGTTGTTTGAGTTCATCTTTATAATATAGGTAAAGGCCAAAACTGACCGTTGTCACCGATAGCCAAAAGGCTTTCGATAAGGTTTCGGCTAAAAAGCAAAAACCGAGCAGGGCGGCAAAAAGCGGTTGAGAAAGTCCGACAAAGGATAAATAGGTTGCGCTAAAATGGCGCAAAAGCTCTGCATGTAGGTTATAACAAATTAAATTCGAGATAAGGGTTAAGCACAGCAACCATTGCAAAAATGGCCAAAAGTCTGAAATGGGTGTGGGATCCCAGGGATCAATCATCCATGAATGCAAAAGCGATAATAGGCCACCGAATAGCATGCTGGTTGCATTGGCCATGATGCTGGAATAGTGTCTGTTTTTAACCACTTCCCGCATGGCAAGCCAGCCAATGGACGATGTAATGGCTGCGGTAATAATCGCCCATTCTGCAAAGGATAAATATAAAAAAGTGGCGGTGTTGTCTTCAATACTGCCGCGCGCCAATAAAAGCGGAATAAAGCCAATGATGCCAATGATAAGCCCCATCCACTTTTGTAGGGTAATTTTTTCACTGAACCACAGATAGGACATAACAGCGGTAGCGATAGGCGCGAAACTATAGAGAAAACACGCTTTTCCGGCCTCCATATATTGTAAACCCCAAAATTCAAAGGCATTGGTTAAGTAAACACCGGTAATGCCAATAATCAATACAGGGCCCATATGTTCCTTTTGTAGAGTAAAGCGCTTGCGATCGACGATAAACTGATAGAGCAGCAATAAAAGTGCCGCCAAGATCATGCGGCTAGCCGTTACGAAAAGTGGGGGTGCAGACTCTAAGATAAGTTTGCCAAATACAAATACAGATCCGTATAGGGCACAGAGCAATAGGACTAAACTTTGTAGGTACACCTTAAAACACCTTTTTTAAATCGCAAAAGCTAAGGAATGGACTCTTAAAATGAGATTGAATTTGGTATTATAACGGAATGTATGAACAGGTGAAAATCATTTTAATCAACACAACTCATCCTGGAAATATTGGGGCGACGGCGAGATCCCTGAAAAATATGGGGTTTAGCGATCTTTGCTTGGTTGCCCCTAAACATTTTCCCTCCGATGAAGCCATTGCACGGGCAAGTGGGGCAGAAGATGTTTTAAAGCGGGCAGTGGTAACCGATACTTTAGAAGAGGCCATTGGCGATTGCCATTGGGTCATGGGCTTAAGTGCAAGAGAAAGAAGGCTATCATTGCCTATGTTAACACCCAGGACTGCGAGTTCGCTGATAACCGAAAAACTGCAATCTGCGCCCACTGGGAAAGTAGCTTTGCTATTTGGGCAAGAGCAGAGTGGGTTGAGTAACGAGGCGTTAATGAAATGTCATTATCAAATCAATATTCCTGCCAATCCCGTTTATGCTTCGTTGAATGTGGCTCAAGCCGTGCAAATCATCAGTTATGAGCTGAGAATGGCAATTTTAGAGAAACAAGAAGCCAGCAACAATAATGGTGCGATCGATGATACCCTCGCTAATTTATTGGCGACTGCTGCAGAAATGGAATGTTTTTATACCCATTTGAGTGAAACATTAATTCAGATCCAATTTTTAGATCCAAAACGGCCTGGTTTTTTAATGATGCATTTGCGGCGTTTATATTCTAAACAGACACTCACCAAAGTAGAGCTGAATATTTTGCATGGTATATTGACTGCTATGAAAAATAGCGTATAGTTTCACATATGACTAAACCAATGCCTATTTATTTTGATTATGCGGCAACTACCCCCGTGGATCCACGCGTGGCCGAGCAAATGAGCCATTGTTTATTGCGAGATGGGTTTTTTGGCAACGCGCATTCCAACCACGCGTTTGGCGAGCAAGCAAAAATTCGAATTGAAAAAGCCCGTGAATATGTTGCAGCACTTTTGCGGGCTGTGCCGCGCAATATTATTTTTACAGCGGGTGCTACTGAGGCTAATAATCTGGCGATAAAAGGGGTGAGTCATTTTTATAAAAGCCGAGGCATGCATATTGTAACCGCCAATACCGAGCATAAGTCGGTATTAGAGACGTATCAGTCTCTGGAGCAAGAAGGGTTTAGCGTTAGCTATTTAAAAGCGGATCAAAATGGATTAATCGATATTGATATTTTGAAATCGGTAATTCGAAAAGATACCATTTTAGTTTCGATTATGCATGTCAATAATGAAACCGGTGTTATACAAGATATCGAATCGATAGCAAAAATTGTTCGCGCACACGGCAGCTTTATTCATGTGGATGCTGCACAAAGTGTGGGAAAAATTCCCATTGATTTACAACAGTTACCCGTTGATCTGCTCTCATTTTCCGGACATAAAATGTATGGTCCAAAAGGGATCGGCGCTTTATATATAGGGGATAATCCGCGTGTTCGATTAAGCCCTCAATTACTGGGCGGGGGGCAAGAGCGAAAATTACGCGCAGGCACTTTAGCGACTCATCAAATTGTGGGTTTAGGGGAAGCTTGCCGGATATTAACGCAGAGCATGCACACTGAAATTCAGACTATTCGGAAACTTCGCGATTGTTTTTGGGCGGGCATACAAGATTTGCCACAGGTATTGCTTAATGGACAATTAACCGCAAGCTTGCCGAATATTATCAATATTCAATTTCGAGGGTTAGTAAAAGACGCTTTACTGAAAAATCTAGAGGGTATAGCTGTATCAACAGGATCGGCCTGTAATTCTATGACCATTGAGCCTTCTTATGTCTTGCGGGCGATGGGGCTAACAGATAATGAAGCCGATTGTTCCCTGCGTTTTTCATTTGGTCGTTACACAACGGCTGCCGAAATAGAAACTGCCATTCAATGCATTCGAGCAGCAGTCAAATCTTAACTATTCGATCCCTGGGGAGGCGGTAATATAGTGATTACATTAACGGACAGTGCAAGCATTCATTTTAAAAAATTATTACAAGATAAAGTCGGTGTGTTGGGTTTACGATTAGGGGTAAAAACAGCAGGCTGTTCTGGTTTATCCTACACCTTAGATTTTGCCACCGATATTCAGGAAGGGGACCAGCAGTTTGAAAGTAAAGGGATCACAGTTGTAGTGGATGCCTCCAGTTTTACCGTGTTAGAAGGAACAGAGATCGACTGGGTACAGCAGGGCTTAAATCAATATTTAAAATTTAATAACCCTAATGTAAAAGGGGAGTGTGGCTGTGGGGAAAGCTTTAGCACTGGATAAGAAGTCGACCAACTAGATTACAAGACAAGGGCTTATTTATCGTCTATAACGATATAATGAATCCAAAAATGACTGCATTTGACGCCACCTTTCTGCTGGGTAAAAACCAGGCTTGGTTAGTCAATGCGCTACAAGAACGCATGCTTTCTTATACCAAAATCAATCAACAACTCTATTTTGGCCATGAAACGGCTAAAGCACTTTTTCAATTTGCATTCACCCCGCGGGTGATTGCCTTTCATATTGTGAAAGGGGGCACCGGTAAAACTTCTTTGGCTTATGAATTTGCGATCCGAGCAAGTTTATATGGCGCGAAAGTTTTATGTGTGGATATGGATCAACAAGGGAATTTGACACAAGCTTTTAATATCGATGCAGAAACACTACCGGTAATGATAGATGTTTTGGTAGACGATATTCCTTTTAAAGAGTCTATTGTGTCTGTGGTTCCCGGCATTGATTTGATCCCAAGTCGATTTGAAAATGCAATGTTGGATGAAATAGTAAGGGTAAAGCATTTACCCTTACAAGCGGTCTATAGAACGCCATTACAGACATTAAAATCGCAGTATGACGTGATTATCATAGATTGTCCGCCAAGCCTTGGACAATCCGTTGCCGCCTGTGCATTAGCTTCCGATTATCTGTTATCGCCTGTTACCCCGGAAAAATTTGCATTATCAGGTTTAGAAATTGCTTATCAATCAGTATTAGAGTTAGAGGAAATCTTTAAGATACCGATCCGCTTTGGGGTGGTGTTAAATAAGTTTGAATCCAGAACCACGTTGTCGCAGGAGGCATTTAGGCATTTAATCAGTGATCCGAGATATCAAGGAAAGCTTTTAAAAAATTACATCAGAAGCACTCAGGATTTTCCAAACAGTATCGCGATAAATGGATCTATTTTTGAAGGCTTAAAATCAACAATCGCCAAAGAAGATATTGATTTATTTACCCGCGAATTACTAGAATTTTCCATTCCTGCTGTCAATAATAGTCGTGGTGCATTATTGGAATCGGTGATGGTGCGTGCTCCTAAATACAAACAAAAATCTTCCTTAAAATACACCTAATCTACGGTTGCACAACACTTTAAGCATAATCTTTGGATTTAACGCTCTGTTTTCTCATGCATACTCTATACTTAATTCAAAACCCTTTAATATCGCAGGGAAACTAGCCATACCTAAATTATAACGTATACGCTGAATAATAATGAGAGGAGAGGGAAGTCAATGCCTTATTTTATAAGTTATATATTTAATGACGATGGAAAGCGAAAAAAACATAAAATTGCAGGTGTAAGTTCTTACAATATGCCTGCTGGGCTATACCATGCTTCTATCGCGCTAACGGAGCATACCCCCCCAGAGCCCCCGAGAATTATCTCTAAAGTCGGTCTTTTTGCTTCAGGCCAAGTTGAAATGGAAGATTTTATACAGCCTAAAGAAGGTCGCACTTTTTATCATAAAACATACCCTATCACGCAAGATGAAATGCAGACAATTGTTCAGAAGATCAACCAGGATCGTCAAATAGGCATTACTAAGGTGCCAGGAATTTATATGGCGCCTAAGGTAGAAGCAGAGGCAAACTCAGAGCGTTCAGCCGACTATCTAAAATATGTGGCTAGAAAGCGTAGCTTAATCGATGATCACGGCGAAAGAGTTGAATATGACTTCATTGAAGAAATTCCCTCTATTCCCGGTGGGCCTGCCTATTCATTTTATCGATTGAACTGCAAAACCTATGCGATGTCTCTTTTAGCCTCTATTGGTATTCATGATAGAGATTTAAAGGATTGGATAGTCGATGATCCGGGTACCGGTTTAAAAAAGCTAGATCAATTTCAATTTAAAAATGAAAGCTTTAAAAATAGTGAAAACGTTGTTTCAACCTGGGAAAGTCCGATGAAGGTTACTCCAAGATTAACCCAAAAACAAATTAATACGATGAGCCGGGATGAATGGGCGGAAATGAAAGAGAGCATCCAATTTAATAATTTTAAGGGCTATATTAACGATGCGGTCGTTGGCCTGCAAGCTGCAAAGGATAAAATGGAAGGGTTTGATGATATTTTCTTTGCTTATGTTCAGATTGAATTAAGGCTTTCTATGCATGAGAAAAATTTGTCAGAGTACAAGGTTGTGTTGAATGATTTTGTTGCGCATCATCCAGATCTAGAGATGGATGATTTGGGCGGAATGCTTGATGAAAAAGGGGTGCAAGATTTTGAGCAGTATAGACGTCAAAACAATCTTGTTGCAACCAAAATCGGGCAAGATTTGAAAAGGTATGTTCAAAAAAATGTTAACCATGAACTAGAAAGCTTACGAACTGAATTGATGGAGGAAAGTATGCAGGCTATTCAAAAGTTGGAAGGTTCAATTGCATCTGCAAAATATAGTGCCATGAATTATATTGTAGATAGTCTAAAGAGTGGTTTGAATGCAATGTTGGTTAAATTTTCCATGAATCAAACTTTTAAAATTAGTGAAGAGTATAAACGGAAAAATCTACTGACCCAATTTAAATCCCAAGGAGCTAGTCTTAAAAAATCGGTTCTGAGATCTGAATATACAGATAAGCCTGAAAAACCGAATCCTAGAAAAGCTTAAGTGGCTCAATAAAGCCTGCAGCCCTAGTTGACGTTTACTAATGGCAATTATTACAAGCTGTAATAGGAGATAATGATGCATATGCATCATCCTCCGCATCCTGGAAAAACGCTTTTGGGGCTATATAAAGCCGTTGGGTTTAACGATTACGGATACAGCCGCAGCGGTTGGTGTTGAGCTTTTGTCTGTGTAAAGAATGATAATCTGTCTTTTCCCTTAACATCTGGTTACACAGCGACTTTGGGAGAACGGGCATCTAAAATTGCTTGAACTTCTCTATTAAAAAGGGCAGTGGGTAGGCTAAGCGAGGTAGGCTTACAAGAAAATGCATAAATTTGAGCATTCTCTTTTAAAATCTCAATAAGAACTGGGTAGCTTTTAGCTGTTAGGTTATGGTTTTGAATAATAAGTTTCGTAATTTTGGTGTTCTTTCGCAGCCATTCCTTTAATACTATTATGTCGGTATCCTGTAATAATTTATTATCGACGTGGATTTCAGTAGAACTAGCCTTTCGCATACTCTCTAAAAAACCAAGTATGTCCATTCACCCCTCTTATTTCTCATAAAAATGTTAACGGAATCCAATCTATATAATACAGAAAACTTAACAAATCTGTATTTTTATAGGCGCCTATAGGTGACGGAGTGGGCAAGGCACCAAACTACTAAATTGCTATTAATGAGACATTTTTAGTATATTTGCTTTCCTTACTGACACATCCTATAACATATACAATAATTAATGTAATCCTCTCACCTAAGTACCTGTAAGTATCTGTTTCTTCACTATTTTAGCCACTGTAAGTGTGTAAGCTTACCTTGACAGAATGAGGTCAGGTTACTAAAGTGTAGATAAGTGGGCAATTATGGGATAAAGTGGGGAAAATTTTTAGGAGCTAGATTGTGTTTCGAGGGGTCACTTCAATTCATATTGATGACAAAGGCCGTTTGGCAATACCGACACGCTATCGTACTCGTTTGTTAGCAGATGCTGAAGGGCAGCTGATCCTAACAATTGATACCGAAGCGCGTTGCTTATTGCTCTATCCCCTAAGGGAATGGGAACACATCGAAAAGAAAGTTGAGGCCTTACCGAGTTTTAATGCAGCGGCTAGACGTATTCAAAGATTATTAATAGGGCACGCAACGGAAGTCGATATGGATAGCCATGGCAGGATTCTGTTGCCGCTTGCCTTAAGAGAATATGCGACGCTCCAAAAAAACATTATGTTAGTTGGGCAAGGCAAAAAATTTGAGATTTGGGATGAAGCGCATTGGCAAGAAACGCGCGAGGGTTGGATTAAAGAAGGGCTAATGACAAACGGCCCATTACCTCCTGAATTGGAGTCTTTATCTTTATGAGCCGTATGAAAGATCCAACAAATCTATCCGAGCCGGAAATCCAGGTCCATGAACCTGTTTTGTTGCAGGAAGTATTGGAAGGATTAAATATTCAGCCGGATGGAATTTATATTGATGCCACTTTTGGCCGTGGCGGTCATTCCTTAAAAATTTTAGAAAAATTGAATAGTGCTGGACGATTATTGGTGATGGATAGAGATCCTGAAGCAATACAGATAGCCAAAGCCTACAGCATCCAGGATGCTCGGTTGATCCCTAAACAGGATTCTTTTGGCACTGTGTACGCATTTTGTCAGGAACAAAATGTGGTCGGCAAGGTAAATGGAATTTTATTGGATTTAGGCGTGTCTTCTCCACAATTGGATATGGCCATTCGAGGTTTTAGTTTTAGAGCAGATGGCCCTTTAGATATGCGCATGGATCCTTCTAGCGGGATCTCGGCTGCTGAATGGTTAAATAAAGCAGAAGAATCTGAAATTGCAAATGTGCTTAAAATTTATGGTGAAGAAAGGTTTTCTAAGCGCATTGCGCGTGCTATTATCACTGCGCGAGGGATTTCTCCGATAACGACAACTTTGCAATTAGCAGATATCGTTTCCAAAGCGAATCCGGCCTGGGAAAAATTTAAACATCCCGCAACTCGCAGTTTTCAAGCGATTCGCATATATATTAATAATGAACTGGAAGAATTGGCTCAAGGATTAGAGGCCACCTTAGCAGTTTTAGCAGTAGGGGGAAGACTAGCAGTTATTAGTTTTCACTCATTAGAAGATAGACAGGTAAAAAGGTTTATTCAGAAACACGAAAAAGGGGATGAGCATCCAAAGGGGCTCCCCATATTTGCGAATCAGATGAATCAACAATACCGTCGAATAGGGCGTCAAATAAAACCTTCCATAGCGGAGGTACAAAAAAATAAACGCGCAAGAAGCGCGATACTGAGATTGGCAGAAAAAACAGGTGTTATGGCATGAAAATTGAACAAAGAAAGCTCACCCAGCGGATGGTGGGTAGGGGGGGGCCTTTGCCCCAGATGTTTGCAAACAATATATCAGGGATGATGATATTGGGCTTGTTTACCCTAGCTTCAGCAATTGGCACTATCTACACGAAACATTTAAAGCGAAGTCTGCATATTCAACTCGAGCAGTTGCAAGATTCACGCGATAAATTGCATGTAGAATGGACTCAATTGTTGCTAGAAGAAGGCACCTTAGGTTCAGACGTGCGTGTTGAGAAAGTCGCGCGCGAACAATTGAAGATGATCACCCCTGTACAAAGCCATACGGTGGTGATCAAGCCATGAAATTCAAAAGCCGTTATATTTTAATTGGATTGATTTTGCTGATGGTTGTCGGCGGATTAATATGGCGCGTCGTTTCTTTGCAAGTGTTTGAGCAAGGATTCTTGCGTAATCAGGGGGAAATGCGCACCGTTCGTGTTGTCGGGACGCCTGCCTATCGGGGGATGATAACCGATAGAAACGGGGAACCTTTGGCCATTAGTACCCCGGTGAACTCCATTTGGGTAAATCCTAAAGAATTTGAAGCCGATCACCCGCATTTATTAGCCTTGGCAGCGACATTGGATATTTCCGTGGATGAACTGTTGGATAAGGTTAACCGCAATAAAAAACGGGAATTTGTCTATCTGCAGCGTCACGCGGCCCCCAATATAGCCGAGCAAGTTAAAACCTTAGAAATCCCAGGGATCCATCTTAAGTCTGAATACAGGCGCTATTATCCTGCCGGCGAAGTCGCAGCCCACGTGGTAGGTTCAACCAATATTGATGAACAAGGGAAAGAAGGGCTAGAGCTCGCCTATGACGATTGGCTAAAAGGAATAGTGGGCAGCAAGCGCGTCGTTAAAGATAGACGGGGCCGTGAAGTCCAAATTTTAGAAGGGTTACAAGAAACCCGTTCTGGCCAAGATGTGACTTTAAGTGTGGATCAACGTTTGCAATATTTGGCCTATAGAGAATTAAAAGCGGCTGTGTCTGCCAACCGAGCAGCAGCAGGCTCTGCTGTGGTGATCGATGTACAAACGGGCGAAGTATTGGCGATGGTGAACCAACCTTCTTTTAACCCCAATATGCGCGTACAGCTTAAGGCCGATGGCAGACAACGCAATCGGGCGGTTACCGATGTGTTTGAACCCGGCTCTGTGATGAAAACCTTTAGTGTGATTAGCGCATTGCAAAATGGCCAAGTGACACCGGCAACCCTAGTGGATACCTCACCGGGTTGGATGGCGGTTGGTAGACATGTGGTGAAAGAAGATAAAAATAAAAATTATGGAATCATTGATGTATCCACCGTATTGTTAAAATCGAGTAATGTCGGGGTCAGTAAATTAACCTTATCTCAGCCTGCCGAACATTTATGGCAAACTTACTCAAATGTGGGATTTGGTACCTCTACAGGCAGTGGATTTCCAGGCGAAAGTGCTGGAACCTTAGTGCAACCGCCTAAAAAAGGAACCTTTGTATTGGCCACCATGGCTTTTGGTTATGGGATGAGTGTCACGCCTTTGCAGCTTGCACAGGCCTATGCGGTTCTAGGCGCAGGTGGGGTTAAACGCCCAGTCACTTTTTTAAAGCAAAAGGACATCCCAACTGGCGAGCAAGTGATTGATCCTGTGGTTTCCAGACAAGTGGTGGATATGTTGGCGGGCGTGGTCGCCTCAGGCAGTGGCGTAAAAGCCAAAGTGGTGGGCTATCATACGGCCGGTAAAACCGGTACCGCCCGTAAAGTTGCGGCCACTGGCGGTTACTTGAAAGATAGCCATATCGCCGTCTTTGCTGGCCTTGCCCCAGCTTCTAATCCGCGTTTTGCGATTGTGGTGATGGTGGATGATCCCAAGGCCGATCTTTATTACGGCAGCCAAGTCGCTGCCCCGCTTTTCTCTAAAATTGCCGCTGGAGCTTTACGTCTTTTTAATGTCCCACCGGATATGATTGATAATCAAAATCTGCGTGTGGCACATTCAGACGAGAAAATCCGTATTCATGAATGATAGGGTTATTCAAGACATCACGATGGACAGTCGCCAGGTAAAGCCTGGCGATTTGTTTATTGCCGTTCCAGGCTTAACCGTCGATGGACGCACGTATATAGAGCAGGCCCTTAAAAACGGTGCCGCCGCTATTTTGTGCGAGGCCAATGCTTACGATTTTCCGTCCAGTAAAGCATCAAACCCTGCGGTGATCCCAATTCCGCATTTGAAAAGTATTATTGGCCATATTGCTGGCCGTTTCTTTGACGATCCTTCTCAACATTTGCCAGTTATCGGTATTACCGGTACCAGCGGTAAAACCTCTACCGCGCATTTTATTGCTCAATTTTTTGCGAGCTGCCATAAACGATGTGCCATGATGGGTACACTGGGAGTGGGATTTTTAGGGGAACTGCAGGAAACTGGCTGTACCACCCTGGATGCAATTGCCACCCAACGGGCTTTAGCAACCCTAAAAGATGCGCATGCGGATGTGGTCGCCATGGAAGTCACTTCTCATGCGTTAGCGCAAAATCGTGTAGCAGGTGTTCAGTTTCAGACCGCCATTTTTACCAATTTAAGCCGTGATCACCTGGATTACCATCAAAGCATGGCGCACTATTGGCAGGAAAAACAAAAATTATTTCTTGAGTTTGCGCCAAAATTTAGCATTATTAACATGGATGATGAGTACGGCCAAGCTTTGCTGAATGAAAAGCAATTATATGCCGATGGCACACGGGTCATTGCCTAT
Source organism: bacterium (assembly GCA_027364575.1). Taxonomy (GTDB): domain Bacteria; phylum Pseudomonadota; class Gammaproteobacteria; order UBA6186; family Azoamicaceae; genus CADEGZ01. Next base: position 55,497 of record DAHXPC010000011.1, read on the forward strand.
ACCGCCTATTCTGATCGCGCTGAAATTCCGACATCTGTACCAGAATCTGCTTTTTTGAAAGAAGGGATGGAACTGATTACGACGCATAATTTGATCTTAGACGCAGCCGGTATTCGTGCAACGATTCGAACCCCCTGGGGGGCGGGCCAGTTAACCTGTCCTCTATTTGGACGTTTTAATCTAAGCAATGTATTAGCCGCCGTTGCCACTTTATGCTTGCAAGGAATTCCATTAGCCGACATTTTAGCCGCGACACCCGTATTAACAACCGTACCGGGTCGCATGATGCGCTTTGGCGGTATGGGTACTAAGCCTTTGGTCATTGTTGATTACGCCCATAAGCCAAATGCTTTGGCACAAGTGTTAGAAGTTTTACGTAAACATTGTAAAGGTAAGATATGGTGCGTATTTGGCTGTGGCGGAGATAGAGATAAAGGCAAAAGGCCTTTGATGGCTGCTCATGTTGAAAATTTAAGCGATCATTTTATCATTACGCAAGATAATCCCAGAACCGAAGATCCAAATGCGATAGTGCAAGATATTTTAAGCGGCCTTCACTCACCCGAAAAGGCGGTGATTGAGTCTGATCGCAAAAAAGCCATTGCTTGTGCCATCCAGGCGGCAAACTCAGAAGATGTTGTGCTTATCGCGGGTAAAGGGCATGAAGACTATCAAATAATAGGCACGCAAAAATTCGAATTATCCGATATCCAAGAAGTTCAACTGGCATTAGAGAAGCGAACAACATGAATGTATTAAGCCTGTCGTACATAGCCAAAATTCTTAATTTACCCAATGCAAATCCAGATATACGCATCAAAGGGGTGAATGCAGATACGCGAAAAATAGTGCCAGGCGATCTCTTCGTGGCCTTGCCCGGTGAAAGGGTTGATGGACATGATTATATTCAAGAAGCCACCGCAAAAGGGGCAGTAGCCGTTTTAGCCAGTCGAAAGCTAGAAACGCATTTGCCGTGTCTGATTGTCCCTAATACTTTACAGGCGCTCGGGATTTTGGCAAAACATTATCGGGCACAATTTTCGATTCCGCTACTGGCGTTAACGGGGAGTTGTGGTAAAACCACGGTAAAAGAAATGATAGCCGGTATTTTAGCCGTTAAAGGATCTGTTTTGGCCACCTTAGGCAATCAAAATACCGAAGTGGGCGTTCCATTAACGCTATTACGGTTATTACCCGAACATTCGGCAGCCGTTGTAGAAATGGGGGCACGTCACAAAAATGATATCGCTTATCTGATGTCTATCACCAATCCTTCAATCAGTTTAATTACGAATGCAGGGGTGGCACATATTGAAATATTTGGCAGTGAACAAGGGATAGCACAGGCTAAGGGTGAGATTTTTGAAGGGTTAAGCCCAGAAGGCACCGTTATTATTAATCGGGATGATGCCAATGCAGAATATTGGTTGGGTCTTTTAAAACCGACTCAGCGCCTGATAACCTTTGGATTCCAGGAAAAAGCTGAGATCAGAGCCATCAATGTCCAAATAGGATCCCAAGACTCCCGTTTTGAATTAATCACTGATATTGGATCTATTTTCATAAAGCTATCAACGGTAGGCGAACATAATATTCAAAATGCATTAGCCGCTGCTGCTGGTGCACGCGCGATGGGTGTAAGTTTAGCGGATATTCAAGCCGGCTTAGAAAATTTCAGATCTGTGACCGGGCGTTTGCAGTTCAAGGCGGGATCTCTTGGCGCGGTTATTATAGATGATACTTATAATGCGAATCCGGCTTCTATGCGTGCAGCCCTTGCTGTGCTTGCAAAGTTGCCCGGCAAAAAGATTTTTGTGATGGGCGATATGTTTGAATTGGGCAGCGATGCATTAGATGCTCACCGGCAAATGGGCATCGAGGCAAAACAATTGGGCATTAATACATTTTTAGGCATTGGGGAGTTAACACGTGCTGCCAGTGAAAGCTTTGGCGAAAATGCCGCGCATTATTCCGATAAAGCATCTTTAATAGATGCACTCAGTGTTCTTTCTGTGGAAGGGGCGACGATTTTAATTAAAGGCTCGCGTGGGATGCGCATGGAAGAGGTGGTTGCCGCACTTTGTGTAAAGCATCCAGTAAATAAATAGACAAAGGATTATAGGAAAACCGATATGTTAATTTGGCTTGCCTCATATTTAAAACAGTATTATCACGCCTTTAGTGTTTTTGAATATATTACCTTAAGGGCAATTTTGGCGACTTTAACCGCATTGATTATTGCTTTGTTGGTGGGGCCTGCCATGATCCGCTGGCTTACGCGGGGTAAGGTTGGCCAGATTGTGAGAAACGAGGGGCCTAAAAGCCACTATAGCAAAGCAGGCACCCCGACCATGGGCGGTGCCATGATACTGCTCGCGATTGCGATTGCCACTCTTTTATGGAGTGATCTGCGCAATTATTATGTGTGGGTCGTGTTGGCCGTTACCTTAGGATTTGGCGCCATTGGTTGGGTAGATGATTATCGAAAACTGCTGGGTAAAAATACGAAAGGATTACCTGGGAGATGGAAATATTTTTGGCAGTCGGTTATTGGGTTATTAGTCGCGGTTTTTTTATATACGAAAGCGGTGACGCCGGCGGAAACACAATTGCTGTTACCGTTTTTTAAAAATATTATGATTCCCTTAGGCTTGTTTTATATTGTATTAACCTATTTTGTGATTGTCGGCACCAGTAATGCTGTAAATCTCACCGATGGACTCGATGGATTAGCCATTATGCCGATTGTATTGGTCGGGGGCGCGTTAGGAATTTTTGCCTATGTAACAGGGCATATCAATTTTTCACATTATTTATCGATCCCCTATGTGCATGGGGTAGAAGAAATTGCCGTTTTTTGTGGGGCATTGGTGGGCTCTGGTTTAGGGTTTCTTTGGTTTAATACCTATCCTGCCCAAGTATTTATGGGCGATGTCGGTGCTTTAGGCTTAGGGGCCGCCCTTGGCGTCATTGCCGTATTGGTTCGCCAGGAACTGGTTTTGTTTATAATGGGCGGGGTGTTTGTGGCAGAAACCCTTTCCGTCATGATACAGGTGATTTCATTTAAATTGACGGGTAAGCGGGTATTCAAAATGGCACCCATTCATCATCATTTTGAATTATTGGGATGGCCGGAGCCTCGAGTAATCGTCCGCTTTTGGATTATTACCGTGGTTTTGGTGTTGTTTGGGCTTGCGACTTTAAAATTGCGGTAAGTCTGGTAAAATTAGTTTTCAAGATTATGAATATCCATCCCCTTTACACGACAAGCGGGGGAGGGTTAGGGTGGGGGTCGGGTGAACGATAAACCAAATATTGTTGTCATGGGTCTAGGCGATAGTGGCCTATCGGTCATTCAATATTTTCATAATAAGAATATTCCTGTGGCGGTAGTCGATAGCCGCATAGCGCCGCCCAAATTATCAGAATGTCGAAAATTGTATCCAAATGTACCTGTCTATACCGGCGGCTTTCCAAAAGAAATATTGGCAGAAGCTTCCACACTGGTTTTAAGCCCCGGCATAGCCGTTGATCACCCCGATATTCGATCGGCCGTAAATGTGCATACTGAAATCATTGGCGATATTGAATTATTTGCCAGAGAAATCCAAGCCCCTGTTATTGCGATTACCGGCTCGAATGGAAAAAGTACCCTGACCACCCTGGTGGGTGAAATGGCAATAAGGGCCAACATCCCAACGCGTGTGGGGGGCAATTTAGGGATCCCAGCGCTTTCGTTATTAGAACAAAATGCTGAATTATATGTCTTAGAATTGTCGAGCTTTCAATTAGAAACCACGTATTCTCTGCATCCAAAAGTGGCCACTATTTTAAATATATCGCCTGATCATTTAGATCGCTATGCATCATTGGATGCCTATTATTTGGCTAAAAAACGCATCTATACGGGCGCTGAACAGATTGTTTTTAATCGAGATGAACCATACTTAAGTTGCGATATCCCAATCCATATTCCTGCCGTCAGTTTTGGTTTAGATAAGCCTTCTCATCACAATTATGGGTTAATTCATGATACAGAATTGCAGTTGGCAAAAGGCCAAGAACGATTGCTTCCCTTGTCACAATTAAAACTCTTTGGCTGGCATAATGTCGCCAATGCATTAGCAGCCCTTGCTTTGGGGGGGGCTGCTGGCCTTCCAATGGATAAAATGTTAGAAGTTTTGCAAAGCTTTGCAGGCTTAGCGCATCGGTGCGAATGGGTAAGGGAATACAACGGCGTACAATGGATCAATGATTCAAAAGGCACCAATGTTGGGGCAACCCTCGCTGCCTTACATGGATTGGCTGCTGATATTCCCGGAAAATGGATCTTAATTGCCGGAGGCGTTGGAAAAAATGCAGACTTTTCGCCTTTAAAAATGGCAGTTGCAAAATATTGCAGAGCGGTTGTGCTAATCGGCGAGGCACAAGATGAACTTTACGCATTATTGGGATCATCAATTCCTTGCAAGCGGGCAAATAGTTTGCAAGTGGCTGTTATGCTAGCCAAACAATGCGCACAAAATGGAGATGGCGTGCTTTTATCGCCTGCCTGCGCCAGCTTTGACATGTTTGCCAATTTTGCAGAACGAGGAGAAATATTTAAAGCCCTGGTTCAGGAATTGCTTTAACTAAAAATATCTGTCCTATATTATAGAGTGCCTTTTCTCCCTTCTTCTTTCCTCAACTGCCTAGCCCCAATTCTACCCATGAGATGAGCCAGTCTTTTTGGTCGGTTTAGCACTGAAATCATCTTGTTGTTGGGAGGGTTATATACATAACCCTAGATCGGACAATTGATGTGCTTTCAACTTTTTCCGTCAGTTAATTCTTTATCCTGCTCAAGGGTAAATATAAAATATTTTTCCGTGGAGGTTCCTGTATTTGTATCTTTTAAATCCCCAGTCAGCGCAGCCATGAAATATCCTAGAATGAGTTAATTATTTAAATATAGCTGTTACCCTAAATTTTTACGAAGATATTCGAGACCTATTATGGTCTCAAATGTTGTTTGCTTCTTCTGCCGTTAAATCTATTTTTTCTGGAATAGGTTTTTGGGCACTGTTGCAAAAATTGCCCAATTGCTATAATGATGAGCTTAACACAGCTTGGGACTATGAGTAAATTATGACCA
>DAHXPC010000012.1 GCA_027364575.1 bacterium
GTATTCGGGCTTGCCGCTTAAAATGCTGTGGTTTTACTAGAAAAAAATTCACTGTTAGGGTATTTGCAACAGTGCCGGATTAGGCTCTGTCAAAGTGGGCTGCCGAGTAAAGAGACTGAGCTCAGGCTAATGTGGTAAGATCTCTCCTTTATTAGTCTTTGAGACTATTTGTGTACCCATTAAGTACAAACCTATAAAAATAGAGTTATTGAGTTGAATAGCATACATATAGTTATTTCGGGGATTTGCCTTTTTTTTACTTCTGTTATCGGTGTTCGATTATTTTGTCGCTATGCGATAAAAAATGGAATATTGGATGTGCCCAATGATCGATCTTCCCACCAAGAAGTCACGCCTCGTGGGGCGGGTGTGGTATTTGTTTTATTATGGTTTTTCACCCTGCTAACGGGTTATCAGTTGGATTGGGTTTCAGGTAAGCAATTGCTTATTTTTCTACCCAGCACAGCTTTAGTTTCTGCCATTGGTTTTTATGATGATAACTTCGAGCTTGCGGCTTCCAAACGGTTGTGGATCCAGGGCCTGGCGGCCGTCATTTGGCTATGCCTTGTTGGTGACATGTCAGGCCTACACCTATTCAACCAATCCGCCGTACATTTAGGTTGGGTAGGGCTAGTGGTTGCCTTTTTGGGACTGGTTTGGTCGACCAATATTTATAATTTTATGGATGGCTTAGATGGCATGGCCGCCGTGGAGGCCTTATTTGTCTTTGGCGTCGGCGGGTTATTATTTTGGCAAATCGGGGAAAGTAACCTTGCCTTATTAGCTTGGTGCTTGGTATTAACGGTCGCCGGATTTTTAGTTTGGAATTGGCCCAAAGCGCGTGTATTTATGGGCGATGTGGGCAGTTATTGTCTAGGATTTTTAGTGGCTGCTTTTGCATTGGTGGGCGATCGTTGGTATCACATACCCATAACGTTATGGGTTATTTTATATGGAATATTTTGGTTTGATGCCACGGTTACTTTATTGCGACGTCTTTGGTTAAAAGAGAATTTAGCCATGGCACATCGAGAACATGCCTTTCATCGATTACATAGATTAGGGTATTCACATAGTCAGGTTTTGCGAGGCGTTATTGCCTTAAATTGTGTTTTGACTGGAATTGCGCTCTGGGCCAGTCATCATCCCCTTTATATTGGCTGGTGCTTGCTATTAACCGTTAGTATTTTGTCTTTAATATACTTAATCATTGAAAAATTAAAGCCTATGCAAAGGATCAATCGATAATGCAAGTGCCTAAACATTTAGATCCGGTCACCTCTCGGTGTACCTTTGCCATCATTTCTCATCCCGATGCCGGTAAGACCACCATTACCGAAAAATTATTGTTATTTGGAGGCGCTATTCAATTAGCCGGGACTGTTAAAGGCCGCAAGGCTTCACGTCATGCAACCTCGGATTGGATGGAGCTTGAAAAACAACGGGGAATATCGGTCACGACTTCTGTTATGCAGTTTCCGTATAAAAACCGCATGATGAATTTGTTAGATACGCCTGGGCATGAAGACTTCTCAGAAGATACCTATCGAACGCTCACGGCCGTGGATTCTGCCTTAATGGTGATTGATGCGGTTAAGGGGGTAGAGTCCCGAACCATAAAGCTGATTGAAGTTTGTCGCTTGCGGGATACGCCCATCATTACTTTTATTAATAAATTGGATCGCGATAGCCGAGAGCCCATAGAGCTTTTGGATGAAATTGAACGGATTTTAAATATTTGTTGTGCGCCCATCACCTGGCCTATTGGCATGGGTAAGCATTTTAAAGGGATCTATCATTTAGCATTAGATAGGATTTGTCTTTATCAACCCGGCCAAAATGAAAAGATCCAAGCCGCGAATATTATAGAAGGTCTGCATAATCCTGAATTGGATACACTCATTGGGGCAGATATTGCCACCGAATTTCGCAATGAATTGGATTTAGTGCAAGGGGCAAGTCATACCTTTGATAAAGACGCCTTTTTGAAAGGTGAATTAACCCCGGTCTTTTTTGGATCGGCATTAAATAATTTTGGTGTTCGAGAATTGCTAGATGCGTTTGACGAATATGCGCCATTGCCAGAGCCCAGACAAACAGAAAGTCGGCAGGTCCTTCCGGTAGAAGAAAAATTTACCGGATTTATATTTAAAATTCAGGCTAATATGGATCCCCAGCATCGGGATCGCATCGCCTTTATGCGAATATGCTCTGGAAAATATCATCAAGGCATGAAAATGCGCCATGTGCGTTTGGGTAAAGATATTCAAATCGCCAATGCCTTAACCTTTATGGCAGGGGAGCGAGATCGCGTTGTGGAAGCCTGGCCGGGTGACATTATTGGTTTACATAATCATGGCACCATTCAAATTGGAGATACCTTTACGCAAGGTGAAAATCTAAAGTTTATCGGTGTGCCGTATTTTGCGCCCGAACTGTTTAGAGCAGTGAGGCCTAAAGATCCGTTGAAAGCCAAAGCTTTACAAAAAGGGCTAATACAATTATCGGAAGAGGGTGCTACCCAAGTCTTTAGGCCGCTCAATAAAAATCAGATTATTCTAGGTGCAGTCGGGGAATTGCAATTTGATGTGGTTGCCCATCGATTACAATATGAATATAACGTCGATTGTGTTTATGATGCGATTAACGTGTCAACGGCTCGATGGGTAAAATGTAAAGATCCGAAAAAATTAGCAGAATTTGAACTAAAGGCCAAAGATAATTTAGCCATCGATGGGGGCGATAATTTAACCTATTTAGCGCCCACCATGGTTAATTTAAACTTAACCATGGAGCGCTGGCCCGATATTACTTTCTTTGCAACGCGTGAGCATTAAGGCAAATTGATAATATCTTGAAGTCGGCTGCTGAATTTTATTTTGGCAGCCTTTAGCTCTTCCAACCGCATTTTATCTTGTGCCACGATCTCACTCGGGGCATTTTTGATAAAATTCTCATTGGATAGTTTTTGATTGATTTTGTCCAGATCTTTATCAATTTTATCCATTTCTCTTTGTAAGCGCGCACTTTCTGCAGCCTTGTCAATGAGATTTGCCATGGGGATCAAGATTTCTAGATTGCCGACTAATGCCGTTGCTGTCGCAGGGCGATTTTTATCAGGCGAAAGTAGGGCAACAGAACTTAATTTAGCCAGGGCAAGTAGCAAAGATTGATATTTTTGTAAACGCAGATTGTCTTCCTCTGTCGTATTAAAAAACAGGACAGGCACTGCTTGTCCAGGTTTTATATTCATTTCACCGCGAATATTACGTATCGCAAGAATGATGGATTTTACCCAAACAATATCCGTTTCAGCGCTTTTATCGATCTCCTCCGCTAGGCATTCGGGGTAGGGCTGTAACATAATTGTGTCACCCGTTTTCCCCGCAATAGGGGCTACTTGTTGCCATAGGGCTTCGGTGATATAGGGCATAAAAGGGTGGATCACACGCAGCATTTCTTCAAATAGCGTGATTAAGGTATAACGAGTACCCAGGGCAGCCATAGGATCTGCATTGGCATCATTTAAAACTGGTTTGGACAGTTCCAGATACCAGTCACAATATTCATTCCAGGTAAAATCATAAATCGTTTGTGCGGCCAAATCAAAGCGATATTGAGATAAATGTTTTTCAACCGTTGCTTTGGTTTGTTGCCAGCAAGAAAATATCCAGTGATCGACTGTACTTAAGGTTTTAGGTGCATGTATGTCGGTTATTTTATCCTGTGTATTTAATAAAACATAACGGGCGGCATTCCAAAGCTTATTGCAAAAATGTCTATAGCCTTCAATTCTGCCAAAATCAAAGCGAATGTGTCGGTTTGCACTGGCAAGGGCTGCAAAGGTAAACCGGAGCGCATCTGTCCCATACGCTTGTATACCCATTGGAAACTGGGTGCGAGTCGCTTTTTCTGCGCGCTTGGCCAGTTGCGGTTGCATCATGCCTGTGATGCGCTTTTTAACCAGACTTTCGAGATCAATGCCATCAATTAAATCAATGGGATCGATTACATTGCCTTTGGTTTTGGACATTTTTTGCCCATCTTCATCCTGAATTAACCCATGGATATAGACGTCTTGAAAAGGCACTTGATTCGTAAACTTTAAGCCAAACATGATCATTCGAGCGACCCAAAAGAAAATAATATCAAACCCGGTAATTAATACTTGGGTAGGATAAAAAGTTTGATAGCGCTCAGTGTTTTCTGGCCAGCCTAAAGTGGAAAAGGGCCAAAGGGCAGAGGAAAACCATGTGTCTAAGACATCTTCATCTTGTTTAAGCGTAATATCATTGGATAGATGATATTTTAAACGAACCGCATTTTCATCTATACCCACATAAATTTTGCCATCATCCCCATACCAAGCCGGGATCCGGTGACCCCACCATAATTGTCGGCTAATACACCAATCTTGAATATTATTCATCCATTCAAAATAGGTTTTAGACCAGTTTTCTGGAATAAAGCGAATTTGCCCATTTTTAACCGCATCGATGGCCGGTTTTGCCAATGTCTCAATTTTGACAAACCATTGATCGGTTAATAGTGGCTCTAAAATGGTGCCACTTTTATCGCCTCTGGGGACATTTAACAGATGCGGCTCAATTTTTTCAATCAGATCCAGATCGGTTAGATCCTGAATGATTTTTTCGCGTGCCACAAAGCGATCCAGACCTCGATAGGGTTCAGGCACCTCATCATTTAAAGTGGCATCTATGGTGAAAATATTAATGGGTTGAAGCTTATGGCGCTCGCCCATCGCATAATCATTAAAATCATGCGCTGGGGTAATTTTAACGCAGCCCGTGCCAAATGCTGGATCAACCGTATCATCTGCAATGATTGGAATAAATCGGTTGGTTAACGGTAATTGCACTTCGCTGCCAATAAGCGTTGAGAAGCGAGGATCTTCCGGGTGAACGGCAACCGCGACATCGCCTAACAGGGTCTCTGGGCGTGTGGTGGCAACCACGATAGGTCCTTGTCCATTTTTCAGCGGATACCGTATATACCATAGCGATCCTTTTTCTTCTTCGGATTCCACTTCCAGATCAGACACAGCCGTTTTTAATACCGGATCCCAATTCACCAATCGTTTGCCGCGATAAATTAAGCCTTCATCAAATAAACGAATAAAAATTTCCGTGACGGCTTTTGACATTTCTGGATCAAGGGTAAAACGTTCGGAGTTCCAATCGACAGAAGCACCCATTCGTCGTAACTGGCGGGTAATATTGTTGCCAGACTTCGTTTTCCATTGCCAAATTTTTTCCACAAAGGCTTCTCGGCCCAATGTATGACGAGTTTGTTTTTCGGCTAATAGTTGTCGTTCCACCACCATTTGGGTTGCGATACCCGCATGATCGGTTCCTACTTGCCACAATGTGTTACGGCCTTTCATGCGCTGAAAACGCACCAAAATATCCATTAAGGTTTGTTGAAACGCATGTCCCATATGCAAACTGCCCGTGACATTTGGGGGCGGGATCATAATGCAATAGGGTTGCCCGTTTCCGGTAGGTGAAAAATAGCCTGCTTTTTCCCAGCGAGGATACCATTCTGCTTCCAGTTCAGTTGGATCATAATTTTTATCTATTATCATAAAATCTTCTTTTAACACCGATCGAGTAAATATTGGACTAGTAAGGGAACAGGCCGACCTGTTGCCCCGCGTTCTTTACCAAGGCTTCGAAAAGCCGTTCCAGCCACATCTAAATGGGCCCAATGGTATTTTTTGGTAAAGCGCGCTAAGAAACAGGCGCCTAAAATGGTTCCGGCTTCTGGTGGATTGCCAATATTGGCAATATCCGCAAAATTGCTATTTAAGGCTTCTTGATACTCATCCCATAAGGGCAATTGCCAGCATCGGTCAAAACTTGCGATCCCGGCATCAAAGAGATCATTGGCTAATGGGTTATGGTTGCTTAATAATCCTGAGACATGGCCACCAAAAGTTGCCGCACACGCGCCGGTTAAAGTTGCGATATCAATCACGACATCCGGATCAAAACGTTCAACGTAGCTGAGCGCATCGCATAACACCAAGCGTCCTTCTGCGTCAGTATTTAAAATTTCAATCGTGAGGCCGGACAAACTGGTAACAATATCATCGGGTCTTGCGGCTTTACTGCCTGGCATATTTTCAGCACAGGTAATGACGCCAATAATATTGAGTGGCAATTCTAATTCCGCTGCTGCCCGTAGGGTTGCCAGGACTGCGGCTGCACCACACATATCGTATTTCATGCCAATCATGTTTGCAGGAGATTTTAAGGAATTCCCGCCGGTGTCAAAGGTAATGCCTTTGCCGACCAAAACAATTGGTTTTTGTTTGTCTTTAGCGCCTTTATATTCAAGCGTAATAAAGCGGGGGGGATTGTCACTGCCTTTGGCAACGGCTAATAGAGCGCCCATTTTAAGTGCTGCTATTTCCTTTTCATCCAAAATAGTGGTTTGAACACTTTGAAATTCTTTGCTAATTTTTTCTGCTTCTTTTGCCAGATAAATCGGCGTGCAGACATTCGGTGGGGTATTGCCTAAATTCTTCGCTAACGATATTCCTTTCGCAATGGCTTGGCCTTCCAGAACGGCACGTTCTGCTGGAATTAAATCTCGTCTTGTGGGCACCGTTAAGACAATGCGACGCAGGGCAAAGCGGTTTTTTTCTTTTTTACTTTTATAATCATCAAAAACGTATACAGTGCCTAATATAATTTCGACCGCTTGGCGAATTTTCCAGCGGATGTCGCGGCCTTTTACGTTTAATTCGGTCAAAAAAGACACCATTTCGCTAGAACCCGTTTGAATGACAGCGGATGTGGCTTTACGAATAATATCTCGAAATTCTTTATCGCCGAGCTCTCGCTCTTTGCCACAGCCGACTAACAGTACGCGATCAGCCAGTGTATTGGGTATTTGATGCAATAATAGGGTTTGACCTGTTTTGCCATCGAGATCGCCTTTGCGCAGTACGTTGCTAATATATCCTTGGCTTGCCGTATCTAAGCGCTCTGCGATGGCGCTCAGGCGGCGGCTTTCAAAAACCCCAACAATAATGCAATGTGCGCGTTGTTTTTCCGGATGGCCTGTTTTGACACTGAATTCCATAAATACTCCAAAACGATAAGGATTAAGTAGTCTGCGCATTAAAAAACTGATAGTGTACCTCAAGTTCGATACCATTTTAAATTTATCTTAATTGACTGCTAAGTGCAAAATAGGGATGCCGGCGATAGATGCGAATAGTTGCTAGATACATAACTAAAGAGGTTGTTGTTGCCTTTTCGGTGATTACCCTGATTTTATTGCTGATTGTGCTTAGCAATCGCTTTGCTGCTTATTTGGCCAAAGCGGCAACGGGCGAATTACCGATTAAATTGGTCTTTCATATTGTAGGTCTTTATACCCCAGAGCTATTAAGCTACCTTATTCCATTGGGTCTATTTATTGCGATTTTGTTTACCTATGGTCGTCTATACGCCGATAGCGAAATGATTGTGCTGTTTGCTTGTGGGGTTAGTTTAAGGCGGATAATCAATTTAACGATAGCCCTTGCACTGGTGATTGCTCTATTAACAGGCTGGCTAACTTTATGGTGCGTACCCAAAGTCGCGTTACTGAGAGAAAAAATATTAGCAGAGGGAGAAGCCTTTGGGGTCATGCAATCATTGCTCCCAGGCAGATTTCAGTCTTTTGCCGAAGGACGCTTGGTATTTTATATTGAAGATGTCTCTTCTAAACAAGATAATATTAAAGGTGTGTTTATTGCAGAACGCCCCACTGATCTCTCCATAAATGAGAGTAGCTGGGCTTTCATTACGGCAGAAGATGCCAAAATAAAGCGCGATGAAAAGACCCATGATTTTTATTTGGTTTTAAATAAGGGGCATCGTTATCAAGGTTTGCCAGGGACTGCCAATTACACGCTGGTCTCATTTGAAGAATATGGACGCACTATTCCACATGCAGCTCCGCCCATTCCCAGTGATTCCTTAAGACTGAAAGAGAGTGTAAATTTGTTTACGTCTAGGGATCCGGTAGAGACGGCTGAATTACAGTGGCGTTTATCTTTGCCTTTAACGGTGCCTATTTTGGCTTTACTGGCAGTGCCTTTCTCGCGCGTCAGACCCCGCCAGGGAAGATTTGCTAAATTTTTGCCCGCCATTGGCGTTTATATTATTTATTATAATTTATTCACCGTGAGTAAGCGCTGGGTAGCCTCTGGTGTATTACCGGCTTTTATTGGTGTTTGGTGGGTACATCTATTATTTTTATTGATAGGCCTAAGCTTGGTGGTTAAAGAATCCAGTGGGTTAAGAAAATAAATGCATATAAAAATTGTCGATCAATATATAGCAAAATTAATTATTGGCACGGTTTTGGTTGTGGCACTGGCGTTGCTAGGATTCGATCTTTTTTTTAATTTGGTGCATGAATTAAGCGTCATCGGGAAAGGAAAATATACGCTTGGCACGGCTTTTCATTATTTAGCACTCACGATCCCCAGCCGCATTTATATTATGTTTCCTTGGTCTGCATTAATCGGCACCTTAATTGGATTGGGTGCGCTTGCCAGCCATAGCGAATTAGTGATTATGCGGGTTTCTGCCATTTCGGTTGCTAGAATTACTTGGGCGGTGTTAAAAGCGGCAATTTTATTAATGGTGGTAGCCGTTTTATTAGGGGAGGGCATTGCACCCACGACGGAGCGTCTAGCCCAAAATAAACGCACCCTTGCGTTAAGTGGCGGTCAAACGATTAACACTGCCTATGGTTTGTGGATAAGACAAGGAGAAGAATTTATTCATGTTCAAACCGTACAGTTTAAAGGAGAATTGTACGGCGTTACCCGTTATCGTTTTACTGCCGATCAAAAATTACAAGAAACCTTATATGCGCAAACTGCTGTGAAACAGGGCAAACAGTGGCAATTAAAAAATGTGCGCGGTACCACGTTCTTATCCGATAAAACAGAAGTCTTTGAACAAAAAGAAATGTTAGTTTCACATTTGTTGGAGGCTGAAATTTTAGAAACGGCGATGGTTAAACACCCCGAGCGTTTATCTATTCCCGCCTTATGGCGAGTGATCCGCCATCAAACTAAAAATGAGTTGAGTGCACAAAATTATGAATTAGCCTTGTGGACCAAAATTTTACAACCCTTTGTTATTTTGATGATGGTATTTTTAGCTGCCCCCTTTGTTTTTGGCCCTTTAAGAACAGTGAGCATGGGATTCAGAATTGTGGTGGGGATATTGGTGGCATTCTCCTTTCATACCATCAACAACCTGTTTGCCCCTTTAGCCGTGGTTTATCAGCTGCCGGCTATATGGGCGGTGTTATCGCCCATTATCGTATTTAGCGGGGTTGGCGTTTGGTTGTTGAAGCGAGCGAAATAACGTGGTATTCTTTTTTCTCTTTGGTAAAGCTATCTTAGGCGCGTAGCTCAGTGGTAGAGCACTACCTTGACATGGTAGTGGTCGGTGGTTCGATCCCACTCGCGCCTACCAGTTCATTTCATTGCGAATGACATTTGATTTGTTATGGCAATCTGCCCCCAATCCATTTTATATTCCCATGCAACAATTACCTAAGTAACCTATTCGGAATATCTTTCTAATGCTTTTTTGTAAACTTCGTTTCGTTCACGTTTTCCAACTGATAATACAAATATAGTAATAATATTATCGTCTACCTCATACACTAATCTATAGCCTGATGATCTCAATTTTATTTTATATAGATTCGTGCCCCCGCTAAGTCGATCTTTAGGTACATGTGGGTTTTTCATGCGTTCACCGAGCTTTTTCTTCAACTCATCTCTTACAGGAATGCCTAATTTCTTCCATTCCTTTAAGGCAGAGGGCACAAATTCCAGCTCATAAGTCTTCAAGTTTTATCCTGATAGCCTGATTTTTTTCCTTAAACCTGGATTTCGCCAGTTCTAGCAATTCAATATTTTCAATGGCTTCTAGCATGATTTCGTAGGTCTTGGCGGGTACTATATACGCGGTTGGTTTATTGTGGTTCAGAAGGGCGATTGTTTCACCATCTGCTTGCGTCAGCAGCGCGCTTGGGTTTTTTTTAAATTCTGAAATGCTTGCAAATAAGGCTGCATGTACATGTTCCATCTTAATCACCATAATTAGACCATAAATATGACCTAATTATAGATCTTTTTAAAGACCCAATCAAGGCCGGCTGGTTTGTGCTTTCCTGCACCCCAATAATGCTTTGTCTACCCCCTAGCCGCCTTATGGGCGTCATTTTTCCAGAGAGGTGGGGAGAACATAGATCGGTGCCTGGTAGTTAATATTACAAACAAATATTGATTTTGGTTATATAACAAAAATTTGATTATGGGAAGTTTGCGGGTATGGGTTTGGCATTGTTTCGTACCTTTTTGATGTATGGTGCAATTACTTCTTGAGCTTGATTTCTAGCTGTCACGGTTGTACTACTAGGTACACAGTTAAATACACGATACGTTCTTTTACAACGTTATAAATTAATTATTTCGTGAGGTTTTCAATGAGCGCTCCAGCGGTAGCGTAACGTGCTTTCTCCTTACAAATTTGCCCTAATAAGGTAACCTTTGGCCCTTCACTTTACATCTAAGTTAATAAGCTCAAACTTGAATTTACAGAAAGCACGTTACACTACCTTTTCGGAAGATTGCTTAATTTATTTAAGGGCCAAGGATCACGCGCACATTGGTGGTGCCAGGCACACAATATTCAAGCAAATATTGATTTTAGTTATATAACAAAAAATCGATTATGGGAAGTTTGCGGGTATGGGTTCGGCATTGTTCTGCACCTTTTTGATTTATGGGGTAATAGGTGCAATTCAGTAACATCTGGTGCAATTGGTGCAATTATTTCTTGACTGGTGCAATTGGTGCAATCATAATAAAGGGGTACCAATGATTATGGGAAAAAATCATGATATATCCAGAAGTAGAGTCAAGGCATTTAGAGTTTAAAGCAACTTTACCAGCATTTACACAATTGATTAAAACATGTGTTGCTTTTGCAAATGGCGTTGGTGGCAAGATCATTATTGGTGTTGAGAATAAAAGTAGGGAAATTGTAGGCATTAATGAGAATATTCGGCATGCGGTGTATGAAGAATTCCCTAATAGTTTGTATGATTCTACGGACCCAAATTTAATAGCCGAAATATATGAGAGGAACTATGGGTCGAATAATGTTATTGTGATTGAAATACCAAATATACTAAAAAAACCAGCATATGTTAAAAGTGAGGGCGTTCCTAAAGGGGTATATTTACGAGCTGGATCAAGTACCCGAAGAGCGAATGAAGAATACATAGAAGAATTAAAAAGAGACAATAAAAGAACAACTTTTGATGAGGAACTTATTCATGCTGAGATAGATATTTTATCCAAAGAATTAATAAAAAAAACTTATCCAACCTATACAACGGCTGCGCTTTTCGCTGAAAAGGTTTTGGGCCAAAAAACAGTAGATAAAAAGAAATATTTGCCAACGGTAGCTGGTACATTATGGTTTTGTGAAGAACCTGATACTTACATGAATTCAGCACATATTAGATGTTCTCGCTTTCAGGGTACAAACGGAAGAGATATCATTCAAACGGAAGAAGTTGGAGGCAATTTAAGTAAACAGATTGAAAATTCCTTTTCTTTAATTAAATCTTGGTTGAGAAAGGATTTTTCGCTTAAAGGTACAAAACTAACAGGGAAAATGATAATTCCAGCGGAAGCCTTAAGAGAAGCAATAGTCAACGCTGTTATACATAGAAAATATTCCATACCGGGGGCTATTAAAATTGCTTTATATGAAGATAGGCTAGAAATTTTTAATCCTGGCAATTTTCCAGGGCTAGTTGATATAAATAATTTGGGTGATGGTACAACCTATCTAAGAAACCCAATTATAGCTAAAGTAGCTCGTAAGATGGAGCATATGGAACAATTAGGGACAGGAATAAGTTTAATCAGATCGAGTTGTAGGAAAGCCGGTTTGCAAATGCCAGATTTTATTGAAGGATCTGATAGCGTAAAAGTCGTTTTCAAGTTTATTCCTGATATTACATCATTTGATACTGACGAAGAAAATTTACTTAGGTTATTTGTTAAACGCGATTCAATAAGTATCAATGAGGTAGTAGAACTATTTAGGATATCACGTAATACAGCGACTAGAAGATTAAATAAGATGGTGGCGACAAATATATTGAAAAGAATAGGAAAGGGCCCTGCCGTGAGGTACTTACTCTCTAAATAGAGCAGTTATAGGGGTGCTTTTAACGGTTCAGTTAGCTATTAGTTTTATAGGCAACCAAGGGCATTCGCGTGCCAGCATCAAAAGCTTCGAGCAAACAATTGAATGGGGCTAGGTTGAAGCTTCCAGGTTACATAACGGATTGATAAAAGCCTTGGATGGTCTCAGCCCTTCTCCCTCATTTGTTGGGGAGAAGGGTGCCAGCAAGCATTCACCGTATATCGTAAGTTCTTAAGGAATACGGGATTCCTGAATAAGCGTATTGATAATATCTTCTTCAGAAAATACTTGCTGGTTTTCCCCATCTAAACGCCGCACAGAAACGGTGTTTTCTGCCGCTTCTTTTTTACCGATAACCAGAATATAGGGAATTTTTTGCAGCGAGTGTTGTCGAACTTTATATGGGATTTTTTCATTCCGGATGTCTAGCTCAACGCGTATGCCTAATTCTAGTAGTTTCTGATAAAGGGCTTTAGCGTAGGTGTCTGCCTCACTGGTAACGGTGGCAATCACTGCTTGAATGGGAGATAACCAGACGGGGAATTTTCCAGCGTAATGCTCAATTAACACGCCAATAAATCGTTCAAATGAACCAAAAATAGCCCGATGTAACATTATGGGGCGATGTTTTTCACCATCTTCCCCGATATACGTGGCATCTAATCGTTCAGGCAATACAAAGTCTACTTGCAATGTGCCACATTGCCAATCGCGGCCAATGGTATCTCTTAGAACGAATTCTAATTTGGGTCCATAAAATGCGCCATCGCCTGGATTTAGAGTATATTCAAGACCTGCAGCGGTCGCGGCTTCCATTAATGCTTTCTCAGCGGTATCCCAAACTTCATCCTTGCCCACTCTTTTTTCTGGACGATCTGAAAATTTCACCCGCAACTCGGTAAAGCCTAAAGCCTGATACACGCCTTGTAATAATTCACAAAACGCTTTGGTTTCAGAAATAATTTGTTCGGGCGTACAAAAAATATGCGCATCATCTTGCGCAAACGCTCGAACCCGCATCAGCCCATGCAGAGAGCCTGAAAGTTCATTGCGATGACAAGATCCAAACTCGGCCATTCTTAAGGGGAGATCGCGATAACTTTTAACCCCTTGTTTGAAAATTTGTATATGGCAAGGGCAATTCATCGGCTTTATCGCTAACGTGCGATTTTCCGATTCAACGGTAAACATCCCGTCTCGAAACTTTTCCCAATGGCCTGAGGCTTCCCATAAACTGCGATCTAAAATTTGCGGAGTGCGTACTTCCACATAGCCATTTTTTTCTAAGCGTTTACGAATAAAGGCTTCTAGAGTTCGATAGATACTCCAGCCCTTTGGGTGCCAGAATACACTGCCAACGGCTTCTTCTTGAAAATGGAATAGGTTTAATTCTGTTCCTAAGCGCCGGTGATCTCTTTTTTCCGCTTCTTCTAACTGATGCAGATAGTTTTCCAGCTGCTGTTCGGTTGCCCAAGCAGTGCCATAGATACGCTGTAGGGTAGGGTTACGGTGATCGCCTCGCCAATAAGCGCCAGCCACCTTCATTAATTTAAAAGCAGTGCCAATACGCCCTGTGGAAGGCAGATGCGGCCCGCGACAGAGATCGATAAAGTTACCTTGCCTATAAAGGGTAATTAATTCATCGCTTGCAATGCTATCAATAAGCTCTGCTTTAAATAGTTCGCCCTGTTCTTTGAAGAAGCGGATCGCTTCTTCACGCGGCCATTCTTCGCGGATAAAACTTTCATTGCGTTTAACAATATCTCGCATGCGTGCTTCAATGGTAAGCAGATCTTCAGGCGTAAAAGGCTTTTCCCGATAAAAATCATAATAGAAACCATTTTCGATGGAAGGGCCAATGGTAATTTGGGTTTCCGGATAAAGTTCTTTCACGGCTTCCGCAGTAATATGGGCCGTATCATGTCGAATAATATCGAGGCCCTCTGGATCTTGGCGGGTTACAATTTCAACCAGTGCTTGCGAAGGGATGACGCGCGTTAGATCCCATAAGGCTCCATCTACCCGAATAGCCACAGCTTCTTTGGCTAAGCGTTGAGAAATAGATTTGGCAATATCCTCTCCCGTTACAGAAGCGTCGTATTGGCGTTCACTGCCATCTTTCAAACGAATATTGAACATACTTAAAGGATCCTCGGATAGCACTATTTCATCATTAAATATTAAGGTTGATTTTTTAATCGCAAATATGACCTATTTCCAGACAATAATAGCAATAAAAAAATAAAGCAACCCTAATTGAATGCCTAGTATTTAACCCACGTTTTCGGTTTCTTTTAAAAGCTGAAAAGCTAAGTTAAGATTGGTTTATCCCTTTCGTTTAAATCTGCCCCGTTGCTGATTTTAAATTCAGCCTTTCGACCTGAAAACCCTTTGCCATCTTTGTGAGAGGTATACAATAAAGCTAAAGATCTCGGGGAGTTAGCTAAAAATTGGATTTATTTTTGTAAAAACAGGACTTTAGCCTATCGAGGGGCTTGAGAAATGAAGAGATTACGTTTAAAATCGGCAAACATGCTATTCAAGTAAGTATCGCTATTGGGGCATAAGGTTGGCCAAAGCTAATCTTTAGGACACTGCTCTGTAGCCATTAAGAATAGTTTAGAGTTGAAGATAAGAGATTTTTTAAAGACTTGCTTTAGATGATGCTGGTCCGAGTATTCGATCTAAAGCGGAGGAATGAGTTATTAGTTCTACTGGAAAAGATACGCAAAATCGTATGCCCTCGGGAAAAGATGCGAGAAATCGCATTAATGGCCAAATCCGTGTCCCTAAAGGCAGTGTGCGTTTAATTGGTGATGATGGGAGTCAGCTTGGGGTTGTGCTGTTAAGCGAAGCCAAAACAGCCGCACAAGATGCAGGACTTGATCTCGTCGAGATATCTCCTAATTCAGATCCCCCAGTGGTTAAAATCATGGATTACGGTAAGTTTTTGTTTCAGGAAAGCAAACAAAAGGCAGTTGCTAAAAAGAAACAAAAACAGGTTAAAGTTAAAGAAGTTAAGTTTCGTCCAGGTACCGATAAAGCAGACTACGAGGTAAAACTACGCAACCTTCGTAGTTTCTTAGAAGAGGGTGACAAAGTGAAGGTCACGGTCTTTTTTAGAGGTCGTGAAATTACACATCCAGAACTGGGTCTCCGGCTTCTCGAGCGGATAAGAGATGACTTAACCGAGGACGGTAAAGTCGACTATTTCCCAAGAGGGGCAGAAGGTAGGCAATTAGTGATGGTCATATCCCCCAAGAAAAAATAGATGCGTTAATCTAAAATAGCGGAGTTGTTAATATGCCAAAATTGAAGACCAACAAAGGAGCGGCTAAGCGCTTCAAGAAAACCGGTAGTGGGGGGTATAAACACCGCCAATCTCACCGTAACCATATTTTAACGAAAAAAAGTAGTAAGCGAATGCGTCAGTTACGCCATATGCAAAATGTGAGCAGTAGTGATGTGGCCGCAATACAACAAATGTTACCAAATGGTTAAGGGAGAGATATTATGGCACGCGTAAAACGTGGTGTGACGGCTAAAGCCAGACATAAAAAAGTTTTAAAATTAGCAAAAGGGTATTATGGCGCTCGCCGTAGTGTATACCGAGTTGCCAAACAAGCAGTTATCAAAGCAGCGCAATATGCGTATCGCGATCGTCGGAACCGTAAACGAGAATTTCGTCGACTTTGGATTGTGCGTATTAACGCAGCTGCTCGTGTAAATGGATTATCTTATAGCCGATTCATGTGTGGTCTAAAGAATGCCGCGATTGAAATCGATCGCAAGATCTTAGCAGATTTAGCGGTATTTGATAAAACAACCTTTGGTTTGTTGGTAGAAAAAGCGAAAGCAGCTCTGGCTGCGTAAAGCCAACTCTCTATTCCAAGACCCTTTGTGGTTGATCTGAATATTGGCGGGGATCTGGATATCTTAAAAGAGATTATCTAGATCCCCGTTTTTGTATTTAAGAAACCTAAATAAGAATGTTAAGCTAGTATGAAAAGGAGACCAAGAAATGTCTTCATCTGAAATTGAGATAAAAAAATTAACAAGAGATCGGCAATTTTATAATGACATAAACTGTTTAAAGAGGGTGTATGGCAACAACCCCAGCGCCTATGAGAAGGCTTTAACTAAGCTTAAGCAGGTCTATGGCAATCTAGATGAATTTAATCCAGCGGCTTCTTTGATTTTACCCTTTCATCCTATAACCAATAATTATAGCGAAATAGATGCTCGTTCAGAACAAGAAAAAAGGGCAGAAGAAGCTGCTAGGAAGGCAAGATGGGAAAATTACGCAAATTCATCTGAAAACGCACGGGCAGAAGCATTGCAATATAGTCCTTACCATAATTCAAATATTTCTGCACAAAATAAAGCCTATGGGTATACATTGTTATGTCAAAGAGAATTGGAATCAAAATATGCGAGAGTAAAACCGCTTTTTATTCCAGAAGCAGATTGGGTAGAGCAGCTTAGAAAAAGAGGGCAAACACCGTTGACAGCAGAAGAGGTAAGCGCTGCATCAGTACAATATCCTCAAGTTCATAGAGTGCTTAGGCCGGGAATGTAAGTATGCAAAATTTGGAAACTATCTTAGCCCAAGGAATAGCGGCCGTTGAAGCAGCCGTTGATTTAAAAAGCGTAGAAACGATACGGGTGGAATTTTTAGGGAAAAGTGGTCATATTACTCAGATCCTGAAAACCTTAGGGACATTATCCGTAGAGGAACGTCCTAAAGCGGGTCAAGTCGTGAATGAAGCTAAAAATACACTTTCAAATGCTCTACAACAAAAAAAAGAAATACTCGAGCAATTGTCCTTACAAGCCGATCTGGACGCAGAGCAACTGGATGTTACTTTACCGGGACGGGGGATGGAAAAAGGCCATATGCATCCGGTGAGCAAAACAATCGCTAGGATAGAAGAATGGTTTTTGCGTTTGGGCTTTACTAGCGAAGTTGGGCCAGAAATTGAAGAGGACTTTTATAATTTTGAAGCCCTCAATATTCCTTCCCATCATCCTGCACGCGCGATGCACGATACTTTTTATTTTCCAGATGGCAGGTTATTGCGTACCCATACATCGCCAGTACAAATCCGAGCCATGAAAGATCGTCAACCCCCCTTTAGAATGATTGCACCGGGGCGCGTTTATCGCTGCGATTCTGACGTTACTCACACACCGATGTTTCACCAGATAGAAGGTTTATGGGTGGATGAAAATGTTCATTTTGGACATCTAAAGGGCATTTTAGAAAATTTTCTACAAGCTTTTTTTGAAGAAAGCTTAAAAACGCGTTTTCGGCCTTCGTATTTTCCCTTTACCGAACCTTCCGCAGAAGTGGATATTGCGTGTGTCATGTGTTCAGGTAAAGGCTGTCGAGTGTGTAGTCAAACGGGTTGGTTAGAAGTATTAGGCTGTGGCATGGTTCATCCTAAAGTGCTTGAAAACTGCGGTATTGATAGCGAAAAGTATACCGGATTTGCTTTCGGGATGGGCGTTGAGCGTTTGGCGATGCTACGATATGGCGTGAATGATTTACGTTTGTTTTTTGAAAACGATCTGCGCTTTTTAGAGCAGTTCTAGATGGCTGGGACGCTAGGATTCGAACCTAGGTATGCAAGGATCAAAACCTTGTGCCTTACCGCTTGGCGACGTCCCAAATAAGAGGCTCCCATTATGATGCGGCCTATTCGCTGTGTCAATATTTAGGATCGATAATCCATCGATTAAAAATAAATTTAAGCCGGATCTTTTCATTTTTGAGAGTTAATTTGTAAGGGAACTCAATATTTTCCCCTGTCTGCTGGTAATTTTCATAAAAAATAGTCCAGCCCTGTTGCTCAATTTGCCGTATGCGGCCTTTAGTGTCGACTTTTATTATCTTCGGTACAGGCCCGGGTGCGATATTTCCTTGTAACCAATAGCGTAAGCCCGAGAGTGGGATGGCAAAGCCAAGTGTTGTCTGGAGCAGCTCCTCAGGTTTTTTGGCAGTCAGTATACGGCCTTTGGGATCTTTAAGATGAATGATCCGGGGATCCCCCTGGATGTGTACTGCACCCATGCCAATGGGGCCTAGCAGGCGGATCTGATAGTTATCGTCGGCTTGTTCCCAATACAGGCTGGCATTGCCGCCGGTATGGCCATCACTAAAGCCTATTTTACCTTGGGCAATAAAGTGCGTGAAAGCATTGGCGCTTTGTTGTCTGACTTTTTGATGGGGAGCTTGATAAAGCGCATCTGGATGAGAAATACGGGATGCACATCCGCCGAGCAAAAGCAGTAAAAAACCTAGCGATACAAAAGGGCTGCTTTGGAACACGGTGATATAACTCCTCATGGATGCGCAAAACGCATTTTTTCAAAATTAAAGTATACCAGTATATTCTGGAAAAATTGACAACGATGCTGTTATAATAAATTCCATGAAATATTGGATAGTTTCCTCTCACAATTTCCACAAGACTTGCCGTTTTTACCCTTTATGGTCAATTTAGGAGAAGTGTAGATGGGATTTGGATTCTCTAGTATAAATCTCGCAAAGGGTATCCGTGAGACATGGGCGCAAGGCTATCATTTATCGGATTTTTTTGCCGATTTAAGCGCAGGCTTTACCATATGCATTATTGCCGTACCGATGACCATGGCGGTTGCCATTGCCTGTGGTGTTCAACCGGTGCATGGATTATACGGGGCGATTATTGCAGGCCCTTTAATTGGTCTATTGGGGGGTTCAAGGTTAAGTATTTCAGGTCCCGTTGCCGAACTTGCTGTGCTGATTTATCCGGTGGTCTATCAATTTGGTTTTGGTGGATTAATGCTGGCCACTTGGATGGCAGGGCTCATATTATTAATCATGGGCTTAGCGAAATTAGGACGGGTCATTGAATTTATCCCTTATCCGGTAACCACCGGTTTTATTGCAGGCACAGGGGTTGTGATCTGTGCGTTACAAATCAAAGATTTTTTTGGCTTAGAAATATCCACGCAACCTAAATATTTTATCGATCGCTTAGTGGGGCTTGCGGAGGCGTTTCCCAGCATGAAAATGGGCGATACGCTGATTGGCATGACAACCTTGTCGGTCATGATGATTTGGCCGCGTCTTAAAATGCCTATTCCGGGTCATTTAATTGCTATGCTCATTGCAAGCCTAGTGGGCATTTGGCTACCAACGATAGCGCCGGATCTAACCATTGCCACCATTGGTTCACGCTATAATGGGATTGCCCAAACATTACCTGCACTTTTGTCATTTCCGCAATCCCTAGATTTGGAGGCAATCCGGAGCTTATTTGGTTCTGCCTTTGCGATTGCCATGTTGTGTTCAATTAAAGCATTATTATGTGCGGTTGTCTTAGATGGCATGTCTGGTACCAAACATGATCCCAATGCCGAGCTCATTGCGCATGGGGTTGGAAATTTGGTATTACCGTTTTTTGGTGGGATCACTTCTACCAGTGCACTTTCCCGATCCGTTGCGAATTTGCGTGCAGGGGCCCGTTCTCCGATCTCTGCTGTGGTTCACGGTCTTTCGATGCTATTGGTCATACTTGTGCTTGCGCCCATATTTTCTTATTTGCCGATGGCGGCATTGGCTGCTTTGCTATTAATTGCTGCCTGGAATATTTTTGATATCCAACATTGTTTGCAGATTATGCGGGTAGGCAATCGTAGCGATATTGCGGTGCTATTAATTTGTTTTGGATTAACAGTATTATTAGATATGGTGATTGCCGTTGGGGTGGGGATGGTATTGGCGGCTTTATTATTTATGAAGCAAATGGCCAATATTACCGGTGGTCGCTGGTTATTAGAAGCGACGCCTAAGAAGTTTCATAAAAGATTAGCAAATAGTGTGATGGTCTATGAAATTTCGGGACCTTTGTTTTTTGGCGCCACCGAAAAAGCCATGAGTACCTTGCGGGAGCATAGCTCAGGTTTAAAAGTGGTTATTTTAAAAATGAAAGATGTGCCCACCATGGATATTAGCGGTGTTGTGGCTTTAAAGTCTGCCCTTGAGTCTTTACACAAAAAAAGAATTTTTGTGATTTTATCCGGGATCCAAGTGCAACCTTTAGATTCTTTATCGCGCGCAGGGGTTAAGCCCTTTGGCACAAAATTAGCGATTTGTGCCTCTATGGAAGAAAGTATAAAATTAGCCAAAAAATATGTTTAAGACGTGTCAGGATGTATATTAGGATTGTATAGGCATTTCAGGCAACCCTTTTGCGTATATCGTTAGGATACAGGCATAGTGTTCCCTTTCAACCATATCCGGTATTTCGTTTAAAACTCCCGGTTGGCATAGTGCATCGACTAGCGCCCGACGCGCTATTCTATCGGCAATCGTTGCAAAATTTTGTGCTTCAAAACGGGCTTGAGCAGCGTTGATGGCAGTATTGCGATTGTTTCCGGGTAGACTCATCATTGCTTCCTTTCTCGACAAATGTAGATGAAATCTATCATATAGGGTAAAAATTAAGTATACATCTAGGGCTTTCCCTAGCGTGCATCGGCTGCATCATGCTAGAAAAGGCAGTCGATATTGCATTCTCTGCAAAAAATAGGTTTTTTTATTTTTGTCGTTAAAAGATAAGGTTATTATTGCAAATCAATATTAAATCGCTTGAGTGTGCTTAAGATTTCTTCATTTTTAGCATTTTTCTCTAAAGCATTTTTCCAAACGGTTAATGCTTCATTTTGATGATTATTGATCCACAAAGCCTCGCCTAAGTGGGCCGCGATTTCGCCCGCTTCACTTAACCCATGCGCTTTTTGTAAATAAGTAATGGCACGTTCAAAATCGCCCAAACGATAATAAGTCCAGCCTAGGCTATCGATAAAGGAGGGGTTATTCGGCGAAATGTGTAATGCCTGGGTAAGATAGTGCAATGCTTCCGTGGAACGGTCTGCGTCAAACGATAACGTATATCCCAGTGCATTTAAGGCATTGGCGTTATTGGGATCTTGTTGTAATATTTTTTTAAGACTGGCTTCGGCAAATCGCCATTTTTGTAATTTATGTGCAGTAACTGCGTGTAGATATAATACATCAATATCGTCTGGCAATTTAGCCAAAATTTCATTGGCTAATTGCAGTGCATCTTCAAAATTTTTGCCAGCGTTTAACAGATCAATTTCAGCCAGTAGCAGATATTTTTGTTCATCCAATGTAGCCGGGGAGCCATTATGAAGCAGATAAATCGCCTCAGGATAGGCGTGTATGGATTTTAATAAAACCACGGCGCGCAAAATAGCCGGAACATGAAAGGGGCCTGGTGCCACGGAGGAATACCAATGTACAGCCTTGCTTTTATTGCCTTGCTGTTCTTCGACCTCTCCTAATAAATATTGAGCGCCGTCTCTCGAGTCTGAAAAATGTTGTGCTTGGAGCAAAAGGTTTTTAGTTTCCGGGTAATTATTTTCTTTAAAAAAGAGTTCGCTTAAAAATAACAGGGCACTACCGCCCAATACTTTATCCTTGATCAATAAAGTCAGTTCCGTTTTTGCTTCAGGGATTTGCTGGTTATCGGCTAGGGTGGAGGCATAAAAATAACGTAGCTCTGTATTGTTGGGAAAATCTTGCACTTTTTTAGCAATGTAGGCGAGCGCCAAGTTTTTAGATTTTTCGTGTGCCTGAATGAGGGAAGCTTTTAATTCTATTGCTTGAACTAGATTGGGCTTTAGAGTTAAGGCTGTATCTATCCATTGGTTAGCCGTATTCTTATCCCCTAATTGAGCAGAACTGCTTGCCGCCAGCAGACACGCATAAGGATTATCTGAACGGGCGAGCGCAATTTGATTTAAGATGACTTGGAGATTTTTGGCGCTATTATCCGATAAACGGAGTTGAATGTCTGAAATATGTTTACTAACTTGTATGGGATCAATATCCAAGGCACGATTCAGATAAGGAATGGCCTTTTGGCTAGATTGCCCAATGAGTAATGTCAGAGCGATTAATTGAGCTTGTAAATTGTGGGGGGCTTTTTTTGCCCATACGATTGCACTGGTAATAGCCTCATTGGGCGCTTCTAAATGGATCGCCAAAAGGGTAGACTCTTCTGCGGCAGCCGGATCGCTTGCAATTTGTGCGACTTCAAGATAATTTTCCAACGCGATATGGGGCAAATGACGTGCGGATGCGAGTTCAGCACTTAAAAGCCTATATAATAGATAGGTGTGATCGTGGATTTTTGGATCGGCTGTTATGCTTTCGCTGAGGGGAGCGTACTGGCTTGCAAATAACGGGTGAGTTCCCCCCATCGTCAAAAGGAAGGGAAAGAGATATACTGTGGCAAGCCGTAAACAATGAGGAAACCGTGTCTTTCTAACCATCGATAGGGCTTTGCTCATGAATAAAATCCAAAAATTGTTTACTTGATAACTCATCGGCTTAAAGAAAGCAAAACTAAAGGATCTTTTGTACATGGCGCTAATGGCACTTGGCATCAACTATCAAACAGCAGCCATAGACATTCGATCAACGCTGGTTTTTGATTTGCCCATGGCAATCGCACTGGCCAATCAGATCATCCAGGAAGGATGGGCAAGTGAGGCCGTGGTTATATCTACCTGCAATCGCACAGAATTGTATTGCGAAGCCGAAGAGAGTCAGCCGTTACTGCAATTTCTGGTAGGTCATTCTAGTCTACCCCCTGAAGTCATTCAGCCCTATCTCTATAGACACACGGGCTCTGCTGCGGTGTTACATTTGATGCGGGTAACCACAGGGCTCGATTCCATGATCCTTGGGGAAGGCGAAATCTTAGGGCAGGTAAAAGAGGCGTTTATGGCGGCCCATGCGGCAGGTACCGTCGGCAAACATTTGGATAGACTTTTTCAAAGTGCCTTTGCGGTTTCAAAAGAGGCCCGTTCTTGCACGGAGATCGGTGTTAATCCGGTATCGGTGGCGTATGCTGCGGCAAAGCTTTCGCAACATATTTTTACCGATCTGGCGGACACGTCCGTTTTATTGATTGGGGCTGGCGATTTAATCCGGTTAACCGCACTTCACTTGAAAGAAATGGGAGTGAAAAAAATAACGGTCGCTAATCGCAGTAAAAGTAATGCCAGAAGCCTTGCACTTCAATTTGGGGGAGAGGCAATCAGCTTAGAAGACATTGCGGCACATTTGCAGGCATCAGATATGGTGATAGCCGGTACTGCGTGTGCGTTTCCCATTATCAAAAAAGAGATGGTGTTGGCGGCACTAAAAGTTCGTAAACGAAAACCCATGTTTATGGTAGATCTAAGCGTTCCGCGCAATATAGAATGCGAAATCAGCGCGTGGGAAGATATCTATTTATATTGTATCGATGATTTGCAAAATATGGTGGAAGAAAATAAAAACTTTCGTTTAAATGCCGCAAAAGAAGCTGAATGTATTATTGAACAGGGGGCTTTACAATTTATGAATTGGCTGGAGGCCCAAGATTCCTTTAAAACCTTATGCGGATTTCGGAAAAAAATTGAAAATATGAGTGAAAAATTGTTGCAAGAGGGGTTGCATCATATTCGGTTAGGCGAAAATCCAGAAATCGTTCTTAAACGCTTAGCCTACCGTTTAACCAATCGTTTTTTACATACCCCTACGAAACGCTTACGCACCGCAGGCCTTCAGCAAGAAGAAGCATTATTAACCTTAACCCGAGATTTATTTGAGCTAAACCATGAAACCTTCTATACAAAATAAATTAGAATTATTCGTTGAGCGTCACGAGGAATTAAGCAATTTATTGAGCGATGCCAGCGTTATTCGCGATCAAATACGGTTTAGAGCTTTATCCAAAGAATACGCGGAATTAGAGCCGTTGGTAAAAACGTTTCGCAGATACTCTGAAGCAGAAGCTGGCTTGCTTGCTATTTCAGAAATGCTGAAAGATCCCGATGTTGATATTCGACAGATGGCACAAGAAGAGCTGAAAGAAACCAAGCTCAATATAGAAGCTTTAGAGGCAGAATTGCATCGACTCTTATTGCCCAAAGACCCCAATGATCACCGAAATATCTTTTTAGAAATTCGAGCCGGGACGGGGGGGGATGAAGCCGCTATTTTTGCAGGCGATTTGTGTAAAATGTATAGCCGATTTGCCGAACGAGAAGGCTGGAATATAGAGCTCGTCAGTGAAAGTTTTGGTGAGCACGGTGGCTATAAAGAAGTGGTGGTACGTATCATTGGGAAAAATGTCTATTCAAAATTAAAATTTGAATCGGGTGCCCATCGGGTGCAGCGCGTACCGGCGACAGAATCACAAGGTCGAATCCACACTTCTGCCTGTACGGTTGCTATTTTGCCTGAAGTCGAAGAAATCGATGCCATTGAAATTGATCCTAGCCAATTGCGCATTGATACCTATCGTGCCTCCGGTGCGGGTGGACAGCATGTGAATAGAACCGATTCTGCAGTGCGTATTACTCACTTACCGACCGGTACGGTTGTTGAATGCCAAGATGAACGCTCGCAGCATAAAAACAAAGCACGGGCTATGGCGGTTTTGCAATCCAAAATACTGTTAGCCGAACAAACCAAGCAACGTATGGCGGAAGCCGAAACACGCCGTAATCTGGTGGGGAGTGGCGATCGATCAGAACGTATTCGCACGTATAATTTCCCACAAGGACGAATTACCGATCATCGTATTAACCTAACTCTTTATCAATTGGCAGAAATCATGGCGGGCAATATAGCGCCGATTATTGATCCCTTGATCCATGAACACCAGGCCGATCAATTATCCATGATGGGGGGCTAAGGACCATTAATATTGAAGCCTTATTAGGGTCTGAAAAAACATGTTTGCTCAATTCTCGTTTAGAAAGAGAGCTATTATTGGCTTATGTATTAGACGTTTCCCGTACGTTTCTGTATGCCGCATCCGAACGTACTATCAGCTTGCAGCAAGAAGCGCAATTTATGCAATTAATCGCTCGCAGGCAGCAGGGTGAACCGATGGCTTATTTAATGGGGGTAAAAGAGTTTTGGTCTTTACCTTTGCAGATATCTAAAGCCGTTTTAATCCCCCGACCCGAAACAGAGCTTTTGGTAGAACTGGCTTTAGCATTGATCCCTGAAAAAAATTCGAGTGTTCGTGTACTCGATTTGGGAACGGGCAGTGGGGCAATTGCATTGGCATTGGCGGCTGAGCGAAAAAACTGGGAGATTATGGCTGTGGATCAGTCGGAGGCTGCCTTGCAGATTGCTGTGCAGAATGCCAAAAAATTGGCGATCACAAATGTTAGCTTTCATAAAAGCGATTGGTTTGCCGAATTGCCGGCTATTGGGCATTCTAAAAGCCAAGCATTTACGATTATTATAAGTAATCCACCTTATATTGAACTGAACGATCCACATCTCACACAAACTGACATCCAATATGAACCCAAAGAAGCCCTTATCTCGGGGCCGGATGGGTTGGAGGATATTCGACAGATTATCGCTGTTGCCCCCGAATATTTAGCTCCCAAAGGCTGGTTGATGTTAGAACATGGCTTTACTCAATCCGAAAGTGTTAAACACCTGATGAAAATGCAGGGTCTAGTAGAGATCCAGGCCTTTACGGATCTTTCGGGACTTCCGCGCGTGGTTATTGGGCGTATGCCTTAATTTACCTGTTTAGCGAAGGTGATTAAAAAAAACTTAAGTTCTGAACAGTGCTGCCGAAACTCTATATTGTAATGTCATTGTCCTGTAACAAAGCGATAAGGACATAGGATTGACGTCTAGAAATTGGGGGGGTCGCAAAGAAAACACGCCCTTAAGTAGTTAGTCTAATATACGCTTGGCCGGATATTAGAAAGCTTTTAGATTGCGTTTTCAAAATTTTACAAGGGCACTGTCTTGACAACGGGTGCTAGTTAAGAGAGGATGTGAGTAATGAGAAACATAACAACAGGTTTACTACTCACGGGGGCGATGATTGCCGCCGGAACAGCAAGTGCCGATACTCCTTCTGATGTTAGCCCATATATGGGTGTCGATTATTACCAAGCTTTTATGAAAGGTAAAAGTAGTTGGGATTCTATATTGCCAAAATCTTACGCCGGTGCGAGTGTTTTTATCGGTACGCGCGTTCATGAAAGCTTTGGTATTGAATTAGGTTATGCAACTTCAATCCGCCAAAAAAAGGATTGGCATTTAGCCAACGGTTCTTCCTTTTTTGCGGGTCCTGTGCGGCAGGTAGGCGGAATTAGTGGGTCAACTAAGGTTCGCAGAAGTGGGGCGCATATGGATGTAATCGGTTTCTTGCCGGTTGCAGAATGTTTTGAACTTTTAGGTTCTCTAGGTTTTGGCTGGGTCCAAACAAAAATTCAGACCACATTGAATGTGGCATCGAGTTCTTCTACAGCAGCAGCATTAGCTTCTGTTGCAGGAAAGGGGCGAGCGGTCTTCCGTGTAGGCCTAGGTGGCAGCTACATGGTGACCGACATGGTAGGTATTCGTGCCAAGCTGGGTTGGGAAAGCACATCCTCACTACGTGTGAAGGGTAATGCTTCTTTTCTCAGTTTAGGGTATGATTCAAAAGCATTCAAAGGTACAACCGCGTTGTCGGTTGGCGCATTTGTGAAGTTTTAGAACTTATTTTTGAATGCTTATTAATTAACGTTAATTAAAGAGGAAGTTAAGTTATGAAAAACATAGCAAAAAGTTTAGTTGTTGCCGGAGCCATGGCGGTTGCAGGTAGTGTAAGTGCGGACGTCATTGCTGATTTAAATCCATATGTTGGCGTTGAATACCAACAAGGTTGGATGAAGCCTAAGAATCTATATCTTGCAAGAGATATCGCGCCTAAAGCTTTCCAAGGATTTGACCTATATGTTGGTACCAAAATCCAAGACAATTTTGGTGTTGAACTAGGATATGACTGGTCAAGGAACCAAAAGAAAAGCTGGACTAACTCAAATTTACCTAAACTTGTTAACACAAGTGTTGTTGGTAAAACCAAAGCGAAACGTTCTGCTGTTCATTTAGATCTAGTTGGTTTTATGCCAGTTGCTGATTGCACAGAATTATTTGCAAGCGTTGGTGTAGGCTCTGTAAAGGCAAAAGCTAACGTTACAGTTGCAGACAAAGATGCTAAAGGTGTTGCTTTAACACCTGCTCAATTGGCTGATGCTAAAGCTGCTACAAGCGTTACTTTTAAAGCGAAAACTGTATTACGTCTTGGTGCCGGTGTGAACTACATGGTAACAGACATGGTCGGTCTTCGTGCTAAGTTAGGCTGGGAAAATACTTCCAGACTACGTGCTAAATTTGCTGATGGCACAAGCAGCAAAGCGTTCAAAGACGCAGTGACTGCGTCTGCTGGTGCATTCGTTAGATTCTAAATCAATCTAATTAACGTATCGAACGTTACATAAAACCTGGCTTTGGGGGAAACCTTAAAGCCAGGTTTTTTTTATTGTATTTTGCTCAAAAGCAGGGTAACATATTGCAGGTTAAAGCCCTTTTTATGTTTTAGGGCGCATTTTTAAATGTTAATTAACGTTAATTAAAGAGGAAATTTAAGTAATGAAAACAATCGTAAAAAGTTTAGTTGTGGCTGCTGCCATGGCAGTTGCCGGTAGTGTATCTGCAGACGTTATTGCAGATTTAAATCCATATGTTGGTGTTGATTATCAACACGCTTGGATGAAGCCAGTGGGCGAAAAACCTAATGCCTGGGATGTAACCGATATAGCTAAAAAATCTTATCCTGGTGCAGCTGTTTATGTTGGTACTAAGTTCAATGAGAACTTTGGTGTAGAACTCGGTGGAAACTGGGCACGAAATAAGAGAAAAAGCACCGTGACTGATAATGGTGTTATTTATCGTGAGGATACGAAAATAACTCGTAAAGGTCTTCATCTAGACTTAGTCGGATCAATGCCGATTGCAGATAACACAGAAGTGTTTGCAACTGCTGGTCTTGGGTCTGTAAAAGTTAAGTTCAACCAACACGACGAAGCCGCAGCAACTAAGCATAAATTTTCTGCTAAGCAAAAAGTTGTAGCTCGCCTTGGTGTAGGTGCAAATTACATGATCACCGACATGGTAGGTTTACGTGCTAAAATGGGCTGGGAAAATACCAGCAGACTGCGTGTAAAAGATGATGCAGATCAACAAAAGTTAAAAGTGTTTAAAGACACAGTTACCGCTTCTGTTGGTGCATTCGTTAGATTCTAAACCGATCTAATTAACGTATCGAACGTTACATAAAACCTGGCTTTAGGGGAAACCTTAAAGCCAGGTTTTTTTTTGAGGGTTTTTTGCTTATGCTGGGGAAGCCGCTAAACTAAAGAATAGGAATTCTTAAGTTAAGGGATATACAATGAAGCGGACCCATGCTATTACAATGTTAGCCTTGTCACTACTTTCTGTGCCTGCATATGCAAAACTCGCCAAAAATGATGAGATATTAGAAATTGCGCATTATGAATACGATACCTATATGGGGGTTAATTATAAATATAACCTCTATGAACCTAGAGGTGATTGGCAGCGCTTGATTGCAAAAACGCATCCTGGATTTGATGTGTATTTTGGCTGGCGCTTTCACCCTAACTTTGGATTAGAATTAGGCTACGATTGGACAGCCAATAAGCCAGTCTCTACAGCTGTGGCGAATAACACTAGCTTGCTGGGTATTCGCAATACCGCGGGTGAATCCATTACCGTAACCCAGAAAATACGTTTTAAAACGGGACATGCAGATTTGAATGCTTTTATTCCCGTTCCCATTCAAGATGGAATAAAACCGGAAATTATTTTAAGCGTAGGCGCATCTAGTATTAAGCCGAGTATGCGGGTGGCATTTAATGAAACCCCCAATAATATTAGCAATTATACCAATCAATTTAAAAACACGTCTGGCAAAAGTAAAACCGTATTCCGTGCCGGGATCGGAGTCCAATCTTTAATGATTGAAGATGTGGGCATTCGAGTGTTATGGCGCTATGAAAATATTGCTAAAGTACGATTTAGAAACAGCGATATTGCCAGAAACCCCAACACTCAAAAAATATTGTTCGACGGACATTCTTTGTCGGCAGGTCTCTTTATGAAATTCTAGTCCTTAAGAACAAGAGCATTATCTTTCCCCTTCCTAACGCCCATTTGCTGGGGGAGGGAGGGGCTAAGAATAATTTAAGTATTCCTTAAGGGAGTGCCGTTAATTCTTAAGATAGCTTTTGTTTTAAAAGTTCATTGACGAGATCAGGATTTGCTTTGCCCTGACTGGCCTTCATGACTTGGCCAACAAAGAAACCAAATAATTTATCTTTGCCACTTTTATAATCCTGGGTTTGTGTTGGATTTTCAGCAATGACTTTATCAATAATGGCTTCAATAGCACTATTGTCGGTTACTTGCTTTAATCCGTCTTTTTCAATAATTTCATCCACCGAATCGGTGCTCGTCCAAAGCTTGTCAAAAATGCTTTTCGCAATTTTTCCAGAAATGGTTTTATCACTCATTCGTTCAACGAGTTTAGCGAGTCTTTCCGCGCTAATTGGGCTGTTCGAAATGTCTAACGAGGTTTTATTTAATGCACCTAATAATTCGCCCATGACCCAGTTGGCACACAGTTTCGCTTCACTGCCATTGGATGCTTTTAGCGTTGCCTCAAAAAAGTCGGCAAGTTCACGTGTGCTGGTTAATACATTGGCATCGTAAACACTTAAGGCATAATCCTTTGCAAAGCGTTCGGCCTTTTCTCTTGGAAGCTCTGGTAGGGTTGTTCGTACCCTTTCAATAAATTCCTTTTCCACAATGACCGGTAATAGATCAGGATCTGGGAAATAGCGATAATCGTTGGCCTCTTCTTTGGTCCGCATAGAGCGTGTTTCATCTTTATTGGCATCATAGAGGCGGGTTTCTTGAGTAATCGTGCCATTGTTCTCTAAAATATCAATTTGGCGATTAATTTCATAGTTAATGGCTTTTTCAACAAAACGGAACGAATTGACATTTTTAATTTCAGCACGTGTTCCCAATTTCGCTTCGCCTTTGGGGCGAATCGAGACATTTGCATCACAGCGAAAGGAACCTTCTTGCATGTTGCCATCGGAAATTTCTAAGTAGCGCACTAAGGTATGGATGGCTTTAAGATAGGCGACGGCTTCTTTGGCCGATCGCAGTTCAGGTTCAGATACAATTTCAATTAACGGGATCCCCGCGCGGTTTAAATCGATGCCAGAAAATCCGTCAAAATCTTCGTGTAAGGATTTTCCTGCATCTTCCTCTAGATGCGCACGTGTTATATTGACGTGTTTGCGAGCGCCACCTTCTAAGTCAAACAGAATGCTTCCACCCTGAACAATGGGGTGCTCAAATTGGCTAATTTGATAGCCTTTTGGCAAATCGGGGTAAAAATAATTTTTGCGCGCAAATACGGATTTATGGGCAATATTGGCGCCAATGCTTAAGCCGAATTTAATGGCCATAGTTAATGCGGCTTCATTTAAAACGGGTAATACACCGGGTAAGCCGATGTCTATACCGCAGGCTTGAACATTGGGTGCTGCACCATATTCAGTGGCGGCCCCAGAAAACAACTTGGTTTTCGTCATTAATTGAACATGGATTTCAAGTCCAATAACGGTTTCCCATTCTATGCTCATGACAAACTCTCCTCGAATATTGTAGGTGTTTTTGCATGCCAATCGGTTATTTGTTGAAATTGGTGTGCGACATTTAATAATTTTGCTTCTTCGAAATAATTGCCAATCAGCTGTAGACCAGTTGGTCGATTATTCACAAATCCCCCTGGCATAGAAAGGGCGGGAAGGCCAGCCAAATTGACATTAATCGTGTAAATATCACATAAGTACATGCTAACGGGATCATTGCTTTTTTCGCCTAGGTTAAAAGCGGGGGTGGGTGTTGTCGGCCCTAAAATAATATCCACCTCACGAAACGCCTCTTGGAAATCGTTGGTAATTAATTTTCGGACCTTTTGTGCTTGGATATAATAAGCATCAAAATAGCCGGCCGATAATACATAGGTGCCAATCAAAATGCGGCGTTTCACTTCTGCACCAAACCCTTCAGTTCTAGAACGTTTGTACAGATCATCTAAATTTTTAGGTTCATGACAGCGATAACCAAAGCGCACCCCATCAAAACGTGAAAGATTCGAAGAGGCTTCTGCAGGTGCTATCACGTAGTAAGTCGGTACAGCAAGGCCTGTATTCGGTAGGCTAATGGGTTTAATTTTTGCGCCTAATTTTTCTAACACTTTGATAGCTTCTTGTACGGAAGCTTCAACTTCCGGATGTAACCCTGCTTGAAAAAATTCTTTGGGAATGCCAATTCGCACCCCTTCTAAAGAAGCATTTAGGGTCGCACAGTAATTGGGGACAGGCTTATCGAGGCTTGTAGAATCTTTCAGATCGACGCCGGCCATGGCTTGTAGCATAAGGGCACAATCTTCTGCGGTTTTGGCGAGAGGGCCGCCTTGATCCAGACTAGAGGCAAAAGCCACCATGCCATAGCGTGAAACGCGGCCATAGGTAGGTTTAAGACCGGTCACATTACACAGGGCTGCTGGCTGTCGGATAGAACCTCCGGTGTCAGTGCCGGTAGAGCCTGGACTTAAACTGGCGGCAACGGCTGCCGCCGATCCGCCGGAAGATCCGCCGGCAACCGCCTTAAGATCCCAAGGGTTGCGCACTGGGCCATAATAACTGGTTTCATTACTGGATCCCATGGCGAATTCGTCCATATTGGTTTTACCCAATAGGATGGTTCCGGCTTCTTTGAAATTTTTAACCACCGTTGCATCGTAGGGGGAAATAAAATTGTCGAGCATTTTTGAGCCACAACTGGTTTTAACCCCCTGGGTGCAAAAAATATCTTTATGGGCGATGGGTATCCCGGATAAAAATTGATGTTGGCCCTTGGCTCTTTTTTGATCTTCTACGGCTGCAGCCGCCAGTGCCATTTCTTCTGTTAGGGTAATAAAACAGTTGAGCGATTTATCATAACGTTTAATGCGGTCTAGGAAAATTTGGGTTAATTCAACGCTTGAGCATTCACGTTTATTTAAAAGGTCTAGAAGCTGGGCGATTGTTTTGGTATGCATATTATTCATCTCTATCTTAATTGACTCTACAATTGAAACAAAAATCTTATTCTAGAACGATGGGGACTAAGAATAAGCCCGCTTCTGCTTTTGGGGCTAAAGCTAATAAGCTATCTCGTTGATCCGTCTCCGTGACTACATCTGTTCTTAATCGTTCTGCGGCTTCTAAAGAGTGTGCGATGGGATCTACACCCTTTGTGTTAGTTGCGGTGATTTGATCGACCATAGCAACAATTCGATTTAAATCTGCTTGTATTGAATCGCCATCTCGGGTATTTTCAATGTTTAAACGAGCAAGATGGGCTATGTATTTGATAGTCTCTTGGCTAATGGGCATCGCGACGGCCTCCAACAAGGGTTAAGCCAAGCAGTTTATCATAGTGGCTGTCTTGCCTAAAGTGTTATAGAGTAGTGAAATGAAATACCAATGGGATGAAGAACATGTTTAAAGCACTTCGAGGCATTTTTTCTAATGATTTGTCAATTGACTTGGGTACGGCAAATACCTTAATTTATGCGCGTAACCAAGGGATAGTATTGGATGAGCCTTCCGTCGTCGCTATACGACAAGATCGAGCCGGCGGGCATAAAACCGTTGTCGCGGTTGGTTTAGAAGCAAAACGGATGCTTGGGCGTACCCCCGCAAATATTATCGCGATCCGTCCGCTTAAAGATGGTGTGATTGCCGATTTTCATGTAACCGAGAAAATGTTGCAGCATTTTATACACAAAGTGCATAAAAATAAATTTTTGCGTCCCAGTCCTCGAGTATTGGTTTGTGTGCCTTGTGGTTCTACCCAAGTAGAACGACGTGCTATTCGTGAATCGGCACTAGGTGCAGGTGCAAGAGAAGTGTATTTAATCGATGAACCCATGGCAGCGGCGATTGGGGCGGGCATGCCCGTTGAAAAAGCACGCGGATCGATGGTGGTTGATATCGGTGGCGGTACAACAGAAGTGGCCATTATTTCCTTAAATGGGGTTGTATACGCGGCGTCGGCACGCGTTGGAGGCGATCGCTTTGATGAAAGCATTGTGAATTATGTCCGTCGCAATTATGGAACCTTGATTGGGGAAGCCACAGCAGAACGGATCAAACATGAAATTGGCACTGCATTCCCTGGAACTGAAGTACGAGAAGTCGAAGTTCGAGGGAGAAACTTAGCAGAAGGGGTTCCCCGTAGTTTTACCTTAAATAGCAATGAAATCTTAGAGGCTTTACAGGAGCCTTTGTCCGGTATTATTGGTGCGGTTCGTTTAGCTTTAGAGCAAGCGCCGCCAGAACTTGCTTCAGATATTGCCGAGAGTGGATTGGTCTTAACCGGCGGTGGTGCATTATTAAGGGATCTAGACCGATTGTTGATGGAAGAGACCGGTCTTCCCGTTATTGTGGCGGATGATCCGTTGACTTGTGTCGCCCGGGGCGGCGGTCGTGCATTAGAAATGATGGACGAACGTGGCGGCGGTGATTTTTTGACATCTGAATAATTAAGGGGTTGCTATCAAGTTTTTATTTGCCCGAGAACCGCAGCAAGGCATGAGAACTTGGTGCCTGGTAGCTTTATCGGTCGCCTTAATGATTGCTGATCACCGTTATCACAAGCTAGCGTTGTTGCGAGATTATTTATCACTCATTGCCTATCCGGTGCATTGGGTGATAGACGCGCCTACTCGGCTAATGGCTGTTGGCCAAAAATATGTAGACACAGCTCAAGATCTTCAAGCAGAAAATGAAAGACTAAAACATGAACAGTTGTTACAAAATGCCCGTTTACAAAAACTGTTGGCGCTAGAGGCGGAAAATGCCCGCTTGCGCGCTTTGTTACAATCTTCTCCTGCCTTAAACGAAACATTATTAATGGCGGAAATTATTCAAGCCAATACGGATCCCTTTGTTCATAGAGTCGTGGTCAATAAAGGCGCAGAGCATGGGGTCACTGTAGGACAGCCAGTGATTGATGCAAACGGCGTGGTCGGTGAAGTGATTGAAGTTCATCCTTGGGTGAGTCGGGTTATTCTATTAACCGATGTGAGTTATGGGATCCCGGTTGAAAATGTACGAAGCGGTGTCAGAGGGATCATAGCCGGAACCGGTGCCATGAAAAGCCTGCAGTTACAACATGTGGCAAATACCGTGGATTTAGCCGTTGGGGATGCATTGGTGACAAGTGGTTTAGATGGACGTTACCCGCCTGGATACCCGGTGGGAACGGTGAGTCGTATTGATTATGATCCTGGCGAATCATTTGCCAGAGTACAGGTTACGCCGAGCGCACAGTTAGATCGCACGCGTTTAGTCCTGTTGGTTCAGCGTCAAAAGGATAAGCCATGATGAGCGATAAATTTCGCGTATTTGCCTTAATTGTTATCTCCTTTATGGTTGCCTGGATCCTGATGCTCATCCCTTTGCCCTATGAATGGCGTTGCATAAGACCTGAATGGTTGGCATTGGTATTGATTTATTGGATATTTGCACTGCCGCAAAGCGTTGGCATTATGACGGGTTGGAGTGCGGGTCTAGTCATGGATATTTTAAATGGCGAATTGTTAGGTCAATATGCATTATCTATGCTTATTGTTGCTTATCTAGCACGCTTATTGCGCACACGTTTGCGTTTGTTTCCGTTTTGGCAACAGGCATTTGTGATTTTAGTCTTAGTGGGATTTGGCGATTTGGTCTTACTGCTGGTGGAATGGTTGGTGGGACATCCGCCGCGCACACTGCTGTATTGGGCGCCTACTGTGTCAAGCGTATTAATATGGCCTTGGATCAATCGTTTATTGCGTTATTGTGAGCATAAAGCGTTTGCTTAAATTAAGGATCAAGCACCTAATGCTGATCATCACTCTATTGGGTGCCTTGGTTGGTGCTTGTGTTCTGGGTCTGAAGACTATATCTACTCAACTAAACAAAAATCGCGAAAAAATATCGCAGCAGCTACAAGCAGAACTTGGGTTTCCAATCCGTTTTGAAAAAATTTCTGCAAGCTTCGTTGGCTTTTCTTTAGCCGTTTCTTTAGAAAAAATGATAATCGTCGATATCGGTAAGCCTACGCCTTTTATTGCGATCGATACAGTTAAAGTTGCGCTCGACTTAAAAAGCTTATTATTGGATCGAACGGCAAAATTTAAAAAGATTTTTTTACAAGGGTTGAAAATAGTCATTGGCAGGGATGCAGAAAATAAATTTTCGCTTTTAGGGTTGCAGGGAGAATCTGTTTCCAGTAATTTTGAATATGCCACCCTGATGGATGCACTGCATAAACATCCTTTTATCGTTATTAAAAATTCAACCATTGAATGGCAGAGCAGGGGTGAACGCATCAATC
This sequence comes from bacterium, assembly GCA_027364575.1. Taxonomy (GTDB): domain Bacteria; phylum Pseudomonadota; class Gammaproteobacteria; order UBA6186; family Azoamicaceae; genus CADEGZ01. The sequence continues at coordinate 35,677 of DAHXPC010000012.1, forward strand.
AATGGTTGGAAGGTGAGCTAAACGTTTCCAATACGCCTTCGGTAGAATGGGTGTTAACGGGTAAACAAAAAATACAAATCAGAGAAGGCGCTTTTTTGCCCCCTTCAAAATTTTCGTTATCGGTAGCCCCTTTATTTAAAAATATTCAGCTTGAGAGTCTTTCTGCTCAATCAATCGCTCACTGTGGGATCAATGCTCAAGAATCAGGATGGCAGATAGATTGCAATATTCAAGCTAAAAACCTACGTGTGGATAACTTTCGCCAGTATTACCGTGCAAAGCCGAATGATATGAAAGTTTTTCAATGGCTTTCCCATGCGTTGCGAAAGGGTACTCTGAACACGATGGAGGTAAACATTAAAGGGCCCATAACCGCATTACAATGGGAAGGGGAGATTGGTTTTAAAGGGATAGACTGTTTGTATACAGACAACTGGCCCATGATAGAAGAAGCCAATGGATTGGTTAAAATTGAAAATGAAGGGATAACCATAAGCTTACTACACGGAAAAATACTGGGCGCGCCTATAGAAACGGCGATGGCGATTGTTAAACCCGATGAGGAAAAACAAATCCCGACAGTTTTTTTTGAAGGATCTTTAACCAGCAGGCTGGAAAAAGGACTTTTGTTTGTGCAAAAAAGCCCTTTACAAAAACGGTTTGCAGCGCCATTAGAGTCCTTAAGCCCAATGGGTTCAATGCAGTTACAGTTGGCATTAAAAATTCCATTAGCAGGAAACACCCCCTTAGCCATAACCGGCGTGATCTCCACACAAGATGGTCAGCTAAAAATTTCAGACAGCCAGTTACGCGTAAAGAATTTGCGAGGGGATTTTTATTTTAGCGAAAACGGCTTAAAAGCAACCCAGGTAAAAGCCACTGTAGGCGAAAAACCCTGGGCGTTTGATATTAAGACCATTCCCTTTATGCACGATCAAGCGATCCAAATAACTGCGCAAGGACTATTGACTTCAGAATTTTTACAGCAATATTCTAATGTTGCCCTCTTTAACACGTTAAAGGGAGAATCTCAGTTTAGCGTCATGTTAAAACAGCCATTCAAGCAATCGGCAAGCAGCTATCAAGAATGGGGGTTACAGTCAAATTTACAGGGCATGGCGGTTGCATTGCCAGAATTTTTAGGCAAAAAAGCAAGCGAGCATCGTCCGACCACCCTGAAAATGGATATAAACCCCGACGCAGATTCTACCATTGCTTTGCATATGGCGAATATTCTGGATGCGAAAATGGTTGTAGAAGGCCCATTGAATGCATTGGCAATCAAACAAGGTCATGTTGTTTTGGGGCGCCAAACAGCAAAATGGCCTTCTAAACGAGAATTGCGGATAGGGGGGGAAATTCAGACCCTGAACAGTCAAGCATGGTATGAGTATTTTCAGCGCTTAAAAAAGGGTATTTCTGGTTCATTGCCGACTATCGATATTCATGTGTTTGCACAGCATTTAGATATTTACGGATTATCATTTGATAAAACATGGCTAAGCACGCAATTGAATCGCCAGGCATCGTCTCCCTTAAGCTTCGATGGGCCTTTCATTAAAGGCACTATTGTGTCTTCTGCCAGAGAGGACTCTTTGGCCATTACGCTGGAACATTTAATTTTGGCTAACCGTATTTTGGGTAAATCCGTTGCTGCTGACTTTATGAGCGTTGCAAGACCCTCTATTGATTTTCAATGTGAGAATCTCCAATACCAGGATGGAAACTTTGGATCGGTTTCTTTCAAGCTTAAGCCTAAATCTTATGGATATGAGATCCAAGATCTCAATGTTGAATCCAAGATTTCTGAATTATCCAGTCATGGAGAATGGCATATAGAACAGGGGAAATCCTATACGAAACTTTTTGGAAAATTGATTAGCATTAATATGGGAAAGCTTCTTACGCATTGGGATTATCCCACCGCAATTCAGGAAGCCAGTGGTTATCTTAACTATGAATTTTCGTGGCCAGGCCATCCCTTTGAATGCAGTGTAAACAAACTGGAAGGGATGGCTGAATTAAAGTTTGATAAAGGTAGAATTTTAGGCGTTAATCCGGGATTAGGCCGTATTATGGGCTTATTAAATATAGGGAATATCAAACGTCGCTTACAGCTGGATTTTAGCGATTTATATAAACAAGGATTTGTGTTCGATAGAATGAAAGGAAAATTTAAGTTTCAAACCGGAATAGCATTAACCGAAAAATTATTGATTGATGGACCTTCAGCCAAAATTGAATTATTTGGCAATGCCGATCTTAAAAGTAAAGACATTGATCTTAATATGAAAGTAACGCCACATATGGAAATGGGATTACCGATTGTGGCTGCGATTGCTGCGGGTAACCCTGCAGTAGGGGCAGGCGTTTGGTTAATTGATAAACTGACGGGTTCCAAAATGAAGAAAATCACGCAACATTTTTATCATGTGACGGGTACCTGGGACGCCCCATCCATTCATGAACTCAATGAAAAAACGTATAAATAAACGGAATTAGAATTCAGTCAGGGCAGACACAGCGGTCTGCCCCTACAGATGTTGCATGAATAAAATCATCAGGCTTCAAGATCCATTCAAATATTTTTGTCCAGATCCCATGTGATGGGGGTATGGATTATATATTCGTCAACCCTATTTAGATTATTTGCATTTCGAATCCTGCGTTCACGATATCTTCGTTGCCATAATCGTTTTAAAAACGGTTTTTAATGATTGTGATGCGCCCTTAAATATAACGTCTGATTGTATAGGTTTTGAAATTTTTGACAAGGCTTGGTGTTCCAACATCTGTAGGGGCAGACCGCTGTGTCTGCCCTATTTACAATCAATGGGTTATAACGAAATATCCACAGATCCTAGTTTAATCGATTAATAAATAATGCAGAAATTCTTTCCAGATGGTGATCTTTATCTTCTAGAAAGCCAATGGTTTCCAATGCCTCTTGATGTAAAGTAATGGCATATTGTTTGGCAGTTTCAAGACCCAGCCGGCTGGGAAAGGTTGCCTTTTGTTGCGCGCTGTCCTTACCCACACTTTTACCCAATATTTCTGTGGTGCTAATAATATCTAATATATCATCTTGGATTTGAAACGACAGACCAATGCAACGGGCAAATTTTTGTAACTCTCCAATTAAAGAGGGCCCCATTTCTTTTTCAGAGGCTAATGCCCCCAATGTAACGGCGGCTTCTATAAGGGCGCCCGTTTTTTTTAAGTGGATATTTCGAAGATGTTCCAGGGATACCACCGATTGATTGCCTTCAAATGCTAAATCTAGCGCTTGCCCCCCAGCCATCCCCTGCATGCCACTTTTTTGTGCTAATAGACTTATCATCTTAATTTTTTGTCCGGGGGGAAGCGGATTTAGGATCGGATCGGCCAGCACTTCAAAGGCCAAAGCCTGGATGGCGTCTCCTGCGAGGATTGCCGTGGCTTCATCAAACGCTTTATGGCAAGTAGGCTTGCCACGACGCAAATCGTCATTATCCATAGCCGGGAGATCATCGTGAATTAATGAGTAGCAATGAATAAGTTCCACCGCGGCCGCAGGGGCATCTAATAAATCTAAGGCGTGTCCTAAGGCTTCTCCTGTTGCATAGACTAATAACGGACGCATCCGTTTCCCGCCGTTTAAAACAGAATAGCGTATGGCATCATATAAGCGATCTGAGGTTGTTAAATTGTTCGATTTTTCCGGCAGTAAGCGGGCTAAAAAAGATCCTATGCGATCTAGGCGCTCGCCTTGATAAGCTTCAAAATCCACTTATAGTTCTTCCGTTTGAAAAGGTTCAAATGTGGCTTCGCCATTTTGCTCAATTAAAATTTGGACTTTTTGTTCCGCATTTTTAAGGGCTTGCTGACAATGGCGCGCAAGGGCTATGCCTTCTTCAAAATTTTTTAATGATTCTTCTAGGGTTAGCTGGCCACTCCCCATTTTTTCAATCATAAGCTCGAGATTATTTAAGGCCGTTTCAAAATTGAGGTTAGTTTCCGATTTTTTAGGCATAAGATTCCTTAATCCTTGAAAATTCGCCTTTGATGTTACTATAAGCCACAAGAAGTTGCATTATAATTGTGGATGGCTGTGATAAAGCATATATGGTAGCATGAATGTTGATTGGGCAGAATAAAATTTGAATAAGTTGAATAACTTTTGCTTGAATGTATACGAAATTCAAATTGCTTAATTAAAAATGGGAGCTTTATACAGTGAATAACGGGTATCGGTTCGAAGAATATATTAAGCATTTACGTGAGAATTTCGTCAATTTGGTGGAATACCAAGAACGAACCGGCACGCTTGAAGCCAATGTTCTTCAAATTAAAGACGCGCTATTTAATGACGATCCCTTTATTGTTTTTAGTGCAAGCCTGGCTGCCACGGTCGTATTGGCAGATGAATCTATTTATCACTAATCACCCAACAAATTGAAGAGGCAAAAGATGACAACTGAAGTATCAAAAGTCGAGCCATTTGTACCTGCAGCGACTGTTTTACCTGAAATTACCTTTCGAGCATTGTTATTAGGGATTGTGCTTGCGATTGTGTTAGCTGCTTCGAGTACGTTTGTGGGCTTAAAAATTGCCAGGACCATTGCGGGTTCCATTCCAGCGGCACTGATATCTATGTTGATATTACGTCATTTTAAAAAAGCCAATATATTAGAAAATAATATGGTGCAAACCATTGCGTCTGCGGGCGAAGTGGTTGCGGCAGGTGCTATTTTTACGCTACCGGCCCTGATTATTATGGGGTATTGGCAATCTTTTAATTATTTTCAAACCATGTTAATTACCATGATTGGCGGTATTCTCGGTGTACTGTTTTCTGTGCCATTACGTCGGCATATGATTGTGAAAGATAACCTGCCGTATCCTGAAGGCGTTGCCACGGCGGAGGTGCTAAAAGCCGGTGAAGCAACGAATAAAAATTCCACCCGGGTTTTATTAATGGCGAGTGGATTTTCGGCTTTGTTATCATTACTACAAAGCGGACTAAAAGTGGCTGGGGAACATGTGCAATATTGGACAAAAGTAGGCAGTACTGCTTTTGGGGGTAGCTTAATATTATCGCCGGTTTTAATGGCTGCCGGTTATATTGTGGGGATGAGAGGTTTAATCGCTTTTTTAGTGGGCGGTTTGTTAACCTGGGGGGTCGCGATCCCAATGTTTGTGGCGGTGCATGGGCTTCCTGAGGCTAAAAGTGTGGGTGCAGCGCTTGCAATGGTACAACATGCGCACTTTCGCTATGTTGGCGTTGGCGTGCTTGCGGTAGGTGGGCTATGGAGCGTTATTAGTTTAGTTAAACAAATTTATGGGGCGATTAAAATGTCCTTTGTTGCCATGAAAGGGCAGCAGGATGAATTTACGCAGGCGTTAAGAACGGATCGCGACTTGCCTTTTAAATATGTTTTATTAGGCATTGCCGGGGTGTCTATCCCGACCTTTTTCTTATTTTTTACCTTGGTCGATGGCGCTAATTTAGCGCTAGGCAGTAGTGCGTTTTGGTCGTTGATCATTTTTGCGACGGTATTCTCTTTAATTATTGGATTTATTGCGTCTGCGATTGCGGCCTATATTGTTGGCAGTGTGGGGACCACCTCATTACCCATTTCGGGGATTACCATTGCAGCGATTGTGGCTTTTGCCAGTATTCTTTTGCTGCTATTAAAATCGCAAGTTGATTTAGCGATTAATCCTGAAATTGCCTTAAAAGCCGCAGCGATTGTGATTATTTTTGCAGCTGTCGTTTGTATTGCCGCAGCGGTCAGTGGCGATAATATGCAAGATCTAAAAGCAGGCCAAATTTTAGGGGCAACCCCTTGGAAGCAGCAGTTAATGCTGGTGGTAGGGGCTTTAGCGTCTGCCTTGGTTATTCCGTTTATTTTACAAACCACTTTTGAGGCGTATGGAATAGGGGATGTGTTACCGCGGTTGGGGATGAATCCTGAGCATGCACTCCCCGCACCGCAGGCAACGCTAATGGCGACGGTAGCGAAAGGGTTCTTTATTGGGAAATTGCCTTGGCATATGATTTTAGGTGGAGCTGCATTAGCCGTTGTCGCCATTATTTTAGATCTCGTCTTACAGGCAAGAAAGAGTACCTATCGCTTTCCGGTATTATTATTTGCCCTAGGTGTATATTTGCCATTAGGATATGTGACCGCATTTTTTGTCGGTGGCATTATTCGCTCCCTTGCTACGCGGGGCAAAAGTGTGCGTGAAGAGGCTTCAGAAACCAATCACGGTATATTATGTGCCTCGGGGATCATTGCGGGAGAAGCTATCTTAGGCGCCGTTTTAACCATTCCGTTTGCCTATTTTCAATCAACCGATATATTTGCGCTCAAAATAGAGGCATTGACTCAGCATCAGACGATGATCGGTATCGTGCTCTATTTAGCGTTATGCGGTTTTCTCTATAAACAGGCCAGAAATCGGAAATAAACAGTTTATGAAGCAACAAAGGATAGTCAATGCAGAACCCAGTGGCGAGCTGGTTATTCAAACGGTAGCGATGCCCAAAGACGCAAATGCGTATGGGGATACCTTTGGTGGCTGGCTTGTCTCTCAAATGGATGTTGGCGGGGCGGTTCTGGCGCACCAGCGTGCGCAGAACCGAGTGACAACGGTTGCCATTGATCAGATGGTTTTTTTAAAACCGGTTTATATTGGTGATTTAGTGAGTTGCTATGCATCCATTCAAAAAACCGGCCATTCGTCTATTGCCATTAGCATACAAGTATGGGCACAGCGTATGCGCTATGGGAGTTTTGATCAAGTTGCAGAAGGGGTTTTTACCTTTGTGGCGATTGATGAAGAGGGACATCCTAAAACGGTTGATTGGTAAACAAGTTTTTAATTACCTTCTTTTTTCATTTTCATTGACAGCAGCTAAAAAATAAAGGCACAATACGCCAATTAGAGCTGGCCATAAAAATTAAATAAGCTAACTAAGGCTAGCAAGAGTCGGAGAAGAAATGCCTACATCTCAGCAAACCAATGCTGATGGACTACCACTTACGCAAGGAGAGCGTTCCACATATCAGACAACAAGTTTGGAAGACTCCATTTCAGCTAAATTTTATGACACATTGTTTGCGACAAACACATTCCCTAGACGTCTTGTAGAGGATACAATTAACTTTATAATGGTGTTGAAGAACAACTTTCCCGCAGAATATAATTTTAATAAGATAAAAGCATTTCAACATCCGCAGTATAGAATAGGCTCCAAAGAATATAATGCAAGATTTCCTGACTTATGGTTAGGTTATCTGTCGCATCAGCTGAGCTCTCCTGAACAACAAATATACGAAAATCCCCAAAACCTTACACCCGCTTTGCTAAAAGAATGCACGATCAACTTGCGAAACAGGCTTATGGGTTTGGCAGAAGTTATACTAAAAGAAAGTCAAGAGTTGAAGAAAACTAGAGCTGATCTAGAAACGTCCATTGCATATATTGATTCTCACATGACGGCCTTAAAAAATTGCCATGACGCTTTTAAAGTAATGGTAGAACAAGATAAGCTAGATAGGAAAAATCTAGAAATGCGTCTTTTTTCCGTGGGCCAAACTGGACGAAATCATAACAGGATTGCTTTTTTGCAATCAGACTCGATCTTAGCTGCGGCGGATAGAGCTGATATTAAAGCTGAGAACTTCTGTCACGAAGATCGATTTCGTGTACGACGAGATGATTTGGAAGAGAAACAGCAACAGGTTGTTCATTTAAAAAGTACTCTAGCCATTAAACAACAAAGGGAAGGGCAGATGTTTCGCCAGCTTAGAGAAAAATGCTCTAAGTTATTGACCGAATGGGAATTGTTGGAATTTCTCTCCGACCCATACTATCAAAAATTCGTTTTAGTTAATTCAGGCGATAAGAAAGGCGCGTACACAGTAGTTGATGTTTCTTTACGAACTCCAACTAGTCAAAATGTTGCTGCAAGTGCGGTATCAAATACGTTGACGCCTAGCTACCTACCTTTACAGCAATGCATTAATTCTAGTACGCAACAGCATTCAGGTCCAGTGAGCGCCCACTCCATTAATATGGAGCAAGTAAGTAGAAGATTAGGAAATTTGCCGACGCCGAAAGGCTGTGCGCCTGAAATAGCAAAGGGTAATGGCGCACAAGATAAGGTAATCGTTGCAATTTCACCTCATATGACCATCGATGCATTAGCAGAAAAGTTAAAAAATAAAACATTAAAAAAAATAGAAGAAAGAGAGCGTGCCACTATTTCAACGACTAGCAGCGATACTTCTTCACATTACTCGCCTGCTAATAGTGATAACTCCCTGTTTAGTTTAGTATCTGACAACGATGAAATGTCAGCTTCAAAAAAATCTAAAGAAAATAATGAAGAACTAATAAATAAACTAAACGAATTACAGCAGCAAATGAGTAACAACCGTAGGCACACCTTCGAACTACATGAAAAAATAAAACAATTGAACTCAAGCGTAGACGCTTTTACCCAACAAAGGGCGGGGTTAGAAACAGAACATGCCTTACTGTTATCCAATACAGAAAGCAAATTAAAGGTTGAATTTGAAGCACAAGTTCAGGCCGTCTTATTAGAATGTACTCAAGAAACAAATAAGCTTAAACAAGAAATTATATGTGTACAAGCTCAAATGGCCCACACGAATTCAGAATTAGCGGCATTGCAAGCTCGATATAAAAAAATGGAGAATGAACGAACCGAGCCGGCTCAGCCTGCTAATCCTGCTGCGGGTGGTGAGTCATTAGAAGGCGCCTCCAGCATGGCAAGTCCGGCTGTACTTAGCCAATTCCAAATGTTTACCCCTGAAAATGCAAAATCTGAAAACTCCCGAGCATTTAGGGATTCCCCAACTTCAAAAATGATGGAAAGCTTGTTATTAAGTTCTAAAAAGCAAAGGGTTACCATTCTGGATCAAACGCCCTATAACAAGCAGCGAGAACTGGGTAAGCTGATAAAGCTGGATATAACGCATTATTCTGAAGTGAAAGAGTACTTACAAAAAATAAAGGCTCTTGAGTCCGAGAAGAAAGAAAACACCGAGATACTTAAAAAACTTATGAGTTGTAATGAACGCTATGCAATTAAACAGAAAGAATTAATAGAAGAGAATACTACGTTCCAAAATTATCTTGAAGAAGATGAGCACGAAATTGAGAGCTTAAAAACTCAAAATGCAAAACATCTTGACGAATTGCAGATTTTACGAAAAGAAATTAAGGAAATGCAAGCGGGAACGAAGGGAAATATTGCCTGCTTGTTACCCGAAAACAGTGCTGAGGAAGTTGAAATGACAGTTTCTAGAAGACTGTCGTTTTCTGCTTAATCATAACACCATACAGAATTTATTAAGGGGATTTTATATGCTAAAACAAACAGAATTTCAGAACGCGCTTAAAACGGCAGAAGAAAGGGAAGCATTATCCAATGAGGGCGAAGCTGGACGGCGCCAGCGAACTGCTGAAATTCTAGCTAGACGTCAAAGAAGATCCCAGGCTACCTCGCAATCTTCAGCAGGGAACGATTCTTATATAGAAGGTGCTAATATCCCAGCCTCCGCAAATGGTTTTGCTGTTGATGGCTCCTCTGCTATTTCCCATATAGCTCCAAAGGGTTCTATCGTTGAGGGTCTTTCTGCCTCTTCCCAAGTTGCTGCAAATGGCTCTGCACTGGAAGGGCCTTCTGCTTCCGCTCCTGTTGCCGCAAATGGTTCTACAGTCACTGAATCTACTCATGCGGATATTCACACAAGCCGGATCCGTAAACTTGAAGAAAAACTCGAAGAAAGCAAAAAACAATTAGAACTTTCAAAGAATACAGCTTCCGATCAAGAAGCACAGCTAGTAAAACTTCAAAAAGTATACAAAAATCTAGCTCAAAAAAATTATGAAGGTAAACAAGCTTTAGCTAAACAAGCAGTCTGCATACAGGAATTAAACCAGCAGGCAGCTCGAGCACAGCAAGAAATGCTGCAGAAAAACAACCAAATAGATGCAGCGGCGCAAGAAATAACGGGATTAGAAGCTAACAAGATGAGTCTTGCAGCAGCATTAGCCGCTGAGCAACATGCAAAGCAAATTTTGACTGAAGAACATCATGCAACGGTAGAACAGCTAAAAAATAAGGAAGAGGCATTAGCGGCTAAAGATGCAGAATTGAACAAAACGGTGCTGGATGCGGAAGTGACCCAAGCCGAGCAATTGGCACGCCATACCGCTGAAAAAACACATGCGCAACAAACCATTCAAGATTTACAAGAAAAAGTACTGCAACAAACCAACCATATGGATGTAGCAGCGCAAAAAATAGCAGAATTAGAAGCTAATAAAGCTCACCTTGTAACAGCATTAGCTGCCGAAGAACATGCAAAGCAGATTTTGACTGAAGAACATCATACAACGGTAGAACAGCTAAAAAATAGAGAAGAAGCATTAGCGGCTAAAGACGCAGAATTGAGCAAAACGTTACTGGATGCGGAAGCGATCCAAACCGAGCAATTGGCACGCCATACCGCTGAAAAAACGTATGCGCAACAAACAATTCAAGATTTACAAGCAGAAGTGCTGAAGCAAAACAAGCATATGGATGTAACTGCGCAAAAAATAGCGGAATTAGAAGCTAACAAGATGAGTATTGAAGCAGCGTTAACTGCTGAGCAATGCGCGAAGCAAGCATTAGCGGAAGAACATCGGGTAGCAGTAGCGCAACATCACAATGAGGCACAGCAATCTCAAGCTGAAATCGCACAGATACGAGATATGCTCACGACAACACAGGATAAATTAAAGCAATTAGAAGCTGAAAAGGAAGGCTTAGAGAAGAAACAGGAAGCCGATCTTTTAGCCTTGAACGAAATTATGGAACGCAATAAAACTGCTTTTGAGAAAAATGAAGCATTCAAAGCAGAAGTGGATGATCTGCAAAAGGGAGCTGAAAAAGATGGAGAAACGATTGAGGATCTGCAAGCAACGATTAAGGAACAAAAAAATATTTTGTTGCAACTAACTGACATTAATAACCGTGATTATGTTAAAAAGGCAGAATTAATAAGTGAAAATAACTTATTCCAAGGTTATCTCGACCAAGATGAGCTTGAGCTTGCAGCTGCAGAGAGGCAACTTGAAGAGCAAAGAGTGCATTATGAAAAACGTTTGCAGTCTATGCAGAATATAATGAATGAAGAAGAATTTTCGGAAGAAAATAGTCCTTCGTTATTTTTTTTACACAATAATCCATCAAGCCCATCTCATCTGCGAGCGGATGGAGCCTCGTCTGAAGCCTCTATGGTTCGGCCACGTGCTAACAGTAAGTAGAAGATCGTAATACAAACTAAAGACTTTATTAGCGGGTTACACATGGATAATAAATCTGACCAAATGATAAGTGAGAGGCAACCTGCGATTGGAAATATAGCGGGTGGATTTGCTGAGTCTCTTCAGTTAGCAATACAACGAGAGCAAATATCCAATCAAGGGGAACCTGAGCGCAAAGAACGTTCTGCGCAAATTCACGCGAAGCGCGCAAATCGGGCTGCGGTTAAAGCAATACCCAGCGCCAGCGATCTGGTGGCACGCGCACAGGCCTCTAAAAAACAAGTAAATTCAGCAGGGGAAATCAGCAATACAGATAAGGCTAATGATAGCGCCGCTTCTGCTGGCTGGTATGAAAATGAACATAAAGAGCCGGCGGCGATAGAATCGCCAAGGCGTACTTTTGCACAGCAGTCTGAGTCTGCTCGGGACCAGCTAATATTAAAATTGGAAATAAGTAGGCGTGCGTGTTACGACGCGAATGCACAAATAAGTATTTTAAATATACAGCTAAACAAGCTTAAACGCGTGCAACAAATGCTTAAAGCGAATGAAAAAGAGTTAAAACTAAGAGCAGAATTGGCTTCCGGTTTTGAAGCTAAAAATATCGCACTTTTGCAACAACTCAACGAGCAAAAAGATTTGCTTTCGAATGAAGAGCTCAGGGCAGCTGATCTAGAAGCACAATTAGTACAAGTCAAAAATGAGTTTCAGGAATGGAAAAATCATACGGCAGCGGTTTACGCAGAACAAGAATTAGAAAATGAAAAAAAGACAAAACAAGCGGCAT
>DAHXPC010000013.1 GCA_027364575.1 bacterium
GTCGACTCTGTCAGCTAATGTGTTGCATTGCGCCATATTGGCTTTCACAAGCTTTGAACGATTGCGCACTTTCTTGGGTACAACTTGTATCTTTGAATCAATCACTGAGAAGTGGTTAAATCACTTGAGGGCACTTGGGTGACGGGGACAAGGAAGCCGTGGTACAACTTAGGTCAATAACCCTGTTTTGCAGATTTAGCAACTTGTCCTCACTTTGTTCTATAAGATCGGACGGTATCTTAGGCCTCTACATAGATGAGCCCGCATTTACAAGGTTGATCCTGAGCAAATTTCCCCAAGTAATTTCAATCTTTATGTAGGATGGTGGTAAATATGTCTGATTACATTTTAGGAATAGATGTTAGCAAGGCCAAATTTGATGTCGCACTTTTGTTAGAAGATGGTAAGGTGAAAACGAAGAAATTTGCTAATAATAGCAAGGGCTTTGTGGAATTGGTTGATTGGCTAAATATGAAAAAGATAAATGAATTACATGCATGCATGGAATCTACTGGTAACTATGGAGATGCACTAGCTATTTATCTCTTTAATTATAGATATACAGTTAGTGTAGTTAACCCAGCCCAAATTAAAGGGTTTGGGAGAAGTGAACTGGCTAGAACTAAAACGGATAAAGCAGATGCACAATTAATTGCTCTTTTTTGTAAGGCAATGAGACCTAAAGCATGGAAACCTAAGGCTGATCATATTCAAATATTACAAGGTTGGGTTCGAAGGCTAGAAGCATTGCAGGATCTTTGCCAGCAGGAATATAATCGATTAGAAGTTGCACCTAAACATATAAAGCCGTCAATTGAGGCAATTTATCGTAGGCTGACTGAAGAAATTAAAATGGTAAAAAATAATATTTCTCAGCATATCTTCCAGCATGCCGATTTATATAAAAAGAAAAAGCTGCTAGAAAGCATTCCTGGCATTGGAGATGCAACTATAGCGCAAGTGCTTGCTTTTATTGGCAATCCAGAAGAATTTCAAACAGCGAAGCAGTTAGCAGCTTATATCGGGCTAAACCCAAGGCAATACTTATCCGGTTCCTCAGTTAAAGGACATGCGCATCTTTCAAAAATGGGTGATGCTAATTTAAGAAAGGCGTTTTATATGCCAGCAATTGTTGCAAAGCGTTACAACCCCATTATTAATAAGTTTTGCCAGCGCCTAAAGGAGAATGGCAAGGCTCCTATGGTAATCATTGGTGCTGCTATGAGAAAATTAATTCATTTAATTTATGGGGTTCTTAAATCAGAGAAACCTTTTGATGTAAGCTTTGCTTAAGTTAAAAATTATTCAAATTGGTGTTGACAGCAAAGACGGTATCTGCAAAACAGGACCAAAAGTATATTAGGGATGTAATAACACTGATTGTATCAAGCTTTTAACATTTCATCCTTCTTTAATTTATTTACAAACAGCCGGTGATATCAATGACAGAATGTCCAATATAATCAAAGAGATGCGTTTTGCTAATATACTTTTGGTCCCGTTTTGCAGTTCTACCCTTTCTTGGCAATACTATAAATAGACTCAATAATTTCTAATATTGGCATTTTGTGCTTCTTAAATTTTTATCAAACACTTAATTTTCGTTATTTTAAAGGCTAACCCACTCCTGCTCCACGGTGTGGCATGGGAGGATTCAAATTGTTTTGACGACCATTCCCATTACCATTAGCCGCCGCTGCAGATACTAAGGCTGAATTTTTGTCTTCATATCCAGAGCTGCTTGCTGCTTTCCCGCCTCTAAAAGCTGGCAAGAATTGATTAAAATCTTCTTTATCTGAATATAAAAATGAGGCTACCTCATCGGCATCGGGACGTTTAGCAGGCTCTGTTTCCCAACATGCACGGATAAGGGAAGCTAATTTAGCCGGGCAATCAGCAGGGATTTCGTCTCGAACTCCTTGTTGCGCTTTCATAGGAATAAGCGCAGGTTTAGCAACCTTTTTAAAGGGTATTTTTCTAGAGGTTAATTCCCACAAGGTTATTCCTAAACTATAAATATCTGAAGCCTTAGTGCAACCTTCTTCTTCAAAACAAAGTTCTGGTGCCATCCAAGCAAATGTTCCTACCGCGCCTTTACTGGTTGAAGTACTTTGGGTTTCGGTTTTAGCCTTAGATAATCCAAAATCGCTTAATTTGGCATTAAAATGTTCCCCTAATAAAACATTTAGGCTTTTAATATCACGATGCAAGATATGCTCTTGATGTAAGAAAGCTAAACCTTTGGCCATGTCTACTGCAATCCGAATTCGATTGCTCCAGGTTAAATCTTGCTTAGAATGCAAAACGTTAAATAATGAACCTTTAGGCATATACTCCATCACAATGCAATAATGTGGATTAAAGCAACAGCCGTAGAGCTGGACAATATTAGGGGAATGAAGTCGTGCCATAATGGCAGTTTCTGCTTTAAATTCATCGGTTGCATCACTTGAAAGATTATTAACCAACAGCTGCTTAATCGCTACATCATTATGTCGCCATATCCCTTGATAGACGATGCCAAAGGTACCTTTACCCAACTCTTTACCAAACTTTAAATCTTGATAATTTACGGTATAAGAACTCGCAAACTCAGGTTTAACAGGTGCTTTAATTGGGGCTGGAGCAGGTACAGGTGCTGGGATAGCAATTGGTTTATGCAAAACCAAAGATTGCTGGGGTGCGGCCATCCCATTTTCCATTACTGGTAAAGGCTGGATGTTACTTGCATCCTGTTTTTGCATGAGCTTGTTATCCGCTATAAGCTCTGATGGGTCCCAGACCTTGATGGTGTTATCATCTGAGCCGCTTACCAGCTCGCCACTTTGAGCTATTGCTAGGCAGCTAACATAGCCGGCATGCCCAGGGAGGGTTTTGACACCCACTTTAATTGGGCTAGCAGCTGGAGCAGGTGCAGGTGCTGGGATAGCAATTGGTTTATGCAAAACCAAAGGCTGCTGGGGTGCGGCCATCCCATTTTCCATTACTGGTAAAGGCCGGTCCTGTTTTTGCACGATTTTGTTATCCACTAAATATTCGGATGTGGCCCAGACCTTGATAGTGTTATCCATTGAGCCGCTTACCAAATCGCCACTCGGAAGAAATGTTACAGCGTAAACAGATTTTTCGTGCCCCGCCAGAGTTTTAAGGCATTGACCACTTTTTAGATCCCAGACCTGGATGGTGTTATCCGCTGAACCGCTTACCAACTCACCACTGGGAGCGATGGCTAGGCACTCAACCCAGGAGGTATGCCCCTCAAGGGTTTTAAGGCATTGACCACTTTTAAGGTCCCAGACCTTGATGGTTGAATCAAATGAACCGCTTACCAACTCACCACTGGGAGCGATGGCTAGGCACTTAACCCAATGAATGTGCCCCTCAAGGGTTTTAAGGCATTGGCTACTTTTTAGGTCCCAGACCTTGATGGTTATATCAGTAGAACCGCTTACCAACTTACCACTGGGAGCGATGGCCAAGCAGTAAACAAAACTGGTATGCCCAGAGAAGGTTTTAAGGCATTCGCCACTTTTTAAGTCCCAAACCTTAATGGTTTTATCCTCTGAGCCGCTTACCAGATCGCCACTTGGGGCGAAGGCTAGGCAATAAACTTGACCGGTATGCCCCTCAAGGGTTTTAAGGCGTTGACCACTTTTAAGGTCCCAGACCTTGATGGTGTCATCAAATGAGCCGCTTATTAGCTCGCCACTTGGAGCTATAGCTAGGCAGGAAACCCAGGAGGTATGCCCCTCAAGGGTTTTAAGGCATTGACCACTTTTAAGGTCCCAGACCTTGATGGTGTCATCCCATGAGCCGCTTAGCAGCTCGCCACTTTGAGCTATGGCTAGGCTGCAAACAGCGTCGGTATGCCCATAGAAGGTTTTGGCGCCCACCTTTTGGTCTTTTAATTTATTAAATTGAGGGTTAAACAACTCAAAAGGATTAGGGGCGGCCATCTATATGTGCTCCTGATAAGGGAATGGTTTTCATTAAAAATGATTTTACACCCCGGGCCTGAAAAGGCAATAAGAAGTTTTAAAAAGACACACTGAAATTGTTATTTGAATAACATTTTCAGTAAATATCCATTTTTAAAAAACAGTTAAACGCTAGCGCCAGGCAAACACGCCTGAGCATACATTAAACAAAGGGGTTGGAAATATGCCAAGCATTAATATCGCAAGGCTATTTAAAGATAACAGCGCAACACCGGGTTTTGATATAATTCGATAGGCATGAACGGGTTGGGCATCCGATACCTCAAAAAACATGACACGCACCACCCGTAAATAATAAAACACACCAACAACTGTTAATAAAACTGCAGGAATCGCAAGGCCCATATGCCCTGCCTTCATCAAAACATCTAAGACAAATAATTTGGCATAAAATCCTGCAAAAGGTGGGATCCCCGCCAAAGAAAATAAAAGCATCATCAATAAAAATGCTATCCAAGGGTAACGAACGCCTAATCCCTTAAGATCGTGGATATTTTGGATTTCATATTCTGAGCGACTCAAAGCGGTTAATATGCCAAAAACACCTAATGCCATCAGGGTGTAAACAATTATATAATTTAGTGCGGCTACATAGCCTTGTTGAGGTGCTGCTAATAAACCTAAAAATAAAAAGCCCATATGCGCTATGGTCGAATAGCCCAGCATGCGTTTAAGGTTCGTTTGAGCAATAGCGGCTACATTGCCAATCAATAATGATAATACCGCCATAACCATTAGCAAGCCTTGCCAGTATCCTGCTAAAGCCAAAAAAGTGTCGCTAAATAGCCGTATGGCAAAACCAAAGGCTGCCAATTTTGGCAATGTTCCCAAAAATAAAGTGACTGCAATAGACGATCCTTCATAAACATCCGGCAACCACATGTGAAAGGGCACAGCGCCAAATTTAAAGGCAAATCCCGCAACAATAAACACAACTCCAAACAACAGCGCAGGGTTTGCATGCAGTGCAGGATTTTGGAAAAGTATCGTTGCAATTTCTGGCATGGCAAAACTACCCGTAATTCCATAGACAAGCGATATTCCATATAACATGAGGCCAGATGCCAAAGCACCCATGATAAAATATTTCATAGCCGCCTCAGGCCCTATACTATCGTCTTTTAGCATGGTTATCAGTGCATATAAGGGCAGCGCAAATAACTCTATGCCCAAATATAGACTTAAAAAACTTCTGGCAGAAACTAAAACCAGCATGCCTAAGATAGAAAATAAGCAAAGGACAAAATATTCGCCCCTGTAATGCGGAGACTCAAATACAAATTTTCTGGAATACATACAAACAAAAAAGCCGATCCCTGCAATCATAAATTTTAGCAAGGCAGCAATATCATCCATAATAAAGGCATTATAAAAAAGAACAGAGGGCTTTTTTCCAATTAAACCAAAGGCAAAAAACATAACCCCGACCAAGGCGGCCTGAGACACAAAATAAGTCGTCCATTTCGCCCACCGCTTTAAATATAAATCCGTCATCAAGGCCAAGCACGACAGACAGAATAGCCATATCTCGGGGTACACACATGATAATTTAGAACTTAACATAATGATCCTTGCTTATTCCTATGATTCCAAGGTTAAATTTTGGACTGTAATATTTGTCCAACCAAATGCTCAGATGACGCTTTAAACATCTCCAGCAATGGCGCAGGCCAAAACCCTAAAGTTAAAATAGGGATGGCTAATAACAGCAGGAGAACGATTTCCGTGCCTTGAATATCTTTTAATGCAGAGATCCTTGGCTGAAAAACCGCGCCAAATATTACTTGTTTGTACATCCACAAGGTATAAGATGCGCCTAAAATTAAGATAGTCGCAGCCCCTGCCGCATACCAAATATTGGCTTTAAAGGCACTAACAATAATCAGAAATTCACCCACAAAGCCTGCCGTTCCCGGCATGCCGATATTGGCCAAAACAAACAGCATAAAAAATGTGGCAAAAACAGGCATCACATGGGCAACCCCGCCATAATCGTTTACCAATCGCGTATGCAGGCGATCGTATAATATGCCAATCGAGAAAAACAAAGCTGCTGAAACCAAGCCGTGAGAAATCATCTGCACCATAGCCCCTTGCAGGCTCATCACCGCCCCACTTTCGGATCCGCTACGTTGAACAATCGAAAACACGGTAAAAAACCCAAGAGTAACAACTCCCATATGGGAAATGGAGGAATAGGCAATTAGTTTTTTCATATCTTTTTGCACAATCGCAATCATCGCAATATAGACAATGGCAATTAACGATAAGCTAACCATTCCACTGGCAAATGCTTGGCTCGCATTGGGCACAATGGGTAAAATAAAGCGAATAAAGCCATACCCGCCCATTTTTAATAAAATTGCCGCTAATATCACCGACCCCCCCGTCGGTGCTTCAACGTGCGCATCGGGTAACCAAGTATGAACCGGCCACATAGGTACTTTAACGGCAAAGGCAATTAAAAGTCCTAAAAATACCCATTTTTGGGCAATCAAACTTAATGACAATTGATGATAGGTGAGGATGTTAAAAGTTGCACTCGGATCAATTCCCGGAGTCTGTCTTGCCAGGATTTGCAGATATATAATAACCACCAATAACAAAACCGAGCCTAAAAAAGTATACAAAAAGAATTTCATTGTGGCATACAAACGGTTAGCACCGCCCCAAATGCCAATAATGAGAAACATTGGGATAAGCATTGCCTCCCAGAAGGAATAAAATAAAACGGCATCTAGAGCCGAAAACACGCCGCACATCAGGCCCTGCATAATTAAAAATGCCGCCAAATATTCTGCCACCCGCACTTTTACGGAACGATAACTGGCCAGTATGACCAAAAGCGTCATAAAGCAACTTAATGCGATTAAGGGCGCAGAAAACCCGTCGATACCTAATGCATAATAAATATTTAGATTGGGGATCCAAGTATGTGTTTCTTGAAATTGCATTTGCCAGCGTGTGGGATCAAAGGCGTGTAACATATACGCACTTAAGCCTAAGCAAGGCAGTGCAATCAAAAGGGCAAATCCTCGAACCCAGCCTGCAAGGGATTCTTTTTTGAATAACAGCAGAGAGCTACCGCCAATAATGGGCAGCCAAATTAATAGACTTAATAGAGGGAGAGTCATCGGATTATTTTACTCCAGGCTGAGTCAGTAGCATCCAACTGATTAACAGCAAAAAACCTAGGATCATAAAAAAGGCATAATGATACAAATGGCCTGTTTGGAATTGGCGCAATCGATTCGCTATATGATCAATCGCATTGGCAGTGCCATTCACACCCATACCATCAATCAGTTTATTATCCCATTGCTGCCAAAACGATCGCCCAAGGGACATGCCCTGCATTGCAATTTTTTCATAAAATGTATCAAAGCCAAATTTATGGTTTAAGATCTTATTCAGGCTAGGAAAAGTTTTTTGAATGTGGCTACTTAACTGCGGATAACGCACATAGCAAAGCCATGCGATCAAAACCCCTGCCATACTTAAGTAAAATGGCAACTGCCAGAAGCCCTGCAGTGCCATGGCAAAGGCACCTTGAAAATGTGCTTGCAGCATGGCAAAGCCCGGATGCAGCGCATCGTTGATTGTAATGGAGCCGTTAAAGTAACCCTGCAGTAAAGGCCCAACCAATAGATAGCCCGCGCTCATGGATAAAAGTGCTAATACTATTAATGGCAATCTAATGTTAAGGCTTGGCTCGCATAAATGGCTAATGGTTTCAACGGACATTGTTGCTTTACTGTGAAAAACGACAAAAAATAATCTAAAGGTATATAAAGCGGTAATCAATACACTGCCTAATGCGATATAATAGGCTATGGATGCACCCGGCATTGTCGATACTTTAACCGCTTCAATAATCAAGTCTTTAGAATAAAAACCGGCAAAAGGCGGAAAGCCAATTAAAGCAAGGCTACCGATTAGCATCGTTATATAAGTAATCGGCATATATTTTTTAAGATCGCCCATCTGCCAAATATTTTGTTCATGATGTAAAGCCATTATCACTGAGCCTGCGCCTAAAAATAACAGGGCTTTAAAAAAGGCATGCGTAACCAAATGGAAAATGCCAATCGGGTAGGCGGATACACCCATGGCTATCATCATATAGCCTAATTGTGAAAGGGTTGAATAGGCAATAATCCTTTTTATATCGTTTTGCACCAGAGCAACAAGCCCCATTAATAAACACGTCAGTGTTCCGATGAGTAATATGAAATGCAAAGCGAAGGCAGAATGCTCAAAAAGCGCGGACAAGCGCGCCACCATAAAGACACCCGCGGTTACCATCGTCGCTGCATGGATTAAGGCTGAAATAGGCGTTGGCCCTTCCATAGAATCGGGTAACCAAACATGCAAAGGAACTTGAGCCGATTTCCCCATAGCACCAATAAAAAGACAAATACAGGCAAAGGGAATAATGGGAATAGCAATTGGGTTAAAAAGCATAATGGCTTGCCCAGACACTGCCACCGTTTCAACCTGGCTAAACACCCTGGCATAATCTAGGGTCCCAAAGCCATAGGCTATAGCCGCAATGCCAAGTATAAAACCAAAATCTCCAATTCGATTGATGATAAAAGCTTTAAAGTTTGCAACCGTCGCACTTTCTTTATGAAACCAAAACCCGATAAGCAAATAGGAGATAACCCCCACCATTTCCCAACCAAAAAACAACTGTAGGAAATTGTTACTGGTAACCAGTACTAACATGCCAAAGGTAAATAAAGTGATGTAGCTAAAAAAACGTCTATAGCCCGCATCGTCTCTCATATACCCCACCGTATAGATATGAACCATGAAAGAAATAAAGGTCACGATACACATCATAGCAGCGGTTAATTTATCGATTAGCAATCCTGCCTGAAAACTAATATCCCCCGCAACCGCCCAGGTATATAAGTGAATATTTAAAGCTTCTGTTTGAAAAAAAACCAGGGAAGTTAAGATACTGCAGGACAAGATCGATGCAACGCCTACCGCACCAATACACAGCGTATGCACCCAAGATTTACTTAAATTTCTGCCCAATACACCCGTAAACACGGCCGCAGCCAGAGGAGTGAGCAGCGTTGCAAGCGCTAGGCTTTTAAGATCCAGCATACTTTATCCTTTTAACATGTCCATTTTGTCTACGTTAATCGTGCCTTTCTTTCTAAACAAAACAACCAGAATGGCAAGCCCAATGGCCGCTTCTGCGGCTGCAACAGTTAGGATAAAGAAAACAAATAGCTGTCCTTCCAAATCATGTAGATAATGTGAAAATGCAATAAAATTGGTACTAACCGATAATAGGATAAGTTCCAAGCACATCAAGAGGGTAATCACATTTTTACGATTCATAAAAATACCGGCGACGCCTAAGCCAAATAAAATAGCGCTGAAGGTCAGATAATCCGATAATGCAATCATAGGTTCTTCTTCCCTATCTCAAATTGGACAAGTTTGATGCGGTCTTCTTTGCGAGTTTCAATTTGTTTAGAAGCAATAAAGGCTATGCGTTGCGACCGGCTTCTAAAGGTTAAGCTAATGGCAGCGACAATTGCGGTTAATAGTAAAACACCCGCCAGTTCAAAAGGATATAGAAAACGGGTGAATAATACCGTGCCTAGGGCCACTATATTGCTAGCGACTTTAGGCTGAATACTAAGAGGCGTTATCACATTTAAGCCAAATTTTTCACCTCCCACCGCATAGGCTAATCCAATGATCAATAGTGCGGCAACGCCTAAGCCAAAAGGCAAATACCGGGTAAATCCTTCGCGCAACGAGGCAATATCCACATCCAGCATCATAATCACAAATAAAAACAATACCATCACTGCCCCAACATACACCAATATTAGGGTTAGAGCTAAAAATTCAGCTTCCAGCAACATCCATATACCGGCGGTTGCAAAGAACGTTAAAATTAAAAATAAAGCAGATTTTACCGAATTTTTAGAAAAAATCACCATACTTGCACTTAAAATGGCTAACAGGGAAAAAATATAAAACACCACTTGTTCTATCTTCATCAGTCCTCGCTTCTCCATTGCTCTTTTCTATCGACGGCTATTTGGGATTCATATTTATCCCCAATCGCCAATAATTTGTCTTTGGTTAAAATATTTTGCCCACGTTTTTCAAAATGATATTCTGAAAGGCCTGTTTCAACGATGGCATCTACCGGGCATGCTTCTTCACAAAAACCACAATAGACGCATTTAAATAAATCGATTTCATACAGGGTTGTACGTCTTGAGCCATCTTCCCTAGGCATTGCTTCAATCGTAATGGCTAATGCCGGACAAACCGCTTCACAGAGCTTACAGGCAATACAGCGTTCCTCCCCATTGGGATAGCGTCGTAATGCATGAAGACCTCGAAATCGCGCAGAACGTGGAATAGATTCTTCGGGGTATTGTATGGTGACTTTGCTTGAAAAAAGATGCCGGCCCGTCAGTTTTAGCCCTAATAATAATTCCCACAACAAAAAACTTTTAACGTAATGTCGTAATCGCTTTAATAGTGTCATTTTATTTCCCATTCCACCCTATTCACGAAAACCAAGGGCCAACACCGATTTTAATCATAACTGCCAATACAACAATCCAAATCAAAGTAAGGGGAATAAATATTTTCCAACCTAGACGCATAATTTGATCATAGCGATAGCGCGGAAAAGTCGCTCTAAACCATAAAAAAAGAAATAAGAAAAAGCTTACTTTTAGCATGAACCAAACAATACCTGGTATCCAAGACAAATATTGATCCAGAAACGGAATGCCCTGAAATGGAGATAGCCAGCCACCTAAAAACATAATCGTTGCTAATGCTGAGACCAGCGTCATATTGGCATATTCT
This sequence comes from bacterium, assembly GCA_027364575.1. Lineage (GTDB taxonomy): Bacteria > Pseudomonadota > Gammaproteobacteria > UBA6186 > Azoamicaceae > CADEGZ01. The sequence goes on from DAHXPC010000013.1 coordinate 10,860, forward strand.
GCTAAGAAAAACAGGGCGAAGGCAATGCCTGAGTATTCAACGTGAAAGCCGGCAACAATTTCGGACTCGCCCTCTGATACATCAAACGGCAATCGGTTTGTTTCCGCCACGGCTGAAATCCAATACACCACAAACAAAGGCAATAAGGGCAACCAATACCAATGGTGGATCCCACCAGATTGCGCTGCAATAATATCGGATAAATTCAGGGTGCCTGCTGCCATTACAACGCCGACTACCGAAAACCCCATTGCAATTTCATAAGAAACCATTTGCGCGGCTGATCGAAGGGCACCTAAAAAAGCGTATTTAGAATTGGATGCCCAACCGGCAATAATAATCCCATACACGGAAAGGGAAGTCATGGACAATAAATATAACAAACCCACATTAATATCGGCCAATACCCATTCCGGTTGAAATGGAATCACTGCCCATGCGGCAAGTGCTGGCCCTATCGCCAATATAGGCGCCACGATAAATAAATACTGATTTGCCCGGCTGGGCATAATAATTTCTTTAAACAGTAATTTTAACCCATCGGCAATGGGCTGCATCAACCCTAAGGGTCCAACACGGTTTGGACCTACGCGATCTTGCATAAATCCAACAATTTTACGCTCGGCCAATGAAAGATAGGCGGCTGTTAGCAGCAATGACACTATAATGATCACCACTTTAATCATTATCCATCCTAATGTTAGAAAATTCTCTAGCATTATTTCTTCCTATATATTTTCAAGCTTAAGCACAGAATAAGGCCCACCCAAGGATACGGTATCTTCAAGGCCAGAAAAAATCATCGCCGTATTATCGGGCATTTGTTCATCGATCAATAAGGGTAATTGCATCACACAATCTTCACACTGCACGCGAACCGCCTCCCCTACCAAATTTAAGCGGGTGGCAAGCGTTCGGTTAATCTGCAGCCCCCGAAAACCGGCATCCTTTGTTTGTTGTAAAGCGGGCGCCCGTCTAACTAAGCCATCACTTGCATATAGCGGAATGGGCGCAATTCGAATAATCTCATCTGTATTGGCAAGATATTCAATCGGATCTACACAAAAGGGCTTTATGACAGTCAATTCTGGTGTTCCGATTTCCAACCGTAAGGCCGCCAATACGTCCTCACAAGTTTCATAGTCAAAATCGGGAATATCGCACACATTGCCAAGCACCCGTAATATTTTCCACCCCGGGCGACTTTCCTCAAATGGATTTGCCACCGCCACAAATGATTGCCATTGCCCTTCGGTATTCACCAAGGTGCCTGAGGTCTCGCTAAACGGCGCCAGGGGTAACCATACATCCACCGCCTTTTGTAAAGATGGACTTTCAAAAGTATTGATGGCAACCACAAATTCAGCTTGTTCTAAAGCACGCCGTGCCTTTGCACCTTCTATACAATCTAGATGGGGTTCAACATTCACCAGTACGTAGGCTTTCAGTGCTTTTTCAAACATTTCAGCAATGGTAAATCCAGCCTCACCTTGTACCGATTTTCCGCCTGGTAACCGATGCGGAATACAACCGGAAAGCCATGCCCCCGCGCTATTCGATCCGTCTGTTAATATCCCAACTTTTGCGCCGCTTAATTCTGAGATCAACTGGGTTAAAGCCTTTATTTGTGAAAAAGCCGGGTGACTTGCCGCAAGGGCTCCCATAACAATCATTTTTTTACCGCTTGCCCGCAAAAGATTGGCCATCTGTATATCGACAGCTTCCGGTTCAATCGAGGCCAACCAGGCAGCCTCTTTAGCGAAATGAATTTCGCTTTGATTGAGTAATGCCTTTGCGATTTTGGCCAGACCCAGTACCAAATTTCCTTGGCAAACAATAGACTTTAGCGCTATATCAAAATTAAAGGGCACATCTACTGGGTTAACTACCAACGCTTTTCCGCCAGCCAACGCCATTTTACGCAGCTTCAAACCTATAATGGGTTGTTCTTTGCGAATATCCGAGCCTACCAATAAAACAAGGGATTGTTGTTCAAGTTCATTGATGGGAAGTCCTAAACCAGGAAATAGGGGTGCGCCTTCTTGATGACGAAAATCACTTTGCCGTAACCGATGATCAATACTATGACTGCCAAGTCCGCGCATCCATTTTTGTAACAAATATCCTTCTTCCAGCGTTGCATTCGGTGACAACAGTGCACCGATTGCATTGGCACCATGCTGAGACCCGATTTGCGACAGCCGATTGGCAATATATTCTAAAGCGATTTGCCAGGAAACGGTTTGCCATTCACCCTTAAGCTTTATTTTTGGCTGAGTTAACCGATCAGAGTGATAAAGCGCTTCATAACTGAATCGATCTCTATCGGAAACCCAAGCTTCATTGATGCTTTCGTTTTCTCTAGGCACCACACGCATCACTTGGTTGCGCCTTGTGTGCACATAAATATGAGAACCCACGCAATCATGCGGTGCAATACTCGGAGTTTGTTTTAATTCCCAACCCCGCGCGGTGAAACGATAAGGCTTTGAGGTGAGAGCGCCCACTGGGCATAAATCAATCATATTGCCAGACAATTCAGATGAAACGCTTTGTTCAATAAACGTCCCAATTTCTAAGCATTCTCCGCGACCGGTGGCCCCCAATTCTCGAATACCCGCAACTTCAGTTCCAAAGCGTACGCAGCGCGTACATTGAATACAGCGGGTCAGATCCGTAGCGATTAAAGATCCGATATTTTTATCCTTAACTACGCGCTTGCCTTCGGTATAACGCGAGGCATCTTGTCCATATCCCATAGAGAGATCTTGTAACTCACATTCACCACCTTGATCACAAATAGGACAATCTAAGGGATGATTAATCAACAGAAATTCCATCACCGCTTTTTGCGCCAACAACGCTTTGGGAGAACGTGTCCATACCTTCATCCCTTCGGTAACTGGGGTTGCACAAGCCGGCAGTGGTTTGGGTGCACGCTCTACTTCCACCAAACACATGCGACAACTGGCTGCAATAGACAGTTTTTTATGATAACAAAAGCGTGGTATCTGAATATTTGAGCAATCAGCCACTTCAATGATCATTGAGCCTGCTTCTGCTTCTATTTTTTTTCCGTTAATTTCTATAAATGGCATAATACAAAACCCTTGAAACCTTTAGATAGTTTGCGCCAAACACTGCTGATGGTTAATATAGCTTTCAAATTCATCGCGAAAATGTTTCAGAAAACTTTGCACTGGCATTGCCGCTGCATCCCCTAATGCGCAAATAGTTCTGCCGCTAATGCCATTCGCAATCTCTAATACCTGATCTAAATCTTTAAGACTGCCTTTCCCAGCTTCTATACGCTGCAAAATGCGAAACATCCAACCGGTGCCTTCTCGACATGGCGTACATTGCCCACACGATTCTTCTGCATAAAAATGGGCAATGCGCAACAGCACTTTGACCATACAAGTAGTCTCATCCATGATAATCACCGCACCCGATCCCAGCATCGAGCCTGCCTGGCTGATCGCATCATAATCCATCGTCAGATCCAGCATTTGATGGGCGGTTAAAACAGGGGCAGAGGATCCGCCTGGGATAACCGCTTTTAATTTTCGTCCCCCTTTCATGCCCCCCGCCATTTCTAATAATTTTGCAAAAGGGGTGCCCAATGGAATTTCATAATTACCCGGTGCATTGACATGGCCCGAAACGCTAAAAATCTTACAGCCACCATTATTGGGTTTTCCCAATTCTAAAAACCATTTTCCCCCGTGTTGCAAAATAACAGGCACCGATGCAAAGGTCTCTGTATTGTTTATATTGGTGGGACGTCCATAAACACCATAGTTCGCTGGGAAAGGCGGTTTAAAGCGAGGAAAGCCTTTTTTCCCTTCAATGGACTCCATAAGTGCTGTTTCTTCGCCACAAATATAAGCACCCGCACCCGATACATTATGCAGTTCAAAATCAAAGCCACTGCCTAAAATATTTTTGCCGATTAGCCCTAACTTGCGCGCTTCCAACAACGCATTTTCAATCCGTTCAAACCCTTCAAAAAATTCACCGCGCACATAGTGATACCCAATGCTGGCACCCATGACATAAGCGGCAATCGCAATGCCTTCAATAATTTGGTGCGGATTAAAGCGTAGAATATCCCGATCCTTAAAAGTGCCCGGCTCTCCTTCATCTGAGTTACAAACAATATATTTTTGCCCCGGCGCACCGCGCGAGATAAAACTCCATTTTAAACCCGTTGGAAAGCCTGCGCCGCCTCGACCCCGCAAGGAAGACAGTTTTAATTCATCAATGATACTGGCCGGCGTTATATTGTCTGTGAATATTTTTTTCCAAACACTATACCCACCCACACTTTGATAGGCTTCTAGACTCCAAGAGGTATCTAAGTGAAGGGTACGAAAACAAATTTCATTTGCCATCCTTTATTTCCTTAGGTTCCAACGTGGCTAAAATATCGTCAATACGTTCAGGCGTTAAATTTTCATAATAAATCTGCCCAATTTGCATGGCGGGCGCACCGTCACAGGCGGCAAGACATTCTACTTCTTTTAAAGTAAAACAACCATCTTGCGTCGTTTCACCCCATTCAATATTTAAGCGTTTTTTAAGATGCTGAACAATTTTGTCTCCGTTATTTAACAAGCAGGCGATATTGGTACACACGGAAATTTTATGTTTGCCAATAGGCTGTAATTCAAACATGCTATAAAAAGTTGCCACCTCATATACCGCAATCTTAGGCATGGCTAAATAGGCTGCTACCGCTTCTATTGCGCCTTCGGTTAGCCATCCGCCATTTTCATCTTGAAGCACTTTTAAAGCATGGATTACACAAGATTGCTTTTGATCAATGGGATATTTTAGCAGCCAAGCGTCAATGGATTGTTTTGCCTTTAACGACAATATCACAGTCACCGATCGACCTCCCCAAATACAATATCTTGGGTACCAATAATGGCAACCACATCGGCTAACATATGGCCTCTTGCCATTTCATCCAGGGCTGCTAAATGCGGAAAGCCTGCGGCACGGATCTTGACTCGATACGGTTTATTTGCCCCATCTGACACCAAATAGACGCCAAATTCACCTTTAGGATGTTCCAAGGCTGCATAGGCTTCGCCCTTCGGCAATGAATACCCTTCTGAAAATAATTTAAAATGATGAATTAAAGATTCCATATCCTGCTTCATGGCAATCCGTGAGGGGGGCGCTATTTTATGATTTTCTAACATAACAGGGCCTGGATTTTGCCGCAGCCAATTCACACACTGGCGCACAATATGGGTAGATTGGCGCATTTCTTCAATGCGCACGAGATAACGATCGTAACAATCGCCTTCTGTTCCGATCGGAATTTCAAAATTCATCGCTTCATAAACTGCATAGGGTTGTGTTTTACGTAAGTCCCAAGCGACCCCCGATCCCCGCAACATAGGACCCGAAAACCCCAATTGCAATGCTCTTTCTTTAGAGACCACGCCGATGCCAACGGTTCTTTGTTTCCAAATTCGATTATCGGTTAATAACGTTTCATATTCATCGATGCGTTTGGGAAAACGGTCGGTAAAATCCCAGATAAAATCAAGCAATGAACCCTCTCGGTTCTCATTCATTTTGGCGATTTCTTTGGCATTATGCCAACGTGAGGCCTTATACTTCGGCATCTGTGCCGGCAGATCGCGATATACCCCACCCGGACGATAATAAGTGGCATGCATTCTTGCACCCGAGGCGGCTTCATAACAATCTAAAAGATCTTCACGTTCGCGAAAACAGTATAAAAACATGGTCATAGCCCCAATATCGAGCGCATGGGCGGCTAGCCATAATAAATGATTTAAAATACGGGTTATTTCATCAAACATCACCCGTATATATTGCGCACGAACGGGTGGCTTGATGCCTAATAATTTTTCAATGGCCATGACATAGCCATGCTCATTGCACATCATAGAAACGTAATCTAGCCTATCCATATAGCCAATATTTTGATTATAGGGTTTACTTTCTGCTAATTTTTCTGTCGCCCGATGTAATAATCCAATATGCGGATCTGCGCGCTCAATCACCTCTCCATCCATTTCTAACACCAGACGAAGTACACCATGTGCTGCCGGATGCTGAGGTCCAAAATTAATGGTGTAGTTTTGTATTTCACTCATCAATCACAGATCCCTGTTGTTCAATATACCGATTATCGTTACGGATGGTTTTAGGCACTAAAGTTCTAGGCGAGATACTAACCGGTTCATAAATCACTCTTTGCTCCTTGGCAGAATATCGCATTTCCACCTGGCCAATTAGCGGAAAATCTTTACGGAAAGGGTGACCAATAAACCCATAGTCGGTCAAGATGCGCCGTAAATCGGGATGCCCTTCAAATAATATGCCAAACAGATCAAAAGCTTCTCGTTCATACCAATTAGCAGAATTCCAAATAGGAACAACCGAACTCACCACCGGTGGATCATTTTGGGCAAAGGTCTTCAGACGAATGCGCTGATTATTCTGAATGGACAATAAATGATAAACGACTGCAAATCGATGTGGACTTTCTGGGTTACCATTTAAAGATCCGACGCCACGCGAAAAGCCTTTTTTAGTCGCACCCCCGGTTTCCCACTCAGATTCCCCATAGTGTAAATAATCAACGCCACATAAATCTATCAGCATTTCAAAGTGAAATATCGGATCGTCCCTTAATAAATAACAGACATCTACAATATGTTCTGGCAATACTTCAATCGTTAATTCTTCAAAGGCTATTTTGCAAGATTGCAGCTTATCACTTAACTTTTCCTCAATTTGGTTGCTTAACTGCCGTAGGCTATCCATCCCTATTCCTCATGACGGGCAATTGTGTTGGTGCGCTTTATCTTATTTTGCAGTTGAATAATCCCGTAAATAAGGGCTTCTGCGGTGGGGGGACAGCCTGGTACATAGATATCCACCGGGATAATGCGATCGCAGCCCCGTACAACCGAATATGAGTAATGATAATAGCCGCCGCCATTGGCACAGGAACCCATAGAAATAACCCAACGGGGTTCTGCCATTTGATCGTAAACCTTGCGCAAAGCTTGACCCATTTTGTTACAGAGCGTTCCTGCAACAATCATAACGTCCGATTGCCGGGGACTGGGTCTAAATAAGGTTCCAAAGCGATCTAGATCGTAACGAGCTGCCCCTGCTTGCATCATTTCAACTGCACAACAGGCTAAACCGAAAGTCATTGGCCAGAGCGAGCCAGTTCGTGCCCAATTGACTAAGGCATCGACAGAAGTCGTTACATACCCTTCTTTTAAGAGTCCTTCTATTCCCATTCCAAGGCCCCCTTTTTCCACTCGTAGATAAATCCAACCAGCAGCATGGCAAAAAAGATCCCCATAGCACCCATACCGATCCAACCGATATCCCGGAGGACGACTGCAAAGGGAAATAAAAAGATCATTTCTAAATCAAAAATAATAAATAAGATGGCAACCAGGTAAAAACGCACATCAAATTTTACCCGTGCACTTTCGAAGGGTTCAAAACCACATTCATAGGGAGAAGACTTTTGAGGATTGGGGCGCCGCGGCCCTAAGCAAGCACCCAGGGTAAGAGGCACTAATCCACATAAAGCCCCTAAAATAATGAAAACTAAGATGGGTAAGTATTGCTCGATCATAGGGTATTTCAATCACTCTGCGATTTCGTTTGAGTATAAAGCACAAACCTGCATTCTAGCCACTTAATTACATAAACTTTGCTTAAAAGGCAGGGTAACGACGTGATTAATAATCGTCTTTCTTATATGTTAGTAAGATATGTTATTATTGGTGCCGAAGGCCGGACTCGAACCGGCACAGCTTGCGCCACCACCACCTCAAGGTGGCGTGTATACCAATTTCACCACTTCGGCATTAAAACGTTTTTAACTAGGCAATAAGCCCCTATCCATTGTCCTTATGCGCATCGCGTTTAGGAACTTTATGACTAGGGCTTGGCACTTCCTGCTTTTGTTGCGGGACACTCGGAATATCATTGTCTTTATCCGCTGCAGATTGTGGGATAGAAGTTGACTCTACCCGCTTTAAAATTTCATCCAAATCTCTAGGTGCATTCTGATGGGTAGCTAAATACCCTAACATCAAATTAGAGGCAAAAAAGATGGTGACTAAAATGGCAGTAGCCCGAGTTAAAAAATTCCCTGAGCCCTGACTACCAAAAAAAGTTTGAGAAGCGCTTCCGCCGCCAAAAGAAGCCCCAGCCTCAGCCCCTTTGCCTTGCTGAATCAAAATAAAGCCGATTAGCCCAACAGAAGCTAATACGTGTATAAATAAAATAATTTGTTCCATTAAACTCTCGCTATAACACTACTACAAATCGTTAAAAAATCGTTCGCTATCAAAGAAGCACCGCCCACCAAAGCACCATCAATCGTATCACTGGCCATTAATCGCTCGGCGTTTTGCCCATTAACGCTGCCCCCATATACAATCCGCGTTTTATGCGCATCTAGCAGATTTTTATTAGTCAACCAACTTCTTATGGCCGTATGCACCACTTCAATTTGTTCGATACTGGCGGTTAAGCCCGTACCAATTGCCCATACCGGTTCATACGCAATTATCCCTGCTGCCAACATTTCAATGCTTCCATGCTGCAAAATGGCTTCTAATTGGCGATAAATAACCTCAACAGTCTTCCCCTGGGTACGCTCTGCCTCTGTCTCGCCAATGCATATAATGGGGATTAGCCCTGCATGATACGACGCAACAAATTTTCTTGCAATAAGTGTGTCGTCTTCAAAAAACAGTGTGCGGCGCTCTGAGTGCCCAATAATGACATACTGACAGCCTAAATCCATTAACATTTCCGCTGAGACTTCTCCGGTAAAAGCCCCTTTGCTCTCACAATACACATTTTGTGCCCCCAAACGAATGGGTTTTAGAGCTGGGTTTTTGCTAAGTATAGTTTGGACTTTCTGCAAATAAACGGCGGGTGGGCATATCACAATTTCTGTATTCGCAGACGTCGTTAGCCCTTTTGCAATATCCGTGAGTAATTGGGCAATGGTTTTAAATGAACCCTGCATTTTCCAATTCGCGACAATACAAGATTTACGCAGATCTGATGTCAATATTCATTATCCTATTAATTACCCTAGCGCATACGATTATTTCGGAAAATAACGCGCCAAATAATGGTAGCAAATCCTTGGGGTCAAGTCTTCATTTTTCAAAAATATTTATTATTATTGGCAACGTGAAATTTGAAGACTTGACTCCACAAATTCTCTGCTTGCGTTTTTGGAAAAGCACTTAGTCCACAGGATTTATCCCCCCTGGAATACCCATGAGTACAGGCTCTTGCGCGGGCACTACTGGAAGTTGTGCTTCCCGTTCAATGCGTGCCCGGCTTCGCTCTAAGCTTCTTGCCTCAGACTCGCGCAGGCGCTGTTCTCTTTCCAATCGCTGTCTTTCAATGGCTTGACGTTGATTATCTTGATCGACCCTTCTATACTCATCTGCTTGTAATTGTTCAGCCAAAGCCCTATCACGCGCAATTTGCTGCGCACGTGCATGCGCGGCTTCCTGTTGCTGAAGATGGTTGGCTTCCGCAATCGCACGTTGTTGTTCTTGTACTTCTCGAACAAGTGCTTCAGCTCTCTGCTGTTCTTGCTGCAAACGGTTAAAACGAACTTGTTCTTCACCCCGTATCATCTGACTTTCACGTAATATACGTGCCCTTTCCCTTTCTGCGCTATCTCTTGCCAATTTTGCCTGATACGCTTCGTGCTCAAACCATAAGCGATCTTTATAGTCTCTGGATCTTGCTTGTTCTCCTCGTTCACGCTCATAGGCAACCCTATCGCGTTCACTTTCCTCATAAAGGCGATAATTGCTTGTCCTGTACGCCGTCGAAGGCTGGGTTGTCCCTATATCGGGCAGTTCATAACAACCCGTTAAGCCAAGAAAAGTTAGCGTTAATAGCCCTAGAATATGAACACGCTGCATTTTACCCCCAATTTTTCACCTACAAGCTTCTCTAATCGATAATAGATCTAAACTTACAGACCTAGAACCAATGCTCGGACCCCGTCTTGCCAGAAACAAACTTAATAGTCTAGGCGACGGCCAGCCATAAGCAATTTAACCACCTTTTGAGCATTATTTCTAGCGCAAATGGAAAGATTTAGAATTATTATTCTAAACTATATAAAATCTTGAGAAACATACGCATGAAATATTTTAAGAGCTCCTTGATCATCACTTTCTTTGGATTGCTTGCCGCTTTCCTTTGGGGAGGGCTTTCTGCCCTTTTTTTAACCTTGATGCTCTCTATTTTAGAAATCAGCATATCCTTTGATAATGCGATTGTACAAGTTGGACGGCTTAAATCTCTGAATACGGTATGGCAGAAGAGATTTTTAACGTGGGGCATTTTCATTGCGGTTTTTGTGGTTCGTATGTTGCTGCCACTTTGCATTGTGGCATTTTTAACACATTTAAATATCATTGACATTCTTTGCTTGGCTTTTAAAGATCCGATACGGTATTCCCATCATCTAACACAAGCAAAACCTGCTATTTCTTCTTTTGGGGGGATATTTTTAGGGTTAGTGTTTTTATCCTTTCTATTCGATAAAAATAAAAGCATTCACTGGCTTGGACACTTGGAAAGAAAATTAGCGTTACTTGGAAAATATCGATTTATTCCTATTTTTATTGCGATAGCAACCTTAATCGGACTTCAAGCTTTGGTTCCGCTTGATCAACAATTTGAAGTTATGGTAGCCGGTGCTTTAGGCATTATTGTATTTATAGTGTTGCATTTGCTCACTGCCGCACTCAATAAAAAAAATCAGAGCGCAAAGCACAGTTATTTAATGCAATTTTTATACTTAGAGGTTTTAGATGCTTCATTTTCATTAGATAGCGTTATAGGCGCTTTTGCCATTTCCAAAGATATCGTTATTATCTTATTGGGTTTAACCATTGGGGCCGTATTTGTGCGTTCCATAACGATCTTTTTGGTTCATCACCAAACAACCCATAAGTACCCATTTTTAGAACATGGTGCTTTTTACGCAGTAGGTGCATTAGGTATTATTATGTTAATCGATATTATCCATCATGTTCCAGAAATTTTAACGGGTCTGATTGGCGTTGGTTTGTTAGGGTTATCTCTACTTTCTTCTATTTTTTATAATAAAAATCGACTTTAATCAAATTAAGTCACACAGTAATGTCAGTACTAAATTTAATACGCCCAACCCAAAACTACAATTAATAATTATAAAACAACAAAGTAGAGGATTTTGCTATTGATTACCGAAAACACCCCTAATTGTTTATTTTAGCATGAGTATTACTAAAAGCCTTGTTAATTGTGGCTTTAATTGTATCTTCAGTGCAATAAAGAAAAACAGCATCGGGTATTGGTAGATCCTGTTTTTTCATTTCAATAGCTAATTTTTTAGACCACTCTTCATTAGTTGAAGCTGAAACATAAGTTAGTATATCGTTATATGGCGGTTTAGCCTCAAGTTTTCCAAATAAAAATTGGCAATATTTTCTGAACCACAAAAACAGGCGATTTGAAAGTTTTTAAAGTTTTGTTTGCTATTGCCTGATTCGTATTTTTCTTGGAAATATGTCAGATTATCTACAATTAGTGAAGCGTTTAAAGGGGTTAATGTTTCCATAATGACCGGAACAATTATTCTAGCTTCATGTGAATCTCCTGTTTTTCTGGAAAATTCATTCCATTTGGTTTGTAACCAAGACAGCTTGTTTTTAAACTGTGTTGTTTTATTACCAATAGCAATTAGAGTCTCAGCGCGGGAATTAGGGCTTATTTTAATTTTTTATTGCTTAAAATCATGTTGATGAAGCATGTCAACTATCCTCTTGAACCTCTATAATAATAGTATACTACTCCTAATTATTAAATAAATGGCTGATTCCGTCACGATTATTAATTCTTCATAAGAATATGAAAGCTATATGATAATATTGAGGTTTTGTGAGGTCAAGTCTTCAAATTTCAAAGATAATTTATTATTGTAGGCTCTGTGAAATTTGAAGACTTGACCCCAAAAATCTGTATTCAAAAAATCCAATAAGACCGTCTAGACAGAACATGGACACAACTCAGTATCTTACAGAAGAAGATGCATTATTGCCAAAGAATCCACAAACTTCTTGTTGGACTGTCTTGTGGGATTATGTTTGTTGTAGAGGTCAAAAGAAAAACACAGTGATATAAAAAAGGGGGGCACCCAAACGGTGATTTTTACACCAAAAATGTGCTATTTGAGTCTGTTGTCATTATAACGGGAAACAATCTACAAACAGTCCATTAGCCTTTGCTATTGAATAAAAAAACAACTCGTCAAAGATCAGACTTGACCCCTATACTCTTTTTCACCACTTCTGCAAGTTCTTCTGCAATCGATTCAACTAATGTAGAATCTTGCCCTTCTACCATTACCCGCACCAACGCTTCCGTGCCTGAGGGACGTAATAATACGCGTCCTTCACCCTTTAAACGCTGTTCAGCATCGTTGACTGCATGTTGAATTTTTGGGTGATCAATAATCTGAGTACGAATGGCAATGGGGACATTAATTAATATCTGTGGACACTTAGTCATGCCTTCTTTTAATTCTTTTAAAGATTTGCCAGAGCAGCACATTACTGCCACTACTCGCAGCGCTGAGATAATGCCATCGCCAGTACTATTGGCATCCAAACAAATAATATGACCGGAGGCCTCGCCCCCTAAATTCCACTGATGTTTTTCAAGCATTTTCATAACATGCCGATCGCCGACATGGGTTCGAAGGAAAGGAATACCGGCGGTTTGAAACGCCAATTCCAAACCATAATTACTCATGACCGTGCCAACAACACCACCCGCTAATCGATTGGTTTTGGCATACCATTTGGCAATAATAAAAATCAATTCATCGCCGTCTACCACAGCCCCGGTGTGATCAACCATAATCACTCTATCACCATCGCCATCTAAGGCAATACCCGCATGGGCATTTTCTAAACGGACTTTTTCAGCCAGTGGGCCTGGATAGGTTGAACCGCAGCCATCATTAATATTAAAACCATCGGGTTCACTGGCCATTTCAATCACTTCTGCGCCTAATTCTCTAAAGACGGTTGGCGCAATTTTATAGGTTGCGCCATTTGCGCAATCAATCACTAATTTAATGCCGCGTAGATCGAGCGAAACGGGGAAAGTATTTTTACAAAACTCTACATAACGGCCTTCGGCATCTCGAACCCTGGAAGCTTTGCCCAACGCTTTGGAGTCTACCGTTGTCATGATTGAATCTAATGCGGCTTCTATTACTAATTCTTTTTCATCGGGTAATTTTGTGCCTTCTGCAGAGAAAAATTTAATGCCATTATCATAATACGGATTATGCGAAGCGCTAATCACAATACCAATATCGACCCGCAAAGCACGGGTTAAATAAGCGATCCCCGGCGTTGGCATAGGCCCCAATAACAGTATATCAACGCCTGCAGAAGACAAACCCGCTTCTAATGCCGACTCAAGAAGATATCCCGATATACGCGTATCTTTACCAATTAAAACCTTACTTCTTTTTTCCGGACGATTTTTATTGAGCACGCTACCAACTGCCCAGCCTAATTTTAACATCCAATCTGCGGATATGGGAGATTGGCCAACACGCCCACGGATGCCATCCGTTCCAAAATATTTTTTCATAAAAACTTCTATAATTTAAGGTTCGCTCGCTGCAGGATCGCCGATCGCAGAGTCTGCTTGATTAATACGGGAGGCTGCTTCCTCGCGTTTTTTCTTTCGACTATGTCCGCCATTGTTATCATACCAATCCCGAGGTTCTTGAGGTGCATGCCCTGCCATGGCATCTTTAATTTGTTCTTTATCAATGGTTTCATATTTCAATAATGCCTCTGCCATTATATGCAATTTATCCATATTGGCATGTAATATTTTTTTCGCCGTTTGGTAAGTACGATCAATAATCAGACGAATTTCTTCATCAATAATATGTGCAGTTTCATCTGATATTTCTTTATGTTTAGGTGTCGCATGACCTAAAAACACTTCATTCCCTTCTTCTTCGCCATAAGTTAAAGGCCCCAAACGTTCCGATAGCCCCCAACGCGTTACCATACTGCGCGCAATATCGGTCGCGCGTTTGATATCATTTGAAGCGCCGGTGGTCACGCTTTCTTTACCAAATATTAATTCTTCAGCAATACGTCCGCCAAACAGACCTGCAAGCTGGCTCTCTAATCGCTGTTTGCTATAACTATAGCGATCGTTTTCAGGCAGAAACATTGTCACCCCTAAAGCACGGCCTCGGGGAATAATGCTTACTTTATAAACGGGATCGTGATCGGGAACAGATAAACCGACAATTGCATGTCCGGCTTCATGATAAGCCGTTAGCTTACGTTCACTTTCATTCATGACCATAGAGCCGCGTTCGACCCCCATTAATAGCTTATCTTTGGCTTTTTCAAACTCAGACATTTCTACCATACGTTTATTCGCCCTGGCTGCAAATAGTGCTGCTTCATTCACTAAATTGGCAAGATCGGCACCTGAAAATCCTGGTGTTCCCCGGGCAATCACTCGGGCATCGACATTTTCAGAAATAGGTACTTTACGCATATGCACTTTTAAAATTTGCTCACGGCCTCGAATATCCGGTAAGCCGACACTCACTTGTCTATCGAAGCGACCTGGACGCAACAATGCCGGATCCAATACATCTGGACGATTGGTTGCGGCGATCACAATCACACCTTCATTCCCTTCAAAGCCATCCATTTCCACTAATAATTGGTTTAAGGTTTGTTCACGTTCATCATGGCCGCCCCCTAATCCTGCGCCCCGATGTCTTCCGACCGCATCAATTTCATCGATAAAAATAATACAAGGGGCGTGTTTTTTAGCTTGTTCAAACATATCCCGTACGCGAGAGGCGCCTACCCCCACAAACATCTCGACAAAATCTGAGCCTGAAATGGTAAAAAATGGCACCTTGGCTTCACCGGCAATCGCTCTTGCCAATAATGTTTTTCCAGTTCCTGGCTGCCCTACCATTAATACGCCTCTGGGAATTTTGCCCCCTAATTTTTGAAATTTCGCGGGATCTCTTAAAAATTCTACTAACTCGCCGACTTCTTCTTTTGCTTCATCGACACCGGCGACATCGGCAAAAGTGACCTTCACTTGATCTTCACCCAAGAGTCGGGCTCGGCTACGGCCAAAAGACATAGCCCCTCGTCCCCCGCTACCGCCTTGCATCTGGCGCATAAAGAAGATCCATACACCAATAAATAAAGCGATAGGGAACCAACTGACAAAAATATTCATTAATAGGCTGGGTTGCTCAGGCGCCTTGCCCATCACGGTTGCACCATGCTCCACCAATGCATTCATCACCGATTCAGACATTTGCGGAATATAGGTTTCAAACGGTTTATCGCTTTGCGTAATCCCTTTAATATTTCTTTCTTCTATCGCAACCCGTTTAATATCCCCTGCTTTCACTTTTTCTAAAAATTGTGAATACGGGATCTTAGTTGCCGGCTTAGGCATCTGTCCGAAATTAGTAAATACGGACATTAGCACTAATGCAATAACCAACCACAATGCAAGATTTTTAAGCATATCGTTCAAGGTACACGCCCCTCGTTTCTTTAGTCGTTGATAAATAGCCCTTGGCCAATAAATAGACCTCGCGTGAACCTGCACGTGAGGCCTTTGGTTTCCGGACGACGACTTCTTTAAAACTGCTTTTAAGGATCTTAAGATATTCCTGGAAGCCTGATCCTTGAAATACCTTAATCAAAAATTCACCATTTTTAACCAATACACGCTCAGCAAATAATAGTGCTATTTCAGCTAAAGCAGAAGCTCTTGCTTGATCGACTGAAGTTATACCACTTATATTGGGGGCCATATCCGAAATTACAAGGTCAACCTTACCTTCTAATGTCGATACCCATCCCTCTAACTGCTCCGCATTGTGAAAATCGCCTTCTATTATATCGACGCCGTTTAGTGATTCCATCGGTAAAATATCGATTGCCCATACTTTGCCTTCTAATCCAACACATTTAGCCGCCACTTGAGACCAGCCCCCGGGTGCGGCTCCCAAATCGACAACGGTCATCCCTTTTTCTAATATTTTATCTTTTTTCTGGATTTCCAATAACTTATAGGCTGCACGCGAACGATAGCCTTCTTCCCGCGCGAGCAAAACGTAGTGATCTGAATGCTGCCTTTCTAGCCAGCGTTTACTGCTTTGGCTTTTCGCTTTACTTCCCATTATCAAAACTCATTAAATTACGGTAGAATAGTTTTATATTATAAGGAGTAAGTTACTATATGTCACTCACAAGCCGAACCAAGCAGACACTGGTTGCCAATGCACACGCACTACACCCTCTTGTTATTATAGGCAATGATGGATTATCTGCTGGGGTATTAGCCGAAATTAATCGCGCATTATACGATCATGAACTGATTAAAGTTCGAATTCCAAAAAATGGCGATAAAACGGAAAAAAACGCATTAGCCGCCGAAATTTGCAATGAACTAAAAGCCGAGTGCGTTAAAATAATTGGCAATATTGCTATTTTATATCGCCCTTCTGAGAAAAAGAAAGCTAAAGCCTAAACATAGGTTACATTGCCAACTTCATATAAAACCACACCATTCGGGGCGTTGACTTCTACCTCATCGCCGGTATGTTTTCCGATGACTGCGCGCGCAATCGGAGAAGTAATGGAAATCTTGCCCGCTTTAAGCTCTGCTTCATCTTCGCCCACGATTTGGTAGGTCATTTCTTGATCGGTATCCAGATTGATTAACAATACGGTAGCGCCAAAAACCACTTTACCATCGTTAACAATGCCTGTTAAATCAATAATTTGTGAATTTCCCAGTTTATTCTCAATATCTCGAATGCGCCCTTCAATAAATCCTTGTTGTTCTTTGGCGGCATGATATTCTGCATTTTCTTTTAAATCGCCGTGCGCTCTAGCTTCCGCAATGGCGCTGATAACCTTTGGACGCGCAACCGTTTTTAAAATATGCAACTCTGCGCGCAATTTTTCGACCCCTACGGCGGTCATCGGAAATTTATTCATTGGCTAAACCTTATAGTCATTTAAAAATACAATCCCACCCCATCTGGCATGGGAGCAAATATAAAAAAATTAATAAATTATTTTATCACAGAAAAAAGAAGGGGAGCTAGTTAACCTCGGCTGTGAATCAGTAAGGTATTGAACATATGAACAGTATTGTGCAACCTAAACAACTCGGTATAATGACTTATCTTAGTCGTCTTGATTTAATTTTTCATTTTAATAACAAAGAAGAGGGTTGACATGAACAGAAGAACTGACAAACGGGTACGATTGGTGGAAGCCGCCGATAAATTATTTTATGAGCAAGGTGTCGGAGGCACAACCCTTGCGAATATTGCCGCCCTCGCTGAAGTACCGTTAGGAAATGTATATTATTACTTTAAATCCAAAGAATCTATCATTCTCGCCGTGATTGAAGGCCGGCGCCGAATTATTCAAACGCAATTTGATTCCTGGAATGATTTAAGCCAGAAAGAGCGTTTAAAATGTTTAATTGCACATAATGCCACCCAAAGTGATCAAACTGCCTCTTTTGGCGATTGGCTGGGCAGCCTCTGCCAAGAACTTTGCAAACAAAATGGCGAAATTCCAACCGCTGCCTCTGCTTTATTAAAAGATGTGCTGAACTGGTGCGAAACGCAATTTGTCGAAATGGGTAAAGGTGAAAAATCTCATAGCCTTTCCTTATCTCTGTTATCGGGCTTGCAAGGCATTAGTCTTTTAACTTTAACCTTAAAAGATCCGATCGTGATTGAGCAACAAAGTCATTATTTAATTAACTGGTTAGATACGTTATAAAGCTAGCCTAATATCCTCCCCCTCCGACCAATAGTAGAGGGGGATCCCCGCTTTATAATCGATTACCATTTCCCAAAATAAGATTTAGCGAATTTTATATACGGCTTTATCAGGGTTTCCCACTGCCTAGGGTTTTCCATAGCCTAAACTCATCATTTATCCACTTGACGTCTGCAATACATTATCCCAATATACATATATGTTGTGTATTCTCTTTAATTAGAACCACAACATATTGGGTTACCTACCAATTGTCAGATTACTTAAAAATACCGGAGACGCCATATGCATATTGACGCAGCGAAGACCCCATCTAATCCTTCCGAAGCAAACATAGCTCCCGGTACCCTCCATATTATACGACGCAATGGTACCCTCGCACCCTTTGATCCCACCCGAATTTCTTTAGCCATTACGAAAACGTTTTGGGAAGTGGAAGGCACGAGTGCAACGACTTCTTCTCGTCTCAATGACATTGTTTCCAAGCTCACCGCAGAAGTCGTGCAGGCTTTAACCCGCCGTCTCCCAACCAATGGCGGTACGGTTCATATCGAAGATATTCAAGATCAAGTAGAACGGATCTTAATGCGCCATGAATATCATCAAGTGGCACGTGCCTATGTGCTCTACCGCGAAGAACATCGTCGCTTAAGAGAATCCGAAGTCAGCAAAACGGAAGCTTCAGAATCGAGTATCGCTATTGTTTTAGACAATGGTACCCCTGGCTTCCTGGATGTCAGTCTATTAGAGGCTACAGTCAAAGAAGCCTGCTTGAATTTACAAGAAGTGAATCACGAACCGATTGTCAGAGAAACCTTAAGAAATCTATTTAATGGGGTACATTTAAAAGATGTGCGTCAAGCCCTCATTATGACTGCCCGCACGCTTATAGAAGCAGAACCCAATTATAGCTATGTCGCTGCTCGCTTGTTATTAAAAGATCTACAATTAGAAGCCTTAAGCTTTTTAACGCTGCCTATCCCAAAAAATAAACAAGAAATGTCTGAACAATATGCAACGGCTTTAGCCACGACTATCCACAAAGGGGTAAAAATCGATCTTTTAGATTCGAAATTACAATCCTTTGATCTCGATAGATTAGGGCTTGCTTTGATCCCTGAACGCGATTTTCAGTTTACCTATCTTGGGCTACAAACGCTTTATGATCGATATTTTTTACACAGTGATGGAAACCGTTTTGAATTACCACAAATCTTTTTCATGCGCGTTGCCATGGGCCTTGCAATAGAAGAAGACGATAAAGAACAACGGGCTATCGAATTTTATCATTTATTATCGTCTTTTGACTTTATGAGTTCCACACCCACTCTATTTAACGCAGGAACACCCCGCTCTCAGCTGTCTAGCTGCTATTTAACCACCGTGCCAGATGATTTATCTGGAATTTACGATGCGATGCGGGATAATGCGTTGCTCTCTAAATTTGCCGGAGGACTTGGCAATGACTGGACGCCGGTTCGTTCTATGGGCGCGCATATTAAAGGTACCAATGGTAAATCTCAAGGGGTAGTGCCTTTTCTAAAAGTGGCTAACGACACCGCCGTTGCCGTAAACCAAGGTGGAAAACGTAAAGGCGCAGTCTGCGCATATCTAGAAACTTGGCATCTCGACATAGAAGAATTTCTAGAGCTTAGAAAAAATACCGGGGATGATAGACGTCGTACACACGACATGAATACCGCCAATTGGATCCCAGATCTTTTCATGAAACGGATCATCGAAAATAAAGACTGGACACTGTTTAGCCCCAATGATGTACCAGATTTACATGACATTTACGGCGATGCTTTCGAACAAGCCTATGCTAAATATGAAACCAAAGCAGATGCAGGTTTGATTAAAACGTTTAAAAAGGTATCGGCCTTAGCATTATGGCGCAAAATGTTAGGCATGATATATGAAACCGGGCATCCTTGGATAACGTTTAAAGATCCGTGTAATTTACGCTCTCCACAGTCTCACGTAGGTGTTATTCACAGCTCAAATCTCTGCACCGAGATCACCTTAAATACCTCTGTCGATGAAATTGCGGTTTGCAATCTCGGTAGCGTTAATTTGGCGCAACATGTGAATGACCAGGGCTTGGATACAGAAAAGCTTCAAAGAACTATCAAAACGGCTATCCGCATGTTGGATAATGTGATTGATATAAACTATTACGCCGTCATGCAAGCCAGACGTTCCAATTTACGTCACCGTCCGGTAGGACTTGGCATTATGGGCTTTCAAGATGCGCTCTATAAATTAGGCTTCCCCTATGACTCGGATGCAGCGGTAGAATTTGCCGATCGTTCCATGGAACACATCAGCTATGCGGCCATTTCTGCTTCCGTGGATCTGGCAGAAGAGCGCGGTGTGTATTCGACCTTTGAAGGCTCGCTCTGGAGTAAAGGCATATTACCCATCGACTCTATTGAGCGCCTACAAGAAACACGCGGTCTATATTTAGATCAAGATCGAAGCCAAACCTTAGATTGGCAATCCTTAAGAAAACGGGTAAAAACCTCCGGCATGCGAAATTCCAATGTCTTGGCAATTGCGCCCACGGCGACAATCTCCAATATTTGCGGAGTCTCTCAATCCATAGAGCCTACTTACCAAAATTTATTTGTAAAGTCTAATCTATCGGGTGAATTCACCATTATTAATCCGTATTTGGTGAATGATCTAAAAATGCTTGGGTTATGGGATGCCACGATGGTTAAAGATCTAAAATACTTTAACGGCAGTGTGCGTAACATTTCTCGTATGCCCGAATCTTTAAAAGCCAAATATTCAACAGTTTTTGAAATTGATGCTAAATGGTTAATCGAAGCCGCTTCCCGCAGACAAAAATGGATCGATCAAGCACAATCACTCAATCTGTACCTGAGCGCGCCTTCCGGTAAAAAATTAGATGTTTTATATCGCATGGCTTGGCTACGTGGACTAAAAACCACTTATTATCTGAGAAGCCTCGGCGCGACGGATGCAGAAAAATCCACCATTTATGATGGCGCTTTAAATGCCGTACAAATGCCAACGCAAGAAACGGTTTTGGCCTGCTCAATCGATAATCCCGATTGCGAAGCCTGCCAATAAGGTAAGTACTGTATGAGCATCACATTCAATATTAAGGAATACACACATGTCTGATACCACCATGGCTAAACCAAAAGTTTCAGGGCTTGAATCATTAGAATTTGGAGCTGCTAGGATCCGAGTCGACGATAAAAAAATCATCAACTGCCGCGCAGACTTAAATCAACTTGTGCCCTTTAAATATGACTGGGCTTGGGATAAATATTTAAAAGCGTGCGCAAACCATTGGATGCCAAATGAAATTAATATGTCTGCCGATATCGCTTTGTGGAATAGTCCAGATGGCTTAACCGCAGATGAGCGAGAAATTATTGAACGCAATCTAGGTTTTTTTTCCACGGCGGATTCCTTGGTTGCCAACAATTTGGTTCTCGCGGTTTACCGTCATATTACCAACCCTGAATGTCGACAATATTTGTTACGTCAAGCCTTTGAAGAAGCATTACATACCCATGCTTATCAGTATGTGATTGAAAGCTTAAGGATGGACGAGGCAAAAGTATTTAATATGTACCGAGAAATTCCTTCTGTTGCGACCAAAGCGGCTTGGGCGCTCGGTTACACCGAAAGTTTAGGGGATCCTTTATTTGCCACAGGCACCCCAGAAGCGGATCAACGACTCTTACGCGACTTAATTGCCTTTTATGTCGTTTTTGAAGGCATTTTCTTTTATGTAGGCTTTACCCAAGTGCTGTCTATGGGTCGGCGCAATAAAATGGTCGGAACCGCAGAGCAGTTTCAATATATTCTACGCGATGAATCTATGCATTTAAATTTTGGTATTGATGTGATTAATCAAATTAAAATTGAAAATCCGCATTTATGGACTGCCGCATTTCAAAAAGAAATTATTGCCATGGTTAAAGAAGGCGTGAATTTGGAATATCAATATGCGATAGATACCATGCCTCGAGGTATTTTAGGACTGAATGCTGCCATGTTCCAAGATTATCTACAATACATAGCGAATCGACGCCTACTCCAGATTGGTTTACCAGAAGAATATCCCGGTGTGACCAATCCATTCCCATGGATGAGCGAAATGATCGATTTAAAGAAAGAGAAAAATTTCTTTGAAACCCGTGTCACCGAATATCAAACCGGCGGTACCTTAAGCTGGGAAGATTAAAGGCTTAAAGATCCGCATAAACAGGGCGGGCACGCTGTGTCCGTCCTGCCATTTTTTCCTATTCAATCTAGTTCAGTTAGCATATAATTAGGCACAGATCTCCAAACCTTAAGGCTCCCTAATGCCTAAAACACCTTATTATCAAGCGCCAAAAACCAAACAGGGCTTAAAATCCTATTTTTGGGATATATTAGCGCTGATTATTATATTAGCCATATTTGCTATTTTGGCGTGTGCTGCCAAAGAAATGCACACCCCCTACCAAGTAGGCTCACTCCCCGAAATTTCATTGGAGATCTCTGCTTTACCGGGATATGCCGCCAATACCGTCTTACGCATGTTTATTGCTTTACTGTTTTCATTAGCCTTTACCTTTATTATTGCCCCCTTGGCTGCTAAAAATCGACAAGCTGAAAAGGTTTTATTGCCGCTAATCGATATTCTACAGTCCATCCCTATCTTAGGCATGTTATCCATGACCGTGGTTGCTTTTATTCAATTATTTCCCAACAGTCGTTTAGGGCCGGAATGCGCTGCCATATTTGCCATTTTTACTTCTCAAGTGTGGAATATGACTTTAAGCTTTTATCAGTCTTTGCGCACCACGCCCAAAGAATTTTATGATACTGCCGCAGTTTTTCAGCTTTCCAGCTGGCAACAGTTTTGGAAAATTGAAGTTCCATTTGCGATACCCGGCTTACTGTGGAACACCATGATATCTTTGTCCGCCGGATGGTTTTTTGTCGTTGCTTCTGAAGCCATTTCGGTTGCCAATCAAAATATTATGTTGCCAGGCATTGGCTCCTACATAAGTGTAGCGATTGCCAATGCCAATATCCAAGCCATTTTCTATTCTATTGCTGCCATGCTGATTGTCATACTGCTTTACGATCAACTATTATTTAGACCGTTACTGGCCTGGTCCGCGCGCTTTAATAGCAATTATGTCGATGATCCTGAACCCAATCGTGCCTGGTTCTACGAATTACTGATTAAGACCCGAATTTTAAAACAGTGCGAACGTATGTTTAGCCATGTTACTGAAATTTTAGTCAATTCCCCAAAACTTCAGCTGCCCATGATCAATACCCCCCCGCTTTGCCCCTTATATTATCGTCTAGCGATTTTTGCTTGGAATATTGTTTTATGTTTATCCGTGGTAATTGCCTTATACTTTTTATGGGATTTTATTTCAAAAGACGTCTCCATAGCAGAGGTGGGACACGTTTTTTATTTAGGGGCTATTACCGCGTTCAAAGTGATGATCCTTATCATTTTGGCCTCACTGATTTGGGTCCCCATTGGCGTATGGATTGGCCTACATCCAAAAATAGGGCAATATATACAACCATTAACACAATTTCTGGCCGCTTTCCCTATCAATCTTGTTTATCCACTCGCGGTAACCGCGATTATTTATTATCAATTGAATGTCGAGGTATGGAGCACACCGCTCATGATCTTAGGCACCCAATGGTACATTTTATTTAACGTGATTGCCGGAACCGCTGCTATCCCCAATGAACTTCGCCTCGTTGCCAAAAATTTATTTGTCCATCGCTGGCTATGGTGGAAACGACTCGCCCTCCCCGCTATTTTTCCCTATTATATTACCGGTAGCATGACCGCCGCTGCAGGCTGTTGGAATGCCAGTATTGTCGCAGATGTCTTACAATGGGGTGATCATAAACTGGTGGCCACCGGATTAGGGAGCTACATATCAGAACATACGACACTCGGGGATTTTCCAAGAATTCTGTTGGGCATTGCGATCATGTGTCTCTATGTATTAATCATTAATCATTTTGTTTGGCGTAAATTATATAACTATGCTGCGTCTCGATTTATATTGGAGTAAGCGATATGTCAAAAAAACCTCTATTATCTCTCGAAAAAGTGGAAAAATCCTTTACGAATTCTGAAGGTCAAAAATTATTAGTCCTGGATAAAATTAGTTTTAAGCTAGAGGAAAATGAAATTGTTGCCCTACTCGGAAAATCGGGATCCGGCAAATCTACTTTACTGCGAATTATTGCAGGCCTGACTAAGCCCTCTGGCGGAAATGTATTTTATCGCGACAAAACTGTCACAGCGCCTGCCCCAGGCATTTCAATGGTGTTCCAAAATTCTGCACTTTTTCCTTGGTTAACCGTTTTAGAAAATGTAGAAATTGGGTTAGAAGCACAAGGGATACCCCCTAAAACTCGAAGGCAAAAAGCCCTAAATGCCATCG
Source organism: bacterium (assembly GCA_027364575.1). Lineage (GTDB taxonomy): Bacteria > Pseudomonadota > Gammaproteobacteria > UBA6186 > Azoamicaceae > CADEGZ01. Next base: position 35,269 of record DAHXPC010000013.1, read on the forward strand.
ATACCATAGGCCTCGATGGCTTTGAATCTGCCTATCCCAAAGAACTCTCCGGCGGCATGCGCCAACGGGTAGGATTCGCCAGAGCGTTGGTGGTAGAACCGTTATTGCTGTTAATGGACGAACCTTTCTCTGCTTTAGATATTCTCACTGCAGAAAATCTACGCAATGATCTGCTAGAGCTTTGGATCGATAAACGAACGCCAACCAGAAGCATTTTATTTGTTACCCATGATATAGAAGAAGCCATTTTGATGGCCAATCGAATTATTATTTTTAAAGCCGATCCCGGTTCTATTCAAGCGGAAATCCCTATCAGCCTTCCTTTTCCCCGCAGCACGGAAAGTGAAGGTTTCCGCGCTTTATTAGATAAAATCTATACAATATTAACCACCAGCGATCGAGAAAAATTTTCTAAAGAAAAAATACGTGCCAAAACGGCGACCGATAAACACCCGGAATACGCCAGACGTTTGCCCGATGTCAGCGTCTCCGAATTAACGGGGCTACTGGAAGCGATGGAGTCTCATGAGATAAAAGGGAAAATTGATCTCCCCGAGCTTGCCGATGAACTCCATTTAGATGTCAACAATCTATTCCCATTAACAGAAATTTTAGATAGGCTAAACTTTATTAAAATTTCCAAAGGTGATTTGGTGTGTTTGCCCGCAGGAAAAGAGTTTTCCGGTGCCGATATTTTAAAACGCAAGCATATATTTGCCAAACATTTGCTGGCTTATATCCCGCTTGCCAAGCACATTCGGGAAGTATTAGATCTAAAATCCAACCATCGTGCCCCAGAAGAGCTATTTTTGAATGAACTGCAAGAATTTTTAAGTGAAGAAGAAGCCGATCGACTATTACGGATCATCATTGATTGGGGGCGTTACGCAGAAATATTTGCCTACGATTACGATGAAGGCATTTTAAGTCTGGAAAACCCCCAATAATATTCATTAATGATGATTACGCGCTTTTTTCCTGGCTTTCAAATCATACAGCGCTGCCATCACACAGGCATTCGATAATGGATACAGAATGATTGCCGTAATGCTAGAAAATAGCAATGTAAAATACTCTATTTTGGGAGGCAGCGTATTAATTAAGTTAAAAGCAGCTTTGGTGTCTGTGATTAAAAAGCTTATTTTAAAAAAAGTATAGGAAAGCAGAACATTTAAAATGCCTAGCACGCCTAATACCGCCAACAAGGCAATGGAAATATAACCCAAAACTTCTGCTATATGCCAGCCATTATTTTTTACCAATTTATAGCCATCTTTTATAGCGGCTTTTACCCCTTTGTTATCCATAATCACAAGGTATGCGGGAAAGATAAAATACACGGTCAGAATAATTCCGGGAATACCCAAAAGAAAATAACCAGCAGCCATTATCCCCGACGACAGTAAAGCGACAAGAGCAAATGGTAATGCTTTTTTGCAGGCCACACTAAAGCTCATTTCTAAAGAAGCATCTTCATTTTGGGCGACCCTATCCATCCGATGTATCATGGCTGCCGTGATAATGGCCGTAATCAGAAAATAAGCAAAGCCTACGCCTGATGCAAGACCTATATTTAATAAGTGCGGATCAGTCAGTAGCTTCCCATGACTATCCATGGTAATGCCAACTGCGGGGAAATAAAGGCATAGATACACCATGCTTAAGGTAAACAGAAGGGCCAACGATAATGTTTCGCCAAAAGTGTCTTTCCAGAGCCTAAACCCAGATTTAACAACGTCCATGCTTTTTTGTGATTTTTGAGTAAGGGTTACCATTATATCCTCCTTAAGTTGATGCGGTTAAGCACTGCACGTGTGCCAAGCAATAAAACAAAGGCAATAGCCTTAGCCTTATTTTTTGGGTTTACGTGTTCGCTCTTTTAAAGTTTAGGCTATTATTGTTTTTTTGCACAGTTTGGGCTTTGACTTAGCCATAAAATCCGCCCAGCCGGTGGAGTTACCTAGCAGAATCGCGTACGATACGCATATGCCACACTATAGCCGACGCACGATTACCTTAATTTTATGTTTTTTAATTCCCAACATTGGTTGGTCGGTTGACTATTCGGTAATGGTGGAAATCGATGGCCTAAAAGCAGCAGAAAAATCCCAAGTACTGGCCAATTTAAGCCTTAAAGAAGTCGAGAAACCACAAAAACTGAGTGTTGAGCGTATTGCCACACTGTACGAACTGGGCATCGAAGAAATCAACACCACTTTAAAAGCACTGGGCTATTATCACGCGACCATTGATGCCAAACTCCTTTCAACCAATGCGGGTTATATTGCCCAATATTCCGTTAAACCGGGCCCCCCCATTCTAATACGGGCATCGAGCATTCATCTATTAGGCAATGGACAACACAATTCTCAATTGACCGCTTTGGTGCGTGAGTCGCCATTAAAAAAGGGGGAAGTATTAAACCAACCGCTCTATGAAAATTTTAAGCAAAATTTAATTGGCAATGCACTACAATCTGGCTATCTCGATGCGGTTTTCAATACCAATAAAATCTATCTCAATCCCAGCCTAAACAGTGCCGATATTATTCTAGCATTGGATACCGGTACTCAATATACCTTTGGAGAGATCGACTTTGGTTCCAGCTTATATGCCCCAGATTTTTTGCAACATTACCTACCATTTGCTAAAAACAGCGCGTATACCACCGAAAAATTGCTTGCGCTACAAAAAGCTTTAATCGATAGCGATTTATTTAACAAAGTGCGTATTGAGCCAGAACTTCATGAAAGCAAAAGCTTTGCAGTGCCTTTAAAAATACACCTAACGCCAAAACCTCGCAATAAATATACCGCCAGTGTTGGATTTTCAAGCAATTATGGACCACGGGCGATGCTAGGATGGGAACGCCGGCGTGCCGCTTATCCAGGGCACCGAATCAATATCAATGGTCGCACCTCAAAACGACTGAATCAAATGAATGGGCAATATATCATTCCAGGTAAACATCCCACCACCGATCGCTATTTATTCGGAACGCAAATTACAGAAGAACGACCGGCGGATAACAAATACAGCGCTAGAAATGAAACGGGAATCACCCATATTCAAAAACGCGGTAAGCTCGAACAGATCTTTGGTATTCATTATTTATCCGAAGTCTTTAGGGAATTACCCACCGATCCTAAAAAGCAATCCCATTTCGTTCTGCCCAAAATGGGCTATGTATGGACCAATATTGAAGAACATACCCTACTACAACATGGAACACGGCTGTCATTTTCCGCATTGGGTGGCCTTGGGATTTTTTTATCGACCACTAACCTTATCCAAAGTGAAGCCAAAATAAAATGGATTTTTCCAATTGGCGACTATACCCGTTTAATTGCGCGCAGTAATGTAGGCGCAACATTCGCTGCTAAATCCAGCGATATCCCCTTGAGTTTGCGCTTCTTTACCGGGGGTGACAATACGGTTCGCGGTTACGGATACAATTCCTTAGGCCCTAAAGAATTGGATCGCCATGGAAATAGTATTGTCGTCGGTGGCCGTTATCTTTTGATCGGCAGCGTAGAAATAGAAAGAAAAATATATAAAAAATTTGGCGTTGCCTTATTTGCCGATAGCGGGAATGCAATGAATCGCTGGGGGAGCCGATTAGCCAACAGTGGGGGTGCGGGCCTTCGCTATCAAACCCCCCTTGGACCATTGCGTTTAGATATAGCCAGACCGTTACTCAAAGGAAAACCTAAACCACGTATCCACCTTACCTTTGGAATGGATCTCTAATGTTACGTGTAAACGCAAAGTGCAGGATTTTTTTGTATGGTCTTCTGCTACTCATTCCTATTAGCTTTTGGATTTATACCACTCAATCGGGCTTAATATTTTCTGTTTGGTTGATAAAACCGCTTCTTTCGCCTGCGATAAAAATAAACACAGTCAGCGGAAAATGGAATAATACAATATCGCTTTATGGCTTAACCTATGCGTCACCGATGATTCAGCTAACGGCAGAGGAACTAACGCTTAAGCCCAGCCTCCATACGCTACGGGCATCCCGCTTAAAAATTCCCTATTTTTTATTAAAAAATGCACAGATTACATTCAAAAAACTTTCCAGCCCACTAAGCATTGCACAAGCCGAAGGGACACTGAATATAAAAAAAATTGATCAAGGGATCTCGGCTCAAATCCACTCGCTGAGCGGCGTATGGTTCGAGCAACCGATACAGGCAACAGGCGCCCTAACGGCTATTCATCCCCAGCTGTATACCTTGAATGCTTTGATCCGCGTAGGGAAACATTCTATGCAGATCCAATCCAACCTAAATGAAAACCAAAAACTCAATTGGTGCTTTACTTTGGATATGGGTAAGCAGCTTAAAGCCAACCTGGATGGCGACTATGTATACGAAAAAAACCTAGGCCAACAAACCCTAACATTAACCCACCTTACTTTACATTCAGAATGGATTGGGAATTGGCATTTAAAAGAGCCAATCGCTATTTATCGGACGGCCAAACAAGCTTATATGCAGGCCTTGCAGTTAATCCATGCCTCTGGTGCAATTGCCAGTGCCACATTTCAGTGGCAGCCCAAGCAAGGACTCAAGCTCCGCGCAGATATACCCACACTGTCTTTACAACACCCGGATCTCCAAGGAAAGACTTCCTTACATGCACGTCTGCAACAAAAACCAAATGCGCTTCCACACATTAACCTGGACGGGATCATCCACCCGGGAACATTCACTTTGCAACGTTTTAAAAAGCAACCCAAAAAAATCGCCTATCAAGGCGGGGCGATTGATCTGTTTTTTAATGGACAAGCGCTGAAAGCGGGATTTATATTTAGAGAAAATGCACACAATTTTGCCCACGGCCATTTTAACACCTTCCCCCCTAGCCCTCAGAACAATGTAGCCTTATTGGAGCAACCCCTACAAGGAAAACTGGTTTTTAAAGCCTCCGATTTAAAATTGATTAAAGCATTTTTCCCGCAAGTGTCCAAATTAACCGCCTTGCTAGAAATGGACATGAAATTTTCAGGGACGCTCAATCAGCCGCGCCTTTATGTACAAGCCAATATCAAAGCTGGCGCTTGTCGCATCCCCAAACAAGGGCTTGTCATTCAAGAAGTCAATGTACAGGGCTATGGAGATATACCTGGAAAGCTTAGCTTAAGCGGCAACGGTTATGCCGGCACGGGTCAATTTAGCATCAATGGGGAAACCGATATTTCAGATAATCTCAAAACGCATTTAAAACTGAGTGGGAAAAATCTGCACATTTATCGCACCTCTACCATTGATATAACCGCTTCCCCCGAATTGGCGCTAGATTATATTAATCATACGCTATTTGCCCAAGGGACGGTACGAATACCCAACGCTGTTATTTTTCTTACAAGTGAAAAGAAGCATGCCCTGCTTTCAAAAGATGTCATTCTCGTTAACAATAAAAAGGAAGAAACTTCACGTCCGTTTAAAATTGTTCCAAGCTTATATTTGATTTTAGAGAATCCCATGCATTTTAAAGGCTATGGATTAGAGAGCCTTATCAAGGGTGAATTGGCCATTGATGAACGCCCAGATGGTCTATTATCGGGAAGCGGGAAATTGACTATTCTGGATGGAAAATACCGCCTTCAAGGCGCTACTCGCTATATTCATCGTGGCTATTTATTATTTACACCCGGTACCCTGCTCAATGATCCGATATTAGATATACGGATTTCAAATGCCCGTTTGCAACATCTACAACAAACCCCAGATGTGGGTATCTACGTGCAAGGGACTTTACAAAAGCCATTATTTTACCCGTATTCAAGTGATAATTTACGCAGTTCTGAAATTTTATCTCGCTTAGGCTTTGGCCAACGGGAAAGTACAAATCCTGATCAACGCCAGCTTATCGCACAAAGTGCCTTTCTGTTGTCTGGCACCGCAAATCCCTTTATTGAAAACATACAAATGCAATTAGGGCTAGAAGAGCTCAATTTAGAATCCGAGCAAATTTCACAAGGATCTAATCACCAGGGGGGAACCGATACCGTACTCGTGGTTGGAAAATCCCTTTCAAGCAAATTGTATCTACAGTGTTTGCAACATTTGCTGGAACCGATTACCACGGTTAAGTTAAAATACTCATTAAGCCCTCGATTGACCGCCAGTATTGAAACCGGTACCGAAGGCCCTGCAGGCGATCTTATTTTTACAATGGAGCGTGATTAATGCCCACTAACAACCTTCTCGACCATACGCCAATGATGCAACAATACCTTCGGATCAAAGGCGAACATGCCCAGCATTTACTTTTTTATCGAATGGGCGATTTTTATGAATTATTTTTTGAAGATGCAAAAAAAGTTTCTGAACTCTTAGACATTACACTGACCAGTCGAGGCCAATCTGGTGGCATGCCGATTCCGATGGCCGGCGTTCCCCATCATGCTGCAGAAGGCTATTTGGCAAAACTCGTCCGTTTAGGGGAAACAATTGCTATCTGCGAACAAATTGGTGAACCCAATGCCACTAAAGGCCCCGTTGAACGCAAAGTGATCCGCATTTTAACGCCAGGAACCTTAACGGAAGAAGCCTTGCTAGATGCAAAGCTGGATAGCCTTTTAGTGGCTATCCATTTTGAAAACGATTATTTTGGCATTGCATGCCTTGATCTGGCCAGCGGTCGATTTCATTTATCCACCTTTTCTGCTTACCCGATGCTTTTAAATGAATTAGAACGGCTTAATCCCGCAGAGATCTTAATCAATGAAAACATCCCTCAGCTTTCTGAACTGAAAAAAAATCGTTCAATCCAACTGTTATCTGCTGCAGAATTTGATTATGCAAAAGCTGCCAAACAATTAAGCACTCATCTAAAAATAATTGAATTGGATTTAACCGAACCCACCCTGGCTGCAGGTATCAGCGCCGCCGCTGCACTCTTACACTATGCACAAGAAACCCAAAAAAATGCATTACCCCATATTCATCGCTTAGTGGCTGAGTATTCTCAGGAGTGGGTACAGCTCGATGTAAATACACGCCGTAACCTTGAACTCACCTGTAATTTACAAGGCGATAGACGCTATACCCTTTTATCCGTCATCGATACCACACTAACACCGATGGGAAGTCGTCTACTATCCCGCTGGCTGCATACGCCACGCTTAAATCGCGCCATTTTAAATGCCAGATTACAGGCCATTGAGGATCTGCTAAAAGGCGATTTTTTCATGACTTTACGCACGCATTTAAAGCCCATTGGCGATATGGAACGCATATTATCGCGAATTGCTTTGTTATCGGCTAGACCTTTCGATTTAGTGCGTTTAAAACGGGCTTTAGAACATTTACCCAGTCTTAAAGCATTAGCCAAAACCGGCTTTCATGCGCACCTTTCTACGCTACTGGATCAAATTGATCCTTTCCCAGATCTCTATAGCCTTTTAGAAAATGCAATTCTTGAAAACCCTGCCAACCAAATCCGCGATGGTGGGGTTATCAAAAATGGCTTCGATAGCGAATTAGACGAATATCGTACTTTGAGTGAGCATGGCGAAGATTATTTAATTCAATTAGAAACCGATCAACGACAAAAAACGGGGTTATCAACTTTAAAAGTTGGCTATAACCGTGTGCATGGCTATTATATAGAGCTAAGCCGTATTCAAGCCATGGATGTGCCTAAGCATTATATTCGGCGTCAAACGCTTAAAAATGCAGAGCGCTTTATTACGCCTGAATTAAAAGAATTTGAAGATAAGATTTTATCCAGCAAAGATCGTGCCTTAACCCGTGAAAAATATCTATATGAGACTTTACTGCTGAAACTGCAAGTTTTTTTGATCCCCTTACAGAAAACAGCAACCGCATTGGCCGAACTCGATGTGCTCGCGTGTCTTGCAGAACGGGCAGAAGCGCTTAATTGGTGTAAACCTGAATTATCCGATACAAAAGAATTATGGATCGAAGGTGGGCGCCATCCGGTTGTGGAACAAAGCTTAAAAACGCCATTTATAGCCAATGATCTTACCCTACATACTCAAAGAAACATGCTGATTATTACGGGTCCTAATATGGGCGGAAAATCAACCTATATGCGACAAACGGCATTGATCGTATTGCTGGCGCATATTGGCAGTTTTGTGCCTGCCAGCAAAGCAAAAATAGGGATCTTCGATAAGATATTTACCCGTATTGGCGCGCAGGATGATTTAAGCGGTGGGCGTTCAACGTTCATGGTAGAGATGACGGAAACCGCCAATATATTACAACATGCCACCCAGCAAAGTTTAATTTTAATGGATGAAATTGGCAGAGGAACCAGTACTTTTGATGGATTATCATTGGCATGGGCAATCGCCTATCATTTGGCAAGCGATCTGAAACCCTTTACATTATTTTCCACGCATTATTTTGAGATGACGCAATTGCCGGATCTATTTCCTGACATTGCCAATATTCACTTAGGCGCGGTTGAATATGCACAGGCTTTGACCTTTCTGTACCATGTACAAGAAGGGCCTGCCAATCGTAGCTATGGGATCCAAGTGGCACAACTGGCCGGTGTGCCTGCTGCTGTCATCGAAAGAGCGAAACAAAAACTTTTGCAACTAGAAACGTAAAAGGATTTGCTAAACGATTCGCCTATTTTTGTGAAAAAGTGAAAAAATCCATTTCTTTGTCATTGGCAATCCATTTGCCTTTGATAATAGAAATCCGAACTTCATAATTCGTTGCTTTATCAACCAAAATACCCGCTTGAAGCATGCTTTGGATTTTTTGCTCCAGCCTCAAGGCGACTGCTTGTTCTTGTTGCGCACTGTCTAGCTTTTGGATCTCTGGCTCTGCTTTAATTGTTTGTGTCAGAACAGATCCACTGATCATTTTAAATAAGTCTTTTGGCATAAGTACCATAAGCTTTCCATCGAGGGTATCTCGAACGGCTGCCATTTGAATAGGATCGGTTAAACCTTCTCCGCCGACTGCAAGATCAGCCTGCAGATTGATTTGACCTTGAGAGGATGGAAATTGCGTGTTCTCGATGATCAGTTTAGGTCTTCGCAATAAAAATTTCCGAAGCACTACATCTGGAATTTTTCCATTGCTTTTTATTTCTTGCAATGCATGCATAGCCTCTGCATCCAGATCAAGCATTTTTAGGTTCATGATAGCGGGACCATATGCTACATTTGAAATCGAAATTTTGGGCAATTCTGCTTTCGTCGTGACATCAATCACATCATTTCGAATGGTTGAATTTCCGTTAAGTTGCAAATTAGAAAACTCAAAACCGAGCGTTTTTTCAATAGCCGATCCCACTAAAAAAGAAAGGTCTCCTAACCAATTGCCATATGTAGATTTCGTTTGGTGAGAGTCCAACGCTACATGTTTAATCAGTAGAGTTAAACCAGAAGATTGAGCAACAATTTCAGGAAAATTAATATTCAGTTTATAAACCGAGTGATCTTTATTGAGATGAATGCTAGATTGCCATTCCGTACCCGATACTTCGTTTAGCTGTCGCTTAATCGTAAAGGACTTACCTTGCAATACAGTGTCTATATTACCCTGAAAATCCAACACTGTTTTGGTCACAGTAGGCATATTGATATAAGATGGTAGCCCAATTGCGGAGCTTTTAACAATCGCTAATGCTAATTCAAAGGGCTTTCCCTCTTTGGGATTTGAAAAAATTACCGGGCCATTAGAGATAGTATGATTGATTTGCAACTCTGGTAACGGTAAGTGCTTTGCTTTTATCTTCGTAATCACCTCAAGTTTATACACTAATTATCAATAGTACGAATAGCATTATTGATAATTGTGTATACACTTAAAAATAATCCTATAGTTTTTTTAAAGGCAACCGATACCCTCGTAAAGGACTTACCTTGCAATACAGTGTCTATATTACCCTGAAAATCCAACACT
>DAHXPC010000014.1 GCA_027364575.1 bacterium
CCAGAAGATTGCGTGATCATGGATAATGTTTCATTCCACAAAATGGTTAAAGTCAAAGAAGCGATTGAACGCAAAGGGGCGGAACTTATTTTTTTGCCTCCCTACTCTCCAGAATTATCTCCCATTGAAAATATGTGGGGTAAATTAAAGACAAGACTAAGAGCCCTATCAGCAAGGTGCGAAGATACTTTTAAAGAGGCCATAAAAATATCTTTTAATTCTATCCAAAAAAGCGATTTATTGTCTTGGTACAAACACTGCGGATATTCGGATCAAATATTGATGGAACCGCTATAATAAACCGCCATTACCTCAAGCGGATGAAGAGGGCTTACTTTTAGTGTCCCAGAATCAAGGTCCAATAGAGGTAAGGCAAATCTATAATATAGTGAAAAAAATAGGGTTTGAAGCCTCAAAGAAATTTAAAGAGGAGCCGACTAAGAAGGCTAATAAGCTTAAAAAACTATCTCCCCATTGGTTACGTCATTTATGCGCCAGCCATCAAGATAAGGCAGGGCTATCGAGCACGATGATTAAGGATAATTTAAGGCATGGTTCTATTCAGACTAGCCAAATTTATAAACACGCTGAAGATAGACTAAGGCATGAAGCCATGCAGAAAATGTCTTTGGCGGTAAATCCAAAGTCTATGACTCGAAAGACGGTAAGTTCCCAAACGGTGATTTCAATCCAGTTAACGCTGGAGCCAGCTCATAAAGGGTTAGGTTTTAAAAAGCTAGTAGGATCCTTAGAAGGCGATGTGTTTTCGGGATACCAGTGGCAGCCTTATCAGTTTGAGAAAGAAAAGATAATTGAAGAAATAGAAGTGTCCATTATGCCGATTAAAACTATAAATTTTGCTTATATTATCGAAAATTTGGCTCAAGAGCACATTGAAGGCTTAAAAAAAGGGATAGCATTGGAAGCAAGTGTGCGATTGTTTAAAGCAGATGTTGAGACCAATATAGTAAGGGTATAGTATAAGAGTAGATGAAAGCGTCGGTATTAATTCTGTTGTAAAATTCAAGTAAATTATAAGGTTGTTTTATAATGAGTACAAATTTTGAAGAAATCACAAAAAATCTTAATCAAGCACGAAGCTTAGGCAGCGTCGTTTCTTCCATAGATTCTACAGTCTTTTTATCGGCTCGGAAAATCATCAGAAGATCTGAAACATTAGATTTACACGGAAAATCATTGAATGAAGCAAAACAATATGTTAGGGACCTAATAAATAAAGCAAAAATTGAAAATATTTGCTTTCTAAAAATTATTACAGGACGAGGTAACCATATAAACCGAGACGGTACACGAGGTTTAATTTTTAAGATGTTACCCAGTTGGCTTGGATCTGATGACATATGGCCATTTATTGAGTCAGTAGACCAAAATATTGGATCTTATCAGATCACTTTAAAGTTTATACCGGAAAATGCACTTGTTGCAGGGAAAATGGATCACAGTATTAAAGTGCAAAGTCATATCCCTTCCAATAAGGTGAAAAAGATAAAAGACTTGGAAGAGTCGGAATTTACTTTAATTATAAAGCAACTTATGCCCATAGAAGATAAAATAAATAAATTGACTTCTTTGCTAGCAGTTGACCGCTATCATTTAACGAAAACTGATAGCAGCGGAATTACGACTTTAATGATCGCAGCAGCTCATAATGAAATTCAGGTTATGGACTTTTTGCTTGCACAAGAAAATAGACTTTTTATTAATCGTAAGCTTCTACAACAAAAGACCCATAAGGGAACTACTGTTCTAATGGCTGCTGTTGCGCGTGGCCATATAATGTCTGTAGATTACCTACTTAAAAAGGCACCAAGTCTTTTAAAACAAAGAGATAGGAATGGTGGCTCTGTTTTTAAAGTTGCAAGAGCGTTAAAATATCCACAGGAAATGTTGGAGTGTTTACATAAGCATTTAAAAGCACATAATAGAGAACGTGGGTATACGGGACTCTTTTCTGAATATGAATATAAGTTAATTACCCAAAAGAAATCACAAGGTAAAGGGAGTAAACATTCAATTCGGCATATGGGGAGGATGTTGGATTTCACCGGGAAATTCAGGGGTTCAAAGAAAAACATAGGACCGTTAATAAAGAAAGCAAAGCCTCGAAATAAAAATAAATTTTATAATTCAAAAAACTCTGAAAACCAAAAATGCTTTAAGCATGCCATAGATCATTCTACACGCTATAATTTTCGATTAATAAAAACAATCAAACATGTAAGAAGTCCTTTCTATGCTTGTCCAAATGTCCAGCTTAAGATATCTGAACAAAAAGCCCCAGTTCCCAATCAATTATTATGGGGTTTTAAAAGCCTTGCTGGTAATAACATGCAGAATAAAACAATATCTTTTAACAACAATGTATCAAAGATATATAAACCAGCTGAAAAAACGGAAAACAATTCCAAGCAAATGGTTACCAAAACAAACAACCTTAAAAAAGTAAATAGGCAAGCCAAGAAACCGAGAAAAGGTAGACATTAACAATATTAGATACAAGTGGTATCCTACCCACTATTAAAGAAACTGAAGAAAAACTTAGCTTGTTGGATGAATTTTGGTGTAAAATGTCTTACTAACCCATGAAAAATTAAGGAACGTTGATAAAGAAACGCTAGGGGAAATAAAGAAAATGATCTTAACAAAGTGCGGGGCATAAAAATATGAGTAAAAACCTTTTAAAGGCGCTACAGAATAAAGAATATGAAATGGCTTTAACTCTTTTGGCTACAGATGAGATAGATCTATTTTACGAAGATGTTCATGAAATAGACGACAGTTCTTTAGAAGAGCGCGAAGATAAATATTCTGCTATGCATTACGCAGCTTGTCATGGTTATAATAAAATTATAAGTCTATTATATCAGAAAGAACCAGGTTCTTTATTTGATCAAACTAGACTCGCAAAAACAGCTTTATGCATGGCTGCTCAACATCGACATTTAAGCACAGTTTCTTTATTATTAGATTTAGCAGAAGATTTTGAAAAAAACTATAATAATCGCACGGTAGAAAAGCTAGAGAAAGGAAAAGATGGCATCTTAAAGAAAATTAAGGTGATAACAAAACATGAGAAATTGCATTTAATGAAAGATTTTCATGATTGGACGGTCCTGCATTGGGCTGTTTTTAATAAAGATGTAAACATGGTAAGTTTCCTGCTGGAAAGGCATAAGGAGCTAGCTAAAGATATTCCTTTACATATGTCTGTTCTGTCGGACGATAGAAAAAGCTTGACAATCACAAGATTGTTAATACAAGCGGGTGCAAAGATTAATACGATTTATGATGCCAGCCGACATGATCAATATCCGCCTTATCCCTACGATTCAATTGATGAATTTTGTATGGAAGATCCTATACAAAGTAAATTCAATACATATAAAGCAAGCCCCTTACATGTGGCTGCTGAAAAAGGTGCAGTATTGCAGGCCAGGCTTCTAATTAAAAGTGGGGCAAGCTTATCTAAAAAAGATGATAATGATAGGACCGCTGCGGAAGTTGCCAAATCAGAGGGACACACTAGAATAAAGACACTTCTTCGATTTGCTTTTGATGATGACAATGCTTCGGATACGGATTCTGAAGATGAAATTGATTATGTATATCAAAATACATTTTCAAATAAGGATAATGGGAGAAAGGATAGGAAAACTATTACATTAGAAGGTATTTTACCTGATGGTAATGCTATTCAATTTGAGGAAGAAGATATTAGCCCAAATGGAAACTGCGGTTTTATTGGTCTTGGAACCTCAAGAAAGGAACTAACAGAGCAATTATTATTAGCATCTAATGATTCGGCGGTGAGGGAATCTGTTTGGCTTGAAATGGCTGAATCATTACTTACTGGTGAAATTATATTGAAAGGAAGCCAGAAATATATAAATAACTATTTTCAAAAAGATGATGAGAAATCAAAAGTCGAATTCAAGCTTTTTCTTAATAGTGAGAAAACGTTTATCGACTATATGAATATTCTTGCCGACGAGGAAGTCAAATTATTTTTAGGTTATGGTTCTGCATTAGCATATGCAAGAATTGTTGGTATTAATTTATATATCTGGCAAAAAGATATTGGTCAAAAACTAGTTCTTTCGAACCATGAGGAAAACGGAGGTGATCAAACTATCCATCTCCTGCATACTGCAGGTTTTACACATTTTAATTTGTTAGTAGTCAATAGGCGGCAAGAGCAGGAATTAAAAGAAGCTTTCGGGGCCCTAGAAGTTGGGGATGATTTTGAAACACCAAAAAAGGGTGACAAAGAAGGAAAGAAAATGACCCCAATGTTTGTACATTGGAGAGGAAATCATTTTTATCCTAACTATTTTGATCGTAAGCAAAGACGCAATGCCCGGGAAATTCATCTTCTCCAACAACGAGGAAAGTTAGCAAGAACAGGTTTATATAGCTCAGCTACGCATGAAATATCAGGAGTATCCTTAACTTTACCTGATTTACAATCTAGCAAAGTAGGAATAAAATCAGTATCTGTCGAGCTGACAAAAAGAGAAAATAAATTATTGAATGCTCATAAGATTGTTTCTAATAAAATAACAGAACTTCAAGAAACAGGCCCAGTAAAACCGTGCCTGCAGCATCAGGGGAACCATAGTAGTAGGGAAGATGATTATGAATCTCGATACATAGAATTCATACAAAGGTACGTAAATTCATATAAAACCTTAATGGCTGATATTAGCAGTGCACCGGAAAAAGACTTAAATGACAAGAGAATGAAAGGTAAACTAGAAAAATGGACAATCTTAAAAGGCTTAGGCTTCTCTAAGCTTCCTCTAGTCTCTACTACCGAGGAGGCTCGCTGGGCTTTAGAATATGCTTTTGCCTTAGTGAACTGGGATAAAAGTGCAACACATCAACCGCGTGACGGTGATGGGATTAAGGTCTTAGCTCCGATTTATCAAGCTGATGGACATGCAAGATTTCCATATTTAGGCGTTGTTTATGCTACATTACACTCTCAACAGGAATTAACTGACAACACTAGTACCCGCGTTATTGATTTATTTGTAGAAGACTTAATAGATACGAAATGTGCAAGTCCTGGAGGGCACATAACTGGTGGGTATATTAGAGCCAGAGAGCGTGTTTTTATATCAGGTGTTGATTCTCAGCATGTAGTTCTGTCAGCTATTATTCGAGTCCCGAATTTTCATAGTGATTATCGGCCATTTTATCAAGAAAAATATGGGTTAAGTGAAAAGGAATATAATTATTTTAAAACTAAGCTAAAAGAGCATGGTGTTATTCTAAAAAATGGAAAAATGCGAAACGAGCTTAATTTTCATCGGATAGAACAAGAGATTATTGAATTTGTTATTGATTACGAGAAGAACAAGCTAAATAATATTATTATTGAACATTTGAAAAAACAGAAACATCAGCTTTCATATTACGGAATAAAGCGAAACCAAGTTCAAGAGGCTATGCCCGCAATAAGTGAAATTGTTAAGGAGAGAGATAATACTGTGAAAAATACCTAAATTTATTTGCGCTGGCTTAATTGGTTTCCAAACATTGGGTCTTGCAGAAAAGTGCGACACGAGGTCGCTTAGTGAACCACTTAGGCAGATGGAACTGCATGAAGTCGGTTATTCCTTATCTGGGCATGCTATCCCAGTAATGAGATAATGTGAAACCCTGGAGACAATCGACTCGCGGAGATCCGTAGGTAACTTCGTAAGAAGAGATTGAAACTGCTAGCACGAATGTGGTGAGGGGCTAAGGATGGCTCCCCACTGGTCGCCAACCTCCATTAGTGGTGATTATTATGATAATCACCGTTTAAATCGTTCAATATAGCCATTTTGTTCAGGTTTTTCAGGCTGAATGTGGTTGATATTAACAGCCTATTGTTCTGTCTCGTGTTTGTGCGAAATGTGATGACATTAATATTAGCAGATGTTACCAATTACCATAACTGTTCCTGCAATGACATAGCTATCTCTATAAGATAATGATCTGGTGTAAAAATCATCATTTGAGTGCCCAACCTCATTAATGAGACAAAATATACGATCTTATTTTTGTCTGAGATTAGTGATAATAAATTCAAGAAGGCCTGAATATTGTATTAGAAGGAAATGTAACTATGCTAACTGTAATTGCAATGCCTCCCATTAATAGTTCTGGCGATATCTACCATATTATTGCATATATTATTCCTAGTAAGAAATGTGGGGTTTCAATACCTAGTATTGTTTTATCCTATGACACAAGCACAAGCACAAGCACAAACACAAACACAAGCATGGAGAAAGGAGCTGATTTAGATACAAAAACACAAGTCATGAGGGGTATCAATTTTGCCGATGATTTAGAGTATGGAGATTTATTTCAGAACCCATTTGAATCATCTGCCCCCATAGAGCAATCTACGGTGGGTAAGTGTCAGCAACGATCGTAAATTGATCGACTGGTATTTGTCATGCTAAGGATTATAAAAATCGCCATCAATCCGGATACAATAAAAATTCTTGTCGGCTTTCTAGCCAGCTGTTTTCATCTTTTTGTAAAATAATTTCAAAATCATTTGGGGTAGCATCATCATTATCTACCCATTCTCGAAGGAGAGGGCCCCCATTAATCAGATCAATTGCCAGACGGTCCTTTTCATATTCATAGGCAAAATCGCGCCAAATTTCATAATCCGGATACAACCTGCGAATGGCCTTTAAAGCAAGGGCGACCAAGCGGTAGGGTTTAAATATTTCATGTTGATAAGTCTTATCATCCACATGAATTTGAAAACCTGCACACATAGCTTGCGTGTGTTTGTGAAAAGTGGGTTGAAAATAGCAAGGACGTAACTTGCTGCCTTGTAGCCAGGGGGAATAGATTTTTTCCATAGTAGCGAGTAATGAATGAGCCTCTATATCGGGTGCGCCCAGCATTTCCAGTGGGCGTGTGGTGCCACGGCCTTCGCTTAAAGTCGTGCCTTCTAACAGCACTGTTCCTGGATAGCAACGCGCCGTGCTTAAGGTCGGAACATTGGGGCTCGGGTTTACCCAGGAGAGATCAAAGTGTGGCCAGCCAAAACCGGGACCTTGGCTTAAATGATACTCTTCCATCGCGATTACTTTGAGATCGACATCCAGTTTTTTATTTTTAACGAACCAACGAGCGGCTTCTCCTAAGGTAAGCCCATGACGCATGGGAAATCTTGCCGCACCGACAAAGCTTACCCAATTTTTTTCATCCAGCAGGGTTCCCTCAACTGGGCGGCCAGCAGGATTGGGCCTATCGAGTACCCAAATGGTTTTCCCTGTGGCAGCGCCTGCTTCTAATAAATATAATAAGGTGGTTAAAAAAGTATAAACGCGCGTGCCCATATCTTGAACATCGATTAATAACACATCAAAAGTATCTAACATTTTTGCGGTGGGGCGTCGGTATTCCCCATAGAGGCTAAAGATAGGAATGTGGTGAATGGGATCAATATAGTCTTCTGTTTCGATCATATTATCTTGTTTTTCGCCGCGCATGCCATGTTGGGGGCCAAAGGCTGCGCAAAGATTAATCGTGGAATTTTTTAATGCATCTAAGCTATGTATAAATTGACTTGTCATAGAGGCAGGTGTTGCGAGTAAGGCAATGCGCTTAGATTTAAGTTCATCTAACAATTTTATGTTATTGAGTAAAACATCGATTCCAAGCTTCATAAAAGATTTCCTTAAAATTAAATTTGTAGCGTAAAGCACTCTGGTAGATGAAAATCTGGTTTGTGGATTGGATGGGCGAGCGCAAAATAGCCCATCTCTCCATTCATATTTTCAATAATGGTTGCTAGATTTAAAGTAAGCACCTTTTCTGCTGATAGAATAGGGGCAAGATCAAGGGTTATAGTTGCGATAAATTCTTGTTCCATTTTATATTCAAACTGCGTTTCGATATGGGGGATCTTTTCTTCTATCGAGTTCATCCTACGATAATCATTAAAATAATATAGATTCCAATTTCCATTGGGTGAACAATTTAATTCCCAATAAAAGGGCACGTTATCGCAGCGGATAAAGGCTTCAAAACAGGTATGTTTCCAAAGATTATCTTGGCGAAGTGGGAATTGGGGTATTGTGGGAAATAGTACGGTATGCAAATCCCCTGTGCAGCGATATACCAACGATAAAAGCGTATGATTACGTGCTACCGCCACTTGGATCTCAATTTTAGGCGTAGACTTTTCAGTTGGAAAGGGCAGCAATAAAGCACTTTTTTGCTTTACCATATTGCATCCCAGGGAGTTTGTGCGACTTTTGGTTTTTCTAAATGGGATAACAGGGTATCGTTAACCTCCGTTGGGATTGAGGGGGTAATATTCTGCTGTTGTAAGCTTGCGATAATGTGATCGCTTAACAGCGGAGCAAGCGCAAGCTTGGTTGGCCATGCAACCATGCAATTACCTACCGTTTCTATAAAGGCACTTTCGGGGCGCTTGCCGCCGGGTTGCTTAAGCTCTGCACGGTTAATAAAAAAGCTTGACCATTGTGCATCTGAAAAGTCTACCCAAGGAAACAACTGGCGCAATTCTTGTTGGGCCACCTGAATTTGTTCAGATGATGTTCGATTAACCCCATCTTCTGCAATTTGCCCCCCTAAATACCAAACCGTATGCCCATTTTGCGTTGGATGTGTGGTGATGGTGATTCTGGGATTCATGCCATAATCGATGCAATGGGCAAAAAATAAATACGGTTTAGGCAGTTTTACCATGATCATTTGCAGCGGACGGCATTGCATGGCAGGTGCATTGGATAAACTTTGACAGAGTAATGCGTTACCTTCACCGGCAGTGAATAAATAGCGTTTAGCCTGTAGATTTAAAGTGGTAGCCCCAGAATTTAGGTTAACCGATAAGATGTTTTGCGGATTGGCAGCTTGATGAACAAATTCGTATCCTTGTTCTGAATGAATTTTAAAAATACAATTTTGATAAGTTGCGGCGAGCGTGCGGATCAGAGAAGCGGTGTCTAGCACTAGCTCCTCTAATCGATAGGCTTGGCCTCTAAAATCTGCATTTTGTAATAATAAAGGATACTGTGCGGGTTTCAACTTTTGGGCACGACTGTTTAGGGCCTTGCTGGCAAAAAAACTTGCAATGTTGGAGCTTAGGCTTCCGCTAGACCATAGCAATTGGTGATCGGCTAAGATATTAACAGGCCGCAGATCGATTTCACCGTTGCCTTGCAGGCATGTTTTCCATCGATTCGGCATGGCCTCTACCGCATTGGCAGAATCGGTTAGAAAGCCGCCCAGGGCATATTTAAGGCCACCGTGAATAATCCCCTGGGATTTAATGGTTTGACCGCCCCCTAGCGTATGGGATTCCAAAAGAATTGCTTGATAGCCGAGTTGGCGTAGACGGTGTAAGGCCCAGAGACCGGCAATGCCTCCACCAAAAATAACGATATCCACGGTCGCGTTTTGTTCACTCATCTCACAATAGTAGCAATATATAGGGCGTCAAGTCTTCAATTTTCATTTAGCGTGTATGCAATCTGCAGCGTTCACTTTGAGGGAAAAAGTTTGAAAACTAAGCCTGGGTGGGGCAGGGCAAGAGAAAGGGTTATGTACAGTAGAAGTTTGAAAAATGAAATATAAAGGGTTTATTGCAAAAGTCATCTTTTCTCCAGAAGTGGGTTCTTTTTACGGAGAAATTTTGAATTCGCTGGATCTGATAGTGTTTCAAGCATCGACTTTGACACATGCCAGAGATGCTATGCAACAGGCTATAGATTGTTATTTATGCCACCTCAGTTCTACTAGCGTTAGGCAGACGCAAGGATAGACTTCAGATAGGTTAAATGCGATGATTGGCCCTATGCTAAAATCTTTCATACAATCTGTATTCCGTTGGATTTATACGATTATCCTCGTATTTGCTATTCCCGCTATTTTACTTAGGCTATGGTGGCGCGGATTTAAAAATCCAGCTTATCGCAGTCGTTGGTTAGAGCGCTTTGGGATGTTTAAAGCGCCTGCACAATCCGGTGGCTTATGGTTGCATGCGGTGTCATTGGGCGAATCGATAGCCGCCATTCCACTGATTCGACAATTTCAACAGCGCTTTCCAGACACCCCTATCACCATTACTACGACAACGCCAACGGGTTCTGCTTGTATTCAAAGCACGTTTGGCAATGAAGTGTTTCATGTGTATTGCCCCTATGATTTTCCTTGGAGTATTCAACAATTTTTAAAACGCGTTCGTCCACGCTTATTAATTTTGATGGAAACCGAATTGTGGTTAAATTGTTTATGGGTGAGCAAACAACACAATATTCCCATTATGATTGCGAATGGGCGTCTTTCTCCAAAATCGCTTATCGGATATAAGCGCTTAGGCGTTATGATTCAGAAAATGTTAGATTGCATTCATATTGTCGCGGCGCAATCCGAACGAGATGGGGCAAATTTTATTGCGTTAGGGTTGGCTCCTGATCGTTTACAAGTTCCAGGTAATATAAAGTTTGATTTTTCCATTCAAGAAGGGTTAACGCAAGACGCCTCTGTTTTACGTGCCACCTGGGGAAAATCGCGGCCTGTGATGATTGCGGCCAGTACGCATGCCGGAGAAGAAGCACAAATATTGACCGTCTTTAAAGCGGTGTTGGCACAATTTCCAGATGCGTTATTGATAGTGGTGCCAAGACATCCGGAAAGGTTTACATTGGTTGAAACAATGATCCAAGATGCAGGGTATTCTTGGGTTTCAAGACGTTCGGGTCTTGCTGTCACGGCAGAAACGCAAGTGTTTTTGGGCGATACACTCGGAGAATTAAACTTCTTGTATGCACTTGCGGATGTGGCTTTTGTTGGGGGGAGTTTAGTCCCCATTGGTGGGCATAATACTTTAGAGCCTGCAGCCGTGGGTGTGCCTATCATTGTGGGTCCACATACCCATAATTTTGTTGAAATTACCGCACTTTTATCGGCGTGTGGAGCATTGGTGCAAGTGGAAAACAGTACTGCACTGTTGCAAACAATTCTATATTGGTTGAGTCACCCTGAAAAGCGCCAAGCCGCGGGGGACTTTGGCAAAGCCGCCATCGAAAAAAATCGAGGGGCGGTCAGTAAAATTATCGATCTTATTCAAGATCACTTTATCCCATAAAAGCGTTTTATTCATTTAAGCATGATGCGTATTTTACTGGGTAAGCCATTGATTAATATGTTGTATATCTTCAGGGCTTAAGGTACCTGCCGCTTCCTTTAATTTAATGCTGTGCAAAATATAGTCATAACGGGCATTCGCATATTTTTGTTCAGCGTGAATTAAATTGCTTTGAGCGGTTAATACATCGGCAATGGTTCGGGTACCGACATCAAAAGCCGCTAGGGTCGCTTTAAGCGCACTTGCATTAGAAACAATCGCTTGTTTAAGTGCGGTGATTTGACTGATTTGTGTTAATACGCCTCTATAAGATTGTCGAGTATTGCTTTCCACTTGACGATGCAACACGCCCATTTGTTTTTGCGCATGTTGATAGGTATGCATGGCTTGACGCGTTTTGGAGCTAATGCTTCCGCCGCTAAAAATAGGGAGGCTGACTTGTAGACCAATAGCCGAATTGGTATTTTTAGTGGACATGGGTGTGGCGGTCGCGCGATTGATAGATCCATTCACGCTGAACGCAGGCAAGTGGTTCCCTTGACTTAGCTTAATATCGGTATGAGTTGCTTCTACCTGGGCACGGGCGGCTTGCAAGCCAAAATTTTGTGCCAATGCAGTCGTTACCCATTTTTCTATTTCAATTGGATCGGGTGTTTTGAGTGCAAGTGTATCGCGCAGGGAAGAAAAGGTTTGGATCGGTTGGCCTGTCATTTCTTGCAATTGTTCTTTTTGATCAGCAACAAAATTTTCAGCCGCAATTTCTTCTGCATGGGCACTATCGTGTTGTGCTTTGGCAATTTGCACATCCGTAATGGCAATCAGCCCCACTTTAAAGCGTTGCTCGGTTTGTTCTAGAAATTTTGCAAAGGCTAGTCGATTGGCTTTGGCAAATTTTAAAGAATCTATGGCTTTTAACACATTAAAATACCGTTGTGTGGTTCGTACGATAAGATCTTGTTCAGCAGCAGCATAGGTAGCATTGGCCTGTTTGATCAGTGAGTTTGCCTTAGCATATTGCACCCATTCTTTATAATAAAAGATGGGTTGAGAAAGGGTAAGCCCATAAGCGCTTTGATGATAATGCAGTGATTGAGCAGGAGAATTGTTCGATCCGGCCGATTGGATCGCATTAGAGCTTTGAGTTGCCGCTGCATTAACGGTGGGTAAGAATTGCGCATTTGCTTGGGGTTTCGCTTCGCGCGTGGCAAGCTGCGCCTCTTTTGCGGCTTGCAGCGTTAGATCATTTTCTTGAGAAAATGTATAGACAGTGAAGAGATCTTCGGCATTTACAGTAGAAATGCTAAGAGGTGTCAGTAGCAATAAGGTTAATAGTTTTTTTTGCATATTAAAATTGAAAATGATTAAGTTGTGGGCCATGGAGTAAAGGTGGAATGTCTGTTTCAAATAGACATTCTTCCTGCCAGTTTAGGGTATCTGTTTTGGTTAATAATACAGCAGACATGCAAGGAGAGGTGCCAACAAATGCACCTAACCGACCGGCAACGGCCAGTTGGTTTTTAAATGTTTTGGGCAAAAGAGAAAGTGAGCCTGTTATGATAATCGCGTCATAAGGCGTACTCTCTATCCTTTCCATGCATCCATCTCCCACTTCAACGGTTACATTGTCAATGTGTAAAGCTTCTATGTTTTGCCGAGCAATATCGGCTAATTCCGGTATAATCTCAATGCTAACAACTTCTTTAGCCAATTTTGCCAGTAAAGCCGTTATATAACCGGAGCCGGTGCCAATTTCTAACACCCTATCGTTTTTGCTTAACTTAAGCGCCTGCAGCATACGACCTACAATTTTAGGTGGTAGCATAACTTGATTGTAGTCGATGGAAATGAATGTGTCACTGAAAGCCAGGGTTCGAAGGTTCGAGGGGACAAATTGTTCGCGCGGAATAGTGCCCAGCAGTTCTAGTAAATGAGAATCGAGCACACTCCAGGTTCGGATCTGTTGCTGTACCATGTTAAATCGAGCGAGATTAAAATCCATAGATAATATTAGCATAGCTCGGTGCCTGATGAGCGTAGGTCAGTACTGATGCCTAATTATTTTTTTGCATTTTCCTCAATAAAGTCGATAATACGCGAAACAATGTCACAATCCGTTATTTTTTCGAGCATTTCAATACTGGGTGAGCAATCGATATCTAATACCAATGGGCCTCTGTTGGAACGGATAAGATCGACAGTGGCCAAGTTTAATTTCATTGCCTTGGCAGCTTGTATGGCCATCTTTCGTTCTTTCCGAGTAATTTTAACGGAAACGGTCGACATTCTGGGGTGATGCGTTGAATGAAAACCGGCTTCAACCGTTTGTCTTTGTACGGCCGCCACGACTTTATTGCCAACCACCACGCATCGAATATCCGTTCCATTCGCTTCTTGAATGAATTCTTGCACTAAAATATTGGTTTTTAATTGTTTGAAAGCATTAATGACACTGATGGCGGCTTGATGGGTTTCAGCAAATATAATGCCACGGCCTTCGGTGCCTTCTAACAGCCGGACAATTAAAGGAGCGCCTCCGACGAGATCGATAAGTTTTTCAGACTCTTCGGGTGAATCTGCAAAACCCGTAATGGGTAATGGCAATTGTTTACGCGTCAGTAATTGTAATGCGCGTAATTTGTCTCTAGACCAGGTAATTGAAAGCGCAGTATTTAAGGTGTAGACCCCCATCATTTCAAATTGACGCAACACGGCTGTTCCATAAAATGTATGTGTAGGCTTAATATGCGGAATAATCGCATCTAAATCTTCAAAAGTTTCATTGCTGCGATAATGGACTGCCGGATTGGAGGCGGAAATATTCATATAGCAATAAGAAATACGGATAAAAGAAATTTCATGTCCTCTTGTTTGGCAGGCTTCAGTAAATCGTCGCTGGCTATATGCATTTGGATTATGGGTTAATACGGCAATTTTCATGGGTGAGCACTATCCTTTTCGTGGTGCTTATACAGTGCGTGCAATTTTTTTGTGGTTAATTTTCCCTGACACAAAAACTTTCCGGGATCAATAATAGAATGATTTTTTAAAGCATCTCTGCCTAATAACATTCTAAAGCGCATCGGATCGCGATTGGTTAGGGTAATTTCTATATCCCAGGTTGTTTCACCGAGCATAACCGGGGTATTGATCACATATCTCAATTCTTTTTGCCCGCCGGAGTTCATGACAATGCGTTGGTCATGGACTAATGCGGTACACAGAATGGGAAATTTTACCGTTTGTTGTAGGGGGTGCACTAAAAAATGAACGAAGAGTTCACCTTGGCGGTGAAAGGGACGAATATCAGAAGCATGGAGGGCTGAAGTTTTAGCGCCAGTATCTATTTTTGATTTAATGGCGGGGATCCCAAGCGTTGGCAGCGCACACCATTCTTGCCACCCAATCAGCACTCTAGAGGGATTATCCAGTTGAAAATGTTTTTGTGTCGGCAGAAGTTTGGTTGATTGGGTCATATTTATGTTTGCAGCTTTGAAAGTCCGGTGAGCGAATGCATTCCTTGCAATCTTAGGCGATTTGCTGAGGACTTGCAATGAATTGTCATCGTAACAATACAATTGTTACGTGGAAATGAGAGGAAGAGAAATATGGGGAATGTTGTCTTAAAGCCCCGTTGATACTTACCTGTATGCCAGAAGCCTGATTTTTAATACAGCTTGTGTTCCCTGTTTTAGCGAATTCCGACATCCAGGGTATTTACCTTAGCGTGAAATTCCTTTAGTCTCCGCCAAGAGTCAAGCAAGATTTTTTTAATAGTTTGGAGATAAATGAATGAATAAGAATATTGTGTCTGTTATTTTATCGGGTGTTGTGCTTTCCAGTGGGGCGGTTGCTGCAATGGATTTCAATCCGACGTTTTCTGTGGGTGCTGAATTACAAAACAACCGTAATAAAGTAGCCTCAGAATTTTCAGATCAAAAAATGATTATTAACAATAAACCTTTGTTTCGTAAAAACAGTGGAAGTGCAGGTCTATTTGTTGCCGCACGCTTTAACGACACGGTTGGTGCTGAATTAGGATATAATTTTTTTGTAAAAACCAAAGAAACGAATAGCACGACCGAAACCATTCGTAAGACGAAAATGCATAATAGCTATGCTGATTTACTTGGGTATTTGCTGATAAATGATGCGGCTGATTTCATCGGTGCTATGGGTATTGGTCGTTTAAGCACTACAGTAGAAATGAAGAAAAATGGTATTACAGTGGCTCAATCCAGCACCGAGTCTGCTAAAGCCGGGGTTCGTTTAGGGCTAGGTGCACAGTATAAATTTGGTGAAAATTTTGGTACCCGTTTAATGGTTCGTCATCAACGTGGTAATAAAATTATTAAAAATATCAACTCTGCCAATTTAGCATTATTTTATCAGTTTTAATAAACCAACTTTTTATTATATTGATAATGTAAAAAGGGCCCTTACGGGCCCTTTTTTTGGCTTATTGAATGAATTGCTTGGGCAAGGTTTTAAGCACTGCGAGCAATCATTGCGATAAGCAGCAATGCGACGATATTAATAATTTTAATCATCGGATTAATCGCAGGACCTGCCGTATCTTTGTACGGATCACCTACGGTGTCGCCTGTGATAGCCGCTTTATGCGCGTCTGATCCTTTACCGCCTTCATGCCCATCTTCAATATATTTTTTAGCGTTATCCCATGCCCCACCGCCTGAGGTCATAGAGATGGCAACAAACAGCCCAGTCACAATGGTGCCTAGCAACATAGCCCCTAAACAGGTAAAGGCTGCTTCTTGGCCACCAATAAACTTAACGACAAAATATAACAGGATGGGAGAAAGTACCGGTAGCAATGATGGAACAATCATTTCACGAATGGCAGCTTTGGTTAACAAATCTACCGCAACGCCATATTCTGGGCGTGCTGTTCCTTCCATAATACCTTTAATTTCCCTAAATTGACGGCGCACTTCGACCACCACTTCACTGCCGGCGCGTCCGACGGCCATCATACCAAAAGAGGAAAATAGATAAGGCAGTAAACCCCCAATAAATAGACCCACAACCACAAACGGATCTTGTAACTTAAAGGAGATATCCAAATACGGGAAGTAATGTGAGAGATCTTCTGTATACGTTGCAAAAAGCAC
Source organism: bacterium (assembly GCA_027364575.1). Taxonomy (GTDB): domain Bacteria; phylum Pseudomonadota; class Gammaproteobacteria; order UBA6186; family Azoamicaceae; genus CADEGZ01. The sequence goes on from DAHXPC010000014.1 coordinate 16,285, forward strand.
CAGGGCAGCAAGCCCTGCAGAACCAATGGCATAGCCTTTGGTAATCGCTTTGGTGGTGTTACCCACAGCGTCTAATGCATCAGTGACCACTCGGACTTCTTTATCCAAATGCGCCATTTCCGCAATACCGCCTGCGTTGTCTGTCACAGGGCCGTAAGCGTCTAACGCCACTATCATGCCGGCTAAAGCCAACATCGTGGTAGCAGCGACTGCAATACCAAATAGACCCGCACAAACGTAGGTAAAGAGGATCCCCGCACTAATGACTAAAACGGGTAAGGCAGTGGATTCCATGGAAACTGCCAATCCTTGAATAATATTGGTGGCATGTCCGGTGAGAGACGCACGCGCAATACTTTTTACCGGTCTAAATTTCGTTGAGGTGTAATACTCGGTGATCCATACCAGAAGCCCGGTTATCGCAAGGCCAGCAAAAGCACAATACAATAAGCTTACCCCGGTTAACCGTCTATCACCCAGCTCAAAAAAGTTTTGCAGTCCGATAAGTCTATCTGTAACCGCAATAATTAAAATACCGGAAATGATAGCGGTGGCGCCTAATCCTTTATAAAGCGCATTCATGATATTTTGGCTTTTGCCCAATCGAACGAAAAAGGTACCGATAATGGAGCCTAAAATGCAAACACCTCCAATGGCTAGAGGATAAATCATAAAGGTTTCTTTTAGATGGCTAGGCGCTAAGATCCCAGCAAGCACCATGGTAGCCACTATGGTCACAGCATAGGTTTCAAATAAGTCAGCCGCCATGCCTGCGCAGTCGCCTACATTATCACCGACATTGTCTGCAATAACCGCAGGGTTACGTGGGTCATCCTCTGGAATACCCGCTTCTATTTTTCCGACTAAATCGGCGCCAACGTCTGCACCTTTAGTGAAAATTCCACCGCCTAAGCGTGCAAAAATAGAAATTAAGGAAGCTCCGAAACTTAAGGATATCAACGCTTCAGTCAATAAACGGGGAGACAAATCCAATTTCTGTAAAATGATGTAGTAGAGTGTGACGCCGAGCAGTGCAAGCCCTACGACTAAGAGTCCGGTGACAGCGCCGGCTTTAAAAGCAATATCTAAAGCCTTCGAAAGCCCGCTTTTGGCCGCTTCAGCCGTTCTGACATTGGCTCTGACAGAAACACCCATGCCGATATAACCGGCAAGCCCTGAAAGAATAGCACCGATAATAAACCCAATTGCGGCGTATTGGCCCAGAATAAAGTAAAGCGCTACAGTGATTATAAGACCCACTATGCCGATAGTCCTATATTGGCGATTTAAATACGCATTAGCGCCTTCTTGGATCGCTAAGGCAATTTCTCGCATCCGCTCGTTTCCAGAAGGTGCCTGAAAGACAGAGCGAGCAGCAAAGGCGCCATAGCCCAGCGCAAAAATACTACTTAAAATAATAAATACTTGAGTTTCGAACATCTTTATCTTCTCCCCCTCGAAATAACGGTTCATCGGCCTTAGGGCAAAAGTATACTCGTAGTATAGAAACACCAGCAAGCTCCATATACAGGAAAAACGATATAAAATTTAATAAAACTTATTTAACTTCCTGATTTTATTGGGGTAAGTAAAAGAACTTATCAAACGTTAGCTATGCATAGAGTTCGCGCATTTGGGCTAGGCGTTAGTACAGATCGATAGGATCCACATCTAAAGACCATCTAACGCTTTTGCTGATGGGAGAAGATTCAATTTTTGGAATAAATTCTAATAATATTTTTTGAAGGGTTGATCGCTTAAGGTCCTGAAGCAATAATTGTGCTCGGTGTTTTCCCAGTCGACGTTCCATAGGCGCAGGGATAGGTCCCATGATTTGTAAAGTGGGGATATTTTTTGCTTTGATAGTCGTTTTGATAAAAGCCAGAAATTTGACCGCTTGCCCCATGGTGTTGGCTTCGGCTCTTATTAAGGCTTGATAGCTAAAAGGCGGGAGATGAATGGATCGACGTTCTGTCAGTAAAGCATTGGCAAACGTTAAATACCCTTCGTTTAATAAAATTTTCAGTAAAGGGTGCTCGGGGTGACAGGTTTGCAACATAACATGTCCTGCTTTATCTGCCCGCCCGGTGCGGCCCGCCACTTGCGTAATTAACTGCCCCATTTTTTCGGTGCTTCGAAAATCGGTACTAAATAAAGCATTATCAATATCTAAAATGGCGACTAAAGTGACATTGGGAAAATGATGTCCTTTGGCAATCATTTGCGTTCCCAGCAAAATATCGGCTTCCCCATTGTGAACTTGATCGAGCCTTTCTTGCATTTTTCCTTTTTTTCGAGTGGTATCTCTATCAATTCGAACAATGGATTGGGTAGGAAAATGCTGTTGTAAAGCGGTCTCTAATCGCTCAGTGCCTATGCCAACAGGCTTTAGATTTTTCTGACTGCAAGTGGGGCAGGTTGACATAATCGGCAGGGTGGTTTCGCAATGATGGCATTTAAGCGTTTGGGAATGATAATGCAGCGTCATGCGTGAATCGCAATTTTTGCAATTGGCTATCCAACCACAACCCACACACATTAAGACGGGTGCATAGCCACGACGATTGAGAAAAAGCAAAACTTGACCTTTGTTTGCTATATGCAGGCGCATCGTATGAAGAAGCTGTGCCGACAACCCTTCCTCTAATTGTTTGTGACGGATATCCAAAATTTGTAAACTCGGCACAGTGGCAGCACCTGCCCGTTTCGGTAAAAGTAAATTTTGGAAGCGTCCCATATGCGTATTTTGTAGAGTTTCCAGAGAGGGGGTTGCGGTTCCTAATATGATAGGACACTGCTCAATAGATGCACGCATGATCATTAAATCGCGTGCGTGATACCGAAAGCCTTCTTGTTGTTTAAAAGAAGGATCATGTTCTTCGTCGAGAATAAAGATCCCTGGGCTTTTCAGCGGGACAAAGGCTGCTGAGCGTGTGCCAATAATAATGTTTGCTCTACCTGTTCTTGCCTCTTCCCAAGCGAGATAGCGTTGTTTTTCGGTTAAAGAAGAATTTAAAACTACAATCGATACTTCGAATCGTGCTTGAAAGCGCCTTAATAGCTGCGGGGTCAGATTGATTTCTGGGACTAAGATCAAGGCTTGTTTGTTGGCCTTTAAGGCTTCGGTAATCAGACGAATGTAAACTTCGGTTTTTCCGCTACCCGTTACCCCATTTAATAAAAAGGTTTGATATTTGCCAAAGCATTGAAAAATGGCATCGACAGCTTGCTGCTGCATAGAGTTAAGAGACGGGACGATAGTCTCTGCGGAATTCTCCGTTGTTGCGGCAATTAACGGCTTAACTGATTTCTTAGCGGATCGACTTTTTAGCAAAATGGGCGTCTCTTTCCTTAATCGATTGGGCAAAGCCGCTTCAAATACTTCCCCAAGGGCGACATGATAATAACGACTTGCCCAATGAATTAAATCGAGTAATGTTTGGGGCAATAAAGATGCTTGATCGAGTATGGTATGTGCATGTTTAAGTTTTGTTAAAGGGTATTCACTGTGATGCGCAATCTCGACGATAACGCCCACTTTTTTTTGTGTGCGAAAAGGAACGAGAATGCGTGCACCAATAGAAAGGGATCCCTCGGTGTAATCGATGGGAGGAAGATAATCAAATAATCTTCTTAAGGGAGTTGGGATTGCAATGCGTAAAATGGGATCCGACATTACTGTCTATAAAGCCTTTTGTTCTTCAAACAGTTGTAAGGCATCCGTCGTGTTTCGACGGCGGGTAGATAATCCTTTTACCATCACAGTTTTTTCATAACGGCCATGGCCGATCTGCAGGGTTACCCCAATTTCGAGTCCGCGGCTGGGTCTTGGCAATTCTCCATTGTAAAAAACTTTGCCGTCTTCGATTGCCGCACGGGCGAGTGCACGTGTTTTAAAAAAACGAGCCGCCCATAGCCATTTATCGAGACATACTTTTAGCGTACGTGGCGCATCCTCGCTATGGGGTATACATTCTGCTAAGTCATCCGTGTCTGAAAAAAACTGAAATTCATGTTCCATAAATGATACTTTTCTATTGCTAAATATAGAGGGCATCATAGCAGACTGTTCATAAATTGTCAGGGGCTTAAAATAATTTGAATAGCGATCGAAACCCGTTATGATGAAAGAATGAATTTACCTTACCAAGATTGTTTACCTGAGGTTTTAGCGATTGCGGATGAGGCAGCCAATGCCATTATGGGAATTGCTAAACGCAAATCCTATTCCATCCATCAAAAGTTAGATGCTTCACCCGTTACTGAAGCGGACTTAGCTGCGCATACGATTATTGCACAAGGCTTAAGTCGGTTAACGCCTTCATTGCCGATCCTGTCTGAAGAGGGCCCACAGGTGCCTTTTGATATTCGTCAGCATTGGCCCCATTTTTGGTTAGTGGATCCTTTAGATGGCACTCGGGAATTTATTCAGGGATCTCAAGAGTTTACCGTCAATATTGCGTTGATTGAAAATCATAGTCCTCTATTAGGCGTTATTGTGGCACCCGCCTTGCAACAGCGTTATTGGGCTGTTCGGGACGAAGGGGCTTATATGGACTTGCCTCAGCAAGGGATCCAATCCCTGCAGACGGCTCGTTCTTCCGCTAGCCCAATACGGCTAGCAGTGAGTCGAAATTTCCATCTGAAACATATAGAAGATCAACTGGCATGGGCCGCGTTAAAAGAACGGCTGGGGGAAGACTGTGAAACCATCCCTTGTGGCAGCTCTTTAAAATTTTGTTTGATAGCTAAGGGGTATGTTGATCTGTATCCGCGTTTTGGCACAACTTGCGAATGGGATATCGCAGCAGGGCAATGTATTTTAGAAGCCGCGGGCGGAAAAATCGTCGATACCCAAGGAAAGCCGTTCCGCTATAACTTGCGCGAAACCTTACACAATCCAAGCTTCTATGCCGCTAAAGACAGTCGTTTAGCTTCTCGCTGCTGTGGATAATCCGTGCTGACCATGGGTACGCCTGAACATCTGATAATAGTGGTAATGGTCGGATTGGATCCTTAAAGTAATTATTATTATTTTCTTACCTGTGGATAACTCTGTGAATAAAATCCGCTGTATTTTTGTCTGCTAACCCAATCGAAAAAACTCATAATTTGAGTCAATTTATATGAGTCGTTGATTTTTAAAGGATATTTCTTAAAACGCTTTTCATTTTAAGACTTTTTACGCGACTGACATGGGTTGGATACCAACTGTTAAAACGATATTTATCTTGTGAATAACTTTTGTTATCCAGTCTAATTACAACTGAGACAGTTAATATACTAAATACAGATTTATGCGCACACGCTACATAGACTATTTAGAATAGGGTGTGGATAAATCTGTGCATATTCCTAAAGCTCAGTTTTCGCTTTTGCCCGCAACGCTTATTTTTTTTGTATGATTAATTGCAGATCGTTTGCGATTGCCTCAATTTTGTGGGGGGGTGAAAATAATCCCTCCACGCGTCCTTGTGGGTTTATCAATAATAGCGTCGCACTGTGATCAATGATTTTTGGTCCATTGGCGCTTGTAGCCGGATCTTGCCAACTATAAATACTGCTGTCTTTGCTTAATTGTTTGATAACGCTTGCTTCCCCGGTAAGTCCCATAAAACTGGTGTGGAATCGACCTAGAAAAGTGCGCAACTTTTCTATTGTGTCACTTTCGGGATCAAGGCTAACAAATACAAAGCGGATAGTATGGTTATCTTGGATTTTGGTTGGCAATAAATTCCAGGCGCTTGCGACCGTCGCCAAAGTGGCCGGGCAAATATTTGGACATTCGGCGTAACCAAAGAACATCAGTGTCCAATGCCCGATTAAAGATTTTTCGGTAAATGTATTTCCTTCGGTATCGGTTAAAGAAAAAGCAGACACAGGTTTTGCCGGGCTTAGCATCGTGGCGGCATCAAGAACAAGATTATCTTTGTTCGGCAGTGATTGGCTAAGGGGGGTATTAAACCCATACCAGATCACAAAAGCGATAGTGAGTGCCAAGGTTAATAGGGATAATTGTTTTTTCATACTTCCTCTCAAGCCAGAATGTGTGCATAGTGATCAATCAACAGTGCGCTAAATAATAACAATAAATAGAGAATAGAGAAACTAAAAGTTTTAAGCGCTATACGGTTTGTTTCAGACTTTGCTTTATATAAAATAAGTGTTTGTGCGAGAAACAGTGTACCCAAAACAAGCGCTGAGATCAGATAAATAAGGCCACTCATGTGCACACTATACGGCAGCACGGTAACCAGCAATAGTAAAATGGTATAAAGCACTATATATAACTTGGTAAAAGGGATCCCGTGCGTAATGGGCAACATGGGTATATTGGCTTTTTTATAGTCTTGTTCTCGATAAATCGCTAAAGCCCAAAAGTGGGGTGGAGTCCAAACAAAAATAATCAGAACCAGCAGCCAGGCATAGGCGTCGATTTCATTGGTAATCGCAGTCCATCCCAGCAGTGGCGGCATGGCACCCGCTATTCCCCCAATAACGATATTTTGTGGGGTTCGGCGTTTTAGAAACAGGGTATAGAGTACCGCATAACCGAGTAGGGTTAGAAAGGTTAACCCGGCGGTTAAGGGATTGACGCAAAGGGTTAAAACCAGTAATCCGATAACGCCTAAACAGGCTGAAAATACGCTGGCGTTTTGAATAGAAATGCGCTTATTGGCAAGGGGGCGATTAAGTGTGCGGATCATTTTAGCATCAATCTGTCGATCAACAAGATGATTGATAACCGCAGCGGAGCTTCCCGTTAGCGCAATGCCAATGGTTGCAAAAATAAAAATATTCCAAGGGACGGTTGTCTGTGTTGCAAGATGCATGCCGACCCAACTGGTGATGAGCATAACTGCGACGACTTTTGCTTTACACAGCGTTAAATAATCTTTCCATAAAAGAATTTTATTTTCATTCATGGCTAGGGGCTTCGCTGGAGAGATTAAGATAATAGATCAGAACAAGCATAGAAAGCATTAATAGAGCAGCCACTGCATTGTGGGCAAGCGCAATATAAAGCGGCAGCAATGCCAATACATTGATTATGCCTAAAATAATTTGCAACGCTAAAAGTCCAATAGTGGTATAGCCAATGCTTCGAATAAAACTATTTTTGCTTTGGTAAAATAAGGCAGAGATAAATGCACCCATTAAAAATATGGTAAAAATGGCATTGATTCTATGCGTCATGTGTATGGTAACCCGTGCTGCATGGCTAAGTGGGGTGCCAATGCTTCCTGGAACACCAACGGTGGTTAGACTAAAAGCCTCACGAAATTCATAATTGAGGGACTGGGTTGCCTGGCAAAAAGGGAAGTCTACACAGACCAAGGCCGCATAATTGGCACTGGTCCATCCGCCTAAAAAAATTTGCAGCATAAGGCTTATCAATGCCAGGATCGATAATATCTTTAACCATTTTAATTTTTTAGGTGCAAAAAAGTTTTTTTGTAGGGGCGCTAGCGTTAAGGTTAACCATCCGAGCAACGACAAAGTGGTGACTCCGCCTAAAAGATGAGCCATGACCACCAGCGGAAATAATTTCAGGGTGACGGTCCACATGCCTAAAAGCCCTTGAAAAATGACTAGCATGGCGAGAAAAAGCGGTAACTTGATGCATGGGTTAGAACGGTGGCGATTGCGTATGGCCAATCCCAATAGGGTGAAAATAATCAAGCTTAAAAGCCCTGCCATATAGCGATGAAACATTTCGGTCCAGGCTTTAGTCGTATCGATTATAGCGGAAACAGCAGAAGCCTTAGGCACAAGCCATTGGCCATAACAGCCTGGCCAATCGGGGCATCCAAGTCCCGCATCCGTTAGTCGCGTGTAAGCCCCTAAAATAATCACAAAAAATGCAAATAGGGTTGCTGCGAATGCTAAATAAAATCCAACCTTAACAGCGGGTTTTGGACTTTTATCCTGCATGCGAATATCTCAATAGGCGCTTGATATCTTTTAAAATTGCCTGTGGATTTGTCGTGGCAGGATAATACAGTATGAGCCATCCTTTGGGATCAATAATGGCAATATAGTCTTTTTTAAGCACTGAAATATCTTGGCTTGCAATGGAGCGATATTCTACTTTGCTTTTATCTTTTCCGAGTGCTGCAATAATTTGTTCAAATTTAGGCACAATGGTTTTGCAATGACTATTACAAGGGTGCGGCATACTATAAATTAATTGCCATTTCCCCAAAAAAACACTTTTAAAAAAGGGCAATTGTTTCGCATAGACAGGCGGAGAAAGGAAAGTGCCATTTTCGGTGGTACGTAATTTTAGGGTATCTCTATAGGCATAGAGGGTATAGGCAATGAGCACCGGCACTAAAAATACCAAAACTAAGAGGTAGGCTGTGCGTTGTGCGGCTTTATTTTTAAAATGACTTTTTTGCATGGGTTAACCGGCGACTATTAATAACGAGATAATAAAGTAAACTGGCGAGCGCCATTGTAAACCACTGGATTGCATATCCCAAGTGCCGATTGGCAGAAATATGAAAAGAAATGGGCTCGATGGTAAATCCGTAAGTGGTGTTTGGATTCAGTTGTAGAACAAAGGGATATAATTCATGGTCAAAAATCTTAGATAATGCAGGTAAATCCACTAATTGAACGCGAAGCGGAGCAGTTTCACCTTTTAGTTGAATACCTTTTTTAAGGCGTAAGCCATGGACGGGAAGCGTAATCATTCCGCTAACCCTGAGCTCTTCCGTTATGATTGGTATGCTGGGTAAATTCGCACGCGTTTTTCCAGCCGTTATCCACCCTCTATCAATGAATAGCCATCGAGCGCTATTCAATGGCTGAAAAGGTGTTAACACCCGATAGCCCACTTTGCCTTTTAAAATCTGATTATCCAATAGAATGGAATGTTCATTGATAAAAGAACCGCGGATTTCTACTTGCCGATAGCGCAGCGTGTGGAGGGTTTCTTGGCTTAGGGGTTTGTCCGGTAAAGTGAGTAGCGCAGGCATTTTAATTCGGTCTCCCAACTGTTTTATTTGGGTTACTTTGGCTGCATAGCGATCAAGTTGCCAAAATCCCAGATAGACGAGCAATGGAAAGATAAGTAAAGTGCAGAGTGTGGATACCCACGTGGGTTGAAATAAGAATCGGCCCAACTTTATGGTAGCGAGTGAATCCATGGACACCTCTTTTCTAATGACAGCACTGATCTTGGTTGTGATATTTTGTATCTTAGCGAGTTTAGCTGCGGGTGTGTATTATTTAATCCAAGATGCAGGGCGGCCTAAAAGAATGGTTAGCGCGCTTTCCATTCGGATCCTATTGTCCTTGCTGCTATTTGTAATACTCTTCCTAGCCTTTGCCATGGGATGGATAACCCCTCATGGGGTAGGGTATCGGTGAGTCTTGCCTTTGCGTGAAAATCAAAGCACCCAAAACCAAATTTCTTAACGCTCATTGGGCAACCAAAAATCCTTAAAATGTTTAAGTGAATATACACCCCTTGTATAGAATTTATTTTCTAGGTTATTTAGCGGATGTTTTAATTTTTATAAAGCCCTTACCCTGTTTGGAAGTTGAGCTTAACCTATCACCAATAAGATGAGCCAATCCATAATAACAAAGCAGGGAGTAAGTTATGCCGTACCCAATCGTTTCAGATCTAGAACTTTTATCCGCTATGGAAAAAGCAGGCTTTGATATACACATTAAGCCATTAGCAAGGTTAGAAAAATCTTCCATTTCTTTTCATATTCGACATTTTCTTGGGCCAAACACCTATAGGATCCATATTATCCAACAGGATGCGATTTTCAAGCGTGAAATCCAGTATCGCCAAACTCACCATTTTGCAAACGATCAATCTCTAACCATTGGTTTGCCAGGATTTGAACAAGCGATTATTGAATTCACCTCTTTTGGTGTTTTGCGGCTAGACAATTTTCATTATAACGGCGACTTGTCTTTTAATGTGCCCAGTCAATTGGTTCTGAACAATGTTCAAACCCAATTTAATGACACGCCACAATCCGGAAATGTATGGGTAAAACGCGCAACAAAGGTCATCACAGAAGGACAATGCATTGTTGGTGATGTTAAAAGCAATGCCCGCTGGTTAAATCGAGGTGAGATTTATGCGGATACTGCAAGCATAGAGGTTAAGGCGCCGGCGCGGCATGAGGGGGTAACCCTTGATAACAGCGAGGGAAAATTAATTGTACGAGAACACTTTGCTTTAAAAGGCACAAGCCTTAAGAATACGCGGGGAACGATTGAGGCAGCTAGCCTTAACTTTGCTTTGCAAGGTAAAGTTATCAATTCTGGCGGTCATATTATCGCGTCTTCAGGCAATGTCTATATTAAAAGCCTAGCAAAAAACAACAGGCTTATTTCAGTATCCACTCGAAATGGTGGCAGCATACAAGCTGAAGTGGGTAGAGTCGTTATTGAGGCTAAAAATATTGTGACCGACGATACTAGCTTGGTGCGGGGCAAAGAAGGTACCCATCTTTCAGGCGCTTATGTACACCAAGAAACCTGCTTAACAGGCAGTGAGGTTAGTCTTAAAGGCTCAACAGCCATTGATGTAAATGCCGGTATATTGGCGGAAAAAATACTGAGTGTGAAGCAGGCGCGCAATAAATTTACGGTAAAACAGCCAATGATAAGTAATGGCCAGGTTAAATTAAGCTCCCCTACTTTAGCGATCCGGGCCCCCATTTTGGCTGGAAAATTTAGCAAAAACAAGGATGCCTACCCGAATGCCAATATTGAAATACAGGCTAGTCAGAATATAACCATTGGAAGCAAGGATAAACTGGTCGATATCCATGCGAGCGGCATTACGGAGATTGCTGCTAAAGATTTTGAATTGATACATGGACGCGTCATAGGCGCTAAAGGGCTGCAGATAAAAAGTGAGGCCAAGCTTATTGCGGGTCGAGATCCGCAAGCCAAATTGAAGCCTTCTCTGCTCGCCAGCAATGCAGATATAAAACTCAGTTCTGCTACTGCCAATATAGTATTGCAAGATATTCGCGCGTATGCGGGTCGCCATGCAATATTTGAATCACCCATTATGGTTGATAATATTGCTAGCAACCTTATGATTATGGGGGATGCGCTTTTTGACACCCCTCTGAATCAACATCGATTATTATTTGAGTATCAATCATGCAATCAATCCCTACCGTATTCAAATATGGATTCATTTAGCGCTTCGAAGACATTGCATGGCATGCAAAAAGCAACCACAAATCCTGCCGAAGTATTGATACAGGGCAAATGTGAGACGACAGGTAAAACCCTTATTTTTGCCGGTGACGTAAGCTGCGCCAATTTTTTAGGCGAGATCCCGGTTGTTCAAAATTTTATTCCCTGCGGGAATGCAACTACTGTTGCCTGGTTTGGCCGCGTGAATAAACCTTGGTCAAGAACCTGGAACGAAAATGTCGTGGGTACGCCAATGCAGGGGAAATTAAGCATTCGAGAGGGAGTACAATCTCTAACCCCAGTGGTGAATGTTGCCGGGATATTAGCCAGTCGTTTTATTCACTTACGCGGTATTTTACAAGGAATGGTGGGGGTAAACTCAAATATGACCATTAAATTACCGCCTCTTAAGGCTTTTCGCTCATTTATTCCATTGATAGATTATATAAAACCTAACCCTTTATATGATATTAGCCCCAAGGGTTATCCGAGCGTTTTTAAGCCCCTCCTGCCTTTTAATTTTAGCAATTCTCAGGGCCCAATATTGATATTGCATAGCGACGGGCGGTTAAGACCGAATATTCATCATCGACGCTGCCTGCTTTCTGTTATGCAAGAAGCAGAAATAGTTTTACAAGGGTTAATGGGTGAATTGGGCAGAGGGTTTTTAGAAGGAGAAGGTGACAATTACATTGATTTATTAACTTCTTTAAGAAAAAATACCGAGATCTTTGTGCGCGGTTTGCCCGATGCTACCCCTTTAGGACAAAGCCCTCGTCCTATGTTGGTTTATAAAGAGCAGCCATTTGCTCATCGAAGCGGGCTGGAAGAAATCGTGCTGGTTCCTCACTTATATCTACCCCCAACATTGGATAATCCAAAAATGAGAGATTGGGCGGGTGGGCTATTTTCTTTAAATGAAATATCGTTGCAAGGAATAAGTAATGGTCCTTCCCAATTTTGTTTAACCGGCCATATGGATGCGAAGAAAAAAATTGAAGCGACGGATTTTCAAACCTTTAGTGTGCAGAAAAGAGTTAGCGTAGAAAATATCACTGTTTATGATGAAAACATTCAATCGAGTTTATGCGGACTTAAAAAGAAAAAGAAAAGTATTGCAAGGCAAATGGAGATAATAAAGCCAGAACCTGGCGTAAGTATTTCAGGTTCTGAATTGCATCTTAAAAATATTGATCACTTTCTTATGTCGGGTTTAACAGTTAATGCGGGTGAGGGTGGAATAATCGGAGAGAATGTTAAAGTTATAGAGCAAAGGGCTTTGACAGAAACTTATGTGCAACCCACCTGGGAACGGCAAAAAGGCCTATTGGGTGGAAGCAAAAGCCTTACGCATGAACAAGAGCTCAATTTACACCCAAGTGTTTTTAATTCATTAGGGCCTGTAAAGCTTCATTCAGAGGTGGGTTATTACGATAATTTAATCGTTAATACGCCTAGTACCCGCCAAATAACCGCCAATCAGATGATTATAGGGGCATATCCTAAAAAAATAGTAGAACAAAAAAGAGCACAAGCAGCAGCAAAAGCGGAGGCTAAAAGAACTGCCAAACGAAAGCAAAATCAAGCGTTTATTAAAAGTGGCGTTTGTATTGCTATAACTGCAGGGTTTACCTTAACCGCTGCCCCCGTTTTATTTGCAGGAAGCTCAACATTCGTGGCAACTGTAGGCTCAGGTGCTATCTGTGGAGGCTTATCTGCCCTAGTGCATGAGACAAACCCATTAAGAGGGATGGTAGAAGGGGGGATATTTGCAGGCTTTGCGCATCTGGCCGGTGAAGCACTATCGCAAGTAAAAAGTTTAAAAGATGCCGAACAATTAAGGGAGGCCCTTATTATTGCGGGTTCTGCAGGTCTTTCAACCACATTGCATGGCGGTAATTTATTCGACAATATATTAATCAGCGTGGGTGCGAACGCTGTAGGTAATTTTATTGCGCCAGGCACAAAAATTGCACCTGATGCTAATTTGACGGCATTACAAATCACTCAGCAAATACAAAGGGCAGCCATAAAAGCTGGTGTGACGGCCGGCGTTACTGCAGTTGCAAAAGGTGGGGATTTACGTGCCAGTATCACGAGTGCCTGCCTAGGGGGCACACAAGCCATGGCGCAAGGTTATAGCCATGTTTATGCTGAGCCAAGAAGGATCGCAGCAGAGTCGCGCTTAGCGCAAATGAAAGCTAAAAAGCAAGAAATCGCTTATAAACAGCAGTTTACAATAGCTTTAAAAGATCCTTCTGTGCGAGCCTCTAAATTGCTGAGTGATCGTGGGACTCATTTGGGAACTTATGAAATTGAGAATGCTGTGTTTGAACATCCAGCGATGCAGGGCTCAGTTCAACAAGTGAAAACCAATTTAGTGAAATTAGGTAGCCAGGGAACAAGTAATATCCATTCGGCAGATGCTTTAAATAGAGGGCTTGAATACGTTTTAATGGCCACTTTAAATACCTTGGTGGGTGAAGCACAGGCAGCTCAAAACCCTAGTCATGAAACCGCTATGCGTACTTATAATCCAGATTATAAAAAATTGATTGGGTGGCAGGCTGCATTGGGAAATCAGTCTACCGATAGGAGCTCGTTTGATTTTCTAGTTGAGAATCAGCAAGTCATACAAAACAAGCGTGAAGCACAGAGGCGTCATTTAATTCAATTGAATAATTTGTTAACTGATCCTAATTTGGAAAGGGGCATAGGCCAGAGCATGTTAATTGCCACTGGCAGAAGTGCGGTTAAAGTTGGGCAAGGAATTAATCAATTTGGATTAGAAGTGGCAGAAAAATGTGGCTGGGTATCAACGGATGCGCTCAAGCGATATACGGATGCAATCAATGAAGAAACAAGGTGGTATGAGCGTACCCCCGTCGCCAACAGTTTTGTTGGTAAATCAACTGAGTTTTCGGCAGATTTAAGTTTAATGCTGGGTGTACCTGGAGGAAGCGGCTTAAAGGGTGCAAAACTAATTTTTAGCGGTGGTGCAATGGGGGCTCTGTGGGGTGGTATTCAAGCAACCACAGATGGGCAGCTGGTAACCCGACTTGAGAATATGGTGTTGGGAGCAGCAGCAGGTGCGGTAGGAACTTATGCTGTAGATAAAGCAGCGCGTGGGATATTTAAGCTTTATGGTTTCCATAAGTTAGCGGCGCCAAAAAGTTTTGCACGCACTGCGTTATCTAGAGCACGTATTAACAATGCTGAAAATGAGGCAGATGTTCTAAGGGCTTGGAATAGCTATAGAAACAACCCTCTTCCAAACTCAGCCGCAGATGGGATAAGATTAAGGAATCAGCTGCTTTTAAGCGAACAATCAGCTGCTTCCACATTGGATGGTTTGTTGCCTAAAGATGTAATAAGAAATTCATTTAGAATACCTATAGAATTAAGGTTAAAAGATACACCTTTGGGCAAAGAGCTTTCCAAGAGAGCCGGTAATATATATGATTGGGGGAAATATCAAACTCAGCCAATCCATACCTCAACTGGGTTAGCGCGGGTACATTTTTATTACAATCCGGTTACAAATGATATTTATTATGGTAGGGCATACAAGTCAATACTTGATCATCAAGGAGCATGGAAACCCAATATTGATCCTAAGGTTAGCTACGAACCCATCAAGTTTGATTGATAGCCATTAAGGAGGCATAGAAAGTGAAAATTAGATGTACTAAAATTTTTGATGAGCACACTCAACAATACCGAGACACTAGCCTATGGTTAACTATTGGGAAAGAATACCTGGTATTGTCGGTAACTATTTACGCTCATAAAGTTTGGTATAACATAGTTAATGATGACAGCCAACAATCTCCTGGCTCACATGATGCTATCCAATTTGAAGTTATTTCTCACCATATTCCCAGTAATTGGGGGATTAAGCCTGGAGATATAAATTTATTTACACTTGAACCAAGGGCTTGGAGTACAGATGATTTTTGGGATAGATGTTTTGATGGCGATCCGGCGGCTTTAGAATTATATTGGCGAGAGACTAACGTGATGATGGAAGAAGAAAGTAAATTCGGTAAATATACTTTAGAGTAGGCCAAAAATGGTTGAGCACGTGCAAACCCATTATGCTGCATGCCGGGAAGAGGCCAGCTTGTTTAAGTAAAGTGAAAGATTTACATACAAAATTCATGGGAGACATAAAATGTCAGTTAGAGCAGACGACGTTGAAGCCGTAAGGAAAATATTTGAAAAAGCCAAACATACCCCAAGGGATGCGGAGGGGCATTTTGAAGATTTTAAACTCGAAGGAGAAGTTTATGGCGCTTTAATGGATGTGGGCGAAAAAAAAATATATGAACTAAAAGATGAGGCTTATAAATATCTTGATGATCCATTGCCAAAATACAGAAAAGAAGCGGCGATTGCATTAGGGTGGGGTGGAAATCTAATGGTGCCTGAATTTAAAGATAAAGCCTATGAAATGTGGTTAAACGATCCAGTTGAAAATGTAAGGGTAGCCGCCTTTGTAGCTTGGGCAGTCTATTATAATTACACAGCAGATCCGAAAGTTCTACAATACCTTTATAATATTATCAGATCACATCAATACACGATAGAAGTTAGAACATATGCAATATTGGCATTAATTGAGGTTTCAGGCGAAGAGCCTCTGCCTTGTGAAGGCATTAATGTCTTAGAGATGGCAGAACTGGAAAATCAGGATGAATTAACGAAAGCCATAGACTGGGATAGAATCAATTACATTATGAAAAAATATGTGCCTAATTGGAAGGCTTAAAATAGGGTTTCCTAAGGGTTAACCCACTCAAAGGATGGACTACCGTGATAACCGAGCGGATCTCCTTCAATAGGTGTTTTCATCATTTGCAGTGCCAGATCTGCAATGTTATGCATTCCGCTCATCGTTGCTGTATATAGCATTTTGGGATTTCCATTTAAAGCTTCTTCCAGTTGCAACAACATCAGTGAATATTGCTGATTAAAGGTATCGTTGATATTGGCTAAAGTAGTTCCCACTCCATAGTCTGAGCTTTTCGTATTTACCTTGATGGGGTATACGGAATTGTAATCTATGGGAAACAGTTCCCCATTGGGCTGTTCAGTTATTTTATCTGTTGGTAGATAGCGCCTTCCAAAATGAATTTCACAAAAACGATAATAATGGGCAACTTCAAATAGTTGACCAAAAAAAGTTTCATCCCCATCATTTAAGGAAAAAGAAGCGCCTTCACCTTGATGAATGACAATATTCAGCGCTTCTTTGGCACTTGCTAAATTTGATACCACAACGGGTTTTCCGCCTGCTGACCAATAATAATCCACACCGATCTGTTGGAGGGGATCGCCTACAAACAAAGAACCACTGGGATCTGCATCTAACTCTTCGAGCAAATGAATAATACCTTGATAGAATTCTCCAATGGTCAAGCCAGGCACATCAATTTCAATTCTTTTTTCGCTGGGCTCGGGAAATAATAAAGCACTCGGTTGTTCAATTTTCATAAACGTTTCTATGGCAGCTGCACTAAATGGTGCCAAGTCTACTGAAAATTTTCGATCCTTAAATGTGTTGCCTTCAAAATTCAGGGTTAGGGGATAGGAAGGTGCGTGCTCTTTGGTAAGGCAGAGTGAACCCCCGATGCTAGAAATGACATTAGCCACCAACGCTAAATGTAGCATTTCCTCCATCATCACGCTGCGAATATTTTCAGCTGCACCCCGATTAGTGGAAGGTTTGATGCTGAGTAAAGCGATTAAATAAGGCGGAATAGTGGACAGTTCTAGCTCGGCTGCCGTTTGTAGCCATGCGAGTAGTTTATTTCGCTTATCTTCAAATTTCATTTATTCTCCTAATGCAGATCTGCTAAGGTGGTCGCCGAGTCGAAGGGATAAGGCGGTTAGTGTCAACGTTGGGTTGATGGCACCTATAGAAGGCATGGTTGCGTTGGAGCATACATATAAATTATCGACACCATGTATGCGCAAATTGGGATCAACCACACTATCCGCTTCCTG
Organism: bacterium; assembly: GCA_027364575.1. Taxonomy (GTDB): domain Bacteria; phylum Pseudomonadota; class Gammaproteobacteria; order UBA6186; family Azoamicaceae; genus CADEGZ01. Next base: position 33,481 of record DAHXPC010000014.1, read on the forward strand.
GTTTCCCATACGACAGACTGAGGCGGCATGATCAGCCCGCCACGATATTGTGGGTTTTCCTGTAAGACCAACATTCATTTTTTTAAATATAGTGTCTACATGCTGCTGGATTTCATTCATCCGTGCATTAAATCCATTATCTTTGGTATATTCGACGCTCGTTTCGAGCATACCCAATCGATTACGGTTAAGCGTATTGGTAATTTTATTGGTTTTGCGTCCAAATGTCTCGATCATGCCATGCAACTCGACAATACTTTTACCAGAAATTTCGGCATCAATTTGTTCGCGCGATTTTCCAGATTGCATTTGCTCGACAAGCCATGGTTTTTCTGAACTTTTTCCTATTCCTTCTGGATAAACTGAATTGGCGGGGTTTACTAAGATGAATTTGCCGGCTTTTTGTTCGTGAAGCGTATCAAAGTGTCCCCGTTCTTTTAAGACCAAGCTAAATTAGAGATAATAGCTCCTCAGCTGAGGAGTGATGATGAAGAAAAGTAGATATAAGGACGAGCAGATAGTAAGGATCCTTCGTGAAGCGGACCGTGATCCTATATCAGAGGTAGCAAAACGTCATGGAGTTTCTGAAGCCTCTATCTATGTGTGGCGTAAACGCTTTGGTGGCATGCATACGGATGAGGTTAAACGCCTAAAGTCTTTAGAAGTAGAAAATACAAGATTAAAAAAGTTAGTAGTTGATCGTGATCTTGAAATTCAAATTATGAAGGAGATCGCAGAAAAAAAATGGTAAGCGTACAAGCACGCCGAGAACAAGCCCTCTATGCTATTCAAAAGGGCCTAAGCCATCGACGAGCCTGTGTAGTAGGGACAAATCGGTCAAACTTACATTACCAGCCGCAGATGCCTGTAAAAAACGGGCCTGTAGTTGAGGCAATGAGGCGATTATCAGGGATTTATCCTCGCTTTGGATACCGACGTATCCGAATATTTTTGGAAAGGGAGGGAATAAAATTGGGAAATGAGCGATGTGCCCGCTTATGGTCTGAATCTAAGCTACAAGTGCCTAAAAAGCGCAAGAGACGGAGATTAGCATCTCTTAAACTTCTGCCTAATTGCCCTAATCAGCGTAATGCTGTATGGAGCTATGATTTTGTGTATGATACTTGTGCAAATGGGCAACAATTAAAATGTTTAACTGTCATAGATGAGTTTACTAGAGAATGCCTAGCAATTGATGTGGCAGGTTCGATACGATCCAATCGAGTCATTGATATCTTAAGTAAGCTTATCAGTATACATGGGGCCCCACGTTATATGAGATCAGACAATGGCCCTGAATTCGTAAGTTCAGCGTTATTAAAATGGATCATGGGAGAACGGATAGGTTCTATTCTGATTGAACCAGGAAAGGCTTGGCAAAATGGAACGAACGAAAGTTTTAATGGTAAATTTCGAGATGAGTGTCTAGGCCATGGAATGGTTTCGAAATCGCTTAGAGGCAAAAGTGGTAATAGAAGATTGGAGAAGCCACTACAACGAAGTTCGACCCCATTCGAGTTTAGGTTACCAAACACCGGTCGAATTTCGATCTAATTTGGTCAATAATGTAATAACTATTGGGGCTAGAATTTCTATGTGAAATTGGTCCTAAAAAGCCGAGCAGGTCAGCATGTTTTCTTCTGTAGCCTGTAGCAGCCACTAAACCATCTAAAATCTTTATTCGTTCTTCTTTATTTGCCAACTGATAAGGAATTTTAATACTTGCCAATAATTCTTTTCGGGATCTTAAACTCATAATCTTGCTCATAGATCGAATTCCATATGTTAGTTAACCAATGGTTTGATTTTATATGATGCGATATATAATCAAAAGTTAGATTTTTGATGAGTCAATGCGGCTGGCAGCCATAGTTGACGTTTAATAGAAACCTTTAAATTGGATATCATTTACCCGATTTCTCAAGAGGATTAGCTACCCAGGAAGATGGAAAACTATATCGATGTTTCCAAACTCGATGAACCAGACGTAAATCCCGTCGATTTACCGGGAGCCGTATACGGTAATTCCGGACGTGCGGCTCTAACAGGGCCTGTCCAGGCAACTGGGCAGGTATACTGGCACCCTGGGCCTTTTAATGAAAAAGATGAAGGTCGGCACTTTGGGTTTGGTCAGGAAATACCTAAACGCATTGAAGCATTTTTTTAATTGGAAGCCCTAATCGTCGATGTAATTTATTGGAGGCGGGTAGCCAAGTGCGTTACTTCATTGATAAAAAATGCTCCTTTTAGCGTGTAATCATTATCAATGAGAGATGATTGCTGGAGGGTTATTTTTTTGCTTTTTGTCTTCTCTTGCCTTGGCAACTTTTTTTATAACTTCCGCATACTCCTCATCACTTAAATTAACTAACTCAGGAATTATTTCCGCAATTTTCCTTTTTCCATCGTTATTGGTTTTACTTTCTGCCGATGCGACTTGCGCTGTATTACTGGAAAAAGCAGGCATAAAGCTAGGGGAAGCGGCTGCGGCTGCCTCATGGCCTTTATGCTTTAGACTTTCCGATTGTACTGAAGCAAGCTTTACTTGTTCATAACATTGTTTCTTTAGTTCTTCATCTTTTACGGAATTTGAAGTAATTATGCTGGCAATCGCGTCTATAGATAAATGGGATGAAGCCAGTTTTAAGCCATCATCATCAATTCTGTTGCATGCTAGATTAAGTTTTATGCATTTCAGTCTGTCTTTTACATCATTATCATTATTTAATAAAAGCTTAACATCATCAGTGGTTATCCCATTACATTCCAAACTTAAGTATTCAAGAGAAGGGTGGTCTAGAATTATTTTTTTTATTATTCGAAAATATTCTTCAGAATTATCTTTATCTTTATTGTTATAGCCGATGTTCAAAGATTTTAAAGTTTTTTTGTTTATTAACACATCAGCAATTTTCTTAATTTGTTCTAGCGTTAAGGCATTGCCTTGTAGGGATAAATGCTCTAAATCTTTGCAATCCTTTATTTCTTGGATAATCTTGTCAACTGTTTCTTTTTGGTTAATGAAGTTTTCCTCGTCATCCAGCTCTACTCTATTGGAAGCGTTGATATTAGTCATAATCTGTTACCCTTAAGTGGAAATGGTTATGTAATACATTGTAATTTATTAATTAAGAAAGGGTAAAGCCACATTTCAGGTGTCGCCAATAAATGCCTGTATATTAAAACAGTTTTTAACATCTTATGCTTTATTGCCACTTGATTAGTTTTTTATCTTCCATATAGGGTTCAATAACCCAGGTCCTTTTATAGAATAAGGTTGTTATAGAAACCTATGGGTAACTTATTAATGGTTGTGCTTGTTAATCTTTGAATTTTGCAATCGTCTCAGCAGCAGGTTTTTTACTATCTCTATGTTTACTAGCCTTATGCTTGTCTTTTAATTCTTCTGTAATAAGTTTATCTGATACTTCCCATTCATCGCCATATTTTTCAAAAATAGAATGTTCTTCATCTGTTGCATGCTTGATTCCTGCCAATTTACCACCATTTTTTCCTCTCAAAAGTATGAGCTCTTCCTTATATCCATAGACGGTTAAGTTATTATATCCATGTTGTAATAATTCCTTATTTAATTCAACCGCCAGCACGTTGCTATAGCATGCTGCAATTTTTAAAACTTTGTGCTCTTTTTTTAATTCTTTGTCTATTAAATAGGCTGCCAATTCAGAGGCATCCATTGATGCTCCTGAAGTGCGAAATATTGCGGGCTTATAATCTTTGGCGAGGGGTGACAGACCATGCGCGTGTATATAAAGGATGCTTCCTGGTTCAATATTTTTAATTTTACTAGGAGTTATTTTCTCATATTGCTTGCCGGTTTCCTTCATTTTATCCACCCACGCTTGCGCGGCAAATTTCATTTGACCATTTGCTTCCATAACGCAGACATAATGTTTTATTGGATCTGATGGGGCGGACATAAAACTTTCTCCTAAGGGAATATAGCAATACTTTTAAAGTACTAGTTCCATTTTACTTGGTAAGCTCGAAAAAACAATGGAGAGTTTGTTTTTTAAAACTTTGTGATAGATTCAGATTTACAAAAGATACTTTTTATTTTCTAACTAACATATAATTAGAGCTATTTTACTTGCTAGCTAAATAGCTCTAATTTATAGCTACAAATTTTGTTGGTTAGCTTGTGCCTAATACATTTTTGGGCCGCAGTAATGTTGTCCACCTATCCGACACGGGTTGAAAAGTTTACTAAGAGAGTGGTGCCTTACTAAGTCTAGGCTACTTTTAAAGCCATAACCTTATCAATACCGAAAGTACTCTCGTTAGATGCAAATCTTGAAAGTCATATTCGCCCCCCTCCATAGGCCTCATAAGCTTTAATATGAAATCATTAAGAAAGCCGGACGAAGCAAATCTTCACGTCTGGTTTGAGGTGGCAGGTGATGTAAACGGGGCTAATGGATGGCATCATTATGATTTAGGAACCGCGCCATTGCTCGACCCTATAAATGCGGTTTGATAAGCAATAACTCTATTTTATTAGGGAAAAACCTAGTTGAACCGGGCACATCATTATTAAATAATGATTAAAATGTTGCCAACCTATACATTTATTTTACGACGAACCATAAAGTGCAGAATTTGAGCTCGCGTTAGAAAAGGAGCTGCATCGTGCCAAAATTTTTTAATTCCCAATCAGAAGGCCTTTCAATCTATATACAAAAAAGCCAGGAAAGTTTCAAGCTTGTCTATAGAGTGCACGATCTAAATAAATTAAAAAGCCTTATTAAAGAACTCGATTTGCTAGCAAAAACGATTATGTCTTATGCAGGTGTTGATAATTTTAGACAAGCTCTAGCAGATTTTAACAATTTGGTATCAGCGCTTTTTGAACAACAGCGGGGCCAAGAGTCGGAAATAGTATCGATGCCTTTCATAAAGGCTACTGAAAGGTTGCAAATGCTGCCCCTTATGAAAGAAAAAAGAATTTGGAAATAAAGATAAATCTAATCAATAAAATTATTGGTGAAAAACTGTGGGTAAGCATACCAGATGTCTATGAAAGCACCGTTTATGAGGAGGCGTTGAAAAAAGCCAGGGACTGAATGATTGCTTCTAAGGAAATAGCGGAAGCCGTATTTGCAAGGCATATGGAAGAGGCTAATAAAATTCAAAGCATTAGCGAAAGACTTAAATTTATACAAGGGTTAATGAAAAATATTGATGCTGTGCCGGAGTTTTCAGCCTCAGCCCCATCCCTTGTAGTGCCGATCCCTTCGGCTTCGATTTCCGCCCCAAATGATGCCGAAAATGCATTTGCAAATTTATCTTTTCGACGTCTGGGCCTATTGTGAAATAAAATGTTCCAGTGGCCAGGAGCTTCACCTGAACGAGATCCGCCGTAAACTGTGCCGGTGCTTTGGCTTTTAGTGTGTGGCTTAATAAGCTTATAGTTCACTGTAGCTTCCTCTCTTCTCTTAACTAGAATTCCCTCATAACATTTTTATTATGATAGGTGCCCTGGGTCCTTTGGAAAAAAAGTCTGCTAATGAAGGATTTGTCTTAACTAAAAGCCAATTAATGGCACTAGAAAAAAAGAAAGATGATGATATAGCAGATGGTGAGATTGAAACCGCCCATCCCGGTTACCTTGGGTCCCAGGACACCTTTTATGTAGGGGATCTATAAGGTGTTGGTCGAATATATCAACAGGCGTTTGTCGACACCTATCCTAAGGAGGCTATTTGTAAACTTTATACTACTAAAACATTGATTACTGCGGCAGATCTTCTAAATGATCGTATTTTACCATTTTTTGAAGGGAAAAAAATGGGTGCTTTAAGAATGCTTACTGATTGAGGGACTGGGTATTGCGGTAGGCCTGATCACCGTGATTATCAGCTGTATTTAGCCATTAATGATATTGAGCATACAAAAACTAAGGCGCATTCATCGAAAACCAATGGTATTTGTGAGCGCTTTCATAAAACGATATTGTATGAATTTTATCAAGTAGCATTTCGCAAGAAGATTTATCTTACACTTGACGAATTGCAAAAGATCTAGGTGATTGGTTGTATCATTACAATCATCAAAGGAATCATCAAGGTAAAATGTGTTGTGGTTGTGGTAGAACACCCATAGCAACTTTACTGGATGGGAAGAAAGTCTGGCAGGAGAAGGTTGACAGTCTCAACTCAAGCTGACAGTAAACAGCAGCCAAAAATGGGTAACTGTCACAGGAAGTCTGAATTACTACAATATAAGTTTATGACTTTGAGAGCGTTATTTATATTTAGGATGTTCAGAAGGGTTTATAGACTCTTTAATTTTCAACAGTCCCTTAATTGCATGTAATCTCGATTTATAAGTTTGAAGTTCGATTCCTATGGGGCCTGCTTCACCAACCGCATCAATTTTTTTCTCTATTATTTCTGCATGTTTTCTAAGCTCAGCTGGATTCTTTGCTAATATCTGTTCATTGTCGGGCAAAACGTAATATGATTTTTTTGAATTTGATTTATGCATATGAGATAATGGGACGAAGGATCTGTTTAGATTAGAAGCAAGGTTTTCAGGCTGTGCCAATTGACTAGTGACTTCATTTAATTTCTGATACAGGGACGACTTTTCAGCAATAGTAGCTATTTTAGGCCTTGTTTGAAAATCATCTAACTCGTCTTTAATTCTTTTTATTTTTTGTTTAATATTTCTTTGTTTTAATTCTTTTACATTATAGCCGAATGCTTCAAGGCATAAATGTTCTCCTTGTTCATTTTGTGGAATTACGTTAATTAAATCAGAGAGTAAATCAGATATGTTTTTTTCAATATACTGGTAATAAGCTTTTATTATTTTCATATCATTTGCTTTATCATGAAGAACGTTTCTAAATCGTTTTATATCATCATGGTTGTCGTGTAAACTAAATGAGGAGGTATGGACATTTACAAGATTAACATAACATTGAAAAGTAATGTCTGCGTCTCTATATTTTAATGGCGGAGCTTTTTTTACTACAGCATAAGGGTCGGGAACAGAACTAATAGACCAAGACATATTTACTGCAGTAATGATATCTCTTGTTAATTTATATTCAGGTTTATCAAAAGCCACTAAGTATCGATCTTTCACTCCCTCTAAGGGATCGATGATGCTTTTGTGAATAGTTAAACCTATGGCAGCTAAAGATGGGCAAAAAACCTTACTATATATCGAATTTTTTCCTTTGTCTGGATCACGAGGGTCACCATGATCTATACAATATTCCATGAAAGGGTTAGCTAGAGCTTTAACTATTTTCCCGTTGGGCACTGTATAAATAACTTTGTTATGAGCTGAAACATAGGTCGAAGCAGCGTCATAAGCACTCGCATTTAAACCATCATGTCCTCCGGCATTTAATGCGTCGTATTCATTTTGCCCGAAAGTATTATCGTAAAAGCTTCTGTAATCATAAATTTGAGTATTTGAATCAAGTTGAAGATGTTTCATATTTTGATTAATAATGAGGGCGTGAGTCTTTATCCAATCCGCATTAGCGCCTTTATTTTTTAAATGATGTAAGAAATTTTTTTCGTAAGGTAGGACGTCTTTATAGGCGTCACTCAATTCAAACCCCGAGTTTAGTCGATTAATTTCTGTATTGATATTTTTAAAGAAGATACCTTTGGTTTTTAGATAAGTTCTATCAGTATAATTATTATTTAATCTATTCCAATCAGGCACTAATAGCATGGACAAAATAAACTTAGGAGGCGTTTTTCTCGCCTCCCTTGCCGCTTCGGATATTTTATTTCTGATGTGTTCTATTAGCTTAATTTGATCAACAATATTAAAGGACTGTGCTTCAGTTTCTAAGCAATACATCCCAACGGTAACTACCTCTTGAGGCTGGGCTGACTTATTCGATGGAGCCTTATTTATAGCGAACATACGTATATCCAGAATATTTTCATATTTTGACAAATATTTGTAAAAATAATTCAATTTATTTGGAATTTATAAGTACATTTTCATAAAAAAGCTTTTAAATCAATCAGTTATGTGAAGTTGCAATAACTTCTCAATAAGTCCGGGTAACCATACCAATAATTGGATGATTGACTAATAAGTTACCAGCGCTCTTTCCCGCATTAAAATTGGTAGTGATACGATAATGTTTTTTCCAGAAATTCTGTCATTTAAATAATCCCAAAATCGAACCCCCAATTTTTTACACGTCTTTTTTAGACTGGTAAACGTATCCCGACATCTTCGCCCCTCTTCACTGCGCGTGCTTCCACTCACTTTTCGTTTCTTAACATATTCACGAATATCATTTTCACTGAGATTATTATGCAAAGGTATCTCTGGCCTATCCAAGACTAACAATAGTTCAGTTTTATTTCGCCACATCCTCTTCAATGCCCCATTGAGAAGCTCGTAACACGTCTTCATAGCACACTTCTTGTCAAATCGCTTTTCTATCTCTTCTCTAAGCGCTAAACTGGGAGCTTGCTTGTAATCTTTAATACTATGATAAATACCCCAGAATTCAGATCTTATTCCCTCAATTGCCTTAATTTGTCCTTCATTAAATGGGATCAGTTCATTTATCTTGCGTTCAGCATGGATCCAACAAAGAGCATGTTGAAATATATTAAATTGACCAGCGTCATCACTTAAAATAATCATATTTATGCGAAAACCATGATGCAGTAACCCACCCACCAAAGCGCCCTCAGTGGTAATTCGAACAAGTCGAGTGGTGCTGATTTGTAAGTCCTCGAGATGCCTCATCCAAGCAGTTGTATTATTAAAAAACTTTTTACCTTTGCTTAATGTTGCAAGATATCTAGGCGCAAGCTTCTGACGTTTCATATACGATAATGCTTCTTCATTAATCACATAATCAGTATGACTTTGCCTTAACAGTTCTAAAAAATTAATACGGCTTTTACTACTCGTACTTTCAAACCACGCAAATAATTCATTCCCAATGTGAGTGCAATAACCATTTTTTCCATTATGTCGTGCACCCGTATCATCAGCTTGAATATAGGCTGAACAAGATAATCCCTCAGATAAAATATCTCGCTTCTCCGTGTGAAATGCTTCTTTGTTTTCTGTTAAAATGCGATTCAATTGACCCTTGGAAATATCAACCCCCCATTCTTGAAGTTGAGACAATAGCAAAGGTTGGGTCACACATTGATGGTGGTGTTGATATAAAATATAGGTACGAAGTTCTGAAGAAAAATGGTGTCCTTTAATATCCGTTGGTAATTCTGCTACACGATAGCTCCCATCAGGTAGTTGCCATCTTTCTAATTTAAAAAGCGTATTCTCCGTTTGTATCGCTATCCCTTGAACTACATATTCTTGATAACCCTTAAATATTGAATTCGCTGGGATATCCTTAGCTTTGAATACCTCCGTTTTGTGAATAATCAGAGTGTCGTGCTTACTACGCTTATTAGAGCCCGCCCTTTTACCCCCACTTCCACTTCCTGGGGTGTCATTGTTGTCATCTTTTTTATCCATTTTACTTGAACGGATCTTAGGTTTGGTTTTGAGTTCTTTAAGGCGGCGTATCTCTGATTTAAGATTTTCAATTTCCTTTGCCTGTTGATGATTCATTTTATGAAGCGATTCAATATTTTTTGTTAGTCGATTAAGCGCCTCTAATTGGCTTTTAACAACTTTTTTTAATACCAATATTTGTTCTTGGGATTGTAGGAGATGATTTTGCAAATGGGATATTAAATCTTGTTGTAGACTTTCATCATTAGGTAAAGGAGGGCTGATTGGTTTCAGTTCAGTTTCCATAAACCCATTCTACCAGTATTTTGTAATGAGTTACATCCTTTACTTACCCGGACTTATTGAGAAGTTACAAGTTACATTAAATGTAAAACACTGGTTAACCGGTTAAAGTTGCAATCATTTCGCAATTCGGCGATAATAAATTATATAAAGCCTACAGATTAGGTGCATCATGTACACACAATTTCTTCAGTCTAATAGCCACATCGAGCTTATTACCTTAGTTTCTTTGGGGTCCGTTTCAAAAGTAAGTGAAATTTTAGCTCATGAAAAGTGGGACCCGAGTGTTCGAAATGAAGATGGGATTACTCCTGCACTCAAAGCTGCTGAACGTAATGATTATGAAATGTTAACTGAATTGGTAAAATACGGTGCTAAAGTAGACGTTCCAGATATGATGGGGTTTACTCCTTTAAAATATGCCAAGCAACATAATAATCATAAAATGATAAAGTTAATTCAAGATGAACTTAATAAAATAAAAATTAAACCTAATCGAGGAGGTTTATAGGATTAATCTTTACTATTATCGGTATTCATTAATTCGTTTATTGTCTTCCTCGTTATCCTAATGAAAGGTGATTCCTAATCAGCCAGGGTTTATTAATGGCTTCTGGGCTTGAAGGGTAACCGTGCTAATATCCAGAAGCTAACTGAGCCAGACCATTATTTTTGCGCGTTGTTGCGTGAATCGAGCAGTTGCACCCTTTAAACAAAGTTAGTATAATTCCTGTCTTATTGCTATTCTTTTCTTTCGGAGTCTTGCCATGCCATTTAAACTTAGGAACAACC
>DAHXPC010000015.1 GCA_027364575.1 bacterium
CTAAGAGCCCTATCAGCAAGGTGCGAAGATACTTTTAAAGAGGCCATAAAAATATCTTTTAATTCTATCCAAAAAAGCGATTTATTGTCTTGGTACAAACACTGCGGATATTCGGATCAAATATTGATGGAACCGCTATAATTTTGAAAAAGGTGTGCCCATTTCTATTTTGATTTCTAATTTTCCACTCAATGGCATCTCATTTTTCTCATTAGTTGCTTTTTTCTCGGTCTCTCCTTTTATTGCCTGGCTGATGAATAAGCCTTGAATTTTGCGGTATTCGGCCATTGTCGGGAAGGCACTGATTCCTTCCGGCATCTCCTTTTGCCCTGCCTTCATCATAGAGTGTGCGACCTCTTCAGCCCATGCTATGTCAAAAGTCATAATATACTCTAAAAGATAGTACATTTTCGGATCAATGAAATTGGTTTTTAAGGTATCCAATAAGAAGACGGCTATCTTCTTAGATCCACACATGCAGGCTATTTGTAAGGCGTTTTCTAGCGTCTGTTCGTATAAATCTGAATAATTAAAGCGGAAAAAGTCCACGTTATCTATCACTAACGCGCAATCCACCGGACTAGGAGACAACTGTTTACTAAGCACTTGGCGCATCAGTGCAGACGCTTCGCTTGGAAAACTTTGCTTCTCACACCATCTTTCAAAGAGTCGATCTCTTTTCTTATTAAAGCCATCTAGATCAGGCCCCACCGCTTCATGAAAAGCCTTATTGTAATCTGCTGTCGTTTGGTATCGAAATTGGGTCAACATAACTTTTTCCCCTACAAAAACAGTGATTAGCGCAGCCACACGAGTGGCTTTTCCTGCCCAATATTAATAATAGCCTAAAAATTTTATGTTTTGTAATAGGTCGCGGCGTCTGCATTCAATTCTAGGTTAACCAACACCTCTTGCCAGGCATTTTTTAACCCATACACCTAACCAGCTTAAAGCCACAAAACAGCAACTCTGGAGACCATCAGAAAACGGGGTGTCATGCTGCTGTTGTTTACAAAAGTTACACGCTCGATAATGCTCAACAAATGACAAAAGCAAGAAGGCAGCGGTCTTTAAAACTTAGCCGCCCTCATTATCAAGAGCTTAAAAGCTTTGTGGTTTAGCTTCTTCAGAAAACCTGCTCTCCAGGGCAAATAGCCGGTTACCTTAAAATGAAATTAGGACGCTGCTCTATCTCTCATGAAGCCATTTATCGCTATATGTTTAGTGAAGAAGGCAAAAATCAAAGTCTATTTAAATATTTAAGATCAAGGAAAAAAATACGTCATAAGCAAAATTCTCGTAAATCTAAGCCTATCTTCAATCGGATTTCCATTCATCAGCGGCCTCAACTCATCAACAATAGAAATGATTTTGGCCACTGGAAAGCGGATTTGATGCTATTTAAAAAAGGTAGCCAATGCAACCTCTTACCCTTAAGAGAAAGGCAAACCCGCTATGTAATCGCGATTAAAAACTATTCCAAGCGTTCGGAGGAAATTGCCAGCAGCTTAAAATACATTTTCTTAACCCGTGGAAGTGGTCTTCCGCTTAAATCTATCACCGTAGACAATGGCACAGAATGGGTCACACATGAAAAAATGGCTGCCACATTAGGGGTAAAGGTGTATTTTTGTGATCCGTATAAATCTTACCAAAAAGGCAGTATTGAAAATGCCAACTTCTTTTTAAGAGAATTTTTCCCAAGAGAAGTCGTTATTGATCAATTGCCCGATGATTACATCGATGCTAAGGTCGATTTATTAAACCGTAGGCCAATGCAGTGTTTGGGTTATGTGACACCCGAAAAGCTATTTTATCATCTCATGAAATCGAAAGTTCTCCCGAAGAAAACCAATCATTTTCTAATCGATCAAATGTAAAAGAGACAGAAACGCAAGAAAAGCGTAATTAGTTCTAAAGGTTATTATCGATCTGGTTTAATATTGCTACCAGGATCATCCTCCTCCGGCCCATGAGCTTGATGTGAAGATGAGGGCCCATCAGGCTGTTTAGCGGTATTTTGCTTATGTTGTGCTGACACTCGCTGATTGTTAAACAAAAGAGCTCTAGAGGCGGGTGTTTTAGGTGAATTTCCAAAAGGCTGAGGTGCACTTCCGGACAGCTGAAGGTTGCTAAAATCCCTATTCAACTCATGCATGGACTGAGATGTGTCTTCCTGAACAACACTTGAAGACTCAGAAAAATTTCCTCTGCGACTGACGGTAGCAGGGGCTTTTTGAATACCTGCTCCTGCAGCTGCTGCGCTGCTATGAGAAGCCGCTGCCGCCGGTTGTGTATTATCTGAGGCAGCTGCCGCTGCAGGAGTAGCTTGTAGTTCAAGGTTTGGCGTAGTATTCGCCCTTACAGCAAATTTCTCTGCTGCATATTTTTGTTGTAAGCCCTTGTTTTTTTTAAATTCCTTCCAGTTAATTTCATATATTTTATCATGATTAAGAATATATAAATTAGAATCTTGCTTTCTATCTAGAGATAATCCCGCTATTGTCCCACCATTAATACCATAGTTAACATTAAGCTCACCTTTATAGCCTACTATTTTAAGATTTTGATACCCTTTGTTACCCAATTCCATAGCAAGCTTTTGCGCAAATCCATCGGAATAACAGGCTATTAATCGAAGTTCATCAACACCCAATTTAGGCAAGTGCCACTCTTCATCTAATAGTTTTGCGACTGCTTGCGCAGATTTGGGTTGATCTGGCTTACTTTCGCCATCCGTATAGAGCGCTTGTTGATTTGGGTCTACAGAGGCTAATCCGTGGGCATGCAACAATACCACAACGTTATATCCTTTTTTAATAGCAGCTTGGACCTCAGGACCAAGCGTTTTTCCTGACACTTCCTGAGCATCCTTGCCATAATAGACCAACAACGCATTTTTCCCTTCTTTAAGCTCTCCCTCTCTTTCTGGGGTAAAAACTAAATATTGAATCCATGAAGGTTCAGAAATAAGTGCAGCTGCAGACACAAAATCATCCTTTTATTAACTTATTATAAATATAGTACGTTTTAATAATAAACATCTGATCAGCCCATATGCCAGTTGTTAAGCTATCTAAAAAGGCTTAAACTTAAAAATAAGTTTAAAGATATTTACGAGCAAATAAGGGTTAAATAATGAAAAGCCTATCTTTCAAAAATCATATAACACTTGACCCAGATGATCTTTCAGAACCGGCCCTTAATGATCCTGAAATTGAAAGTCAATTTGCTGAAATTTGCAAAAAAATTGCTGAAGAGCAGGAGTTAGAAACTATAAATTTGAGAGGAAATTGGCTTTCTGAGCACCAATTAAAGACATTAGCTACTGTGCTTAAATCTCATAAACAACTAGTATTTCTAGACTTAGATTATAATCGCATAGGCACAGCAGCCATCCCTTATTTAAAACAAATTATCAAAGACCATCCTTTATTAACTCACATGAATCTTTGTCATAATGAAATTGATGATAATGCACTTCAAGCTCTATTAACAGATGAAAACTTAGAATATGTTCAAAGAATAAAAAGTATAAACTTCAGGTTTTACAGTAACAAAATTACCGAGAAAGGAATAGATTTTGCTTTTGATAAAGTCTCTTTAGATACAATAGAAACTGCAGTAGCTTTCAATAAAGTTAAAGAAGAGCTGGAAGATAATTATTACAAGAAAATAGAGCATAAAAAAGATTTATTAATGAGAAAGTCATCACCACCTGTGCTTTATTCTGCAGCGGCAATGATAAATGAACGAACTGACGAAAAAATTAACTCTTCTGAATCAAAAAGCCCACAAAAACCATCGGCTTGCTAGTTAATCAAGTTTCCAATTTGGTTTTGAACAAATGCTTAATAATAAATTTTGTTGCATTTGAGGTTTGGCAGTGCCGTTTTATCGTCTGAACCGCTTACCAATTCACCACTGCGAGGATAGTGTTCAGAAAACTGTGTCAATTGTAAGGTAAGTTGATAGAAGCACAAAGGCTTTGCAGGGATCTTAGACGAATGTTTTCTCATGAAATTTGGGTAAAGCTGAAAAACAGGGCCAATATTGTATCCAACTTTTACAGGCTTATACAATAAAATCGAACATTTTTGTGCTTCTTCTGAAGAAGGGCTTCGTTTTATGTGTTGCAATGATTACGGTGATAAAGATGAAGCCATCTTTAGAATGTTATTTTGGAATCGAACACGTAGCGCTAATGTTGAAATAGCTGTTTATTTTAACGTTGTTGCGTTAAGAAATGCTATACAATTAGCTATCGCTAATCAATCTCCAGTAGCTGCTAGTATTGCTGTGGCTATAACTAAAAAATATGAAAATATGAATGCTCAGAGCTTTCAGGGCATAGCAACAAGGAGTATAATGTTAATTTTATAAGCATTTTGAGCGGAGAATTTATGCCCTATCATCCTATGTTTTTTTCTTGTACTCATCCTGATTTTTCTTTTAAGCTTTATTTTTTAGGCGTGAGTCACTTCCAACAGTATTCTTTATTACCAAATTGGTGCAAGCATAAAATAGCGTCCTGTCAAACTCTATTGCATGAAGGTGCTAACGGGGTTGTTTTTATTGATCCATTTTGGACCCCTCTTGCCTTTAAAACTAATCAAGACAGGCAATATTATGATTGGATGCGAGAATTATCCCCTGCTGAACAAATACTAGTACAAAAAGTAATTAACCACTATTGTTTGCATGTTAAAGGACTTGATTTTAAAGCACCTAGAATTCGCTGCTTAAGATTTTGGGCCATAGATTCTATCGTTCAAAATTTTTCTTATTTTTATAAAGGAGGTGAAATTGATTATACAGTTCACAATATTTTTAAAAGCCAAAATAAAAAAATAATTGATTTGGACTCTGAATTCTTAAAAAAAGAAATACAAAAATATTTACTGCATGAGCATTTGGCTTTGCAAGAAAAATTAAACATTATGGATTCATTTAAAATGGGATTAAAAAATTGTAAAGTTTTCTTTGAAAGAAAGACTTGCGACCATGATTTAGAGGATGGCGTTGAAAACAACAACTTCCCTACCCATAAAGATTTTGTAAAAACGGTAGATATCGCAAATTGTTTTGCGAGAGAAGATCCAGAATGTAGCATTAATAGAAACACTCAATTTATGCATATGATTAATAAAAACATTGCAGAACAGATAAATTTTCCAAATGATTCTATGATCATGGTCGGCGCAAACCATTTGCCTGATCTATTTATGCGGCTGCAATTAAAAGGTTGTAAAATTTATCAAGAATATGAAAATTACCTCCTCCCTTTGAACATTAATCTACATTCATTTAGAATAGAAATAAGAGCATATGAAAACTTAAGGAATGATATATTGGGATATTCGCCTTTAAAATTGAATTGGCTTCAGCAAACATTAAAAACCAATTATGAAAATCAGAAAATTCTAGCATTACGAGCCCCGAAGGCCAAGGGTCTATCAATCAAAGTGTGATGGAATGGACTAATTATAAGGGAGAATTACCGGATCAAATAATCCTTGTAGTGGAGTTGCACCTATTAAACCGGACCACCGTTAGCCCAGATTACACTCTTTTAAAAACTGTCTTGGCGAACGCATTTTAAGCCCCTTATGGGGTGCACATTCATTATAATCCTCGAACCAACCGGATAGTTGTTCCATGACCCTTTTTGCGTCTTTTAAGTCTCCAGCCCAGACATAATCTCGTTTAAATGTCTTTACAAAGGCTTCAGCCATACCATTACTCTCAGGGCTATAGGCTGGCGTGGTGCATATTTCAAATCCTAATCTTCGACCACATTCAACAGTCTCTCTGGCGGTGTAGCAGGGTCCATTATCGCTTAACCATTGAATTTTACAAGGTAATTTTAAAGTGGGCCCAAAACGATATTCAACTGTCTCTACCATCAGATCTCGAATAGCTGCCCCGTCCATTCCAACTGTTGAGGAGACGTATCTCATTGCTTCTCGATCACATGTGTCTAGTGAAAAGGCAACATGAACCTTATCCCCGTTCCAACATTGTATCGAAAATGGATCAGAGCACCAACGAGTATTTGAGCGCAACGTAATAATTTGTCCAGAATGTGTCAAGTTTGGTCGGCCTGTATGTCGTTGCAACAACAGTCCATTTTTCTTCATTATGCGATAAATACATTTGTGATTCACACGCTTTTGACCGTCATTCACTAGATCTTTATTTAACAACGCTGTGATCCTTCGATAACCATAACTAGGCCTTTGATCAACCAGTTTGCGTATTAAATCTAATAATGTGGGATCCGTCGCTTTACTGTATATCCGCTTCTGATAAGGAACACTCATTTCTATTCTCTTTACTATATTTGATCGAGCAACTTGCAAGACTTCACAAATAACTCTCACTCTAAACCTTCCACTCCCGGCAATGGTTGCCGCGAGATCAGTTTTTTTTCGCGCGCAAGCTTAACTGCCTCGCGTAAAATTTCATTTTCCATTGTCTTTCTACCCAATACTCGCTCAAGCTCTTTAACACGATTTTCTAAATCTTTGACTTTGCTTTTGGGAACCACTTCTTCTTCACTGCCAACACCTATTAATCCACCAGCTTCCATGAGCTTTCTCCAGTAAAATAATTGACTAGGAGGTATACCATATTTACGGGCCACATAAGAGACCGTCATACCAGATTGTTTTGTTTCTTCAACGATTAACCGTTTTTCATGAGGGGCTCAGCGTCTTTGCCGTTCTACTGAGGTAATTACCTCAACTTTTTGGTTATTACTAGTCATATTCATAGTCTTACTCCTATATCTTAATAGGGCGACTAAATGGTCCTGTTCAAAGGGGGGCTACTACAAATGCAAATTTGACGGCATTAGAGCTTTAATATTTAGAAATGAATATACCGTTAAAATATTTAGCAAAAACAAAATTGACACTAGTGAAAATTACCCTGAACTTATTCAAGCCTTTTCTAAGCAAGATTGCCCACATATTTAGAGAGCAATTTTAAAACATAAAAAAGGTTTTGAATTTATTTACAGCATTTATCAAAAATAAATTACCCTTATTTTCGTTTGATATTTTATGCATTATATGTTTGATACCTAATCATGGCTTATTATTTGGTGTCCTTTTCTTTGTCAGGCTTTAATTCTTGAAATGCAGCTTTTAAAAAATTAGATATTTTATCTTTTAATTTTATAAATGAAATCACCTTTCCATTTGTATTGTTATTAATTTCATGCTCTAAATTTCTTATAGCCTTATTTAATGATTCATATTCTGGATTTTTCCCAGCGTAGCCTAAAGCTTTTGCTCGCCCAAGCTCAGCTCGAGCATCCGTTAATAATTGAAGTGCTGCCTTAGGATCTTTGGCTAGCTCTTTTTCAGATTTCTCAATATATTCTTTTGCATTAAGTACAGGAAGGGGAAATATTTTATTGATAATAGCAAAAGATTTAAGAAGATCTTGTAATGCCTCTTTACACTCTTGCGTTTTATTAAGCTCTAATAACCGAGCAGCTTCTTTCAATCCTTCATCAAAAAATATGAGCGGCAGATTATATATTGAAATAACTAATTCACTTCTCAGTCTATCAAGTAGTGCGCGTGCGTCAGGGTATTGCACCATATTTATACAATGTTCTACATCTTTTCGAATTTCCCAAATTTCATCAATGTTATTTGGTGCAAAATCAACAACTGTAGCTTTTGAATTAATTGGAAGCAAAGCATTTTCAGGATGAGTTGCTAATAACACCGTTATTTTCCCAATGGCGCGTTCAATAGCTTCTAATGCTTCCTTTTTATGGGTGGTATCAATAGCAGTAATGGCCTTTTCCGTTTCTTTAACAGCATCCAATGACTCTTGCAAAATTAACTTTTTAAGATCATTTTGTGATTGACTGCGTTGGTGCTCAATCTCCTGTGAACTTTGTTTTTTTGCTTGCATAGACGATTGTGATAAAGAAGCAGTTCTTTTTTGTGAGGCATTTGAAGTTACTTGTTCTGCAAAAATCTGTTGAAATGAGAAAGAAATAATTATGGCTATGATTAATTTAATTGGTATTTTTTTTATGCCCATATTAAACCTCCGTATTTGGAAAGTGATCAACTTATATTGTATATAATCTACAATTAAATAAGCAAATAATCATAATGCTAAGCGTTCTAACCCGCGCTTATATTAATACACACTATTGCTAGGGCTAACTAAGCTGGTAGTAGCTTTAATTAAAAATTTTTTCAATAAGAAATATTAGGCATTACTTGCGCATATTCACAGTTGAAAACTTTTAGTTAAATATTTAGAATATTAAATGTTGCTCAATAATATTAATCGAGCGGATTGTATTGAAAACAGATCACCAGCTATATATTGAAATGGTTGAGAAATTAAAGTTTGACCCTCGGATTAATCAAAATAATATTATTGTTGCAGTACACTATGCTGCTTTGACAATTTCAGCAGCAGGACAAGGAACCTTTTGCAGTAATAAATCTAATATTGCTTGCCGACGCTTAGCCATGCGTCCAGTCATTTTCAGCTATTGTTAGCAAGTCTAATGCTTTCGATTATTGCCTTAAATCTTCAGATAAGGGTTCCGGAAGCAATTTGCTTATTTTGGCAGTATGCGACTCATCGGCTTCTAGATCTTCCAATATAACTGTATCAAGGCTAATGGTTGCTTGCACAAAACATATTCTTCCCCTGTAATAAGCACGGGATTTAGGAGCTAAATTCAATCATAAACCACTATTTTCAATGAGCATTTGTTGAAATCCTCTATACAAAATCTTACCACTTATTGAACACCACTTTTCAAATTTTGCTGTTTTTTGAAGCCCACTTGCAAAGTGTTGAAATTTTCTTTCACAAAAAAACTGGGTTGCTTAATTTAATAACAATCGAAAGGAAGATTAGGAAATTAAAACCCACTGATAATACCAGCCAACCTCATAAATCTGGGACATTTTTGCCATTTCTAACAAACTGAATATTAACACAGGTCGGTGAAATCCTCTTTCAAAACTGACGTTTGTTTAACTTTCCGCCCTTAAATGCAGCAAAATTTTCTTAGCATTATTTCAACCTATAATTGGAAGTCTAAGTAACTGAATTGTAGATGGTTTGTTAGCATATCAAGATAAGTGTATCTTCGCATTAAATTCAGATCTAAATAAGAGCATCTTACATTTTTTCTTAATAATGTCAGTTATTATTTTATTCTCTGGCTATTTTGCTCCATCCATTATCATAATGCGGATCATAAATGTCTTTCTCATTTTTATCTGGATATTATTTTCTTTATGATTGGATTAAAGGGCAAATTATTCACTCTAGAGATCCTACTAAGGGGATCGACATTTTTTTCGGTAGATTAATGCTTTTATTCAGAATGCCAATGTGTCGTGGAGTGATTTACCTTTATAGAATTGTCAGACGTTCATCCACTTCCTTAACCCCAGGTGCGGACCAAGCAATTTGCACAGCTTCCAACAATTCTGCCCAATTACGCACTTTCCCTTTTAGAATGATTTTATTGCCCTGAATTTCCACATCAATATTATTCGCATTAATTAACGCATTTCTTTCAAATTCCTTAAGGATTTTTTCTTTTAAATCTATGGGGATTATCGCTTTGGGTTTTATTTCAATATAATTCGCAATCCCTTTAACCCCAAAAATATGGCATACTGCTTCTTCCGCCGCTAATTTTTGATAATTCCAGGTTACTTCCCCTTCAAGTATCAGGTAACCGTCATCAACAAGAACTTTAATGTTATCAACAGGAATATCCGCGCGTACAGATAAATTGTTTATTGCAGCTTTCGCAATGTCAGCATCACTACGGCATGCTGCTGGGGTGATTTTGATGTCATTAATGATCCCCTTAATCCCTTCAATACTCAGAAGAGCCTTTTGAGCGGCAATTTTCTCACTATAGATAACCACAGAGCCACCTAAAGTGGCAATTCCATTATGGACTGACACGGCGAGATCAGCCGTATTCACTTCAGGAGAAAAATTTAGTTTCTCAATAATTTCATGGTAAAGCTGCTCATCGGTTTTCAATTTACACCTCCCCCCCACGCATAACAGCGTAGTTGAGTTCAGTTTATCAATTTATTATTGCAGCATTCAACTGTAAATACTTGCAACTTATACACCTATACGCCAGGCTTGTTAAGCCTCTATTTCTGTCGCTTCAAACAAATAAAAATATTCTTTATCCCAACTACCAAAAACAAGTTTACTTAATAATAAATCACACTTTTCTGTCGTAATGGGTTTGGAAAAATAGCCATTCATACCGAGTTTTTTAGCTAATGCGCTCTGATGTCCTTCTTCATGATCCGTTATAATAACAATCGGGATGAAATTTCCAGAGTACTCACTTTTGATAATCTTAGCAATCTTAAACCCATCAATATCCGGAAGTCTAACATCCAGCAATATAAGTTGATAACAATCGTTTATTTTTTCTAACGCTGCCTTCCCGCTGGAAACCCAATCGACGATGCAATCTTTTGCTTCTAATGCCGTTGTAGCCATATGGGCTGCAATAGAATCAGCTTCTATTACCAAGACTTTTATTTTTGGAAAATCGTCATTAAAATTTATCATAGCGAATTATCTCTGAAATTTAATCAAATCCCTTTACACTATATTGAAGTAACATATCGTAACTAAAATTGAACATAACAGCCAATATATCTTCGCCGATATGATATATGATAACCTTCCTATTTTCACCTTATTTATTTTAAGATACTCCTTTACTTTTTCAATTACCAGTCTAAAATTTGACTCAAGATCGATGATTATGATTCAATAAGACAATATGAATAAAACTTTTGAAAAATATATGTTTTTTATCGGTTTTGCAGGACAAATGGTTTTTTACTTGCAAGCCTATAAAATATTTTCGCTTAAAAATGCAGAAGGCGTATCGCTTGTTGCCTTTGCTTTTGGACTCCTTTCAGTTTCAAGTTGGCTGGCATATGGACTCGTTTTAAAAGATCGCGTTCTGATTATTTCCAATATATTCGCCATAGTGGGCGCTTTGGCCGTTATTACAGGCATATTACTATATTCCTGACCTACCTACTTAGAAAAGTTTGTTAATTTACTCTTTCTGTATACGATAAAGCCTAGGTGCTTATCAAATGCTTTCTTTTTATTCGTATTCAATAGAACTGGCATTCTTTTTAAGTTTTGGATTATTCCTGATACAGCAGATCTTACACAATCTAATACATTTGCCAATGGTATTTTCCCTAGTCAACACCCAACTTATAACGAGACAGATTTCTTTTTCTTCTATACAATAGAATAATATCTTTAAATTATTCTAAAGATAGCAGGTTAGGAAAACCATGTATTATTGGCTATTTATGTTAGCTGCAATCATTTTCGAGGTGATAGCAGTGTTAACGATGAAGCATTTTGCAGAAAACTCGCCCGCCGTTGGGATGGGTGCAATGTATATGCTATTATTTTTTTCTTATGGCTCTTTATCCATCGCGATTAAACGCATTCCACTAGCCGTTGCTTATGGGATCTGGGAAAGTATTGGGCTTATCTTAATTACCCTATGCAGCGTCTTATTATTTGAGGAGCCTCTTAACTTTATACAGATAACCGGGATCGCTATCATTATTGCCGGTGCCCTTTTGTTAAAGCACGGTGGCTATAGATTAAAAATACGCGAAAAAAATTAGGATAAACGCATGCTTCCCATGTATGAACATATTCATTTTTTTTACTTAGCCTTAAGTATTATATTTGAAGTGATCGCCAATATTTTAATAAAATTATCGAACGGTTTTGAAAAAAAGCTTTATGCTTTGAGCGCAATGGCATGTGTATTTGGCGCATTTACAGCGCTTAGTTTTGCAATTGAAGGCATTCGTCTTTCGGTAGCCTATGCTATATGGGGGGGAATTGGGCTTGCCAGTACTGCATTATTAGGAATAAGCCTATTCAAAGAATGCTTAAGACCAACAGGCTGGATTGGGATCGCCTTTCTTATATTGGGTGTAGGCTTAATCCGGGTTGCGTAAACTAAAATAATGCCATATTGATGTCTAATTTAACGATTGCCCGCGTAATCGGATTTCCCATTTATTATTTCGATTTACGCTCTTCAGACATATAGAGTTGATGACTATTTTTACCTGATTTCTTTGCATGATACATTGCTATGTCTGCATTTTTAATTAATATTTGCATATTGTCTCCATCCTGAGGAAAAAAACTAATTCCTAAACTGATTGTTACACATAAAATGTGCTCGTTAATGTTAACAGGCGCCTTTAACGTATCATTAACCCTTTTTGCAACTGTTTCAATATTTTTGATATCCACAGGATCTTCGACAATAATGATAAATTCATCACCACCAATACGTGCTAAAATATCGGATTCTCTCAAACCCAGCCGCAACCGCTTACCAACCTCAATCAGCAGCCTATCACCCACCTCATGGCCAAAATTATCATTAATATTTTTAAAATTATCGATATCCGCAAAAAGAATACTAATCGAAGTGTTTTTGCGTTTGGCACGGTTAATGGCATGTTCCAAAAGATGATGACAGTAATTGCGATTAGGCAATCCAGTTAGAAAATCATAGCTGGACATTGTTTTCAAATGTTTATTGGTGGAAAGCAATTTCTGATTTTGTTGATTCGAAAAGACATAATTTTTTTGGATCTTATGCAATGAAAGTGCAGTTTTCCACAGGGATGTACTATAGATAAGAATAAACAATGTCACCATAATAACAAGTTGAAAATCACTGCCATAGAATCCTAAATGCTGGCCTTGCAATACTAGATAGCCTAAAACAGGAGGTATAAAAGTTGCCATTGGTAACAAACGACGGGCTAATTTCCCACCAATACTGTCCAACGTTAATACGCTTGCCAAGCCTACATTAGGCTTAATTAAAAAAATTCCAATAGACAACACTAAAAAAGTTACAGAGGTATGCAAAGCATTTTGCGTGTAATGTGCTATACCATCCAATGGGCTTACCCCATATGCATACACAAAAAGTGAATCCAGAGAACTTAAAAAAACTAAGATTGCTAACACTTGTGTTAGCCATACTTTAGTATTTGATCGAATTGTTTTAAAACATAATAATGATAAGCTGCATAATAAAATATCCAACGCAGTAAGATGAGACATACGCCCAGGAAATGCTGAATCTGCACTGTTTAGTGTTTCTTTCACAAAAAATTGATCAAGAAATAAATCAAGATCCAGCCAATATTCAGATAAAGTAAGGCTTGAAATCGCAATCGGTACCCACAATAGACTATAAACAACAAGGCTAGGTTTTTTATTCAGCAGCAATAATAAAGTCAACCCAAGAAACATCAAACAAAGTGCGGTATTTAGTTTCATGGTAACCCAATTGGAAGAAATACTTTTCAGTATTCCGATATCAAAAATCCATCCTATACAAACGGCAAAGCCAATAAAAGTTGTTAAAACTGCAGAATATTTTGAGAAAAAATGATATCTGGCAATCATTTTTTCAGTACTACTGTCTACGAACATTTTGCCCCTATTTCCTTATAACTTGGCTTAACGCTTTGGCCCTTTATAGGCCCGGCAGGTATAGTTATAAAGATAGCAAAAAGTTTCGGGATGTCAAGGAATTATCCACGTAGAAATTAAGGCAATTTTATTAAAAACCCAGCTTTTCGAGAGCAAATGTGATGAAGCTGAACAATCCCTTTTTCCCCCTGACAGTGTAAAAAGAGCTCGTATAAAAACTTGCAATACCACTTACAAAGCCAAAAAGATGGCTCTCCCAAGAAACCCTTTCTTCTTGTGGGAAAATACCAAAAAATATACTGCCAAAATAGTATATGGCAAAAATTGCCACAAAAATGCTGGTAATGCCCGGCTGATAATACGCCATATAGACGATATAGCCAAAATAGCCCGAAACCAATCCACTGGCCCCGATGTGAATAGAACGACGCCCCAAAAGCCAAACCAACCCGCCCCCGATTATTATTACCTTAGCGGTTAGCGTATAAAAGATTTTGAGATCTTGAGCTAGGATCGCTAAGCCTAAAACAAATAATGGAATAGAGTTAAAAAACAGGTGATTAAAATTTTGATGAATAATTGGGCAAATAATAATCCCCGTTAATCCTCGTACTCGGCGCGATTGGATCCCGTATGCATTTAATTTTGATCCCGATAGCCAGTTGAGAATATTAATAACCCATAGAGCGCCTAAGCAAAGCGACCAAGGAAATAAATATAATTGACTGTTTTCTAAAAAAAAACTTAGTTCATACGCAATATTTGAAAGCACCATAGGTTCCTTTTACAAATTATATTAATACTCTTTTGTTTACAATAAAATGCCCATTGCTTGATGTTGGCAACATCTATCCACTTTTCCAATCGTGCCCACCTTTCCACTTCAGCTAAGTTTACTGCATTAAACGTGCAGTTACATGAATTAACAATTTATGTTTTAGTTGACTTAACTGTGTTGCCATGCTGTAATTGACCTATATCGATAGTGTAATAAAAATAACATTCATCATACTTTTTTAAGGAGAGGCCATTATGTCAACACCCAGTGAAAAAATGAAATCTTTAATTAATGGATTTACACATCAGAAATTAAATAATGCAACCGGAACCGCTATTGTACCGGATACTACTATAGACGCGATTTTGGCAGGTGGATCTAATCACGGGGGGGCAATGGTAAAGGCCTTATCTGCATTCGAAGCCGCTGCTAAAAAAGCGGCAGAAATGCAAATTTCTAAGCCAGCCAAGCTCAATCACCAAGCTTTGAGCGTAAAAGAACGTATGAAACAATTTAATGGATAAAGCCCAATATCAGTGGGGAACTTTAACAAGTCCCCACTTTTTATTAGGAAAACCCTTATTACCTGCACACCTACTTATGCTTACCTATCCGGGATCCTATATCTGGCGATCGGTAAAAATTGCACTATATTTTAAAAGATGCCAATTTTTTATTAGCCAGAGCATGTGCAGAAATGGAATTTATTCAAGAAACTCTTAAAATTATTCACAGCGAACATCCATTTAGGTTGATTTTAAACGACATACTGACTAAGTTTTTACACGTCTGGAAATATGTCTTATTTAAAGTGGATAACCAGCCGATTGCTGTTTCAAATATTGTGATAAGTTTGCTTTTATTTAGCTTTGGATTTCGATATGCAAAACTTTTTAGTGGTTTTGTTCGCAATAAACTGTTTGTGAGTAACAAGCTTGACCAACATGCCGCCTGTTCCATAGAACGTATTTCTTACTATTTATTCATTCTTGTGATGGGGTTTTTTGTATTAGAAATTTGCAATATCCCGCTTGCCACGCTAACCGTTATCGGTACTACCTTAGCCTTAAGTATCGGGCTAGGCAGCCAAAATATAATTAACAATTTTATTAGCGGGCTTATTATAATGATCGAAAAGCCCATCAAATTGGGAGATACGATTGAAGTAAAAAATGTCATTGGAAAAGTCATTCATATTGGCGCGAGATGTGTGAGTCTTTGTACAGAGGACAACATTAACTTGCTTATTCCCAACAGCAACATCCTCCAGCAAAATATTATTAACTGGACACTGAATGACACAATTTTAAAAATGAGCCTACCTATCTACATTCAAAGCAATAGCGCCATTGCAAAAACGGATGAGCTACTGTCAAATATCTTGAAAAATAATAATTTTATCTTAAAGAATCCTTCTCCTCGAATTTTATTGAGTGAAATTACAGAAACTTTTTTTGTATTTGAAATGGAGTTTTGGATTAATTTAAACAATGAATTCGATAGAAAACAAGTTGTAGATAGCCTACATCGAACCCTAAATTCTACCTTTTCTGCCCAAAACATTAAAATCTCAAGCAAGGCAGAAAGCCTGTATACCGTCAAAAAATAATGGTTTTTCAAGCGAATAGCCACTCAGATCTGTTACGAGAAAATCCTTTATTTTTTAGGCTTTTTAGCGGGTTTTTTGGCTTTCTTTTTTTTATGCTTTTTATCACTCTTAAGCTTGCTGCAAGCCTTTTGATAGGCCTCTATTTTTTTCTGTTTGGTTTTTAAGGCTTGGATTTCTTTGACAAAATTCCCCAATCGACATTCGATCGCTTCGTTAATTTTTTGCTCAATATTAACAACTTCCGCTTTGGGGTCGTGAGGCACTGAAGGGCTTAAACCCGATTTGTTTTTTGCAGGAAATTGCTTAATATTAGACATTTTTTCCCAATACAACCGTTATCTATAGCGCGCAATCTAGAAACGCATTTTCCCACTGACTGCCATTTTCCAAATGGTAGACACGTGGTAAGCGATTATTAAATCCACACAGTATTTCATAGGAAATGGTTTCACACAATCTACCCATTTCGTTCACACTCATGCATTCATGCCCATCTTCACCAATAATGGTTATGATATCCCCTACATAGGCAGGATCTTGTCCAATGTCCACCATGAATTGATCCATACAAATGGTGCCGGCAATTGGATAACGTTTGCCTTTCATTAAAATATGCGCTTTATTGGATAAACATCTTCGTAATCCATCGCCGTACCCTAAGGGTATCGTAATAATCCGAGTATCCCTCTCTGTCGTATAGCGATGCCCATAACCAACCCCTTCACCTTTAGGGACAACTTTAAAATAAGCTACTTTGGCTTTTACGCTAAAAAGTGGCCGTATGTCTTTAAAGGCTTGAGTGAGGGGTAGATAATGGCCAAAAGCCAATATACCCGGTCGTACCATGTCCAAATAAGAATCCGGGAAATGCACAACGCCGCCCGAATTCGCTATGTGACACAATATTTTTTTATCTCTTGTTGCGATGTGCGCCTCGATAAATTGTTTAAATTTTTGAATTTGAGACTGCGCGAACGGGTTTTGCGGTTCATCGGCGGTCGCAAGATGAGAGTAGACACCGATTAATTCAAAACAAGGATGATTATCTAAAAATTCGATGACGCTAGGAGCCGTGTCTATACGCACCCCGGTGCGCTGCATACCCGTATCAATTTCTAAATGAACTTTAGCGGTTTTGGTTAATTGTTGGCAGATTTCGGCAACCATTTTTGCTTTATAAAATGAAGCAATGGTAAATTCTAAATCATAGTGTATTAATTCAGCAATTTGTTCTTGGTGAATTGCCCCTAACACTAAAATTGGAATTTGAATACCTGCATGGCGTAAAAGTGCGCCCTCTTGCAAACAAGAAACGCCTAAATATTCTACGCCTGCCTCGCACGCACTCTTTGCGATGGGTATCAAGCCATGTCCATACGCATTGGCTTTGATCGGCAGGCATAAACGGGTTTGACCAATATGTTTTTTAATATTAAGAATATTTTTCTTAAATTGTATTAAATCAATTTCAATCCACGCCGGATGCCCAAATGGCGAATTAATCACGATTTCTCTCTTTGTCTTATTCAATATAGACAGTATAAACCGATATTTATTTTCTGCTTTCTCCATTCAAAAAGCATTACTCGACAATTGAATATAGAGGCTTAATCTGTATTCAATAAAGCAATGGGATTTACATCCGCTTCATAATCCACAGAGGAAAAACCAAAGCCAAATAATTTTAAAAATTCCGCTTGATATCCCTTAAAATCGGTCATTTCATTCAAATTATCGGTATTCACTTTTTCCCATAGTTCTTCAACCGTTGTTTGAATTTCCGGGCGAAGTTCCCAATCGTCTAGACGGATTCTGCCTGTTTCATCTATGCGCAAAGCCTCTGAACCCCAAATTTGGGTGTAAAATAGTCGGGCAATCTGTTCAATACTCCCCTCATGAACGCCTTCCTCTTTCATGACTTTATATAATAAAGAAATATAAAGCGGCATAATGGGAATAGCCGAACTTGCTTGCGTAACAATGGCTTTCATAACGGCAATAGAAGCCGATCCTTTATGTTTTTTAAGCCGTATATTCAGTGCTTTGGCGGCTCTATCGAGATCTTCCTTTGCTCTACCGATAGCCGCTTTGCCATAGATTGGCCAGGTTTGTTTGGCACCAATATATGTATAAGAAATGGTTTTGCACCCTTCTGCTAATAGATCTGCTTTATCGAGAGCATCTATCCACATTTCCCAATCTTCCCCGCCCATCACACTAATCGTGTCATTGATTTCTTCTTCAGTAGCCGGGGCAATCGTAATGCTTTTGACTTCTTTTTTATCTGTATCCAGTGTCTTAACGGTCACCGGTCCCCCAATCGGCTTTAAAACGGATTTGGCTGTATAATTTGTTTTAGGATGGGTACGCCGTGGCGATGCAACGCTGTAAACCACGAGATCGACAGGCCCCATTTCCGCTTTCAAAAGATCGATAGTTTTCTCTTTAATAGCATCTGAAAAAGCATCTCCATTAATACTTTTGGCATACAAACCCTGGTCTTTAGCCGCTGTTTCAAAAGCGACAGAATTATACCACCCTGCTGTAGCTGTATGATCTTCTGTTGGTTCTTTTTCAAAAAATATACCCACGGTTTCTGCTTTGCTGCCAAAGGCCGCCGTAATGCGCGAGGCAAGGCCGTAACCGGTGGACGCCCCAATAATCAGAACTTTTTTGGGCCCATTGGAGAGTAAACCCTGACTTTGTATATACTTTATTTGTTCCATGACATTGGCTTCACATCCACTAGGATGTGCAGTGGTACAAATAAAGCCCCTTATCTTGGGTTTAACGAGCATAGGACACCTCGGAAGACTGGATGATTGAACTGGAGTATATCGTAGCCTAAGTCGATTAATGAATCCAGGGCTGTTTTTTAATTCAGCCAAACTCCGCCTATTTTGCAGCCAGATATTGACAACCCACAGTTGCCAATTGTTCTGCTATAATTGCGAGCCGCGCGTAAACGCCTTAGGCACAACAGACAATACGCTTATTTCACCACTTCTAGGCGCTTCAGTTGCAAAATGATATGCTCCAGATCGGTTTCCAAGGTATTGGCATAAGCTTCTTTTTTAAGGGAGGCGGCGATGGCATTTTGTAGCTGGGTCTCCAACGTTTCTACCCTATCTTGTAGGTATTGTAACTGAGAAAAACCCATTGCAGGTTGGCTTTGAAAAGTGCTAACGAAATGTGGATTAGATGACATATGATTCTCCTTAAAGTAAGTAGGCCTTGTAATTAATGAATATCTACTTCATACTGTATTTGATTATTGCACATTAATCAAGAGGGATTTAACCATGAGCAAAAAAACAAATGCCGGCGGATACAGAGCTGGATCGGGCCGCCCTAAAGGTACCGGTAAATATAAAGAACTAACCCAACCGATACGTGTTCCAGTTAGCTTAATACCGCAAATTGAAGAACTCCTTGCTCATAAAGCCACACAAGATACAATCAGCGTATTTGATAATATTTACCCCTATCCAAAACCACAGGAAAAGGCGGTCGACACCTTCTCTATTCCCTTCTATGCCTCAAGAGTAGCAGCAGGCTTTCCCTCTCCTGCCGACGATCACGTTGAAAACCATTTAGATCTGAATCAACATTTAGTCCAAAGACCCTCTGCTACCTTTTTTGTACGCGTAGAAGGCGATTCTATGATCAATGTTGGCATTCATGAAGATGACATCTTAATCGTCGATCGCTCTATTGAACCCACGAATGGAAGAATTGTTATTGCTGCAGTCAATGGGGAACTCACGGTCAAACGATTAGAAATACAACAGAAACGACTGCGCTTATTGCCGGAAAATCCGCGTTATAGCCCTCTTGAAATTACGGAAGAAATTGAGTTTACAATCTGGGGTGTGGTTGTCCATGTTATCCACTCTCTATAGAATAAAAACAATACATTTATAAAGTTTCGATATCGGCCTTTAAACGCCCTGCCAATGGTTATCAAAAGCCTAATTTAATTTTCACCACGATAAAAGGATCCCCTCATACGCCCCAGGTCAAACATATGCTGCTAAACTGAATAATAAACATAAGAAATGGAGCAATGGGTGAACCCTATCATAAAATTTCTACTGGTCTCTGCAGTCCTAACGGGGACAATCGGATGCGCTAAAAAGCCCCCTGCGCTCCTGTGTATTGAAATACCAGTACAACAGCAAGTGAAATCTTCTGAAGACAAAGACTTAACGTACCCAGCGCTCGGAAATGCCAAGTGGACACAAGATCTGATCAGCGTACGTGAGATGCAAAAAAGAAACCTTTCTGCCCAATTAATCACCGATGAACAAAAAGTAAAGTTTAAAACAGATACGGCGCATATTATTGAGCTCCATAAAGAATTAGACTTTCAGACAACCGTCCGCCTAGAGCAAATGCGAAAGAAACATCAAGTCAAAATGCATTCCCCAGGAAATAGGCATAAAGCCATTTCCTTGCCCCAAATTTCTTTTTATGGGGTATAACTATAGGTTAGCGGTATTCCACAGGCTAATGCGATATAAGCACAAACAAAAAAAGCTTGTTAACTAAGAATAAATTGGGGTAGGAATTTAATGCATTTAAGTATAAAATTTTTAATTCAAACTGAATAAAAGGGATCGCTTATGCTAAATGAAAATGCCCTAGCCCCGGATTTTTGCCTACCCGGCCACGATGGTCAAGAATATTGCTTATCGCATTTTAGAAATAAGTATGTGATCCTCTATTTCTATCCTAAAGATAATACCCCTGGATGCACGCAAGAAGCCTGTGATTTTAGAGACAATTTGGGATCGCTTAATCAAAAAGAGTGTGTCGTGTTTGGGATCTCCAGAGACTCTATAGCGAGTCACCAGAAATTTCAGACAAAATTCAATTTAAATTTTATATTGCTCAGTGATCCCGATTTAAAGGTTCATCAAGCATATGAGGTTTTAGAAAGCGAAAAAACTATACGTGCCACATTTTTAATTGACAAATCAGGCAAATTGGCAAAAGTCTGGCCTAAAGTTAAGGTGAATGGGCATGTAAAAGCCATTATAGACACCCTAGCGTCCCCCCAATGACAACGGGCATACATTTTGAACTCCACCCCCGTCTTGCCGCGGATTCTCTTTATATAACGGATCTCGCCTTTTGCCGCTTATTATTGATGAATGATGAGCGCTTTCCCTGGATAATTCTTGTCCCACGCAAAGCACAGGTTTCAGAAATATTCGAGCTAACACCTTCAGAACAACAAGCGTTATTATTAGAAACCATAACGCTTTCTAAATTGTTTAAAAACTTATACCAAGCGGACAAATTAAATATAGCCAGTATTGGAAATATTGTGCCACAATTACACGTACACATTATCGCCCGTTTTATAGGGGATAAAGCATGGCCTACCCCGGTATGGGGGTTTCAAAAGCCTATACCCTATTCTGTACAGAAATCGGAAGAAACGATAACTGAAATAAAACGAATTATCGCCTCACCAAACGAATAAACTGAGATTGTATGAATTACAAAGCTAGACTCCAAAATCTGAATAGTGAAAAACGACTATGGATAGCACTTGTCTTAAAAGTTGCCTTTATCATCCTTGAAATAGGCGGTGGCTTTTTTAGCAATAGCCTTGCATTGTTGTCAGATGCTGCTCATCTTTTTACCGATGCCGCAGCACTGATCATTTCCATTATTGCTATACAGCTCAGCAAAAGAAAAGCGGATACCAAACGTACTTTTGGGTATTATCGTTTTGAAATTTTAGCGGCCGCTTTTAATGCAGCGCTATTGTTTCTCGTTGCTTTTTATATTTTTTATGAAGCCTATAGTAGATTCTTTTTTCCTCACCCCATACAAACCACAAGCATGGTCGTTGTCGCCAGTATAGGGGTTGCCATTAATTTCTTTAGCGCGCGGTTACTGCAAAAAAGTAGCGAAGAAAACTTAAACATTAAGAGTGCCTATCTAGATGCAAAAGCCGATATGCTAAGCTCTTTAGTGGTTATTTTAACGGCTATTGTCATTCAAAATACAGACTGGGCCTATGTAGATTCTATGATGGCGGTTGGAATTTCCATCTGGATCCTTCCCCGCAGTTGGTCATTATTAAAAGAAAGTATTAATATCTTGCTAGAAGGCGTTCCAGAAGGCATTAATATTGAAGAAATTAATCATGCATTAAAACAATTAACCGAAATTTCCGATGTGCATGATCTGCATGTCTGGGCGCTGACGAATGGTAAAATTAGCCTTACCGCCCATTTTGTCACCGCTAATCCGACAGACAATAATCAACTGCTCTTAAAAAAAGCAAGCGAACTCTTAGAACAAAAATTTAACATTACCCACAGTACCATTCAAATTGAAACAGTTAAATGCGGGCACTCTATAACCTCTCATTAACCCTAGACAAAACATAATTGACTTCATTTCATGAGATCTCTACTATAATTTCGGTAAATGCTTAAATAAAGCTCGACTAAATAGGGCGATAACAAGGATCTACACGTAAATGACAGCCTCTAGCGATATTAATTAGGAGTTTATATGTTGAATATTAAAAAGTTAACGGTTGCCGCGACATTAGTTTTAACTCTAACTGGTTGCGCGGGTGCTGGCCCTAAACAAACCGGAGGCCAATTATTGGGTGGCGCAGCAGGGGCTCTATTGGGTTCACAGTTTGGTGGCGGTTCTGGAAGATTAGTAGGTGTGGCAATTGGGGCAATGGCGGGCTCCTATTTAGGGGGAACCATCGGCTACCAGATGGACGAAAAAGATAAACAGTTAGCTAAACATACAATGCTCGATACCCTTGAGAAAGCACCTGATTATCAAGAACATGGTTGGAAAAATCCAAATAACAACCATTCTGGTAGTTTTAAAGTCACTCGCACCCAAGAGTTATCCGCACAGAATCTTGTCTGTAGAGACTATGTGAGTACGGTCATGATTGATGGCAAGCAAGAAAAAGTTCAAGGCCGAGCCTGCAGAGATATACGCGATAGCCGTGCTGCATGGCGAATTGAAAGCTAAAAGTAAACTAGCCAACGCAAATGCTATTGTTAAAATTAGAATAAAACGACGCCCGAGCAATACTGCAAATTCACACGGGCGTCGTACTTCGCTGGGAAGACCCTAATATCTATTGCACGCCATTGTTAAATTCCTTCGTTGACAAGTCATATTATAAATGCAATTATAAAATGACTATTTTCAAAATAGTTGTAAAAAATATTTAGCTTTTCTAAATATTGCTTCAAAACTTCGTTCATTGTGATGCTGTTTTAAGGAGACAAACATGGAACTAGTCAACTCGAAAAAAATCATTTTAGCTTTATTGACCTCTACTGTGCTGTGTACCAGTTTAGGCTGTGTTCGCACCGATGGAAGCAGTGCCTATACTGAAACGACTGCAGGTAAAAACTGGGTAAAAAATGAAGCCGTTGTACGGCATAAAACCCCAAATGGAAGAGTCATTTTAGATACCCAATCTACGTATGAAAAATTTAAGTGCATTGGTAAAAACGGTGCAACCATAAAAGCTGCGCTTCCTGAAGAATGCATAAGAAAAGGGGGCAAAGTTTATGAAGAGACCGTTATTGAGGAAACCACTCAACGCGGCCGTTAACATAAATTTGAATGCGCATTTACCTGCTGCCAACTCAACGCTCTGAGGCTCCCCACCGGGAGATATAACCCAGACTTGAGTTGGCGCAATTTTTTCTACAAAATTTCTTTATATCGCCTGAGAAAATTTCTTAAGCAGCGCGTGATAAATATGAAACGTATTGATTGCATCATCGATTGCCCGATGTTTTATACCTTTAAAAGTCAGTCCAAGCCGCGTTAAAGCCTTGGCGAGACCTGCATGTATTTTTTCTCCTTTTGCCATCTGATAAGCTTGAAAGACCGCTTTAACATCTAACTCTCGCCAACCAAATAGCCACTCAACGTGGGCAGGCAATTCTTGTCTTAAAGCCAAGCCATCCCCCATTCCCCATACCAGTGGCATGCGCAAGCACTCATAGGATTTTGCCATCGTTACCATGCCTAAATAGGCATCTTCTAGACAACCGGCCGCATCCACTTGTTGTTGTGAAATGCCGGTTAATTGAATAATAAATTCTGTCAGTGCTTGCTCAGGGTTTACAAATGCAGAATAACTTTCCAGGATTTCTCCACTGTTGATATTCGCGACACAGGCACCAATTTCAATAATTTTGGCACCGGTGGGATCTTGATTAAGCTCTAAATCAAATGACAAAATATTCAATCGATTAGGCTCCTCTGTCTTAAGAATTTTTAAAACTCGCGGCCAAAAACATCCACAAGGCTAAAATCACTGCACAAATCGATCCCCATAAAGAAACCCCTAATGGAATATGATGATTATTCCCAATGATTAGCATAATACCAAAATGAAACCTTAAAAATTGAGCCGCTGCTATGGCTAAAAAAATAAGACCCGCTATACATAAACTAAGATTTTTCATTTCTACTCCTTGTTAATCACTGAATTAGCTTACCTTTACCTTATGATACGTTCCGATTAATTCTGCTTTTTCTATAATATGATC
Organism: bacterium; assembly: GCA_027364575.1. Lineage (GTDB taxonomy): Bacteria > Pseudomonadota > Gammaproteobacteria > UBA6186 > Azoamicaceae > CADEGZ01. The sequence goes on from DAHXPC010000015.1 coordinate 24,512, forward strand.
TTGCATAGTCTCTAAAAGTTTAGCCTTTGAAGGCAGCTGTAAATCCGGCAGGACTACATCTAAAGCATATAATTTAAAAAAGTAACGATGATTTCCAATCGGCGGACATGGACCTCCATATCCAATTTGGTGCCAATCATTTAAGGCTGGCAAAGTTCCTTTTGGTAATGATTTCTCTGTGATCCCAGCAGAAAATCCATTGGCAGTCACTGGAATATTATATAAAACCCAGTGTACATAGGTCATTAATGGCGCGTGAGGATCAGGTGCATCGGGATCATCGACAATCAATGCCAAACTTTTAGCCGCTGTTGGAATATTTGACCAAGCTATCGGAGGGGAAATATCCTGCCCTTCACAGGTATATTGCGAAGGAATACTACCCTGATGGTTAAAAGCCGGTGAGAAAATGCTGAATACCATTGTAGTATCTCTCCTTCACACTCTAGCCCAAAGGGATTTCTCTAGGAATACCCATATAATAATGCCTTTGACTATTTTTGTGCAAAAAATAATCGATAAAAATTTTCCGTGGTTTTCATGGCCACTTCTTCAAAAGAGATATTTCTTAGCTGTGCCATAAATTCTGCGACCTGTTTAACATACCTAGGTTGATTTATTTTACCTCGATACGGTATAGGCGCCAAATAAGGAGAATCTGTTTCAATTAATATCCGATCGATAGGAACAAGCTTTGCCACTGCTTGCAATTCCACCGCATTTTTAAACGTCAGAATGCCAGAAAACGAGATATAAAAATTCAGATCTAAAGCTTTTTTAGCGGTCTCCCAATCTTCGGTAAAGCAATGCATCACCCCGCCAATCGTATCGGCACCTTCCGCCTTTAAAATATCTAGCGTATCTTTCTTAGCTTCACGCGTATGAACAATTAAAGGTTTATGCGACGCTTTAGCGGCATGAATATGATTCGAAAACCGCTCTTTTTGCCACGATAAATCACCACTGGAACGATAGTAGTCAAGCCCTGTTTCTCCCACTCCAATCACTTTAGGATCTGCGACCAAAACAATTAAGTGCTCAATGCTAGGCTCTACTTCAATCGGTTCATTGGGATGTAGTCCAACGGAAGCCGATATATGCGCATTGCTGTTGGCAATAGCTAAAATCGTGTCTACATCGTGTAAGGTTGTCCCTACGCATAACATATGCTCTACACCATTCTTCAATGCGGCTTCAATCACCGCATCCATCTCTACGCCTAAGGCTTTATAATCAATTAGATTAAGGTGGCAATGCGAATCTACTAACATGTTGCTGACCTAAATTTATAACGTATGGGTGGGCTTATCTGATTTTAACTCAGTTGCCAGGTAGGTTTCTATTTTATTTCGAACCAATTGACCTGCCTCCCCTTTAAATTGTACCCCAATACCCGGGGCTCGATTTCCCAAGGCGCTTTTTGGCGTTATCCACACAACTGTACCCAGTACCGGAAACTTTTCGGTTTCGTCCATCAGCGTTAATAACATAGAGACTTCTTCGCCTAATGGGAATGCCCGCTGAGTCGGGATAAATAAACCTCCATCTTTGGAAAATGTCATATAGGCCGTATATAAAACTGCCTTATCCTTAATGGTCAGTGACAGTACGCCTGGCTTTTTGTTTAAATCGTCCATTTTTTACCCCTATGCAATAGGCACCCTAATTGTGATTATAGTTAGCAATTTGGCTATTTTCCCAATTGACACAACTTTGACCTATAAATCGGTAAATCTATCTGTAAAGTAAAAGGGGAGTTGCTTTATAGCCAGTTTTTCTTTTGCAGGATTTTATAGGGGACCCAAGCAGAAAGCATCATAAACCCTATCGCCAGCGGATACCCATAATACCAATTGAGTTCTGGCATAAAATTAAAGTTCATTCCATAAATGCTTGCAATTAACGTGGGCGGCATAAACATAACGGCTGCAATTGAAAAAATTTTGATCACCGCGTTTTGCTCAATCGTCACCATGCCAAGGGTTGCATCTAATAGAAAATTGACTTTATTGGAAAGAAAACCAATGTGGTTGCTTAATGCCTGAACATCTTTTTCTAAGAGGGTTAGCTTGGATTTTTGCTCAACATCTAATGCTGAATGCATAATACGTGCAAAATAGGTCAGCAGTAAATTAAAGGTGACTAGGCTTTCTCCTGCTTTTGTGCACAGGTCGCCATTCGATCCAATTTCCTGCAGTAAATGCTTATAGTTAACCATATAAGGGCCTTTGGTCGTGACTTGTGGCCTAAATATCGTTTGTGAGCATTTATCTAAAGAAGTCGCAATTCTTTCTAAAACATCGGCGAGACGATCAACCGTTGCATCTAATAACTCAATGGTTAAATCAAGCGCATGATAGTTCTCTTCCTTTAGTTTAGGGAGTCGAGAAATAAATAAATTAAAAGCACTGGCTTCAACATAGCGTACAGTAATCAATTGATCATTGGCGTTCATAATCGTAATCGCGTCGATTTTAGGCTCTATCGACTCCGACTTTGACAGAATATTCGCCGTCATATAGATAGCTTCTTGTTCCGTATATAACCGATTCGAAATTTCTATTTCTAACATTTCTTCTCGGCTAGGAATATTAAGCTTTAGCCACGCTTCCAGCAGCAATTCTTCTTTTTTTGAAGGGCAGAAAACATCAATCCACAGGGCTTCTAATAATAAAGAAGGATTTTCTTCTGTAATGAGCTCTGGTTTTAAATGATTTGATTTTAAGTAAGCATTAATCATAAAATTAGTATGGATGATAAAATCCATTTGATCAATTTTAGGACTAAAAAAGGCAACAGTTATAGGATATACCCCATAACAAGCAACCATACGTTACTTAGATCCCTCCCACTAGGACACATTATCAAAGAGAAGCAGCGCCAATTCATTTTTTCTTTTTCTTCTTTTTGTTTTTAGCCTTAGAAGTTTCCAATTCACTCGAAGCAGAGGCAACATTACGTGCTTGATCTGTCTGGGAACTGGATGCAGCCCCTATTGACTGGCTTCCAATCGGGATAATCTTAGAAGGTAAACTGGCTAGATTTCTGAGATTTAAATAGGCAGTCAGCAATTCAGATGGGGCTGTTGCCGCTTCACTGCTTTGAACTGTTGGCTTTACTTCCGGTTCTTTAAATTCATAAGGTGTGTTTTTAACATATTTACAAGCATATTCAAATATAGACGTTCTTTTAAGCTCAATAAAATCTTTTGAGTTAACAGCTACATTAATAGCCATTCCAAACGATAGATAACCTAATTTATTTTTCAAATTTTCATCGGCATCCCCCATGAAACGTTTACCAATTTTACAGAAGATTTGCATAAACTTTTGAATTTCTAAAGCACGCAATATGCCTTTTTGGGAAAGTAAAAGCAAAGCCGCATAATATGTATCAAAAGCTTGCATTTTTACAGAATCAGACGAGAGTTGTTTGGCCCTGTTCTCTAAGGTGGATATAGCTGCGTCAAATTCTTGAGAAGAAGAAGATTTACATCTCGCGTGAAAAGTTGCACAAAGTAATGCTATAAGATCAAGTGCTTGGCCATTTTCTTCCTTTTGATCAGGGTAAACACGAAAACCTATTATATTTTGGGAACCAAATTCCGTAACAAGCCGCCCCTCCTGCTCTACTTCTCTATAGGCTTCCGCTTTATTTGAACACCAGAAAACACCGCCTTCTAATGCAGACGCCAGGAACAATCGATTCATTCCTTTTTGATTACCTAGTCTGGAAAGCGCTGCAGCAACGCTGGATAAATTGCTTGCTCCTAAAAGAATTTTTGCAGCTGGATAATTCTTAAGATCACAGGCCAGATGAAGATCAGATTCAATATTAATAAGGCACTCATAGCCCTTATCACCCAGTCCAATCGAAAATCTTTTGTCAAAATTTATTGCCTGAGAAGCGGCGGAGGATCCGCTTAATGTTGCGTTTTTGATAATAGAATTTATTTTTTTATAATTGGCAGAATGAGGGTCGTCCAGAACCTCCTCCCAAGGCATATCGAGCTCCACATTGGACTTTAACAATAAATCCACATACGCAGTATTTTTAGTAAGAAAGATACAGCTTTTCAAAATAGATATTGCCTTTTTTTGATAAATAATTCCACTTGAATTTATGCTAAACCCATGTCTTATCAGCATGGAAAAACTATGAAAATTATCCGCCACACACATTCTTGCTAATGTAGATGCGCCTATTACGCCTGTTTCATCTGACCAAGCTAAAAATCGCATACACATTAAAGCATGTCTATACCCTTCGGAACTTTCAAACAAATAATCGCAAATGGCTATTTTTTTTAAATTGACAGCGGGATCCTCTTCAAAAATAATTGTTCCAATTAAATCATCATAAAAGAGTAAATTTACTTTACTTTCCCCAACAGGGTATAAGCGTTTAAAATTTTCCAAATCACCAACTTGGAAACATCTGCTCAACAACTCAACAATTGTCGGTAGCTCTTTAAGCCCCTGTTCCACCTCTATAATAATTGAAGTTTTTTTCTTTTCTAATTTCTTGGAAAGCCCTTCTAATAAGACGAGTTCTAACAAAGCGGAGCGCAAATGAAATGATAACTCATATATTTTTATTAAATCAGTCAATGTTCTTTCTGGCAAGACGATAAGAGACATTAATTTGTTTCTTAATAATGAGGCTGCCTCGATAGCCTTTAAACTTAAATCATTATCCTTATGTTTTATCATTGGACCTTCAGCAACCCTATCTATTTCATCTTTTACGGGTGCTTCTTCTTCCCACTCTGTCAATGATGGTTCATCACTACTTAATTCCACAGATTTCTCAACTTGCTTGCATAATAAATGGTCAACAATTTTTTTAACCAACACACCTCTCATATCTTGAGTTTTATCATTATATAAGTTTAACCTATCGATAAGCTCTATAAACTTGACGCCAGCCTGTAAGAAATTTAGCCGATTTTTCTGTAAACTCAGATTTCTACTGTGCACATCTAATTTTTGTTGTAATGCATTTGCCTCATCGCTCCTGCGAAAATAGCTTTCAGACTTTTCTTGTAAGAATTTTCTTAAAATTCTGGCCCCTTCCTGACTGTGCGCCCTAATCAATCTTTCGATTGCGCTTTCTATGATTAAATAGGCTTCAGGCAATTGTTTTACTTGGCAGTTAAGATATTCGCCATCTGCTGTAAAATAGATATGAATACAATATTCAATTTTAGTTTCAGCGTGGTGAAAATTTTGCGTCGTATGCGCATAAGAGAACCCATTGACGCCTTTTGGTGACGTATGCTGGGAATAAAATTTATCAATCGTTAAATGATACTCCGTGCAAACGCTATCTTTTAAAAAACTCACTAACGAAGTTAGATTGTTCTTGGCATCCAGCTTAACAATAAAGGCTTGGCGCGCCTCAGTATTAATTCTGTCGATAATATAACCTTCGCTTGTTAATAAAGCCAGGTTTTCAAATACATAATGATAAAGTGCGCTTGATTTGGTTGCTTGATGATTGCTACGGGTGATTAATGCCAACTCAACCTGTTCTTTGCTTTCTTCTAACATTGCTGCCATATCTTAGTGCCTCGCTTAGAGAATATTCTTTTAAGATAATGATATTACCATAAGATATGGTTAACAACGAAAGCTACTTAACATCCTTAATTTTGCTTGATGAGCATATACACTCATCGCATTTTAGGTAGAAAGGGTAAAGAAGTTAGGCAGGGTTAAACCCCTATTTACAAAATTTTTCCTCAAATGGCGTTACATTTGCAGTATCAGACACTTTCTGGGTTAGAACAGGCTTGCCACAATACCTAACGGTACCCTGATCAGGCAGGTTCAAAGATAAAGTTTTGGCAACGTGTGTTTTAACAATCCCGTTACCGTTCACTTGCACGGTAGCATTATTGCCCAAAAGCTTAGTGCCTTCAAATTCCCCTGCACCGGTTATCTGAATGTCTTGTTCATCGGCAACCCCTTGAACCGTTATTTTTGCGCCGCCATCAATTCTGGCAACGAATTTTTTGGCTTTAATTTTAATATTGGCTTGACCGAGATTACTAATTGCAAAATTGAGTAGATTACTTTCTAGGCCTTCTTCAATAAAAATGGAGGCAGAGCTTGAAGAGCTTATTGTTTCAACTTGATTGATATTGAGATAATAATTTATCTTTGCTTGAGTATATTTTGAGGCATCTTTCATATCTAAATATAATGTTTTATCTTTAACCGATACTTTGATAAGCGGAAGCAGCTTTTCATCCGCCTCAACGATTAAACTTTGTTGATCGGCTTGTTTAATATGTAAATCGCCAACGCCCCCCAAATTAATGCTATTAAAATAAGGGAGATCCTTTTTTTTCGCAATATTTTTAGGATCGGCCGTTGCATCACCATTGATTTCAGGCATGCCTGCTTTTAACGCAGTCGGGAGCATGAATAATAAAACAGTTGCCCCCATAAAAATCCGTTTCATGTTATGTATGACATCCTTAATCATTCTTGAATATTATTCAAAGTATAGCGGTTAATTGGCTAAGAGAAAGCCATAAAATTGAACAAACAGTAGAGTTACCAAGTAAACTTAATCTGAAATAATGGGAATGCGCTATTTAATGCTGCGTGACGTGGGCAGGCATCTGGGTGGAATGCATCAATATACTATTATAAAGAGTGGAACAGTCGGCAGCGAGTGCTAATGCCGTCGTTCCCCCAATATCGAGCAGTTCAGGGTTTGCCCCCTTATCGAGTAAAATTTTAACCACACTTAGGTGTTTATGCCGAACCGCTTCATGCAAAGGGGTACTTTGTGCTAAGTCTTGGATATTAATACTGGCGCCCTGGTTAATTAACAAGTGTACGCAATCCATATTGCCGCTAATGCATGCCCAATGAAGCGGCGTGCACCCCCCTGAATCTTGGATATCGACAAAAGCACCCTGCTGCAATAAAAGTGCCGCAATCTGTAAATATCCATTATGGGTGGCTATATGCAATGCTGTTCTGTCTGCCAATCCTTTAAGCTCTGTCAGCATATCCTGCACCCATACGGTGGATAAAAACGGAACATTTTCTCGCGTAGAGGTTCCTACTGGATCATCGGTCAATCCAACTTTTATATTCGGATTGGCCCCATGCTCTAATAAGAGTAATACCATATCGATTAACCCTTTCTGGGTAGCGATGTGTAAAGCGCAGAGCCCAGATGCATTTTGAACATTGATAGCCTTGCCGGCCAAAACTAATTCTTTGGCCATTTGCGTATCATTATTCAGTAATGCATTTAACACTTCTGTATTAAAAGCAGTTTGCATCATTCCTGCATTGCCCTATATTGGATCAATAATGACTCAATTAATAATTGTGCATTGGGCTGATTTGGCTCTTCTAAAGACTGTTTTGCTTGTAAAACCGCATCGAAAAATTTCCACCAGAGACTGTTTCTAAACCCTGAGCTCTTGGTCATTTGGCGCATTTCTTCATATAAAATAATCAGTAAAGACTGTAATATTTCTTTTAAATCCAGTTTCATCCATTGCATACCCACAGAAATAGGATCGCTTTGATTTTTGCTCAGGGCCTCTAAATCTTTTTGCACGCCTTCTTTAAGCAAGGATGAAATATTTGCCGAAATTGCCGTGCGCAATCTTACCCAATAACAACGACTTCGGATTGTTGCTGGCAAAAACGAGGGTCTATCGGTGACTAAAATAAATAAAGTATTTAACGAGGGCTCTTCTAATGTTTTTAATAAGGCATTGGCCGCTTGTAAATTCAAGGCATGAGCAGGCGATAAGATCGCCACTTGGGTTAAGGCAACCTGAGGTTTTCCGCTTGCCCAATGCATTAAATTTCGAATTTGATCTATTTTGATAACCTGTGAATTGGCCTCAGGACTAATATAGCGAAAATCGGGGTGGCTATTTGAATCCAATAAGGATCCGCTCCGTTCTGAACCTTGCAACAAGATTTTTCTGGCATAGGCAAGTGCTAAAAAATCCGGATCTTCACTGTTGTTTGAAATCCCCAATTTTTGATTTGTCCCCACCAATAAAAGGGAGCCTGTTTTTGGCCATTCAACGTGCAAAATTTTTCTCTATCAGGGTATTCACAAACCCGGCAACATCGCTTTGTACCGCCTGTAAAGGTTTGTTCGCGTCGATAATTTTATAGCGATTTTTATCTAAGCTGGCTCTTGTTAAATAGGTTTCTCGCACCCTTTGAAAAAAATCCATTTTTTCTTGTTCAAATCTATCCGTTATGCCTCTGCGATTAATGCGTTGTAAACCCTCTTCAATAGGCGCATCCAATATTAACGTGTAATTGGGTTGAAAATCTCCTAGAACCCAATGATCAAGCCCCTGAATCGTTTCAAGGGGCACGCCCCGTCCTCCGCCTTGATAGGCATAGGTGGCATCGATAAATCTATCACACAGCACCCATTGGCCTCGTTCCAATGCGGGACGAATAACCATATCCACGTGTTGAGCACGCGCAGCAAACATTAACAATAATTCGGTTAGCGGTGCGACTTGCTCCTGGCGAGCTTTCAGTAAAATGTCGCGAATTTCCTCACCCATGGGCGTTCCGCCCGGTTCTCGGGTAACTACAGCAGAAATGCCGGCATTTGCCAATTGCTCGGCCATTAATTTTATCTGCGTGGTTTTACCAACCCCTTCTATTCCCTCAAAAGTAATAAACATTTTATTTTACTCCTGAAAGCGATTTTCTATATTGAATAACCGCCACATTATGTTCTTGCAATGTGTTAGAAAAAACATGTCCTTTGCCGTTGGCTTTTGCCACAAAATACAAGGCCTGCCCCGCTTTAGGATTAACTGAAGCTTCTAAGGCTTTCAGACTGGGTAAAGCAATCGGCGTAGGCGGTAAGCCAATTTTTTGATATGTATTGTAAGGTGTGATTTTTTTTAACTGCGTCGTGTTTAATTTTCCCAAAAAACTTTTTCCAATGCCATAAATAACCGTGGGATCTGCTTGCAAGGGCATTTTTTTCTCTAATCTTCTGATATAGACGCCTGCAATTTCAGCATATTCATCTGCTTCACTAGACTCTTTTTCGATAATCGAGGCTAAAATAAGGGCTTCATAAGCCGACTGTAAGGGCAAACTTGGATAATGTTTGTCCCAAACGCTCGCAAGTTTGATCTGCAATAAACCATACGCCCGTTGTAGAAAAGCAATATCCGTTGTGCCGGCTGGAAAATAATACGTCTCTGGAAAAAACCGCCCTTCTGGATGTTCCCCGGGATGATTAAGCCTTGCCATAATCTCTTCTGTGGTTAATCCTAAAAGTGTATGCGTGATATGAGGATCGTCATTAATCGCTAACAGTAATTGCTCAAAATTCCATCCGGGTACAATAGTTAACGCATGCTGTATAACTCTACCTGCTTGTAATTGATCTATAAGACCTCTCAGCGTCGTTCCAGGTTTTATAAAATATTCACCGGCTTTTAGAGTATTCCAAGCGCCATGGATACGGATGTATAGCAGAAACCAGTGCGAGGATCGCATAAGCCCCGCAGCCGATAATTGATGCGAAATTTTTTGTACCGAGGTGCCAGGCGGGATAACCAATACATGTCCGCTGTCGGGTATTGAAAATGGACGTTTGCTAAATTTATAAAATTGAAAACAGAATACAGAAGCAATAATGCCTAATAGTAAGCCTATAATGAGCCCATATTTACATCGCTTTTTTATCATATAACTCTTGGGCATTAATCGCTTAGCAAGTGCTTACGTATATTCAAGGTTTACAACTTTTTAAAAATAAGCGTCCCATTCGTTCCACCAAATCCGAAAGAATTTGACATGACAACGTCAATCTTCATTTCACGCGCACTATGCGGCACATAATCTAAATCACATCCTTCATCGGGGTTATCTAGATTAATCGTCGGTGGCGCAACCTGATCGCGTATCGCTAAAACAGAAAATATGGCTTCGACTGCCCCTGCTGCCCCTAACAAATGCCCAGTCATAGACTTAGTAGAACTAACGGCAATCTGTTGTGCTGCCATTCCTAAGGCAGATTTCAAAGCAAGGGTTTCTTCTAAATCGCCGGCTGAAGTAGAGGTAGCGTGTGCATTAACATACTGTATTTCACTTGGGTTTAGGCCAGCATCCGCTAAAGCTATTCGCATAGCAGCGGCTGCGCCTTTGCCACCTTCTGCAGGTCGGGTGATATGAAAAGCATCCCCACTCATGCCAAAGCCAACTAATTCGGCTAAAATCGGTGCATTGCGTTTTTTGGCATGTTCGTATTCTTCCAATACCAATGCGCCTGCGCCATCGCCTAACACAAAGCCATCCCTATCCTTATCCCAAGGACGACAAGCACGTTCAGGATCCTCGTTTCGAGTAGACAGGGCCCGTGCTGCTGCAAATCCCCCTAAGCCTAAAGGTGTGCTTGCACTTTCGGCGCCCCCCGTTATCATTACATCTGCATCGCCATAGGCAATGCATCGGGCTGCTAACCCAATACTATGGGTGCCCGTCGTGCAAGCCGTTGCCAATGCAATATTGGGGCCTTGAAAACCATAAATAATGGAAAGATGGCCAGAAGCCATATTCACAATAGAAGCCGGAATAAAGAAAGGTGAAATCCGTCGTGGCCCAGATCCTGCTAACGTTTTCTGGTTGTTTTCAATGGTTCCAATCCCACCAATGCCAGAACCAATAGCCACACCCACGCGTTCTTTATTTAAGCCTTCAAAAGATTCGAGTCCGGAATTGCGAACCGCATCGACCGCGGCCGCAACACCATACTGTATAAAGAGATCACATTTGCGAGCTTCTTTTAGCGGCATATATTGCGCTACATCAAAATCCGAAACTAAGCCCGCAAACCGTGTGCTAAATTCGGATGTGTCAAAACTCTGGATAGGCCTAATTCCGCTTTTACCCGCTAATAAGTTTTGCCAGGCTGCTTCAACCTGATTACCCACGGGAGATATAATACCAAGCCCGGTAATGACAACACGTCTTTTAGACACCCTTTTCTCCTTTATTTAATGCCTAAAAGCCTATTCGCTGGCTGCAACGGCGCGCGCACTTACATATTCAATCGCATCTCGAACGGTTAATAGCTTCTGTGCATCTTCATCTGGAATTTCAGTTTCAAATCGCTCTTCCAATGCCATGACCAACTCAACAGTATCCAATGAGTCTGCGCCGAGATCTTCAACAAAAGAGGCTTCCGGTACCACTTTACCTTTATCCACACCTAGTTGCTCGGCAATGGTTTCTTTGACGAGATCTTCTATTTTATTCATTTCTAAATTCTCCTATTTATACTTAACTCAAACACTCATTTTTAACACATGTACATACCACCATTGATATGCAATGTTTCACCTGTAATATACGCAGCTCTTGATGAAATCAAAAAACTCACGACATCTGCAACTTCTTCTGGCTGCCCCATCCGACCGACGGGAATTTGCTCCAATAATTTTTTATGCTGCTCTTCCGACAAACTTTCGGTCATATCCGTTGCAATAAACCCAGGCGCAACCGCATTGACCGTGATTCCCCTAGAACCAATCTCTCGAGCTAACGATTTGGTTAAGCCAATAATCCCAGCTTTAGAAGCAGCATAATTGACCTGTCCCGCATTCCCGGTGACCCCTACAACGGAGCTCATATTCACGATGCGGCCAAAGCGCCGCTTCATCATCGAACGAATGCAAGCATGTGTCAAACGATAAGTGCCTGTCAAATTCGTGTCAATCACTTTTGACCACTCATCGATGTCCATTCGTAAAAAAAGGTTATCGGAGGTAATGCCTGCATTATTCACGAGGATGTCGGGCATACCCGCAATTATGTTTAATCGTTCCAAAGCGCTTTCTATACTCACCGGGCTACCAATATCTAAAGCAATCCCTTGACCTACAATGCCTGCAGCACCCAGGTATTCCGTAATGGCATTCGCACCTTTTTCAGTTGTCGCACTGCCAATCACCGTCAAACCAGGCTCCTGTCCTAATTTTAAGGCAATGGCTTTACCGATACCCCGACTTGCTCCAGTAATAAGCGCAACTCGCTTTTCTATGGACATAATACTTCTCTATTGGATAATGATTGGTATTGAAGTGTCATATTAATTCTTTTACTCAAACTGGATAAGACGCTGCCAGGGCCGCATTCCCGTATATGGGTTACCCCATGCTGAGCCATATACTGAATGGTCTCAACCCAACGCACAGGCTTAAACACTTGATCAATTAATGCCTGCTTTATTTCCTCTATAGTAAAATGAACTTTCACATCGACATTATGAATAACAGGAAAGGTAGGTAATTTAAAGGAAATACTATTTAGGGTTTCTTTCAGCAATATGGCAGCAGGCTGCATTAATTCACAATGTGAAGGAACACTCACGGGTAACTGAATGGTACGTTTTGCGCCTTGTGCTTTTGCTTTTTCCATGGCACGCAAAACTGCCAGTGTGTTGCCTGAAATAACCACTTGTCCCACGGCATTGTAATTGGCAGCAGCAACGCTATCATTGTCTCTAGATTCTTCTTGGCAAATGGCATTCACGGTAGCGTCATCTAAACCCAAAATCGCCGCCATTGCGCCTTTTCCTTCCGGTACAGCTGCTTGCATTAGCCGCCCCCGAATAGAAACCAAATTAACACCTTCAGATAAACTTAGGGCATTCGCACAAACCAAGGCCGAATATTCTCCTAAGCTGTGACCTGCCGCCATTTCTGGCAAGGGGTTATTTTCTAATAACCATAAGCGCCATAAAGCGACACTGGCTGTTAATAAAGCAGGTTGGGTAAATTCTGTTTGATTGAGTTGTTCAATTGGACCTTGCTCGCTTAGCTTCCATAAATCGTAGCCTAGCGTATCTGAAGCCTCTTGAAAGGTTTCCTGGATAATCGGATGCAGAGGCGCAATGTTTTTTAACATGCCAACCGATTGGGAGCCTTGTCCCGGAAATGCAAAAGCTATTTTTTGAATCATATTATTTAACCGTTTTCCCCAGTCTTTAGCATTCAACCAGACCCTTAGGACATCAAGCGGTAGCTCTCCTGTTGCAACAAGTGGGGCATGTTAGCGTTTTCCTTTTTCTGTGTCAATTGCGTCTGTTATTAATCACAGGCATTATAGGCTGATTGATAGCCTCTAAACCACAATTTAATATTGAATTAACGCAGTTCCCCAAGTTAATCCGCCCCCAAAAGCTTCTAATAATAAGCGCTGGCCGGGTTTAATTTTTCCTTGGCGAATGGCAAAATCTAAGGCTAAAGGAATTGAAGCACTGGATGTATTCCCGTGTTCTCTAAGCGTAACGACCACCCGCTCCATTGGCAATCCTAACTTTTCAGCCATGGCTTGAATGATTCGAATATTTGCTTGATGCGGGACTAACCAATCCAAATCGTGAATGGTTAGATTATTGGCAACCAATATTTGATTGGCTATCGTATCCAGCATGTTCACCGCTAATTTAAATACTGAATTTCCCTGCATTTCTATCGTTGCGTTGGCCTGATTATCTAAATATAAAATATCTTTGTGTCGACCATCCGCACTAATATGGGTGTTAAGGATCCCCGGTGTAGAAGAGGCTTCCAATAAAATAGCCCCCGCCCCATCCCCAAATAAAACGCAGGTTCTTCTGTCTTGCCAATTGACCACCCGTGACATCACTTCACTGCCAATCAGTAAAACGCGTTTCGCCATTTTGGTGCGAATAAATTGATCAATAATACTTAAGCCATAAATAAAACCACTGCAAGCGGCTTGAACATCAAAAGCAGGGCAAGGTGGGATCCCTAATTCTTGTTGAATATGGCAAGCAGAGGAGGGAAAAGTTTTATCGGGGGTACACGTTGCGACAATGACCATATCGACATCTTCTGCCCGAACACCGGCCATTTGCAGCGCATTTCTGGCAGCCATCGCGCCCATAGAATTGGTCGTTTCCAATACGCTGGCAATATGGCGTTGTCGGATCCCTGTCCTTTCAACTATCCATTCATCAGAGGTCTCAATCCTTTCTGCCAGCGCGTTATTGGTAAGAATAGTTTCTGGCAAACAAGAACCAGTTCCTATAATTTTGCTGTATATCATAAGCGTTAATGATTTCCCAAATGCATGGCTAATTGATTTTGAATTTTTTCAGGAACATTTTTTTCAACCTCTAACATGGCCACTCTGATAGCCATGCCAAATGCTTTATGCTCAGCATTGCCATGGCTTTTAATGACTATCCCTCTTAACCCTAAAAGGCTTGCACCATTATAACGGCTGGGATCTAAACGCTTGTTAAGGGATCGTAAAATGGGGGAAGCAAAAAGCGCGGCACATTTTCCATACCACGACTGCGTAAATTCTTCTTTAGCAATTTTCAGGATCATTTTCGCTAAACCTTCACTTGCTTTTAAGGCAACATTTCCAACAAATCCATCGCAAACCACGACATCTGCCGTGCCTTTATAAATATCATCGCCTTCCACATAGCCAATATAATTTAACCCAAGCGTGTTGGCTTTTAAAAGTTCAGCTGCTCGCTTTACTTGAATATTGCCTTTGATCGCTTCAGAGCCAACATTTAACAAGCCAACCGTAGGTTTAGGATTATTATCCACGGCCGTTGCTAAAACAGAGCCCATGACTGCAAATTGGAATAGATCATGGGCTTCGCAATGAACATTCGCCCCGAGATCTAAAACTTGAACATGGCCCTTCATACTGGGTAAAGAATAAATAATAGCGGGTCTATCAACCCCGGGTAACATCTTTAAAACGAATCTCGCGATAGCCATTAAAGCGCCGGTGTTACCTGCACTCACACAGGCTTCAGCGACACCCTCTTTGACTAAATTAATAGCCACTCGCATGGAAGAGTCACGCTTTTGACGTAAAGCGATAGCAGGTGGATCGCTCATCGCAACCACCTGTGAGGTTTCTCGAATAATAAGGCGAGGGTTCTGTAAACCACCATGTGACTTTAGTTGCTCTTCCAATAGTCCTCTATTTCCAACTAAAATAAGTTGCAAATTTGGATAAGTAGCAATGGCTTCCACAGCGGCTGGTACCACGACCCGAGGACCATGGTCTCCCCCCATTGCATCGAGGGCGATGCAGATTGAGGCCAAATTGATTACTCTTCTTCAGTCTCAGAGGCTTTATTCGCAGCACTTGCAGCAGCAATCACTTCGCGTCCCCGATAATAGCCATTGGGCGTTAAATGATGGCGTCTATGCAGTTCACCTGTTTCGGAATCGATCGATAAAGTGGGACCTGTAAGTTTATCGTGTGAACGGCGCATACCGCGTGTAGAACGAGTTCTACGGCTTTTTTGGACAGCCATGGATTTTCCTCTTATCTGATAAAAGTTAGAAAACAAAATACAATAAACCACAGAGTGAGTTCAATGTAATATTGGGGGGTAGCATACTGTTTTTCACCAATGCTGTCAATGTCCAGTCACTTTAATCAGGAGCTCTCCTATTCAGCAGCAACTGTTGCGCTTTATTGAAGAGGTTCCTTTTTCTTGCGCGATTAGCCCACCCCTGCTCCCTTGTGTGGCATGGGTGAGTTGAAGTTATTCTGGTATCCGCTGCTGCTGCTACTGCTGGCCGATGCGGATGAAATTGAATTCAGGTTGCCTTGGTATCCTGAACTCATTAATGATTGCTGGGCTCTCAAATAAGGCAAGAATTGATTAAACTCTTCCTTGTCTGAATATAAAAATGAGGCAACCTCATCGGCATTGGGACGCTTTTCGGGCTCTGTTTCCCAGCAAGCTTTAATTAGAGAGGCAAGTTTTGCTGGGCAATCGGCAGGTATTTCATCTCGAACTCCTTGAGATGCACGTATCGGAATAAGGCTAGGCTTTGCCACCTTTTTAAAGGGTATTTCACGCGATGTTAATTCCCAAAAGGTAATGCCCAAGCTATAAATATCTGTCTGTCTCGTGCAGCCATCGTCGGAAGTAGCAAGCTCTGGTGCCATCCAAGCATAAGTACCTGCAGAGCTTTGGATTGTGGTGGATTGGCTCTCATTTTTAACTTTAGAGAGACCAAAATCGGTTAATTTGGCTTCTAAATGATTATTTAATAAAACATTTAAGCTTTTAATGTCTCTGTGAAGTATACCTTCTTGATGTAAAAAGGCTAATCCTTTAGCCATATCCGCTGCAATCCGAATTCTATTGCCCCAGGTTAATTCTTGATTTGAGTGCAGCACACTAAATAAAGAGCCTTTAGGCATGTACTCCATGACAATGCAATACCGTGGGCTTAAAGTATAACCATAAAATTGCACAATATTTGGAGCCCTTAGGCTGCCCATAATCTTAGATTCATTTTCAAATTCTTCTCTGGTCTTAGCCGACAAATTATTCATTAATAATTGTTTAATCGCAATATCGCTATGTCTCCAAGTGCCATGATAAACTATTCCAAACCCGCCCCTGCCTAGTTCTTTACCGAATTTGAGCTCGTTGTAATCAATAGTATCAGGCGTTAAAAGATTATCTTTGCTGGCTGAGGCTGTTTCTATTTTATGTGCCGGCGCTTCATCATTATTTTGATTTTGACCCATACCCTCTTTCATTTGTTCTTCTTTGAGCCTTTTTGCAACTTCCAGTTTATGCTCGACTTCCACCTTAATCTTTTCTTCTCTTTCTGCTTTCTGACGTTCAGCTTCTTCTATAAACCTTTGTTCTTCTATTTGTCTAGACAATGGCAACATTTGAAATTCGTCAAACAGCTTGTCACGCTGCTGCACGCGAGTATTCAGTAAGACTTGACATGTTCTGAGCTCTTCAGATAAGCGTGTATGCCAGGGGACACCGTGAAACCAGCCAGAGCTTGAAAAACCATCGAACTTAAAGATATGATCAAATGAAGACCGAATATTAGCAAATGCCTCTCCTAAGCCCCCGTTGTCCCACGTTGCTGTGTACCACTCGCTTCCATAGGAAACACGATTTCGCGGCAGGGAAACTGTTGTAAAATCAGGACAGGGTTCGAAAGGTCGGTCGGCCCTACAATATTCATTGACAACATGTACTGGTAGCAAGCGTTGAGCACTCCCTACTTTTTTATTCCACAGGACACTTCCTTCATCATATTTTTTTTGTACAAGCAAATCGATACAGGCCTGTAAGGTATCAATCAAGTTCTGCAGCAAAGGTTCTGCCGATGCCCCATATTGTTGTACCCAGGCACCGTTTTTCATCCTTGCAATTTGCTCTTTCGCGGCTTCATCAGGAAGATATTTTCTAATCATCCTCCACATATGCCAGTCTAGCGCCCAAACAGCGTATTGAAAGCCCGTAATCGTTTTAAATGAACGTCCTGATAAATCCGTGACATCAGATGGCGTATGAGCTAAAGCGGGAGTTTGCTTTAGCAAAGCTTCAGCCATCTCTTGCTCCCCTTCGGTGACAAGCGCTAAGAAGGGCTGGTGAGAGAGCCGAGCGCTAGCCATTTTAGCTCGTTCATAATTTTTTTGAGCGTCGCTATCTCCACTTGTAGCAGCTTTCTGAAACCATTCTAAGGCTTTTGCATTATCTATGTTAACACCTTGACCTTCCTCGTACATTCTAGCAAGAATTTTTTGTGCCAAAACATTTCCTCGACCAGCTGCCTTTCGGTACCATTTAACGGCTTCAAGATAATTCTTAGGTAATTCACATTCACCCTTTTCATACAAATAGCCCAATTTAGTTTGTGCCTCAGTATTCCCTTGGTTTGCTGATTTCTTCCATAACTCAATGGCTTTGATATTATCTATTTTAACACCGTCGCCTTGGGCATACATAAAAGCAAGACTATGGAGCGCACCAGAACACCCTTGTAAAGCGGCTCTTTCGTACCATCTGATGGCTTTGGTATAATTCCTCTCAACTCCTTTACCTTTTTCATAGGCCCATCCAACATAGAGCTGCGCATCCGGATTACCATTTTTGAATATGCCTGGCACCCCTAATTTATGTTGTTCATCAAATTTTCTTTTGAGTTCTTTCTCACTGATTGGGTTAACGGCTGCCATGGATTTCCTCCTATTGCCTAATTTGATAATATATATTTATTATTGAGCACTTGCTTTACGCAATTGTAAGCTCTTAAGTTTACCTTGCTCATCGCCACTTTTGGCAGCCTGCTCATACCAATGTAAGGCTTTTTCTGGAACTTTTGCT
Organism: bacterium; assembly: GCA_027364575.1. Classification (GTDB taxonomy): domain Bacteria; phylum Pseudomonadota; class Gammaproteobacteria; order UBA6186; family Azoamicaceae; genus CADEGZ01. The sequence continues at coordinate 42,698 of DAHXPC010000015.1, forward strand.
ACCCCATCCCCTTTTTCTAACATGGTGGCAAGGTTCATCATGCCCCGAACATGGCCCGAGGTTGCCGCTTGTAAGAAATGTTGATAGGCCGCAGGCTTATCTTGTTTAACCCCTGCTAGGCCTTTTAATAAAAAGAATCCCATATTAGTATGTGCTCTAGGATATCCTTTAGAGGAGGACTTTTCATACTCAGCATAAGCTTCTATTAATTTGCCTGCTTGCTCAAACTGCACCCCTTTTTGGTAAATAGCTTCAGCGCTTAATTCTACCACCGGCTGATAATTCTCTAGAATTTCAATAATTTTTTTAAGGTGAGGCCGGTGTTTAGGATTTGGGTTCCAACAGGCTTGAATTAATTCTACCAGTGGCAAAGGTGTCTCTTTAGGAATAATTTCTCGTTTACCTTGCAAGACATGCTCTACAATCTCACCATCTCTTTTAGGTGAGGTATATTGAGCATACGGCCTTTTATTGCTCACAATCTCCCACAATATCATGCCATAACTATAAACATCGGATTCTGGGTTATAAAGCGCATTTTGGGCTAAGCATTCCGGTGCTTGCCATTCGAGTGCGGAGCTACTTTCATGAA
>DAHXPC010000016.1 GCA_027364575.1 bacterium
CGCTCTCGCACTTAAATTACAAGTGCCCACACAAATTGTTTTGGTTTCGATATATTTTTAAAGAACTTTTCAAGAACGGCAATCCTAACGTCTTACAAAACTATTGTCAACACTTTACTTACAAAATAATCCGACAAAGACGCACAGCTAGAAAATCCGGGGAATATCGGTGCTTAAGCAAAGAAGGCAGCTCTTAAGGTTAGCCGTTATCCTATATAGTATGCCCGATACTTACTTGACATTAGCCCAAAAAAGAAATTAAGATGGATAACTATTTATTGGATCACTCATTTTCTATCAGCTAAAGGTGTTTTATGTTCAGCAGTGCCGCAAGCTCCCCTTCTATCAATTTAGAGGCAGAAATTGCCCTTCAGAAAATCAAAGAACTCTCTGTGGCGCGCTTTAATTACAATAAGCAATTATTGGACTTTCTGCTTAAAGGAAGCGAAGAAGCATTCAAGCAATATTGTGAACAGTTATTGGGGAAGTCGGATTGGTCGAGCATCTCTAACCCCGAGATGATGGAACTCAGACGCAAAGCCAATAGAGCGATTGCTCACGATGCTAAATTTTATGAAAAAATAATTACCTCTATTATGCAAGAAGCGCATACCCAAACGCTTATTGACAATCTCCATTACATATTGAGTCAAGATTTTGCACGAGAGAAACACCAAAATTCTCAAACTCAAAAGCAATTGGATCTCAGCAAGAAGAAAACAAATAGATCCATTGCCAAACAGGGGTATCGCGGCCTTAAAGAAAGTGATTTCCTGCCTGAATTTATTTCAATATTGGATCCCGTCATCAGCCAAACCCAGTATGATTTCGGCCGGGAAATAGAATTCCGCTTCCATTCTGATTATATTAACAACCAACATATTAATATGCTGGCCACTAAAGACGGAGGATTTATCCGACTTACAAAATGCATAAGAATAATTCAAACAATAGTAAGCACAAGTAAAGACGGATTCAATTTCAACGCTGAGGATAATGCCAATATAGCCGATTTGGTAAACAAAATAAATCCATGTGCTGCAAGAGTTATGGAAATCCATGGAGGATTGCAAAACGATACCGTCTCATTTAGTTTGGAGCTTTATCGTGAAGTTCACAATCTTTATACGCAATTAAAAATACTTAAAAATGATCACAAACGCTACACAGAGAAAGTCGTAGAGAAAATCCTTAAAGAAAAAAACATTTCTATAGCACCATCCTCTCTTTTAACGCCTATCGCCACGACAGCTGAACAAGCAAGCGCAACAAATGAAAATTTAGCAGAAACGGTTATTAGCGAAGGCTTAGCAGAAGCAGTTACAAATATTCAGCAAGCCTTTATTCCTGAAAACAAGGATTTCGAAGAACTTTGTCAAGCAACCGAAGAACAAGAAGATGAAAAGGTCATTAATGCCCTTAAATTACTGAAGGAAAATGTTAAGCAAAAAATAGCTGAATACAAATGGGAAGTGGAATTAAAGCGCCAGGCAAAAAAATCGCTTAAATTTCCGAAAAAGGTAAATAATATTTCCGATGAAATAGCAGCAGAAGACTTAAGATTAAACAAACAAAAAATCGCCTTTAAATTATTATATAACTTAAATAATGCTAACATCTTTCTCTTGCAAGCAATATTAGCCAAGCCGACGCCTCACAATCAAATTCGATATGTGGAAATTGAAACATTATTTGGATATGAAGAAGGAAAGCTGCAAGGTTCTATTTCCAGCGTAGCCGGTGGATCCCATAGAAAAGTTATTATCCAGGGTGTCCTAGGCTTTTTTGATGCAGATGAAGCTATCGATTCTAAAAAGGAAACCGCCGCAAGTGCCGGGCCATCGAGTTCAACAACAGGTGGACTTTTTAAGGCGCATAAGCCTGGGCATAGCGGAAAATTGCCAAGCATTGCAATTAAAATGTTATGCGAAACACTCGAGCGAGCAGGCATTGATGCAGGTTCTTTTAATCTTTTTCTCCAATCGAAGAAAACAGCGCAAAAAACTGCTCATAATAGCCAAGAAAAATCAACGCCCGCAAAAATAGGCCTTGCAGATATCTTAAAGGTTGCAAGTTTTATAGAACGGTCTAAGCAACAACTGAGCTTTCTTCGAGTTATCTATCGCCAAAGGGATGAAAAACCTTCCCCCCTACAGCATTTAGCCGATCCTAAAAGTACAAAAGCACGACAAGAAATTATAAATATGATATTCAAGTATGTATAACCCATGAGATGGGCAATTAAGGTGCCATTTTAGAAAACAAGAAAACCAAAACAATTTACTTAACATTTATAAGGTTGAAAATAATATGAAATCTTTAGAAAGCATACAAGCACAATTGCAAACCCAAGCACAAGCTTCTTCGGCTTCTTCGGCTTCTTCGGCTTCTTCGGCTTCTTCGGCTTCTTCGGCTTCTTCGGCTTCTTCGGCTTCTTCGGCTTCTTCGGCTTCTTCGGCTTCTTCGGCTTCTGAAAAGCTTAGTCAAATCAAAATGGAATGTTACAATAATTTAAATATTGCTAAATTACAACTTGGTCTTTACGATATTTGTGATACTGAAATTTTATCTCGCATTTTACTTCCAGAACTTTTAACAGCTTTGGGTGGATACCATAACAATAAAGCTTTTCTAGATCATTTAGTACAAAGCACGAAAAATATGCTTAGAGGCTCAATTCGGTTTTATTCTGAACTCACTGAATTATTAAAAAGAGAAGAACTCGCTCCTCAACAAGTGCTCGAGAAGTTCTATGATCAGGTGACTGAGACAAAGCTTTTCCTAAACCTTGTTAAAGCAAGCAGTATAAGCAACTCGGCCTCGCTTCTTAAACACATTCCATATGATAGTGTAAAAGATAAAGTGGATATGCATTACCAAATGTTAATACTATTTGCAGACAATGCCTTAGGCCTTATAGAAGGATGTGTAGAAACAAAACAAAAAGCTTTTTGGAAAAATGTAGAGCCTGAAATCATTAAAGGGGCCAATGGTGAGCTTGAGCTTATTACGAAAACAAAATTAAGCACTGTAGGTGAAAAACATCAAACCATACTCGCCTTACAACTTAAACAGTTAGCCAATGAAAAAAATAAAAATTTGGATGAGACAAGCGAAGCCATTCAACGATTTTCTGAGGGGCTTAAAAAAGAAGAACAGGAGATGGTTCAACTGGCGAATGACAGATTAAGAGTGCAATTGTGTGGGCAACGTCCTTCACGCGAATCCACCAAACAAACTTTCTACAAAGTTTATAGCTCCATGGAAACACTCACGACGCTTAGGAGCAGCTTCGATTATGAACTCAAAACAATTAAAGAAAAACGAGAAAGCCAAAACAAGCAAAAGCAAATAGAGCTAGAATGCCAAGCGGCTATAGAAAAAGAAGCCCTGCAACAAGCAGAAGAACAACGTAAGGCTTTTATTGAAAACGAAAAACAGAGACAAAATGAAATTCAACGTCAAGAATTTATGAGATTTGAAGCAGAACAACAACGAAAGCTGAATGCTTTTAAAGAAGGCGTCATTCGGAAAAGAGCCGATAAAGAAAAGCTGCAGACTGACACGGTAGCCACTCTGCGTGCAGGAACAGGCACATCCAGCGAAATATTAAGTGTTGTTAGCAACAAGTTGAAAATTTGCATTCAGGATAAAAATAGCCTAGAAACCATTGAGGCCATATTAAATAAATCCAATAAAATTGCTGAAAAGAAAATGGAGCAAACGTTATCAAATCTAGGATTTGAGATCCAAACAACGGCGAGCCATGGGGTTTTATTTAAAATCGGAAATCATAGCGCCAGTTATCATAAGAAGCATGCCTCCGATCCACAAGCAGGATTCGTTGATCCGAATTTCGTCGGCGATTTACGAAAAGTTTTCTGGAATATCGGTATCACTCAAGCCCTACTTAATTTGCTTAAACAGCCGTTTGGTAAAAGTCAATCCAGCCCCGCACCAAGGGTTACCGCTTATTATGATATCCAGAAGGAAAAAAGTGCGTCCAGCATAGACATGAACGATAAAGAGCCAAAACAAAAAGCTCAGAGGCCAACTAAGCCTAAGGATAAATAGGCAGGTCTTAGCATTTGGCTTGGCAAATTTTCACACACTTTATAGGGTTGAAGATTTTTAAAGCAAAATGAAATACACGGGGCGCAATATAAATACTGTATGCGCCCTATGTCGGCTATTCATATTTTAAAAGTAATCACCAATTTAAATGTAAAAAATAAACTCGCTACTCTTTGACAATGGTTACGCGCGCAAATTTTCGCTTACCCACTTGAATCAGGTGTTCTGACCCTATGGGTATCACGAATGCTTTATTTTCTGCGCGTTCTCCATCAATGCGTACAGCGCCTTGCTCAATTTGCCTAAGTGCATCCGAGGTGCTGCTGGTTAGCCCCGCATTTTTCAGTAAATTCGCAATGGCGAGCCCCCCTGCTCCACAGGCTACTGAGATTTCTGGAATATTTTCAGGCAACAAGTGTTTTTGAAATTGCGCAGCAAACGCATTTTGTGCTTCTTTGGAGGCTTCAATCGAATGAAAGCGAGCGGTGATTTCTGCAGCCAACTGAATTTTTAGCTCTTTAGGATTCGTCCCCTGTTCCACAGATTTTTTTAACGTTGTAATTTCTTCTGTAGAGCGGAAACTTAAGAGATCGTAATAACGCCACATCAATTCATCAGAAATAGACATTAATTTGCCAAAAATTTCTTGGGGAGGCTCGTTGATCCCAATATAATTACCCAACGACTTAGACATCTTTTGCACGCCATCCAGGCCCTCTAATAAGGGGAAGGTCATAACGACTTGCGGCTTTTGACCGTAATCTTTCTGGAGCTCTCTACCCATTAATAAATTAAATTTTTGATCCGTACCCCCAATCTCAATATCTGACCTAAGGGCAACTGAGTCATATCCTTGAATTAACGGATATAAAAATTCATGTATCGCAACCGGCTGATTGGTATGAAAGCGTGTCCGAAAGTCTTCTCGCTCTAGCATGCGTGCTACCGTGTATTTGGAGGCGAGCTCAAGCAAGCCTTTGGATCCTAGTTTATTCATCCAACTTGAATTAAAAACGATTTCAGTTTTGTCTGGATCTAAAATTTTAAAAATTTGCTTTTGATAGGTTTTGGCATTTTCGAGTACCGCTTCCTCAGTTAAAGGCTTTCGGGTGACATTTCGACCGGTGGGATCACCAATCATGCCAGTAAAGTCCCCAATTAAAAATAAAATATGATGGCCAAGCTGCTGAAACTGCCTTAATTTATTGATTAAAACGGTGTGTCCTAAATGAATATCGGGTGCAGTTGGATCAAATCCTGCCTTTATCCGCAATGGTCTTCCTTGATCCAACAGTTCAATCAGTTCTTTTTCGATCAAAATTTCCTCAGCCCCTCGACTAACCATTGTTAAGGCTTGCTTGACATCGTTCATTGACCTACATCTCCAAATCGTACAAACTTTCCGTTATTCGCTATTCCCATTTCAATTTCTTTATGGTATTTATGAATGTTCTGGCCTAAAGCCAGTTTTGACCCTGCTGGTTGAGCAAACTATTCTTTATATAGGTGTAGAAGAACACAAATAATTTGTTTACCAACTAAATAATTAACTAATCATAAATTAAGGATCCAGGCGTAGCCGTGAGAAACAATTATAAACTACATACGATGTCGATGGGATCACCAATTTTTAGGCGCACGCTTCATGTGGGCTTAGGCTTTATCGCTTTTGTATGCCTAATGCTTGCACTCTCTTTGGGTACCTCTCCGGTACAAATGAGTGCTGTTACCATTTCTGGGCAAATGCCAGAAACAAATACCAATCTTGATATAAAAATGGAATCCACTTTGCATACGCTGGTAGAGACGCCAGTAGCACTCAGCAATAGCGAGGAAGAAACCAACGAAAATTTGCAAATCATTAAAGTTCAGAGCGGAGATACGCTTTCAAAGATCTTTAGCCGTCTGGGTGTCAGTACTAAAGATATACACGAAATTATGACAGCCGATCCTGCCGCTAAGCGACTCGCTTCCCTACAACCTGGGCAAACCTTAAAACTCCGTATTACAAAAGATCAACAGGTTGCAGGATTAACCTTAGATATTGCGCCCGGCAACACCCTAAATATTTATCGTTTGGAAGAAGGCTTTCAGGCAGAACATAAAGTATTGCCCCTAGAAAAACAAATCGCTTTTGGGAAAGGTGCAATCCATAACTCATTATTTTCTTCGGTTAAAAGAGCCGGCCTTGATCACAATATCCTTAAGCAGATGATCGATATCTTTGGTTGGAACATTGATTTCGCGCTGGATCTACAACCCAATGACACTTTCCGGGTCCTATATGAAGAAAAATGCCTAGACGGCGAACGGATCCAAACCGGCAATATATTAGCAGCGGAAATTGTGAATGATGGCAAAAAGCATCAAGCCGTTCGCTATACAGATAAAACTGGACGCACGGGTTATTTTTCACCCGATGGATATGGCATGCATCAAGCTTTTTTGCGGACCCCGGTTAACTTTACCCGCATTAGTTCCCACTTTGGCACGCGTAATCACCCAATTCTTCACAAATTACGACAGCACAAAGGGGTCGATTACTCTGCACCCACAGGCACCCCCGTACAAGCAACGGGGGATGGTAAAGTCATTTTTGCCGGTATGCGTGGCGGCTATGGAAAAGTGATTGAACTACAGCATGGTTCTCGCTACACCACATTGTATGCACACTTATCTCGGTTTCCTAAAGAGCTTCGTCCGGGTACCGAGGTCAAGCAAGGACAAACTATCGGATTTGTTGGCTCATCGGGATTGGCAACTGCTGCGCATTTGCATTATGAATTTCGAATCGATGGCATACACAGAAATCCCCTTACCATCACGTTACCTAAAAGAAGCCCTATGAATGACGCCAGCAAGCGTCATTTTATTGCGCATGCGAAAGAAATGTTACGATTATTGGATACGCATGAAAATAAAACCAATAGCTTAGCACTCGGCAGCCTATTGCCTTAAGCAAATCAAAATACGGCTATTCTTTCAATGAAAAAGAAGAACCACACCCACAGGTCGTTTCTGCATTCGGATTGCGAACAATAAATTGAGCACCTTGCAAGTTTTCGGAATAATCCACTACAGCATCTACCAAATATTGCGCACTTAATGCATCGACTAAGAGTGTCACGGTTCCTTTTGTGATGACGATATCATCTTCATGAATATTTTCATCAAAGGCAAAGCCATATTGAAAGCCGGAGCAGCCACCCCCAACAATATATATACGCAGCTTTAAATTTTGGTTGCCATCCGCAATGATTAGGTTTTTAATTTTGGCGGCTGCCGCATCTGTAAAGGAAATCGGTTCATATAATTCGGGTGTACTCACGCTAACTCCCATTCTACATCTAATATTCTATTGTGTTACTCTATATAACTATATTATAAGGCTTATTCGTTAGAAAGGATAACAGTATGCTTTGGATCAAAGCCTTTCATATTATTGCCATGGTTACCTGGTTTAGCGGGATATTTTATTTACCGCGTCTGTTTGTTTACCATGCCATGAGCGAAGATAAAATCAGCCAAGAACGCTTTAAAATCATGGAAAGAAAACTCTATTATGGCATTATGGCCCCAGGGGCAGCATTGACAATAGGTCTTGGGCTTTGGTTACTGCATTTGTATGGCTGGCAATTATACAAACACGCAGCGTGGTTACATCTAAAACTAGGCCTGGTGCTTATTCTGATTGCTTACCATTTATATTGTGGTTATTTACGAAATCAATTTGCATGTGACAAAAATCGTCATACCCATGTTTTTTACCGTTGGTTAAATGAAATTCCAGTTGTTTTATTAATTGGTATTGTATTATTAACGATTATTAAGCCAAGCCGTTTATGGTAAACCCTTTAAGCATTTAATGTTTAGGCGGATGTTTATCGTGCTGGGTGATGTCTGACATTGGCCCTATGCTGACAGATTTTTTTTCTGGATTATTTTGCTTCACCGGTGTTTTTGAGATATCCATGTGCATCAAATTAGAATGCTTATGGATTGCAGCATCTGCCATAAGTGTAAAATGCGATTCAACTTTTTTTGTTGAAACTTGAGCATTTTGATTAGAATTATGCACAAAAGATATATGATTGATTTCTTCGATGATCTGTTTGCTTCTGTGTTGTAACTCTAGCGAGTCTTTTGCTGCAAGGCTATTGTTTAGATTTTCTTCGACTGCATGTTTTTTGTCTATTGTTTTTATACGCTGCCCTGTCATTTTTGCAGCAATCGTCGTTACCAGAGAAATCCCTGCGGTTACTGCTGCAAGCATGAGCATACTGCCGCCCAATACCGAAAGGCCTATCGGATTCGCCACTAACGCAACGACTGCGGCTACCGCTAACGTTGACATGGCCAAATAAAAAATCGAACTCATTCCTTGTTTGATCAATTTTAACCCTTTTTGAAATACCCGAAGCTTATAAGTGTCTTTAGGATCTTTTTTCTGGGTGATCTCTTTTTTTAGTTCGAGAATTGTACTCGCGGCTGCGATAAGGTGTGAGAGACTTATGCTTAAAGCGCCAATGGCCAGTAAAATCGGTGCTGCCACCACTGCCACAGGTCCTGTCGCAAAAGCGCTTACACTTAAGCCCATTAAGGCTATGCTACCCGCAATACTAGAATACGCAGAATATAACTTAGATTGTTTTTTGCCCTGTAATTTTGGATCAAATTTCATGGCCTGATGATGCGATACATTTTTGAGAAAAAGCGCTGTCGACGATACTGTAGAAAGAATCCAATCTACCGGCGGCAGCGGATATTTAAATGCGGCCGCATCGCATAGGCCACTGACAAGCGATAACGGTTTTGCCGCCCATTTATTCCATCTATCTGCTGCCTTTTTATTGTTCTCAAAATCTACAATCGCTGAAGAATTAGAGATGATTTGTTCTACACTCGGATTTTGCTTGAAAAATGCACTAAACTCTTTTTCCGTCCAGCTTTCCGTAAAGGCTTCCGGATTGGCATTTAGGGCTATCGTTGATCCCAACCATAATTCTTTCGATAGCTTTTCTATGCCTAATTTTGTTTTTGGACTCAAAGACGAGAAGCGCGAAGTTTTAATCGATACACTGGGTATTTTTTTGGCCAAGGCTAATTTCCAAGCCTCTCGAATGTAAGCTTGCACAGCTAACAGCCTTGGAATATCACGGATTGGATCTAACTTAAATGCAGTCGCCTCTGCCATTTCCTATCACTCCGGGGGAGGATATGCACACATTTATGCGTAAAGACAGTTCCCCACAGAATCATTAGCGGCTATTCAACGGAAAAGTTCAGTCGATTGAAAGATTTTGTATCAATAACAGTCAATATTCGTTTAACCACACTTAACTGGGTTGATGAACTTGAACCAATCCCTAACTTCCCACTTTTCTGTCATCCCGAACCCTGAAGGTTTTCTGTAATATTTATTCAAAGTGAGCTCTATACTTTACCCATAACCTTCTTAGTGACGAATGTGAGGGATCTTAAAGATTGTCAGATAAATCTTTCCATTGTTTATTTAAGACCTATAGACTGAAACAATTTCAAATAAGTTTTAAAACATAGATCGTTTGAAAATCTAAAAAACACATGCATCTAAAGTGCGCTGAGATCCCTCGCATCAGCCATCAAACGGGTTATCGTACGCAAAAAATTTCATCTTGAATGAATGTTGCAGAGAAACGAAAAGGCTCGGGATGACAGGACAGGACAGAACGACAGAATAAATACTTTAATTTTTTCAGCCAGATTAGGTGTGGCTAAACAAATATCCCCCTATCACTGCCTGCAAATGTAAGGCTTCCGAGAATGGAAAAAATGCAGGCAGCATAAGAATTGGCAAAAGCGGTTTTTCTTAAGCTTCAACCATTTCAAAGTCAGACTTGTTGGCACCACAATCCGGACAGCGCCAATTGATAGGAACATCTTCCCAAAGAGTGCCTGGCACGATTCCATCGTCAGGCCAACCTTCGGCTTCATTATAAATAAGCCCACATAATAAGCAGATATACTTTTTCATTAAGCAACATCTCTTTCTTTAGCAAAATTCACTTGAATTTGTCGACCTTTAAATTCTGTGCCATGTAAAGCCATCGCACGCTCTGCATCTTCTTTTAAAACAAAGGTAACAAAACCAAATCCACGCGCTTTGCCAGTATAACGATTCACAGGAATATTCACAAATTCAACATCGCCATACTGAGAAAAATAAGAACCGAGCTCAGATTCTGTCGCCGTATACTCTATATTTCCCACATACAATTTATGTTGAGAATCAGCAGATTCATCATTTTCAACCGGTACCGATGCTGCGGCCACTGGAGCATTTGGCTCTATATACTCCTCCGGACCCATATCAGAAGAAAGTTCAGCTAATAATCGATTTGCACGTCGCAATTCCTGCACCATCAAATTCAAGTGTTGGTTAGCGCTTGCTTGTAATTTAATCGCATCGCTTTGCAACTTTATGGAATCCTCCATTTTTTTCATGGCAGCTAGTTGTTTTTTTGCCGCCCCACAATAAAAAGTGGAAAGAAAAATAATGATTACCCCTAGAGAAATTAAGAAGTTTAGATCCACCAAGTTGAATATTTTAACCATGTCCATTTATATCTACCTCATCATACACATATAAGAAAACCTAATAACTAACAATTAGTTGTATTTCTAATAGAAAGAAGCTTAATATTCTTAAGCATTAGAACTTTACTAGGATATTTATGGGCCATTCTACCAAGTTATTCGCTAGGGCACAAACCGTTATTCCGGGCGGCGTTAATTCGCCTGTTCGTGCCTTTAAAGGCGTGGGAGGCTCTCCTATCTTTTTTAAAGAAGGTAAAGGAGCTTATCTATACGATGTGGATGGTAAACGATATATCGATTATGTCGGATCTTGGGGCCCTCTTATTTTGGGTCACGCCCATCCTAAGGTTGTAGAGGCCACCCAACAAGCACTGGTTAAAGGATTTGGATTTGGCGCACCCGTCGAAATTGAAATTAAAATGGCAGAATTGATAAGCCATTTAATGCCATCCATTCAACAAGTCAGAATGGTAAATTCTGGAACTGAGGCTACCCAAACCGCCATCCGTTTAGCCAGAGGCTTTACCCGCCGCAATAAAATCTTAAAATTTGAAGCCTGTTATCATGGCCATTCCGATGGTTTATTGGTTAAGGCAGGATCGGGACTGCTCACATTGGGGATTCCAGGATGCCCTGGCGTGCCTGAAGACTTTACGCGTCATACCTTGACCGCTCCTTTTAATGACTTAGAAGCCGTGCGAACCTTGTTTAGCGAATTCGGCCACGAAATTGCAGCAATTATCGTTGAACCGATTGCTGCCAATATGAACTGCATTTTGCCTTTACCGAATTTTTTAGCCGGACTCAGAGAGATTTGTGATGAATACCAAAGTCTTTTGATATTTGATGAAGTGATCACAGGCTTTAGAGTCGGCTTAAGTGGCGCGCAATCCTTATATGCGGTCACGCCCGATCTAACGTGTCTTGGCAAAATCATCGGTGGCGGATTGCCGGTTGGTGCATTTGGCGGAAGAAAAGACATTATGCAATATTTAGCGCCAGCAGGTCCTGTCTATCAAGCAGGAACGCTCTCGGGTAATCCGATTACTTTGACCGCAGGCTTTACGACCTTGCAAGAATTAAGACATCCAAATGTTTATACGCAGTTACAGACTCAAACTCAGTATTTGATGAGCAACCTTTTGGCAATTGCAAAACAATATGGCGTTCCCTTATATACCCAAGGTGAAGGGAGTCTATTTGGCCTATTTTTTACAGAAGAAGGTCCACTAAGCCATTATGAGCAAGTCATCCGTTGCAATGTAGAGCACTTCAAACAATTTTTTTATGGCATGTTAAAGGAAGGTGTTTATCTAGCTCCCTCTGCTTATGAAGTCGGATTTGTCTCTACTGCGCACACACAATCTGTTTTAGACGAAACTTTAGACGCGGCAGTACGGGTATTCAAAAATTGGTCTTAACGAGAAATTATATCTTCCGAAAATAATACCGGAATGCTCGCCTCTAATACCATTTCAGATAAATTAATATTCGCTCTATAGGCCAGCACCTCTACGCCTTTTTGAACAGCTTCTCGTAACAATCGCGTATAAACCGGATCTACGCCATCTGCAGGACGCATGACTGAGATCCCGGTATGCTGGATGCAATACAGCAATACGGCTCGATGATTATTTTCTTTAAGCGCTAACAGTTGTCTAAGGGCCACCGTTCCCAATTCATCGGTTGAACAATAGCCTTCCCCTCGCTCATCTGTGGATGTAATCGGCTGAATATGAATAAAGCACTGTTTGCCATCCTCTTTTAATAATAATTCTATCCCTTTTCCTAAATTGGGCATGATGGACGTTTGCAAAAAGTGGAAACCCTCTAATTCTTTAATGATGCCCGATTCAATGGCCTCACGCACTAATCGTTCTGCATGTTGGGGGTTTATACTAACCAATGCGCCCCGCTCGACCTCGGCTAATTCCAGAATATCGAGATAGCCTTGCGATAGCCGACTCAAGGTTGAAAACCAAATACGGGTGCCTAAAATATCGCAATTGTTAAGGCGGCCTAAGTTAGGGCAATAGATCATGCGTCTTTTATTATTTTTAAGCGCTACCTCGACTAAAAAGCGAAAATATCGCTTTAATAAAATCCCTTCGGTTAAATACCCATTAAATCTCATATGCAATCCTATACTGCAGCAAATAATAGTTGGCTTTCACGCTTGGTTATCGGCTTCTATTCCAATAGGTTTAGGCGTGTATACACAGTATTATGTGCATATGCACCATTGATTGAGGGGGGCATTTGTGCTATATAAAGATATTTTAGGGATAAACAAATGAAAGGGGATGATCACTATGAAGGCTAAAGATACCAAAAAAGGCCCTAACGATCCTTCTTCAAAAACACCAGCCAACAAGCCTAGCGTCACGAATCAATCTATGATGCCGTATAAATTCGAACCTTACCAAACTGCAGACGGCGAAATTTATATGAATGAGCGTCAGCTTGCGCATTTCCGTGGCATTCTGGAAGCTTGGAAAAAGGAATTAATGAAGGAAGTGGATAACACCATTATTGAAATGAAGGAAGCCAGTGTTACGGTGCTTGCCGATCCCAATGATCGTGCCACCCAAGAAGAAGCTTTTAATCTAGAATTGAGAACCCGTGATAGAGAAAGAAAACTGATTCGGAAAATTGAAGAAGCCTTACAGCAAATTGATGACAAAGAGTATGGCTACTGCGAATCTTGTGGGGTAGAAATTGGCATTCGTCGCCTTGAAGCCCGACCAACTGCCGTATTATGCATTGATTGTAAAACCTTAGACGAGATTCGAGAAAAAAGAACGGCTCAGTAATTTTTCGTTTGATGCCGCTGAAAATATTGAATAAGCCCCGCAGTTGAGCTATCCATATCCACTGCGGGGGCTCGATCTTCTAAATATGGGTAGATTTTTTTCACCCATTTTTTCCCAAGCTCAACGCCCCACTGATCAAAAGAATTAATGCCCCAGATCACCCCTTGTGCAAATACTTTGTGTTCATATAAAGCAATTAGAGAGCCCAATACAAAGGGCGTTAACTTTGGATATAACAGTGTACTGCTCGGGCGATCCCCTAAACACCTTTTTGCATCATTCAAGGGGTCTGACTGAATACCATGCCCATTGCCTTCCATTAATGCTTTACTTTGACTCAAACAGCTTGCCACCAATAATGTATGCTGCGCTTCAAAACCCGGGTAAGCTTCTGTCGCCATTAAAAAATCTACCGGAATAATTTGCGTGCCTTGGTGTAATAATTGCATATACGCATGCTGCCCATTACAGCCTACCCCACCCCAAATCACCGGCGCCGTATGATGTTCAACAAACCCGGTCTTTTCTGCAGCTTTTTTGCCATTACTTTCCATTTCTAATTGTTGCAAGTAATCTGGAAATTGTTTTAATCCATCTGCATACGGAATAATGGCCAATGTGTGACAATCCCAAAAATTAATATTCCATATACCCAATAGCGCCATCAGGACAGGCATATTTTCTAGAAAGGGTGCATTATGAAAGTGCCGATCCATTTCATGTGCGCCTGCCAAAAAATCCTTAAAATTTTGCATTCCAATCAAAAGCGCTATGGGTAGGCCAACCGATGACCAAACTGAATAGCGACCCCCAATAAAATCCCAAAATTCAAAAATATTGTCTGCCACAATGCCAAATTCTTGAGCACTATTGGGGTGAGCGGTTACCCCAATTAAGTGGGCGCAGCCCTTCGATCCCAATGATTGTTGCAACCACGCTTTTACCGTTTTCGCATTTTGCAGGGTTTCAGGCGTTGTAAAAGTTTTAGAGTTAATAATACACAGTGTGGTGATAGGATCTAATGCATTCAAAACCGTGGCCAGGCTTAATCCATCCACATTGGAAATAAAATGGATATTTAAATTCGTTGTCTTATACGCATTCAATGCCTGGCAAACCATGGAGGGCCCTAAATCCGAGCCCCCAATGCCCAGACTTATAATATCGGTTATTTTAGAACCGGTTGCGCCTAACCACTCACCACTTCTTATGCGCTCAACACATTGCTCCAAACGCTTAAGGCTAATATGGATTTCATGTTTGATATCATGGCCATTTATGGGGAAAGGTGTTGGTGTGGGATCTCGCAGCACAGAATGTAGGGCTGGCCTTTGCTCGGAGAAATTAACGACTTTTCCAGAGAATAATGCAGAAATATGTTCTTGCAAACGAGCCTCGTCTGCCAATTGAATCAGTTTAGCGAGACCTTCAACCGTAATGCGTTGTTTAGAATAATCATATAAAATACCATTGGCTTGCAAAGAAAATTGCGAAAACCTTTCTGAATTGCCTGCAAATAAATCCGCTATTTTGACATGCAGTAAAGATTTTTGGTGTATTAAAAGATCGTTCCAGGCATTGGTTGACATCTATTTATCTTCCCGAGATCGTATAAGATCCTACCCAAACAGATGGAGAAGCAAGCTTTTCGCTTGCTTCTTCTGTAAGGCTTTATTTAATCCTCGTCTTCATCTTCTTCTTCATCCCATTCTTCTTCTTCGAGATCCTCTGCGAAGATAACAGGCTGATAAAATTTCACTTCGGAAGAAGCGGAATGTGCGATTAGCTCTCCCGCTAAGCTATATCCTAGCTCCAGCGCTTCTGTAACCTTCTGTTCAAAAGCCTCTAGGGCTTGGCTATTGCCTTGAATAATCATATACGGTTTCATTTTTATCTCCTGGCTATTAACAAAGACAACACCGATTATACGCGTTTTTTACGCTTACGCCTATGCGAACCTTCGCGCTTTACCGAATTGCTCATCAAGGCTCTGGTTTCTTCATCTGCCGCAATATAATTTGTCCACCACGTTGCCAGTTCTAGAACCGATTTTTCGCCCATGCTTGCCCTTAATAGCAAGAAATCATAAGCGGCTCTAAAGCCTGGATTTGCATACAACTGTATTGCCCGTTTACCAATTCTTTTGCCCAGGCGCATTTGCAATGTCCAAATATCCCGGATCCCTTGCAAAAGCCGCCTGGAAATAGCCATACTTTGTTGCTGCTTATGTAAAATTAAATCACACGCTTCATAAAACGCTGGAATTTCCGGGAGTCCTTTTTGCATCAAATGCTTGGCATGCTGCTCTGCAGGACACCATAAAAAAGCAGCTAACAAGAATGCTAAAGAAACGGGTTTTTGCTCACTCATGCGTTGATCGGTATCGTGCAATGCGCCCTGAATAAACGCTTGAATCACCCGACCATTTTCACCCTGCAAACACGCTTCTATATCCGGAAATAACAGGGCAAAAAATTGATAATGCCTGAGTAATCGAAAGCTTTCTTGGGCATGCCCACTTAAAAACAACTTTACATATTCATCCAATAAACGGGCGGATGGAACTTGCTGAACTAAAGCGCCCAGCTCAAAAATAGGTGCTTCTGTATCTGGATGAATGCTAAAGCCCAATTTTGCTGCAAAACGAACAGCCCGTAGCATACGGACTGGATCTTCTCTATACCGCTGCCGTGCATCGCCTATCATTCTTAAGCAGCGAGCTTCTAAATCTTGTAGACCACCGACATAATCAATAATGCTAAAATCCGAAATGGTATAATAAAGCGCATTAACGGTAAAATCTCGCCGAAAAACATCTTCTTCAAGCGTCCCGTAAATATTATCGCGTAATATCATTCCCTGTTCTGAATGCACTAATTGAGCGTTACCGACATCGGGTTTGGAAGCATTGGCTCGAAAAGTGGCAACCTCTATAATATGCGATCCAAAGTGGACATGCGCTAAACGGAATCGACGTCCAATCAAACGACAATTTTGGAATAGTTTTTGAACCTGCTCGGGTTTTGCATTGGTCGCCAAGTCAAAATCTTTAGGATGGCGGCCGAGCAAAACATCGCGCACCCCGCCTCCCACTAAATAAGCTTCAAACCCTGCATCTCGCAAGCGATATAAAACCTTAAGCGCAGCCTTACTGATGTTGGCGCGTGAGACTTGATGATGTGCACGAGCGACAATAACTGGAGCTTGGCCCTGTTTAGGGTAGATACCCCCGGTAACTGTGCCAAGCCAACGAAAAATAGTAGTTAGCATTTAAAACAAATATAGCCTCATAATAGAAGACAACCTTCTTTAATCCCGTATAATAGCACCTTTTGCGCTCCCTTCGTCTAGTGGCCTAGGGGGTGCCAGCCTTAAATACTGCATACAATACCAGCTAAACTGTCTTTGCACTAGGGATTTTCCCAATACTTATCCCGATAATTGGCTTAAAAAAACGGGTGCTATGCGATTTCAAATACGCTATAATGCCAGCTATGGCCATGCAACCGCGTAGCCATAGATCCCAGTCCCGGCGAAATAAGTATCCTGCGTGGCTCTTATTTCTAAAGGAATCGGAGTCAATGAAATTTGAGTCTCAGGAGACATTTAAAATGCAAAATCAATTATTTGTAGGCAACTTAGCCTTTTCGACCACCAAAGAAGAGCTAGAAGCCTCTTTCTCAACTTTTGGCACGGTCCTAGAAGTTAAGATCCCAGTCGATCGCGATACCGGTCGAGTAAGAGGATTTGCCTTTGTAACGTTCGAAACACAACAGGCTGCAGAAAAAGCATTAGCTTTAGATGGCACCGATTTGAACGGCCGTTCTATTCGCGTCAATGTCGCTCAAGAAAAGAAGACAGGGACTGGCGGTAGCGGTGGTCGTCCTGGCGGCGGCGGTCGTAGCAGCGGTGGCGCTGGCGGCGGACGTAGCAGTGGCGGCAGTCGCAGTGGCGGCGGTAGCGCAGGTGGAAATAGAGAAGGCGGCTGGTGGTAATACCCCCAAGCTTTTCTCTCGCTGGTGCTCTCTAAGGGCACCAGCCCCTTTATTCTTAACTCTAGCCTCCTTGACACAGCTTCCACTGGTATTAAACCAACCTTACCATTTTATGATTGCATTTCCTATCTAAACGGATTAATAGGATATTTACCATGGATCAATCCTTCGCACTCAAACACCCTGCATTTTTTCTACTATTCATTTTTGCATTTCATTCACTCTGCTTGGCAAACACAGAGAACCTAATCAATCACACAGCAGCAGCCTTAAGCCCCGAGCAGGCATTCACCTTACAGGTTCGATCCTTGAATGCTCAACAGATTGAATTATCCTTTTCCATTGCACCCCACTATCTTTTATATAAGAAACATTTTCAATTTCGTACCTTAGAAAGGTATATCGATAAAAATCTTATCGCATTTCCCCCTGCACGCATTAAACATGACGAAGTACTCAATGAAACGTATGAGGTCTATGCCAATGCAGTAAAATTGATTGTTCCCAATAGCTTCCCAAATGATTTACACGTGGAATATCAGGGCTGCAAAGAAGCAGGGTTTTGTTATGCCCCCATGACCCAAGACATTCACTTTTTGGCCGATGGCAGCATTCATCTGAATGCACTAACGACGCCCCCCTTACAATCCGATACTGATCGAATTACCCAACAATTAAAAACGGGCTCTTACCCAATGACTTTACTGCTGTTTTTAGGCTTAGGTTTATTACTGGCCTTTACCCCTTGTTTATTGCCGATGATCCCAATATTGGCCAATATTCTGGTTGGAAATGTTCGCCTTTCCACAAGGCGGGCATTATGGCTGGCAAGCCTATATGTGTTAAGTCTGGCCATCTTTTACGCCCTTGCAGGTGTACTGGCAGGATTACTTGGCAATCGGCTACAATTTTTGTTGCAAGCGCCTATTTTTCTAGTCAGTTTAAGTTTTATGATCCTTTTATTCGCATTCAGTCAATTCGATCTGATCCACCTACATTTACCGCAATTTTTTTCCCATACACTGCATAAATTGCAACATAAACATCAGCAAGGCTCGATGCTAGGCGCCATCATAATGGGATGCATCTCTGCATTCATGATATCCCCGTGTGTCACGCCAGCATTGGTAGGTGCATTAACCTATATTGGCCAAACCGGCAATGCTGCCTTAGGCGGACTGGCCCTTTTTAGTATGGCCTTAGGCATGGGCTTACCTTTATTAGGTGCAGTCTATCTTGGCAGCCATCTTTTACCCAAAGCCGGTGCCTGGATGAAATACAGTAAAATGATAACAGGCCTTTTATTACTCTTACTGGCCGCATCCCTACTATTGCGTGCATTTCCGGATACATCCAATTTTAAAGCCTTAGGATCTCCCGTGCGTGTTCAGTCTATCCAGAATGAATTTGAATGGACTAAAGCTTTACACACT
>DAHXPC010000017.1 GCA_027364575.1 bacterium
TGCCTATTTCAACTAAAATTAAAGTTGCGGCATAGTTCGGTAGTCCCGAACGACTAAAATATTGGAGCAACAAGGCCTATCAAACACATATCAGTGTATTACAATAATATGTTCTTGCTTTATGGACGCTTTATTTTGTTTAAGCCCTGATCTTGTTCGTGATATGATATTTTATTCGCTATTGAACCAACAAATTCAGGCCCAATAACCCCATCCTTCCTTATATTATCTGGAATATTCCATGCTGTCACTGCTGTGATGGTTCCAACAACTATCCCTACTATCGGTGCTATTGGTGGAAATATTAGAGTTAGAGCACTTATTGGACCGACTGTGTTCCACCAAAAATCTAGGGCTTTTACAGTTTCAGGCGTTTTAAGTTCAAATGCAATTCTATCATTTTTGTTACCAGTCACACCTGCCCGGAGCAGATAAAAACATATGCCAGCGCAATTTAAATTTCCTTCGGACCAAAAGATCGAGCTACCTTTTAATAAACTCCATTGCAGAGTCCCATTTTGGATATATTTTTTACTAATCTTGTCAAATTCATCCACCATTGCTTTTGCATCCAAGCTATGAAGAACTATTACTTCATCAGGCAATTTTTTTTTGCCATCTTGAGTGGTGCAGTCTCTCTCTAGAGTGGAGAGTATCGCTGGAGAACTGGTTAGTTGTTTTAGCAGAGGGTATAGACTTATGTACCTACACTCTCCTTCTTTAGTTAAAATTTCAATGGAAACATGAGGCCAATCTTTTGAGCTATCTTTGTTTTTTTCCATACACGCACAATAACATAACTTTCATTTTCATTTTCATTTTCATTTTTATTTTTATTTTTATTTTTATTGTCTTCATCGTCTTGGTTATCATCTTGTAAAACCCTTATTATTGGTGCCAAACGATAGGCTGATAAAAAATCATAAATATTCAAATTTTGTTTTCCATGTGCATATTTATATTGTCGACTATTATTGGATTGGTTTTCTCCCTGTTTATTAGATGCCCCTTTTAAAACAACAATAATTGTGATCTGTGGAATTGGTTATGTTTTGTGTCAAGACCAGCCACATTGTCAGGCGCCTTACAATAAAAATACAGATGTAGCTTAATTAATTTTGATTGTAATAAATTAAATGCTCGAGAAACTGGCTGACCTAGACTTTGAAATGTTTTTGAGTATAGCATATAGTTTCCTCATCACTTTAAAGCTAGTGAACCTTAGTTAGCGCCAAAATGCAATTAAAACTCTGCTTCTCTGAGCTCAATCATTTAGTAAAATTTGAATCTTTGTATTAAGGAATGCTAATATTTCTGACCAATCAGCATAGGTTGAGATACTTTGATAAGTGGTGGTTCTGTTCAATAAAAATGCAGCGACCATGATAAGATTTTGAAACAAATTGAATCTATATATTGAGAACATGTAATATTGCTGGTAACATCGGTTCAAGTATATATTCAATGTTATTAAGGATAAAGAATAATGCCATTACCAAATTTAGAAAACCAAAAACAACAGGCTATTCAGGCAAATATATGGCTTCCAGTAGATAAAGAAGGTAATCGAATTGATAAATTATTCGGCTTTTTAAAGGCCATATTTAAAGGGGAAGCCAGAGGGGTTGGACACACATCTGTTCACATAGGAAATGCCAATTATGCAAGCTTTTGGCCAAATAAACCAGTTAACTTTACTGATGTACGAGGTGTTAAGAAGCCTGTTCCAGCTACTATTGACGTTGCGTATACGCGTGATAAGTATGAGGAAGGTAATCGTGAATATCTTCGCGAGCCAGACTTAGCTGAAAAATTTCAGACGCTTGATACAACAGCAATGTTGCATGAATTAGAAAAAATGAGAGAAGATATTAAAACACTTGATTTGCAATATGTAGGGAAACCTAGCTTCATGATTACTCAATTTTACGGAATGCATGCAAATTGTAGTAGCGCTACTTATCGTCTATTAAGAGCTGGAGGCATTAACAAGTTATCGGATAAATGTAGAATGTTGGAACCCAGCCTTACAAATCCTTTTTTACCAATATCACCAATGAATTTATATCATTGCGTTAAAGATGCCAAACATAAAGAAAATGAATTGAACTCAAATCAACCTTAAATGGTTCCGTATGCATACAGGTACGAAAATGTGCATCCATCAAGCGTTCTAACGATTTCTAATTTCTATTTGTTAAAAATTGGATTTAGCTAAATCTAGATAAAACCATACCAAGATTCTGGCGTTTGATAATAAATGCAAAGTAAATATCTAATACCCTGCATATTCTCAGAATTAAAAGCAGGTTTTAAATATTTAAATTAACCTTTTATGGACATTAAACAAAACAGATGTAACAATTGCATTAGCCATTCAAATTTGGGTTTTATAGCATACTTTAAATGTAAGGCCTATATTTGAAATTATAGCAAAGTTTGGTTGTCAACTAAATAATATTTCCTAGAATCGCAATTTAACATTTTGAAATTATTAGTTTTATGTTGAATCCGCATGAGAAGTGGATATCCATAAGGGACGCTAAGTATGTTTTATTTATATCAATCACTGTCAAAAGCAGCAGGACAAAAATCTGGTACAATTCTTAGTTCTTTGAAAAAAATTCAAAAAAACACAAATCAATCTTTTCTCCATTCTTTAATTGTGCGACCGCTTCATAATACACACACAAATGAGAGGCCTGTAGCTTCCCTGAAATATTTTAAACGCTTTCTAATTGCCATTAGTGGAGGGCTAACGTGTTCAGGAATAGTCTATGCTTCTGATTATGGGCATGTAAATGAAGTGATTGAAAGTAGTCCGCCCCAGGTAACTATTTACATTTGGTACTCAAAAAATTGGAAGACAGAAGTTGGTCACGTATCATTACAAACGTTTCCATCTGATAATAATGGCCCTACAGCTGGAATTTATGCAAGTTTCTGGCCTACTATAGGACTAAGCAAGTATGAGGCTTTTTTAAAAAAATGCTCAATTAAAGGTATGACAAGCTCCCTTGATGATGATATTTCTATTGAAGGTAGAATACCAGATGAAACAATAACCCTAAAGACCCTTAAAATAAACGCTATTCATGTAGCATATGAGGAATTTATTGCTGCTAATTATTCTTATGATCTTCTAGCAAGTAACCTTAGACGTCGAGGAGGAGGTCCTTTTGATGAAGCAATCAATAAAAATAAAATAGCCAATTGTGTACTACTAATCGATTTTTTGTTAACCCGCGGTGGAATTGATAATATTAGTAGGCGTCCACCTATGAGGTACGCACCATTAGCATGCCCGCTGCTAGGGCTCAGTGTAGGGATATGGACAGGCCTTGACTTCGGACTTATGGCCAATATAGGCTGCAACCTTATCTACGACGAAATTTATTTTAACAGACACACGACCATTCTTGTGAAAGACATTGCAGGTTATGTTAAAGCAGCTAAAAGTGTTGAAATAATGTGGGAAAATTCCAGCCAGCAATCTCTTGCAATCAAAAAAACTAAGTCAAAGATGTAGAGCTCATACTGGGGTACAACTGTAGTCGAGTAGACCGAGGGAATTTCACCCTCAGCCCCTCACAGAACCGTACTTGAACGTCTCCGCTCATACGGCTCTTATTGTCCAGCCGATGGTCGAATGCCTAATTGCCAATGCACGAATAAATTAGATTCGCGTTTGGCAATCTTCCCAAGCCAATGTCCAGCTCGAGTAGGATGGCCTTTCAACTTTTTATATTTTCCTCTTGCCCATTTGGCAAGCTTTTGATTGAGAAGCGAGAATATTGGATACATTGCTGTTTTGTGATACTTACCATAGTAATTATACCAACCTCGCAATTTTGGGTTAATCCAATTGGCTATGTCATTTATTGATTTATAGGGCTGTGACTGAAGTTTCCACTCTTTCATTGATTGTCTTATCGCATTTGAAGCCTTCTTGCTAATTGCAGGACTAAAACTTGTAAAGAATCTGCCTTCTTTACTTTTGACCATTCGCGGCCGAAATGTATAGCCTAGAAAATCAAAGTATCGGTTGGCACATTCTTTTACTTGATTACCACTTTTACAATACATAATTTGTGTTTTGTTTGGGTGCAATCTTAGCTTGCAATTTTCCAGTCGTCTTTCAATTGCCACTTTCAATGCGTTTGCTTCTGCTTCTGTCTTACAATGCACTATAATATCATCCGCATATCGCTCATATGGATTATTCCTATATTCCCGTTGCATCCATGCATCAAATGCGTAATGTAAGAATAAATTTGCCAACAGTGGACTAACGACTCCACCTTGAGGGGTTCCTTTAATCCTTTCTTGTATTTGACCATCTGCTAATTTTATCGATGCCTTTAGCCAGCGTTCGATATATAACAAAAGCCATTTGCATTGAGTGTGTTTCCGGATCGCTCGCATTAATAAATCATGATCTAAATTGTCAAAGAATGCTTGAATATCCAGATCAATTACCCATTGATATTGCCAGCAACGCTCTCTCGCTTTGCCGATAGCATCATGAGCTGATTTATTAGGCCGATAGCCATATGAATCCTCATAAAACAAAAGTTCCAATTTTGGCTCTAAATATATTTTAGCTACCATCTGAGCAATGCGATCAGTGACAGTCGGGATCCCCAATTGTCGTTTGCCGCCATCTTTCTTTGGTATTTCGACCATGCGAACGGGTGGAGGAAAATAGGTTCCCGATGACATTCGATTCCAGAGCGTATAAAGATTATCTTTTAGATTTTCCTCAAATTCTGCAATGGAAACGTCATCAACACCTGCCGCTCCTTTGTTCCTTTTTACGCACAGATACGCTTCCCAAACAATGTGTTTGGAAATATCAAACGACTTTGCAGTATTCATGCGTTCCTCCCATTACTGGTTGACGTATCAACACATGCTAAACAATGCAACTCCTTCGCTCCATTTCCATTACAGAAACTTCTTCACTACTACGAGTTACTCCGCCCCTATGCCTTGCTTCGGTACTTTCGTCTTCATGGTACGCCATTTCAACTTTTCCCTTTGCATCAAAGTATAGGTTCCCACGTTCCGTAAAAATGCCCAGATTAAAGTCACGCTGTCTTAATGCCGGATGCCACTTGAGCAGTAATCAGGTTGCTCTCAAGCTTATCCCAAGGCCCGCATTACCCCTTGGTTTTGACATCGGTGGACTTTTGTTTCGACACGTCATCAACAGTTCATTTACATTCGTCTCTTTAATCCATACCTGACATGTTAATCACGCCTTTTCCTTAACGCTCACTACCATAGCTTTTGACTACAGCAGCTTAAGGTGGTTTGGAACCTCCACCTGAATGGCGATTCCGAGGGGCCAACCCTCATCACTTCTACAGCATTGTTTGAAATCAATCCCTTGACTTCCAACATTCGTGGCACACAAAGCGGGTGAAAAGTATATTAGTTGCTATTTAACTAGCTCAATAGACTTTTAATCCCAATATCCTTTCCATAAGAGTCCTCTTTTGCACGTAGACTCATAGTAAGCAATTTAATAATTTCTAGATTCTTCCTTCGATGCAGATTTAAAAGAATTAATGAAATAATATGGAAATCCCATAAATAAGACTCCACTTACAATATTGCCTAAGGTTCTGGTATTAAGCTATGCACCGGTCCGCTCCAAGATATCGCGTGCCCACATTCATTAGACAAACTTTTGTATGGTTTGTCTCAAATTTTGCGAAAATATTTAATGTCCGTTTTGCAATTTCTGATCAGAATGGCCTGGGGTGCTTATTTTTAGCTTTTCTTTTTCAAATGCTACCGCTTTTATCGCATCAAAAGAGGTTGTTATTGGTGGCTGTGGGAAAGATGAAGGATCATCTAATGATTTATCTTTAATGCCAGCGCCTTTAGAATAAACAGGAGAAGGTGTAGGTTTTGCTGCCGTCATTTGATCGTAATACTGTGCACACAATTCTTCTCCAAGCTTGTTATATCCAAGAATACTTATACACGATGCTAAAGAAAGCTTTCCTATAGCTTCTTTTAATCCTGGCTCCCCTATTTTATTGTTCATGACCACGGGCAGACAATCGGGATGCGTTGCAGCAAATCATAAGCATACAGCCTGTAGTATGATTATATTAAATAACTTGCGCTGTATATTGTGCATTCAGAATTTAATGCAACACTTCCTCCAATTTTGCGCTAGGTGGCTAGAACTCCCTTAGCGTTCGCAAATATGATTAAACATGATTTGCGCTTTGGCCTTCTTACAGCGCTGGGGCTTCCCTCGCCAGTTGGTAAAGGGGTATTATGGTTAGCACCATCTGCGGCAGCTTCTGGTTCGAGGGCTTCGAGCGCAACATCTTTAAAGCCAAACGTAGAAGTAGGCGTGGGTAATGACAAATTAGTGACTGTGATTGCACGGCAAAAACAGATGTAGTCATACTTTAAGCGATACTAAGATTTTTATAGGAGGAGGCAATGAGCAGGCCGGCTGAGATGGTTGTCAAGCATCAAGAAGGATTAATTAAATACTCAGATTTAAAGCTAGGTAAAAAATTAGGCCAGGGTGGATTTGGCGTTGTTTACCAGGGTATCTGGCGAATGACGGATGTAGCGATTAAAGAACTTATTCCAGAGAGGTTAACTCCAGAATCAAGTGAAGAGTTTGAGGTGGAAGCCCAAACCATGAAAAATTTGCGCCATCCCAATATTGTGCAGTTTTATGGGTTCTGCGTGAGTCCTAAGTATTGCATTGTGATGGAATATATGCCCAATGGCTCTCTTTTTCATCTGTTGCATAATAACCAAACGCTGCAATGGGATATGCGCATGCGTATTGCGATAGAGATGGCCAAAGGGCTCATTTATCTGCATGAAGAAAATATTGTGCATCGGGATATTAAAAGTTTAAATGTTTTATTAGATGAGCATTATAAGGCAAGGCTTACCGATTTTGGATTATCCAAGGTCAAAACCGAGACCCGCTCAGTTTCGACCAAGTCTTCTCAATCCGTTGGCACCATTCCCTGGATGGCACCAGAGCTTTTTTCTCGTCGAGCAGTATTTACCAAGAAATCGGATATTTATAGCTTAGGGATAACCTTCTGGGAGTTAGCATCCCGTGACATTCCCTTTAAAGATGCCGCCAGCGCTGAACTCATTCCAATGTGGGTTGCCAAAGGAGAACGAGAAGATATTCCTAAAGATTGTCCTGAAAAACTTGCTTCCCTTATTAAGGCTTGCTGGGAGGGAGAGCCTAACAAGCGTCCTGATGCGATAACGGTTGCTGAGTTTTTACTCTCCAAAGAAATGAATTTTGCAAGCTTTTTACCAAGTTACAAAGCACAAGCAAGTCAAGCTGCCCTACCAAGCGCTTATCAAGATAATTTACAGTCAGCCGCAGCCGCAGCCGCAGCTGCTAGCAGTGACTATTATGACAATCAATACTCAGCTAGCCCTATAAAAACTGCTGCCTCTCAAAGCCCAGAAGCCCTCATTACAGCCTTTCAGCAAAAAGTACAAATTGCTGCCAATCCATCGCCTGCACCCAGAGTAGACGCCAGAGAACTTAGCGCATTCCTAAAATTGATTGCTGAAGGCGAACAAGACTCGGCAGAAGCTCTGCTTAAGAAAAATCCACTCCTGGCTTTGATGCCTACGGATGTAACTGATTTAGCAGGTCGCACATTCAGAAACATCACAGGGTTCCAATACGCGGTATGGGCGCTAGACTGGTATATGTGGACGATGATACGAAAATACTTGCCCTTAGATGCCGCAAGAGAGCAAATGGAAAGGATGAAAACTGGTTCCTGGGTGCAACAACACGGAACTTCCATATCTTGGCAAAACCTGATTGATGCCCTCCAAAAGTATATTAATTTGTGTAATGAAAAGAACTGGCTTGAAACAGGTGCACAGTGGAATATTCAAGTCGGTGGCGCCCAACGCCTGCTCCCGGCCCATGTTATTAACGAGTATTGTAGACCTGACCGACCTTTTGAACCAAGGCCTGACTTTAATTCAACTTTAACTCTTCCGCGCACACGTAATACTGATGAAGGTGAATGGTATACCGCAATTTATAACTACGGTAAGTTGGGAAATTGTTTTGCTTATAGTCGTTATTCGTTTGATAAGGCAGCGCTCGGCTACCAGGCAGCCGGCTGTGGGCGGCGGGTGGGCGCTGTGCTGTGTGCTACTGCCGACTTCAAAGCCTGTCACACGCTGCTGAATACCCGCGTGCAGCAGCGTGACCAGCTGTTTGCCGAACTTTTAAGTCATCACCAACCGCAGCATAAAGCGGGTGCACGGTAAGCACTGAGTAAACTTCAGCTAAGCTACATTGGGCTGCTTGGTTTTGGCCTTTTTAACCCAGCGCTTAAGATACTAGGCAACCGCTTCTTAAGTTTTTGATGCATAATATATGGGTCGTAGGGAATATACGGCACTGTTGCAAATACCCTAACAGTGAATTTTTTTCTAGTAAAACCACAGCATTTTAAGCGGCAAGCCCGAATAC
>DAHXPC010000018.1 GCA_027364575.1 bacterium
TGCCTATTTCAACTAAAATTAAAGTTGCGGCATAGTTCGGTAGTCCCGAACGACTAAAATATTGGAGCAACAAGGCCATCTACAATTATCTACTAGTCCACCAATGCCTCCTGCCTTTAGTATTTTAAGTGCTAATGAAGCACAATTCTCTACTGTGCTTCCCTCTTCAGTGGATTCAATAATTTTTGAGAACTTTGCAATACTCGTCACAATGCTTTCCACTTCTTGTATAAACAAGTTGCTACCGATAAGACGCCAGCTTTGGGTGCTAATGGTAGTGATCCCGGCTGTCCCTGTGGAAGGCCATTTAAACTTTACTAATGAAGACCCTTGTTGATATCATCACAAATGGCATATGTTCTCTGTAGTAGTTGTATTGGCTTGTGATTTAGCTAGACGGAGCACTGCAGAAAGTTATCTTACTTAATGCGCTGTGTGCTGTGAATGCAATTATTAAAAGGAGCGGATAAATGACTCATTCTCGCGACGAAACACAGCAAGCAACCACAGAAGTTAATTCTCCAAGCGAGATTAGGCATATACCGCTTTGGGTCAAAGGCAGCGTTGCTGCTTGCATTCTTCTTTCATTAATTCAATTACTAGAATTCAAAAACTCATTGAATGATGCTGTGCAAAAAAAAAAGGCAGCTACAGCATATAATTCGGGCAATTATATTCGGGCAATTGACCTCTACAAAGATCTTATAAGTCGCTATCCTAAAGATAAAGGTTTATTAAAAGCGCTTGGTTTCGCGCAATACCGAGAAACTCGGTATTATGACTCCATAAACACTTTTAAGTCGCTAGATGGAGAGAAAATGCTAAATAAAGAAGTAGAAGAAATAAATGGGGCAATCTCGGATATGGTTTCAAAATTAAATTTAAAATCTAAAGAAGCGGAGTAATCATGTTTATTCCAGGAGTCTTTATTAGCATACTTACTTTTCCAGGGGTTGTTATCCATGAACTTTCTCATCAATTATGTTGTCGATACTTCAAAATCCCTGTTTACCAAGTTTGCTATTTTCGCTTTGGCAATCCCGCAGGATATGTGATACACGGTCAGCCCCAAAATTGGGTTCAACATGTGCTTATTAGCACCAGCCCATTTTTTTTAAATTCATTACTTGCTGCTTTAATTTCATTTCCATCTGTTTTTCGCGTATTTGAATTCGAAAATTCTGCTTCTTTTCTTGACTGTATTTTGATTTGGCTTGGAGTATCTATAGCAATGCATGCCATTCCAAGTACAGGTGATGCCAATTCTATGCTTACGGCCTTGTCTGATAAAAAAGTACCCATCTTTGCAAAATTCTGCATTTTCCCACTAGCAGGATTAATATATATCTTAGCCGTAGGTTCTGTAGTTTGGCTCGATTTGTTTTACGGTGTGACAGCCAGCCTCGCTTTGCCCCAAATTCTATTAAGGTACTTAACGTAATAGCATAAATTCGGTTCTGTTGCGAGAAAGTTCAAACTGTAGGTTGTATCGCAAAATATTTGCAGATCAGCTATCATACAGGGAAGAAATAAGTATAGGTCAGCCCCGACGGACGACAAGATTAGCTTAAAATGACGTCATTATCAGAAAGGCGTTATATTATTGGTTCTTCGTTGGTATTTATCTTATTCATTAAGCTATCGTGATATTGAGGAAATAATGCTGAAGCGTGTGATATGCATTGATCATTCCACAATTAACCGTTGGGCAATTCGCTACTCTCAGTTGTTAGAAGCCAAATTCAGAAATAAATTTAAGCGCAAAGTTGGCATAAGTTGGCGCGTGGATGAAACGTATATCAGGATAAAGGGAATATGGCATTATCTATATCGTGCCGTTGATAAAACGGAAGATACCATTGATTTTATGTTATCGAAAAAACGGGTTCCGTTGCGAAAATTTCTTTTTCTTAAATATTTTCTGAAATCTAAGGCATTATGCAGCGATCTTAAATAGGCCATTAGCTAAACTATTACCTTGAGAAGCTCTGCTTAAACGCGCCATTCATTTACCCTTTGACCCTTGCTCCCCTTTCCATTGGCCCCATCTACAGCTTTTTGTTGATAATCAAAACATGCCATTTAAATAAATCATGAATAATATCTCACATATATCCTAAGAAGTTTATCGTTTGGCTGTCCACCTTGCATTCTTTAAAACTGCCGTAGTGAATGCATCCTATGCCCCTTCCTTTATATGGTCCTCATGCATTACAATCCTAGAGCCAATATGGTAGTTGTTCACTATCGTTTTTGCAAAAGAATCACACAAATTCATAAAATAAGTAGGAGTTTCAATACCCCTAATGGAGTCATTTTAAAATTGCGTCTAATCAAAACAGTGCTGTTCCATATCTTAATGACTTTTCGAGGACTTTTTAAATTTTCTTGTAAGTTGTTCGGTGGAATTTTTATAGTTTCTTTTTTGGCCTCAATTACTTCAGGACTGCCAATTATAGCGAAGATTTCGTGTTTTACGTTTGGTATCGGCTTTTCAGCACTAGGATGGTATTATGATTTATTGCTTCTAAAATTAAAGCCTGTGAATATAGAACTCTATCTTTCATAATTCTTTCTCTAAGGCACGTACGATTCGGTTGTTTATATGTAAGCTGGAAATAGTAAAAGTAGTTTAAATTTAAAAATGCTGATATTATCTTATTGTTTCTTTTATCAGAACTTGATTTAATAGGAAAGTACCAAACGACCTCTCATTTAAAGAAATTTAATGTTTAATTTGAAATCACTCAAGATTAGTAGAGGAAAAAATGCCTGATTTTAATTTGAATAAAGAATGTAAAAGAAAATTGAAAGGTTTTAAGGCTGAATTGCAGAGTGCCGCAGAAGAAGAGGACACCTTGAGTATTAATGAATGTCTAGAAAGTATATTAATTTTACTGAATAATGAAGTTAAGCTCGTAAAACTTTATCTTAAAGATATGCTTACTAATGAATTATTTTTGCTTCAAGATAGTTTAGGTTTTACTGCATTACATCATTCTGCAAAAGAAGGCAACGCCGAAGTTGCTGAACTAATTCTTTCGCTTTGTCCTAAGTCAAATAATGTGGAAGCTGAAGGTGGGGATGAGATGTCTGAAGCCCTTCCAATACACTATGCAAGTGCGGCTGGGCATCTCGAAACAGTTAAAGTTATATCAAAATATTGTGATAAAGATGACATTAATGCCAATCACTCCCTTGAAGTAAATGCAATACAAGAAGCACTCTTACATGGAAACAGTGATGTAGTTAAATATTTGCTGAATCATCCAGAAATCGATTTAAATATTCAATATGAGAAGGAAGGTCAAACATCTGATTTCTACTTTGCTGTACATATTCCATATGGTGCGAACCTTTTACATATGGCAGTTATGATGGATGATATGGAGTCTGCAGGAGCCATTTTAGATAAAAATGTTATTGATGTTGATGATACTACTGCTATACCTGATGATTATCAGATTGATGACGAAGATGTTCTGGAAACTGATAATGCACAATGGACTGCTTTACATTTAGCTGTGAAGCAGGGAAGTTTATCAATGGTTAAGTTATTAATGAGTCAAGGTGCAAGCATAGAAATAAAGGATATTTTCGGGTTAAGTCCCGCATGCTATGCAATTATTTATGATAAGCCAAAAATATTAAAATATTTGCTCAAACAGAAACCAAGCGTAGACGTTAAGGATGTTAAGGGCGACTCTATATTTTTAGGGGCAGTATCTGAGGATCGAATAGAAATCATAGGGATTTTGTTAAAAGCAAGAGAAGCAAAATTAATCCACTTAGATATTAATCAGTATGATTCAAAAAAAAGAACAGCGCTGCACATAGCATGCGAATATGGTTTAACAAAAATTGTTGAACTGTTAGCTGCCCAACCCGGTATTGATTTTAATGCAGAGGACGATAATGGAGAAACGCCTTTAGGATTGGCCATCGAAGCTGAACATGCAGCGATTGTACATATTCTCAAGAAAAAACGTGTTTGTAATGTAAATCATAAAGTATCACAAAGCGGCAATAAAAGGTTAGCTGGCTATTTCAGGGAACAATTACACAAAGAATCTTCATATAATGAGTTATGGCCGGAAATAATTTCTAGCATTGCTAACGAAATTGCTAATGATATGGATGGGGAGATGAGCGATAGTCCAGCGGAAGGCCAAAGTATTTTAGATAAGACAGTTGATTCTAGCCCTAAAATTGCACAAGCCATTTTTAGCAAAGGCAACCTAGCATTACCGGATGCAGAACAAGAAATTGAAATAAAAAATAAAAAAATAAAAAATCTTTATGAAGGATTAAAAAAACGAAAATCCTATGAAGGAAAGTATACTACACCGGGGTCTAGTAGTGATGATTCTGACGATGATAAGCCAAATCCTTATACTTTAGAAGGCTCGGAAGAAGAACAGGATATTGAGGTTGAAACAAAACCAGATCCTAAGAGAATATTTATTGCTCTTTTTAGAGGAGAGACTTTTCGAAGTGCACAATGTAGTAAAAATGACAGGAGAGAGGCAAGGCAGGCAATACAAACCAATGAATTAACAGGTGTGCATAGCCTAGCCTCGCATGCACTTAGTAATGTTCCAGTTAATAAAGTAACTATTCATAATGAAGGGCCTCTCATAAAAGCTTCTCAAGCAGTAGCGGCAACCTATTTAACGCAATTTTCGAGAAAGCTTCCACAGGAAATCATTACTGAATTCTCTAAAAAACATAAGGGTATTAGGCCGGAAGTGCAAGAAAATCTAATGTTGCACCAATACACGAATAAGTATAGGCGGTTTCAAGAAGAACAAAAAGCAGCTGCCAGCAAAGATTATAGCGCACTTAAAAAACCTTATAATAAAAAAGAAATTGAGCAACGTTTTCAAGGTATACCTTACGCAGAGAATGGCCTTATATCAACTTCTGAAAGAGCAAGGTCTGCTTGTGGCTTTGGTTCTGGAGTAAGTGTGGACTACGCGCCTATACAAACTATGCCAAGGATCCGTAAGACAACAGGGAAAGTTAAAAGACCTTATTTAGGTACTATTATTATTTCTTTGCATAGCCTGCAAGAGTTAAAAAATATACCTCACGTTCTCTCGCAGGTTGCCGAGAAAAAAATTGGCTTAGGCTTAATCTATAGAAATGCGAGAGAGAATATTGTTCCAGGATATATTTCAAGAGAAAATATTGTACACAAATATAAGCTCCGGATCCCAAATTTAGAAGAATATAATCCAAAATATCAAGTAAAATATGGCTTAAGTGAACAACAATTCTTAAAATTTAAAGCAGACATGCAGCAATCCGATGAAGGGAGCATTGAAAGAAAATGTGCAGAGAAAAATTTAATTAATCATATCTTAGATTTTCAGGCACCACACTTTGAAAAAATTGCCAAAGAAGCTGCGCTTAAGAAAGGCGGGGTATTACAATATCGCGCTATAAATGGTGGTTATACTTCAGTCCTACCTTCTTTAAAAAATATTGCAAATGCATTTATTTGTGGAAACACTCCTGTAGGTGTAGAAGTGGAGTCAAATAAGGAAAATGCCGAGCATGATATTAAAAGAATAAAGCGTAAAAATAAAATCTGAGGTATGTGATTCATAGACATCGTTTAAATATTTGGTTCCGTTGCGAGAAATTTGAAAATAAGCCTATTAGAGGGCATATCAGGATCCCTGCTAATTACGCCTATAGCCATTCAAATGTTGTTTAAATAACTATGCAAACCTTTTGAACTTAATGACCCAGGGCACCCAAACGATGATTTTTACACCTAAAGTATGCCATTTAAATAACATCCTCTTGCTTTAATTTGCATCCTATTCCAAAGTCCCATATTTTATCATCCGGATTCTCTGAATCGTCAATATTCATTTCATATTTACCAACCCGTAATATGTGCTCTTTTCTGTAAGGTGAAAAACGTTTAAGCAGATCTTTTGAAGATAAAGCAACTTTTATTCTGTAAATTGGCTACCCGTTTACTTCAAATTAAATACCAAAATACATTTTAACTCTAATCCTTGAA
>DAHXPC010000019.1 GCA_027364575.1 bacterium
GAAACTGCTCAGCGCCAATGATAGTGTGGGGTTTCTCCATGTGAAAGTAGGACATCGCCAGGCGCCATTTACAGTCGGTTTATATCGACTTCTAAAAAGGTTAGTCATTTTATTATGGCTAACCTTTTTTTTTTGCCTAAAAATTGGGATCAAGACTTTATTTTTTATTATAATGAATAACGTTCCTGCCGTTTTGAAAAATGAAGACTTCGACCCCAAAACAGGGCAGGTTCAATTATCCGCAAGCCCACAACAACCATCCTTATTGTTTTCGGGAGTAATATCTGGAACGGGTACAATAACAGGCGGAGACAACCTAACTTCCATAATAACATTAAACGCTAACCAAGAACTTAATCATCCATTTAGTGGTGCAGCACCATAGGGTTAAATGTTCATGTGTTAAATATTACAAAACCAGAATATCTCAGGGAATTTACA
Organism: bacterium; assembly: GCA_027364575.1. Lineage (GTDB taxonomy): Bacteria > Pseudomonadota > Gammaproteobacteria > UBA6186 > Azoamicaceae > CADEGZ01. The sequence goes on from DAHXPC010000019.1 coordinate 442, forward strand.
GGGAAAATTGTAAGGTCTGGCGAAGTTCAACATGGCGGTTCCACGATTGTCATAGCAGCACAAGAAGGTGCCAAGTAAGGGTAGGAGAAAACGTGATCTGTTGCAAAAAAGGGCTTATACACTCATTTATTGCTTAACAACGTCCATTGACACAAGTTTAAATTGTTGGTAAGGTACCTACATTGTAATGATTTCAGTAGTAGGAGAATCGTGTGGCCGCACCAAAAGACTTAATGCAATCTCAATTATCTGCAAGTGCTCAACCAGCATTGTTATTTTCAACGCAGGCTTCTGCAAGGAGCGAAGATATAGCAGAACTCATTCGAGGATATAATTTTGATCAATTAACGGAGTGTAATTGTTCTAAAGCACCTCGGGTTAATTATGAGGATAATGGGGTTAGAAACGAGTTTGATAAGAAAATAGTTGCAGAAGCCTTAGCATTAAAAAAATCAGAAGTTGCCATTTTATATTTAGGCGCAGGTTATTTAAAACAAATGGCAACAATAACTTATCAACTTGCCAAAAGTGGGATTTCCGTTAATTGGATTGTTATTGAGCCGTTAATTGCAATGGCTGATAAAGAGGAAGATGCGCAGGCGAATTTTCGCAATATGGCTAAAGCACAGGGGAGGCTTCAAGATGTTGCGCCACGGGCAATAGATTTACATAATCAAAAATTGGTAATGCAAGATCTCCTTCCCCCAAATTTTGAGCAATTTGCACAATTTTGTACGCTAATAGAAAGAAAATTTACGGTGAAAGCGCGTGTGGTTGCCCAATTTTCATCGGTATTTTCCTTTTATTATCATCACCTGTTAGATAAAGATGACAATGTAACGGTTTTGAAATCCGATGCAAAGCAATTTAAGGATGATAGTAATTTTCAGTGGTTTCATAGTGATGAGGATGGATATGTGAGTCATCCGAGGATATTAATGCATCCGATGCGAGCGAATATCGTGTTGCATGATCTCACTTCTCAATATCCCTCTGCGCAAAGACAAGAACCACCCTCAGCCCGCCTGAAAGTAAGTAACACTGCACGTTTTGCAGAACAAATCTCTCTTTTCGATTGTAAACAGCAAAATGATATTTTTAAAAATGCATTAAAAGAGAATAAGCATTGTGAGCTTTTGCGTCCCGATATCATCGTTGCAATTGATTTTAATGATGAAGCAAGTAACGCAGAGCGGATCTTAGGAAGCTGCATTCTAAAATTAACACGGGTAATGAGCATATACCATTCAGATAAGCCTGAGCCTATCATTATTATCGAAAGCCCAAGGATAGATGAGAGAAAATACAAGTGTAGATTTTAGCCTTTCAGGCTGAACACTTATGCACTAGATTGCTCGTTTTTGGGAGAAAGTCGCGGGATAGGGTTGCGGTTTAAGGCAGGGCATTTCCTCGTTGTGTATCCATAAAAGATTCTGTATAATCGCAAGCTTAGCTGGTGTAGCTCAGTTGGTAGAGCAGCTGATTTGTAATCAGCAGGTCGCGGGTTCGAATCCAGTCACCAGCTCCATATAAATCAATATTAGTCCTCTTCTCCAGATCACTCCAAAACCACACTGCACGACTTATGCGCAAGCCTGTTGTGTGAATGCTATTAACAAGGTCAATATGGGCTTATTTTAAAGAATGCTAACTTTCTTTTCGGCTTTCTTTTCTATAGTTTCAGTAGCTCAGCACTGGAATAGTGAGTTGTGATCCCATAAGTCTTGCCTTATCAAGCGAGGCTTGTATTTTAAAAGCGCATTATGGCGCAACGCGCAATGATAAGACCTTTTAAGCTACGATTTATCAACATGAATTCACATCCTTTCCAAAAGAACTACATTTGAACTAAACAAAGTAAGGCTCTAATGATTCTCAGTTAAAGCTACAAATTGTAGTCGTACTTTTTATAGCTTATATAATTTTAAACTCCTAGCTGAAGGCCCTTAACGACAAGCACGATCCTTTAATAAGGGATGTGGCTATTTTGAAAACAAGCATCTAAAAAGATTTAAATAAGCCCGTGTCGTATTATTTACCGCGCGATTGTGAGATATGGGAAGGTGTGATGCCTGATTAGGCAAACCAAGTCACTTTGCACCATCTGCTTACACACGCTTCTGGGCTTGTCAATTACACAAGTTTGCCTGGCTTCCTACAAATTTCTGGGGAGCCCCTTAATACATATTTAGAACGAATTTTCTTTAAGCCCCTCCAAATGGCATCTACTTTTCTGCCAACCCAAGGTATAGTCATCGATCTTAAGAAAGAGGAAATGGGCAAACATTTAGCGAGTGGTTATGAGGTTAATTTATTCGCTGAAAAACCTACACTCTGTGAGGTACAAAATTATTGGCCTATACCATTGGTTTTAGCTGCAGGTGGGGCATAGTATCAACTGCTTCGGATTGTTTGAAATGGAATCAGGCGTTTTATGAAGGCACGGCCATTCCTCAATTTTTGGTTGAACTCATGATAAGTCCTCATATTATAATATAAGATGAAGCCCTATATTATGGATACGGGATTTGCATTAGAAAAATTGAAAAATCCGAGCAATATTATTGGCATAATGGTGGTGTTCCTGGTTTTTCTACAATGCTTTTATATGTCCCATTCCTGAATTTATCTTTTATTGTTTTTTCAAATATTATTTCCGATCTCACAAGAGAAATAGCGGAAATAGAACAAATTAATACGCGACTTTCTCCTGAGACAAAAAAAGTATTTTTGTCTTTATCTGAGGATGAAAAAAGAGATTTTTATCTTCAAATTTTGAAAAGAAAGCAGCCAAAATTAGAAGAGTATGCGAATAAGTGGCTCTCAACAACAAATATTATCAAAGAGATTGTGAGGCAAGTTTTTCTAATAAAGGAAGAAGAACGAATAACCCAGTGGAAACCAATGAAAAAATACAAATCATTATTGATGAATTATTTCCATACTCTGCCGCCCATTAATTTTAATTTGCTTAGGACATATTGCTATTTGGTATGAGAGTGTACATTCTTATAATGGGTCAGGGGATCTTGCTTTTCACGCTGATAGCGTAGCTTTCTAATTGGGGCAAAAAATAGGGAAGGTTTAAATAGATTTAGAAGATTGTTATTGTAAATTAATTCTGTCGGAATTAAGTTATTCGACTTATATGTTTTTTGTTGGGTATGCCATTTTAAAGCGCCTTACTAGAGTTTAGCAAGAGCCTATTGACTTTAGCCTCCTCTTATGGAAGAATCACCGTTTTGCGTTGCGCATACAAGCTTTTTTGTTTCCGTTAATTTTTTATAATTTAATTGGAATATACGATGGTTCTGGAGGGGTACCCGAGTGGCCAAAGGGGGCAGACTGTAAATCTGCTGGCTCTGCCTTCGAAGGTTCGAATCCTTCCCCCTCCACCAGTGTCATTGGCATAGATAGATGCCGCGCGGGTGTAGTTCAATGGTAGAACTTCAGCCTTCCAAGCTGATAGCGTGGGTTCGATTCCCATCACCCGCTCCAGCTTTAGGGTTTGGAAATAAGAGGTCCGCACTGGCTTGGCCCACATAGCTCAGTGGTAGAGCACTTCCTTGGTAAGGAAGAGGCCACCGGTTCAATCCCGGTTGTGGGCTCCATGTTAAAGTTTATAAAGTGTTTTTTTGGGGAGTATTCCATGGCTAAAAGTAAATTTGAACGAGATCTACCGCATATTAACGTGGGAACAATTGGTCACGTTGACCATGGTAAAACA
>DAHXPC010000001.1 GCA_027364575.1 bacterium
TGTTTTACCATGGTCAACGTGACCAATTGTTCCCACGTTAATATGCGGTAGATCTCGTTCAAATTTACTTTTAGCCACTGCAGCACCTCATCACTGACATTCAAAAAATTAACTTACTTTAACCCGCGCGCTTTGCAACAATACCTTCTGCAATATTGTTCGGAGTTTCCGCGTATTTAATAAATTCCATCGTATACGTTGCACGTCCTTGCGACATAGAGCGTACATCTGTTGCATAGCCAAACATTTCAGATAATGGCACTTCTGCACTAATATGTTTACCTGAAATCGTGTCATCCATACCATGAATAACCCCACGACGTCGGTTAAGATCGCCCACAACGTCACCCATATAATCTTCAGGCGTAATCACTTCAACCTTCATAATGGGCTCTAATAAAACAGGGCTCGCTTTCAATGCGCCCGATTTAAAGCACTGTGATCCGGCAATTTTAAATGCCATTTCACTGGAATCGACTTCGTGATAGGAACCATCGGTTAGGGTTATCTTTACGTCTACAATCGGATAACCAGCTAATGCCCCATTCTCCGCCTGTTCACGCACACCCTTTTCAACCGCAGGAATATATTCCCTAGGTACCACACCACCTGAAATTTCATTGACAAACAGAATGCCTGCGCCGGTTTCTGCGGGTTCAATTTTTAACCACACATGACCATATTGACCACGACCACCTGTTTGGCGAACATATTTCCCTTCCTGCTCAACCGCTTTACGAATGGTTTCACGGTAGGAAACTTGTGGCTTACCAATATTGGCTTCCACTTTAAACTCGCGTCGCATACGGTCAACAATAATGTCTAAATGCAACTCGCCCATTCCAGAAATAATGGTTTGACCCGTTTCTTCATCGGTTCGAACGCGGAAAGAAGGATCTTCTTGCATTAGTTTACCTAAAGCGACACCCATTTTTTCTTGATCGGCCTTGGTTTTAGGCTCTACCGCAACCGATATAACCGGTTCAGGGAAATCCATTTTAACCAAAGTAATCACTTTATCCATATCACTTAAGGTATCGCCAGTTGTTGTGCCTTTAAGGCCAACTGCTGCAGCAATATCCCCTGCACGAACTTCTTTAATTTCTTCTCTATCGTTTGCGTGCATTAATAAGATTCGACCTAAACGTTCTTTTTTATCTTTCACGGTATTTAAAACGGTATCGCCTGATTGCAGAACACCGGAATAGACTCTAAAGAAAGTTAAAGTACCGACAAAAGGATCCGTCATGATTTTAAAAGCAAGTGCCGAAAATGGTTCGTCATCTGAAGGAGAACGGAAACCGATGGACTCTTCTTTATCATGTAAAGTCCCTTGAATCGGCGGCACGTCGTTGGGCGCAGGTAAGTAATCAATAACCGCATCCAACATCGCTTGTACACCCTTATTTTTAAAGGCTGTACCACACAGAACAGGCACAATTTCAGATTTTAAGGTACGGGCTCTAATGCCGCCTCTAATTTCTTCTTCGCTTAATTCACCACCGGCTAAGTATTTATCCATCAGTTCATCTGAGGATTCAGCGGCAGCTTCTACTAATTTTTCACGCCATTCATCACAGGTTTCTTGTAAATCAGGGGCAATATCTCTTAATTCAAAGGTCATTCCTTGGTTTTTATCATCCCAATAAATGCTTTTCATTCGAACCAAATCGACAACACCTTCAAAATTTTCTTCTGCGCCAATCGGCACTTGAATTAAGACTGGATTTGCGCCTAAACGGGTTTTGATTTGTCCAACCACTCGGAAAAGATCCGCACCGGTTCTATCCATTTTGTTAACAAATGCAATACGAGGCACACAATATTTATTTGCTTGACGCCAGACAGTCTCAGATTGGGGTTCCACGCCATCAACGGCGGAGAATACAACGCACGCACCATCTAATACCCGAAGTGAACGCTCTACTTCAATGGTAAAATCGACGTGGCCCGGTGTATCAATAATATTAATTCGGTGCTGCGCATATTGTTTAGCCATACCCTTCCAATAACAGGTAATAGCGGCGGAAGTTATGGTAATACCACGTTCACGTTCCTGTTCCATCCAATCGGTGACTGCTGCACCATCATGAACTTCACCAATTTTATGCGAAGCACCGGTGTAGTAAAGGATCCGTTCAGTCGTCGTCGTTTTACCCGCATCAATATGAGCGACGATGCCAATGTTACGATAATGTTCAATAGGGGTTGTACGTGCCACGACTCTTAATCCTTAAAAACTACCAACGATAATGTGAAAATGCTTTATTTGCTTCGGCCATTCGATGCGTGTCTTCACGCTTCTTAACAGCACCACCTTTCCCTGTGCTACCGCCTTCTTCATCAGCGGCATCCATTACTTCTCCAGCGAGCCTTAGTAACATCCCTTTCTCGCCACGATCTCTTGAAAACTTCACTAACCAACGCATCGCCAACGCCATGGCTCGTTCTGCGCTAACTTCAATAGGAACCTGATAAGTAGCACCACCGACTCGGCGAGATTTCACTTCTACCATCGGCTTAATGTGGTCTAATGCTTTTTCCAAAACTGCTAAAGGATCACATTTTAATCGGGATTCGATAACCCCTAATGCGCCATACACAATTTTTTCAGCAATCGATTTTTCACCGCCGATCATAATGTGATTAATAAATTTAGCCAAAAGCCGGCTCCCGTAAACGGGATCTGGATTAATGGGACGTTTTGCAATAACTCTTCTTCTTGGCATGTCTCTTTACCTTAACGATTTATATTCTCGCTACTACCCACAAGTTACTTAGCGCGTTTTGCGCCGTACTTGGAGCGACCCTTTTTCCGGTTCTTAACGCCGGCAGTATCTAAGTGTCCACGGACGACCTTATAACGGACACCTGGAAGATCTCGTACCCGACCGCCACGAATTAAAACCACGGAATGTTCTTGCAGGTTATGGCCTTCACCACCAATATAAGCAGTTACTTCATAACCATTTGTTAAGCGTACCCGACAGACTTTACGAAGTGCAGAGTTTGGCTTTTTTGGTGTCTGGGTATATACCCGAGAACACACGCCACGCCGTTGCGGGCACCCTTGCAAGGCAGGTACCTTTGTTCTTGTCTTAACGAGGCATCGCCCCTTGCGAACCAACTGGTTAACTGTTGCCATAGCTCCTGACTGCTCCACAAAAATTCTTAACGTAATAAAAACTGACCCCAGCCATTCCTGGGCTGCAGGAATCGGGATCTTACATTCGTGTAGTTCTACTGTCAATAGACTACACCGGTATAGGGTTGCGGAAATTATAATATGCAACCCGTTTTAATCCTTGTTCACTTATTATCCAGTGAAACCAAGGAGCCATACCCCTTTATAAAGAGGTATGTGCGATACAATAACACAACTGGGTTTACATGGGAACAGTATTTTTGCTTTTTCCCCTACCTCAAAGATTCAATCTAACCCACCGTTTTGACACTGACTAAATTTAGCCAATGCCCATTGACTAAATTTAGTCAGTGGGTAATACCTATGGATATGGACACTCAGTTTTTGCCCCCGCAAGAGCCATTTGGAGAGCCCTTTTTATTTTGCAGTCAAGAGGTAGAAGCCCGCCGTTGTCACTTATTATCCTCTTGGTGCGGGCCCCAAAAGAGGCACGTTTCTTTCCAGATCTTTGTATGCACAGTATTCGACTAAAACAAATCCTATTGGAGAAAAGTCATGACTATTCTCCATTTCGCTGCAGATTAGTCAGAGATGAAAGTGAAAGATTGACCCCATTCATTATTGCGGCGGCATCATTCCTGGCGGAAGCTTATTTTGCAAGCCGCGCATTAAGCTTGCCATTCCACCCTTGGCAGATACTTTTTTCATCATCTTTTGCATTTGCTCATGTTGCTTTAAGACTTTATTGATATTTTGAATATCCGTTCCAGCCCCTTTTGCCACTCGACGTTTACGTGAGCCTGAATTAGCAATCAAGGCTGGATTATGCCGTTCTCGCTGTGTCATAGAATCTAAAATAGCCACCGATCGGATTAATTCTTTGTCATTGACCTTTGCTTTTACCGATTGTGGAATAGCACCCATCCCCGGTAATTTATCCATTAAACTTGCCATGCCACCCATGGTTAGCATTTGTTTTAATTGATCACGCAGATCGTTTAAATCAAACCCTTGACCCTTCTGAAGTTTTTTGGCTAATTTCTCGGCCTTTTCTTTATCAACTTTACGCTCAACTTCTTCAATCAGCGATAAAACATCCCCCATCCCTAAAATACGGGATGCCATTCTTTCTGGATGAAAAAGCTCTAATGCCGCAACCTTTTCGCCCACCCCTAAAAATTTAATCGGTTTGCCGGTTATTTCACGAATCGATAAAGCAGCGCCCCCTCTGGCATCTCCATCTGTTTTGGTTAAAATAATTCCGGTGAGTGGTAATGCGTCATTGAAAACACGCGCGGTATTTGCCGCATCTTGACCCGTCATGCTATCGACCACAAATAAAATTTCAGTCGGATTGGCAGCCTGCGCAATCATTTTTATTTCTGCCATCATTGCGTCATCAATATGCAAACGACCCGCAGTATCAATAATCAATACATCTTTTTGTTGTTTACGTGCCTGTAAAATGGCTTTTTCAACAATAGCGACCGGTTTCTCGGTTGTGGCACTTTCGATAAAAGTAGCCCCTATATCCAAAACCAACGTTTTTAGCTGTTCAATTGCCGCAGGCCGGTAAATATCGGTACTGACCAAGGCAACCGATTTTTGATGTATTTCTTGCAAAAATTTGGCTAATTTTGCCGCAGTAGTTGTTTTTCCAGACCCTTGAAGCCCCGCCATTAAAATAATCACCGGAGGGGTCGCTCTTAAATTCAGGCCAACATTAGCTTCTCCCATCAGCGTCACTAATTCATCATTTACAATTTTTAAGAAAACTTGCTGAGGCGATAGGTGCTCGATAATTTTTTGCCCTAAAGCTTTTTCTTGTATGGATCTGACAAAGTCTTTAACCACACTTAATGCCACGTCCGCATCTAATAAAGCTTCACGAACCTCTTTTAAAGTGCTCTTAATATGCTCTTCTTTAAGCCGCCCTCCGCCGGTTAATACCTTAAAGGCACGGGTTAAGCGTTGAGTTAAACTCTCAAACATCAGTTAGATATCCCTTTTAAATAAATGAAATGAAACTTAATCTGCTATCGGTTGTCTTAACACGGATCTTCGTGAGAAGATGAGAGTAACATGATGAAAATGATTCTTTCAAATATACTTAAATCTTATGGGCCTTAATACCTTTAGTTCATTAGCTTATTTCTCCTATGTGGCGGCAGGCACTTTGCAATACCTTAAATCATCTAGGAAACTAACAACATCTAGTGTCAAAATTTTAGGATTAGGGTTATTTGCCGTCTGTGCGCATGCCTATGTTTTGTACCGCTGGATAGATACCCCGCTTGGGCAAAATTTAAGTGTAAGCCATATGTTCTCGCTGTGTTGCTGGCTTATCTCTTTGATGGTGTTATTGGCTTCATTCAGTAAACCACTACAAAATCTGTGTGTTTTTATTTTACCAATTTCAGCTTTTTCTATTTTGCTGGCGCTGTTTTTTCCAGGCTGTGATATTTTTGCAACTCGCAACCACCCGAACACGCTGATCCATATCTTAATTTCCATATTGGCATTTGGAATTTTAGGCATGGCGGCATTACAGGCAACGTTAGTCTATTTACAAAGTCGATTTTTACGACACAAGCCTACCCAAATGATGGTGCAAATTCTTCCGCCATTGCAAACCATGGAATCTTTATTGTTTCAAATTATTTGGTTTGGGTTTTTATTATTAAGTGCTTCAATGATCAGTGCTTTTCTGTGGATGGATGAAGGGATAGTCAACAGTCGCTTGCAAAAAATTATCCTTTCGCTACTTGCTTGGGGATTATTTGCAGCCCTTTTGTATGGGCATCACCAATCCGGATTACGGGGATCAAAAGCCATCCGATGGATTTTAATCGGGGTTTCTCTTCTCGTAGGCGCTTATCTTGCAGGCAAAACTTTTCACTTAAGGTAATAAAATAAGGACATTGATAACATTGAATACTATTTCGCTTTCTGATGATTTAATCTTAATATTGTCACTGTTGTTTGGCTTTTTGCTTTGCGCATTTTGTGCCGCAAGCGAAACCGGAATTATGTCACTTAATCGTTATCGGTTAAAACATTTGGCTAAAACCGAGCCTTTTGCTCGCCGCATTAGCAAATTATTACAAAGCCCTGATCGGCTGCTGGGTGTCATATTAATTGGCAATACGTTTTCAACGGCGCTCAGTGCCAGCATTGCCAATCAATTGGCTGAAAATGCATGGGGTGAAATTGGGGTTTTCATTGCCCCTTTTATTGTCACCCTATTTTTATTAGTGTTTGCAGAACTCATGCCCAAAACCATTGCGGCAATTAAACCTGAAAATACAGCCCGTTTTGTTTCTCTCCCCTTACAAATCATGCTATGGGCCTTATACCCGCTTGTTTGGGTAACCAGTACTTTCTCTAGTACTTTATTGCGGATCTGTGGGCTTAAAGCAACGGCTACGCATACGACTGCCTCCGTGACCAGTGAAGAACTCCGAACAATTGTAAACGAAGCCAGTGGTTTTATTCCGAGCCGGCATCAAAGCATGCTGCTGAGTATTCTCGATCTAGAAAAGGTGCGTGTTGAGCATATTATGATCCCGCGCAATGAAGTGGTTGGCGTTGATCTGCAAGATGATAAAGAAACGATCATTAGCAAACTCAAAGATCTGCACCATACCCTTTTACCGGTCTATCGGTCGGATTTGGATAATGTACAAGGCATATTACACACGAGAAACATTGTAAAAATATTGGCGCAAAAAGAATTAAATGAATCTGAGCTGATTAACGCAATGGAAGATCCCTATTTTGTACCCGAAGGCACATCCCTGCATACGCAACTTTTAAACTTTCAACAGAATAAGCGTCGTATGGCATTGGTGGTAGATGAATACGGCGATGTATTAGGGCTGGTAACGCTTGAAGATATTTTAGAAGAAATTGTGGGCGAGTTTACTACCGAAGTTGAAACAGAGTTACCGCAGGTTCGGCCCCAAGAAGATGGAACATTCCTCGTTGAGGGCGGCACCAGTGTCCGGGATCTAAACCGTTCACAACATTGGGAGCTTCCCACCGATGGTCCAACTACCTTAAATGGGCTGATTATGGAAAAATTGGAAACCATCCCCACAGAAGGCATGCGTGTAGAAATTGCAGGCCACCCAATTGAAGTGATAACTATGAAGGAAAATTCCGTGAAAATGGCTCGCATTTCCCCTAAGTTCTTTAAAGGTAAAGATGAATCTGCAAAAAAATAGATTAACCGCTCCCTATCTATATTCGTCATGAATAAAGAAAGTAAAACGGAATGATTAATAATATGCCGTCTTTTCCCTTAAAAATAGTCTCGTTAAATATTGAAATGGATCGACATTTCGATCGGATTATTCCTTTTCTTAAAGAACAAAAACCGGATGTGATCTTATTACAAGAAGTTTTTGAAAAAGATATTCCTTATCTTGAAAAACATCTTGAAATGAAGCTCGTATTTACAGCAGCAATAAAATATCTACTGATCAATAATGAGAAACAGAAGCTTGGTACGGCTACATTTTCCAATTTAGAGATAACCAAACATTATTCTGATTATTACCATGGGGATGGCAGAAACCTTCCCGTTACTCATTATGGCGAGGCAGAAAAAGGGGCTCGTTCTATTTTAGTGGTCGAGGTAGTCAAAGACCATCAATTCTATTGTTTAGTGAATACCCATTTTAGCTGGACACCTAACGGCAAGCCCGATGCCCAACAACACAAAGATTTAACGGCCATGCTATACCTTCTTTCAAAAATCCCTGAATTTATTTTATGTGGAGATTTTAATACACCGCGTGGCATGCCTATTTTTGATGCCATTGCCCACAAATATAAAGATAATATTCCTTCATACATCCGTACAACCATTGATAAAAATTTGCATCGCGCTGGAGATCTCCAATTAGTGGTTGATGGGCTATTTACCACTTTGCCTTATCATGTTGATTCTATAGAAGTCGTCAATAATTTGAGTGATCATTGTGCAATTTTAGCAACAATTTCAAAACTTGCCATCTGAATATTGCTAGGATTTTTGTTGGTTTTCTTGACATTAATGCCCAGGATATAAAGCCAATAGTTCTAATACCCGTTTTCTTTGATTGGCTTTACAACTAATAAAACGCTGTACCACAAATTCATCAATAGAAGCCTCTTTATACGCATTCAAGGTAAAATCATTGCTATGATTGGATAGCAAAACCGGAATACCCTTTAAGGAAAGTTTTGCAGCCAATTCCGCTAACACTTTTTGCTGATCTAAACTAAAACCGCCTGCTCGATAAGCGGTAAAGTTTGCCGTTGCATTTAAAGGAACATAAGGCGGATCACAATATATCACGCTACCTTTTTTTGCCCGTTTCATTGTTTTTGTGAAATCTTCACAGACAAAAGTCACTTTTTTGGCTTTTTCAAAAAACAACAGCATCTCTTTTTCAGGGAAATAGGGTTTTACATAGCGGCCAAAAGGGACATTAAATTCTTTTTTCCCCGCATTATAGCGGCACAAGCCATTATACCCATGCCGGTTTAAATATAAAAAAAGGGCTGAGCGTTCTATCGGATCTTGCGAGGCATTAAATTTAACCCGCAAACGATAATATTGTTTTTCAGAATTATATTTCCTATGAAAATATTTTCGGCATACGTCTATAAATTGTGTGCCTTCTTTTTGTAACGATTGATAGAGTGTAATCAAATCAATGTTTGCATCATTCAATAAGTATTTTTCAAATTGGGTATTGAGAAATATTGCTCCTCCCCCCACAAAAGGCTCAATGAGCTGTTTACCCGCAGGCAATGTGGAGTGGATCCGTTCTAATAAACGAAATTTTCCACCTGGCCATTTTAAAAATGGCCTAATTTTATTGGGCTCAATCATATCGAGATACTATCTAAAATCCAATTCATGTTCAATTTCAATATTCGCAAAAAAAGTATATGGATACATCGGTTATTTGTACCTGTATTACAGGTAGAGCATAATTTTTTATGAGATCTCAGCCTCGTACAAGTGCGTATTTCCTTGGTAATCTTCTATTGTATATCGATGATTCACACCATCGCATGCTATATACGAATAACCAATCGGAACCTTGCCAAATCCGCCGGGAAGATCGAGTACATAAGTAGGCTGGCAGACGCCGGAATACCTGCCTCGAAGTGCCTTGATAATGGCTTGACCTGCTTCAATGGTCGTTCGAAAATGCCCAGTGCCCGTTGCCAAATCTGTTTGATGCAGATAATACGGCTTTATCCGATTTTTAACAAAAGTCCGCATTAACTCACCCATAGCCTCTGCGCTATCATTAATACCCTTTAGCAAAACAGTCTGGCTTAACATCGGGATCCCCGCCTCGACAATGCGTGCACAAGCCGTTTTTGCAGCCTCCGTAAATTCACTGGCATGATTCGCGTGCAATGTAATATAGACTGCCTTTTTACTCAATTTTAAAGATTGGATCAATTCATCTGTTACTCTCACAGAATCAACCACGGGGATCCGGGTATGGATCCGAACGACTTCTACATGCTGAATTTCATTTAAGGCATTCATTATTGCAGCAATATTTTTAGGCTTCAAAATTAAAGGATCGCCCCCAGACAAAATGACTTCCCAAATTTCCGGTTTGTTGGCAATATAATGATACGCTTCTGTTAATTCCTGTTTTGACAGGGCCTTTTCTTGAGTACCTACTTTTTCGCGTCTAAAGCAAAATCGACAATACACAGGGCATGCGGTAACTGGCATTAAAAGACATCGATCGGGGTATCGATGGATAACCCCTTTAACCGGAGTATACGTCTCATCGCCAATAGGATCCGCCAACTCTTTTGGCTGGATATTCAGTTCTTCTGTCGTCGGTATAAATTGTTTAGCTATCGCGCCGTCTTCAGGTTCATTGATTAGCATTTCAGCGATTTGGGGCGTCAATGAAAGCGAAAACTGTTGAACCACTTTTTTTATTTTTTCAACGTCTTCGGCTTGAATAAGACCCGCATCGGTTAATTGTGTGACTGTCCGAATATGTGTCATGTGCCGTTAAATCCCAACTTCTTCATCTCTTAATACACGCTTTAATATTTTCCCAACATTGGACTTTGGCAGCTCGCTTCTAAATTCAATTTCTTTAGGGATTTTATAGCCCGTTAATTGTTTTCTGCAGTGCTCTATAACAGCAGCTTTTGTCAGCGTCGGATCTTTGCTCACAATAAAGGCTTTCACTTTCTCACCGTCTGCTGTCTGCACACCGATAACGGCAACCTCTGTCACGGCTTCCATTAAGGCAATCACTTCTTCCACCTCATTCGGATAGACATTAAAACCTGAAATCAATATCAGATCTTTTTTGCGATCCACCATTCGCACAAACCCTTGCTCATCCACTGTCGCAATATCCCCGGTTTGTAGCCAGCCATCCAAGCGCAAAACAGCGCTTGTCTCTGGATCGTTTTGCCAATAGCCTTTCATCACTTGGGGACCGCGGATCCAAAGCTCTCCAACTGTATTACACCCAAGCGCTTCCCCCTGATCATTCCGAATGGAAATTTCGGTAGAGCTTATGGGTAAGCCAATGCTACCATTGAAATCTTGAAGATTCAAAGGGTTAATACAAACAGCAGGACTGGCCTCCGTTAGCCCATAAGCCTCTACTATCGGCTTACCAGTCACTTTTTTCCAACGCTCGGCCACCGAGTGCTGAATACTCATTCCTCCCCCCAAAGCGATTTTTAAAGTCCTAAAATTCAGCTTTAAAAAGGCAGGTTGATTTAACAATGCGCTAAAGAGTGTGTTAACCCCGGTGATTGCCGTAAAACGCGTTTTTTTTAAAACCTGAATAAACCCTTTAATATCTCTTGGGTTAGGGATCAATACATTTAATGCACCTATGCGCATAAATGTTAAACAATTCGCGGTTAAAGAAAATATATGATAAAGCGGCAAGGCTGTAATAATGATTTCTTCTCCCAGCTTTATCTCGGGTTTGATCCAAGCACAAGTTTGTTCACTATTGGCTACCATATTTTTATGGGTTAATCTAGCCCCTTTAATCATTCCTGTTGTCCCACCGGTATACTGCAAAAAAGCTATATCTTCACCCCTTATTTCAGGTTTGTTAAATTCGTGGTTTTTCCCTATCGCCAAGGCAGCCCGAAAACAAATATGTCCCTGAATAACAAATTTTGGGATCATTCTTTTAAGGTACTTCACGGTCCAATTCACGATAAAAGACATCGGCCACCACAAACAATCGCCAATTTCAGTGATAAGAATATTCTTAAGACTTACCCTATCTAAGACAGATTCAACAGTATGGGCAAAATTGGACAGTACCAGAATTGTTTCACAGCCTGAGTCCTTAAGCTGCCGCGCTAATTCTCTTGGGGTATACAAGGGGTTTACATTCATAACGGTAAGGCCTGCTCTTAATATGCCAAACAGGGCAACCGGGTATTGCAATACGTTCGGCAGCATCAATGCCACCCTATCTCCTTTTTTTAGCTGCAAAACAACCTGCAAATAAGCGGCAAAGTCCCGACTTTTTGCTTCAATTTCTTGATACGTTAAGGTTGTATTCATCTGGGTAAAAGCCGGACGCTGACTAAAATCAGAGGCGATCGCTTCAAATAGCTCGTTTAGAGAACCATAGCTATCGGGATCAATAACGTCAGGGACCCCTTTTTGATAATTTTTCAGCCACACCTTTTCCATGGTTTGAAAGCTCCCTTTTCAATCACACATCCATCGTCTAATTATAGACAGAAGCTTTCCCACTCACCCCCACAAGTGATGTTCTAATGAAAGTTTGAGTATGGCGTGATAGAATTCCTGCCTTCGCGTAATCAAAATGAGAAAGTTGGTGAAAAAACTAATAAATGGCGCCCCGGTTAAATTTCTGGGAATGTTTACCTTATCCATGTTAAGCGTATCTGCAATCATTAGTTTGCGGAATCTTCCCACAACCGCCCTATTGGGTACTCAAACAATTAGTTTTTTTGTGGCGGCTGCTGTTTGTTTTTTTATTCCCGTAGCCCTTGCCTGTGCAGAGCTTGCCTCTGGATGGCCGAAAGAGGGCGGTGTATACCTATGGGTAGAAGAAGCTTTTGGACCCCATTTAGGATTTTTGGCAGTTTGGTTACAATGGATGGAAAGTGTTGTGTGGCTACCCACTATTTTATCTTTTATTGCCGCAACCACGGCTTACTTAATTAATCCCCTTTTAGAAACCAATAAGATCTTTTTGGTTACCATTATGTTATCGGTGTTATGGACAACGACTTTTCTCAATTTTAAAAGTCTTAAAACCTCTAGTTTTTTAAGTGCCATTGGCGTTATTCTTGGAACCCTTGTCCCCGGATTGGTGCTAATTATCCTAGGGTGTACAGAAATGCCTGCCGCACAAATAAAAGGCTATTTACAGTTTTCCAAAGAAGCCTTGATCCCCAGCAGTGATCTGAGTGCACTGGTAACCTTCACCGCTATTTTATTAGGGCTGTGTGGCATGGAAATCCCTGCCTACCATATTAAAAATGTTAAAAATCCAAAACGCGATTACCCGGCGGCGATGTTTTTAGCCACTTTAATTATTTTAATTGTTTATATCTTGGGATCCTTAGCCATTGCTGCGGTTATCCCGAAGGAAAAGATCAGCCTGATTTCCGGCCCTATGCAAGCTTTTTATCTTTTCTTCAATACCTTTGGCCTTAGCTGGACTGCACCCTTTTTGGCAGCACTTACCTTAATCGGCAGTTTTGCCATTTTAAACACATGGATCATCGGCCCTAGCAAAGGCCTATTAAGCAGTGCCAAAGAAGGCTATATGCCAAAGCTTTTTATGCGGACCAATAAAGCCGAGTCTCCGGTCGCCCTTTTGTATTTACAAGCCATTTGCGGCACATTTTTAATTTCTTTGTTCGTGTTTAACCCGAATATTCAAGCGGCCTATTGGATCATTAATACATTGGCAGCGCAGTTATATCTCGTGATGTATTTTATATTATTCTTGGCACTGATTAAATTACGCTACAGCCAACCCAATACGGAAAGGCCTTATAAAATTCCAGGGGGTAAAATGGGGGTTTGGTTGGTCGGCGGGCTAGGCGCAATGACTTGCCTGGTTGCATTCTTAATTGGGTTTGTAAGACCTGCAGGAATTGATGTACATCATACCTCAATAGAATATGCATTATTACTATTAGCCGGTATCGGAATTTGCTGCTTCCCACCGATTATATTCGTGTGGAAAGCAGCAAAAACGAGAAGATTGAAGGGCTAGCCTAACAATAGCTTATTAAACCGTCGCACAAAACTTGCGGGATCTTCTAATTGGCCACCTTCTGCCAATACTGCTTGATCGAACAATATTTGTGCCCAGTCTTCAAACATTGTTTGATCCTGCTCTTCTTTCAAACGCTTGATCATCGGGTGATCAGGATTTAATTCTAAAATAGGCTTACTCGTTGGCACTACCTGACCAGAAGCCCTTAGCATGCGTTCCATTTGATTACTGAGATCATTGTCATCCAAAACAACACAAGAGGGTGAATCGGTTAAACGCTTACTTAAGCGAACTTCTTTGATCCCATCCTGTAACACTTCTTTGACTTTCTTCAGGGTTTCCGCATAATTATCTTCTGCTTGTTTGTACTGTTCTTCCACATTTTTATCATTTAAATCCCCTAAATCTAGACCACCGCGTGTAACCGATTGTAGAGGTTTAGATTGGAATTCTGTTAAATGGCTCATGAGCCATTCATCGACCCGATCAGACAACAACAAGACTTCAATGCCTTTTTTCTTAAACACTTCCAAATGCGGGCTATGGCGTGCAGCATTAAATGTATCGGCTGTCACATAGTAAATTTTACTTTGCTCGCTTGGCATTCTGGCAATATAGTCTTCCAAAGAAACGGTTTGTGCTTCATCTCCCGTATGGGTGCTTGCAAAGCGTAATAATTTTGCGATTTGCTCTTTATTCGCAAAATCTTCCGCGGGACCTTCTTTCAGAACCTGACCAAACTCTTTCCAGAATTTTTGATATTTTTCTTTATCATCAACTGCCAACTGCTCTAAAACCCCTAAAACTCTTTTAATGACAGCCGTTCGAATGGCATCGATCACTCGATTGTTTTGTAAAATTTCCCTTGAAATATTTAAAGGAAGATCATTGGAATCAATAACGCCTCTGACAAAGCGCAAATAATGCGGCAGAAATTGCTCTGCATCATCCATAATGAAGACACGTCTTACGTATAATTTTAAGCCGCGACTTTTACCTGCATGCCATAAATCAAAGGGCGCACGAGAAGGAATATACAAAAGCGTTATATATTCTAATTTACCCTCTACCTTATTATGTGCCCAAATTAAAGGATCTTCAAAATCATGCGCGACATGTTTATAGAGTTCTTTATATTGATCATCGGTAATTTCGTTTTTAGCCAGCGTCCAAAGGGCGGTTGCGCGATTAACGACTTCTTCTTCGTTTTTATCATTTTTCATCACAACCGGTAAGGTAAGATGATCAGAATATTTGGTAATGATATGTCGTAAACGCCAATCATTTAAGAATTCTTCTTCATCGGCTTTCAGATGTAAAACAATTTCTGTTCCTCTGTTAGAGCGCGTAATGGTTTCTAATTCATATTCGCCTTCACCGGATGAGCTCCAACGCACCCCTTCATTTTCGGATGCACCCGCTTTTAAAGTCGTCACCACCACTTTGTCGGCAACAATAAAGCCTGAATAAAAACCGACGCCAAATTGACCAATTAATTTTGCATCTTTGGCCTTATCGCCACTTAAGCTGCTTAAAAATTCTCGGGTGCCAGACTTAGCAATCGTTCCTAGGTTCGCAATCACTTCCGCTTTGCTCATGCCAATCCCATTGTCTCGAATGGTAATGGTTTTGGCTTCTTTATCAACGCTAACCCAAACTTTTAGCTCAGTGTCATCCACCAATAACATGGGATTGCGCAATGATTCAAATCTTAGTTTATCCGCAGCATCCGAGGCATTGGAAATTAGTTCGCGTAAAAAAATTTCTTTATTACTATAGAGGGCATGTATCATCAGATGTAATAACTGTTTTACTTCCGCTTGAAAGCCATGTTTCTCTTTTTGTATGTTTTCTGCCATATCCTTTACCTCTTAAAAAATGAAATAATCCTCAAAAGCATCTGCTTTGAAACTATATGGGGACTCTGTGGCGTATTTCAAGCTAGACAGGCGCTCTTGCGGATAGCGCACGGGCCAATGTTCCGCCATCAATATATTCTAATTCCCCACCAAAAGGCACGCCGTGCGCAATCCGGGTAACTCGAATATTCTGTGTTTTAGTTGCTTCGGCTAAATAATGTGCGGTGGCTTCCCCTTCTACAGTAGGGTTAGTTGCCAGAATAACTTCTTTTATTTCCCCAGTGGCCAAACGTGCTCGAAATAGATCAATGCCGAGATCTTCTGGCCCGATACCGTCTAATGGCGATAAGTGACCCATTAAAACAAAATAGATCCCGCGGTAACCCCCTGTGTGTTCAACGGCCATGACATCGGCCGGCGTTTCCACCACACACAAAGTAGAATGATCGCGCACGGGATTGGTACACAGCCTGCATACGGGTTCTTCACACAGGGTACGGCATTGCTGGCATCGTCCGACTTTACAAATGGTTTCCTCTAAGATCCGAGCCAGTTCACGTCCACCATCTTTATCGCGTTCTAATAAATGAAAAACCATGCGTTGCGCAGATTTTGGACCGACACCTGGCAAACATCGAAGTGCTGTGATTAAGCTATTAATAAGCGGGCTAAAACTCACCGTGATCCCCCATTATGCATTCTTCACTTTTTATCTTTCAATAAGACGTTATCAATTTTTGCATCAAAGGCTTGAATGAGTCTTTGTATTTTGGTATCGACTTCGATCATTTGATGCGCCGCATCCGTTGTTTCTTGTAAATGGCGTTGATTTTGCAAAGCAGGTGTGTTTTCGGTGATTTTTCCCTCAGTCATTTTTAAGCGGATCTCTTTGCCTAAATGCTGGGATAATACATCTCTTAATCTGTCTTCATAACGTTTATTTAACAAAGTCTTTTGCGCACTATCCACCACCAAATGGATAAAATCTGCGGACCATTCTGCAACAATCGAATTCTCTGCCAATACTTTCACCAATCCGCTGAGATTCAGTTGCTGAACAACCGTTCGCCAATTGGGTGGATCCATCATTTCTGTACGCCTAAGATCGGCGGTTAGATCTTCTATTGCGACTTCAGGGGGTATAGTTATTGTTGCTGCCATTTTCAGAGGCTCACTACTTTGAGGCACAGCAGAACTTTGAGCCGCAGGGAGACTTTGTGAAATAGCCGACTTGGGTATAAAATTCGTCTGCGTGGCTACAGGCACATTTTCAGAATTATCTTTAGCAACAAAATTGCCAATCCGAACCGGTTGAAAAGCAACCATTCTTAGCAAGATCATTTCAAAACCCATTTTAGGGCTAGGTGCATACGCTAAATCACGTTGACCCGCTATTCCAATTTGATAATAGAGTTGGATCTCCTCTCTAGAACAAAGACCGGCTAATTGAATCAGTTTTTCAGATTTCTGTAGATCCTCATCCAGTGCCTCTTTTGAACATTGGGCAATCGCTACCTGATGGATCATCGTTAATAGCTCGGTTAACAGTCCTGAAAAATCAGGCGCATTTTCTGCTAACTGCTCAATTTTTTTCAAAACTTCCTGACTATCCCCATGGGCAATCGTATTTAATAAAGCCAATAACTGTTCTTTTTCGGATAATCCCAACATGGTGCGAACTGTGGATGCGGTTATGCCCGTATGACTATAACTTATCGCCTGATCGAGCAAACTTAAGGCGTCTCGCAAACTGCCGTCTGCTGCATGGGCTAATTCCACCAATGCATCGTTTTCAGCCGATACCCCTTCTCGCTCTAAGACGAAAGCCAAATGGCGAACAATCTTAGGGATCGGTAAACGCCACAAGTGAAATTTCAGACAGCGAGATAAAACCGTGGCAGGAAGCTTTTGCGGATCGGTTGTAGCCAATAGGAATTTAACATGAGAGGGAGGCTCTTCTAATGTTTTTAACAAGGCATTAAAACTATGCCCCGACAACATATGCACTTCGTCAATTAAATAGATCTTAAAACGCCCGCGGGTAGGTAAGTATTGGACATTATCCAACAATTCTCGGGTGTCTTCGACTTTAGTACGGGAAGCCGCATCCACTTCAATCAAATCCGGAAAGCATCCTTTGTCGATTTCAATACAGGTACCGCATTGTCCACAGGGGGTAGAAGAAATACCTCGCTCACAATTTAGGCATTTAGCTAAAATTCTGGCAATTGTGGTTTTACCAACCCCTCGGGTTCCGGTAAACAGATAAGCATGATGCAGTCGTTGATTATCTAATGCATTGCTTAATGCGCGAAGGGTGATTTCTTGCCCAACAACACCTTCAAAGGTGTGCGGTCGATACTCGCGGGCAAGGGCAAGTTTATTGTTATTCATGATATGTCTATCGGTTATCAAAAAACTTTAGTGAAGATTGCAATAATAATGGTGGTACCTTCATCAGCCACACCCCGGCGCCCGAATCTTCTGCTACCGTTGCTTCCTTCCGGATCTGGCGGGGTTCACAGCTTATCGTCGCGAGGGGACCGCTGAAGGCACCATAGAAGGGGTAGTGTACACGTTAACAGAGGAATACTTCAATATTAAATGCTGGCTAAGTCTATTTTTAAAACCTTAAAACTGGCTCACTGCAGAGCCAAAAGCTGGATAAAAACCTGTGTAAAAATAAGAGGAAAAATATTTTATATAAAAATGGTGTTGAAAATTCCAAAAATGTACGAAAAATGGAGTTATGTTTAGCCAATTGCTACATGCGCCTCTTATCTCTAAGAAAAGCTTTTTCTTATTTGGCCCTCGTGGACCCGGAAAAAATGTGCTTTAACATTACACAGGCAATTTAATCACTGTGCATAAAATTCCCGTCACGATAAGTAATGCACTAATAATATATTGAGTAGAAATTGTCTCGCCAAAGAATATCCAAGACATCACAGGAATAAACACAAACCAAAGACATAAAAAGATAAGCTTTGTTTAAAGGGACTTCTTGTAAGCACCATACCCAACCTAGCGTCGTAATCCCATATAAAAATAATGCCAATATAAAGAGTGGTTCAAAGACTAATTTCAAAGGCGAGTCTAAAGACTTCAGAATGTTCGCAGAGGATTTCATTAGTACATTGCCACAAGACGTGGTTAATACACATAAAACTAAAATAATATATCTATTCATGATGCCACCGTTCATACCAGGCTTGAAACATTAAAACGCCCCACAGAGAATTCTGCCAATTTCTTTCACCACTCAAATGCTCTTTCCAACGTTGGCGTATAGGATTTGTATTTAATAGCCCTTGAGCATTTATTTTTTCTGTTGATAATAATTCTTCTGCCCACTCTCTTAACGGACCTCTCAACCATTTATCAATGGGCAACCCAAATCCCATTTTAGGTCTATCGATTAAGTGGCGAGGCACATAACGATCAAGAACCTGCCTTAACAGCCATTTCCCTTGGCCATTTCTGATTTTAGCATTTCGCGGTAAATTAAATGCAAATTCTACCACTCGATGATCTAAGAGTGGCACTCTTGCCTCTAACCCAACTGCCATACTTGCTCTATCCACCTTCGTTAAAATATCGTCTGGCAAATAGGATAACGTATCCATTATTTGCATAGCCTCTACAAACTCTTGATCATAATCTAAAGGATATTTTAAATTTTTCCAAGGATATAAGGATTTTTCTTCTCCGCCTAGAACCAAGGAAGCCGGTTCTCCCCACTGGCTAACCAATAGTTTATAAAAATGATAAGGCCCCTCTGCCATTGCAGCAGTGGCTAACTTATATGCCTTATCTCCCATCATACTAGGAAAAAATTTTGGCATAAGTCTACCCAGGCTATTCCAGTTATCAACTGATAATTGATGAATGCCTTTTGCGCTCAAGCTTCGCATCCAAAATGGAAAAAACTTCAGTAGATCCCATGATAAGCGCCCGCCTAAATAGCGATTGTATCCAGCAAATAATTCGTCTCCGCCATCCCCTGAAAGGCTTACGGTAACCTGCTGACGCGCCAACTTTGAAACCAAATAGGTAGGAATTTGTGAAGCATCCGCAAAAGGCTCATCACACCAACTCGGGATATTGGGAACAACGGCTTGTGCTTCAGCTGAGGTTACATATAATTCATGATGTTCAGTTTTTAAATGCTTAGCTATCGTTTCTGCATATTTAGCTTCGTTATATCCAGATTCATGAAATCCAATTGTAAAAGTTTGAATGGGTCGCGTACTTTGTGACTGCATTAAAGCCACCACCAAAGAACTATCAACCCCACCAGAAAGAAATGCCCCTAAAGGAACATCGGCAATCATTCTTCGCTTGACAGCATCTTTGAGTAAATTATCACACTGATTTAACAATTCCTCATCAGAACGATCGCTAATATGCCGGATATTGTTTTTGTTAACTTCTTCTAAATCCCAAAACTTTTCTGTTTTAATATTTTTAGAAACATCTAAGGACAAAACCGTTCCAGGACCAAGCTTTGAAATCCCCTTATAGATAGATACGGGTGTTGGAACATAATTAAATCGAAAATATGCCGTTAACGCACTTTTATCAATCTCAGGACGCCAGGCCGGATGCCCTGCAAAGCTTTTAATTTGCGAACCAAAAAAGAAAATGCCTTGATTAAAGCCCCAATACAGCGGCTTAATCCCTAATCTATCCCGACCCAAAAATAATTCTTGTGTACCTTTATCCCAAAATGCAAAAGCAAACATACCTATAAATTTTTGACAAGCAGCTTTTACGCCCCAACGTTCACAAGCCTCCAATATCACTTCAGTATCTGAGTGTCCGCGAAATTGACAGCCTTCTGAAATTAATTGCGCTCTTAATTCAGGTGCATTATAAATTTCACCGTTATAAACGATTACAGAGCGATCAGATTGGGAGATCATCGGTTGATGTCCTGCTTCTGAAAGATCAACAATTGCGAGGCGTTGGTGCCCGAAGGCAAGACCTCTTCTTTCATCACACCAGGTACCGCTGGAATCAGGCCCACGATGCTCGATACGATGCGACATGGATTTAACAAATGATAACAATTCGGCTTTACCGCTATTGCCTTTAAAATTCAAAAAACCTGTTAATCCACACATATTCGTATAATACTACTGATCAAATTGACTAATATAGTTTGCTATCGGGGAACCTGTACCTGACTGCCATATTTGTTCAAAACCATTCGCAGTCTTTTTATAAACCCCGCCATTAACAAGAGAACCCGCATCTTGATTAGAGCCCGTGATAAATAGGCCATCATTTAATAACCCGGAATGGATATTCCTTAAAACTTGAAAAAATTCATTTTTCGTAAAATAGGAAATATTTAAAACATTCATTGCTCGAATAATATGATATTGCCTATTAAATGGCTGCAATAGATTATGTGTACCTAAAATAAAGCGCTGATCCGTTCTCGCCCTATTAAGCGCACTGGGGGCGAATAACATGAGCTCTTTAGCTTTTAACTCTCCACGTTGATAAGAATTAATAAGAGATGGAACGATAAAATACTGAATAGCCAAACGGATAAAATGATTCAGTGGATAATATCTCCAACTGTCACGTTTTATGGTATTAAAAACAAAGGGTGGCCAAAGGACTTCAAGGATTTTTGCTGTATGACTGACAGTCACTTTAAGTCTTCCCTTTTCCAATACATAAACTTTGGGATTAAAATCCGACGCCAGGTATTCTAGCTTAGGAAATAATTCCTTTGTTTTTTCAAAAAAATCCACCGCTGTTCTCCCATCACTCACGGCAGCATCATGAATATAAAGTGAGGTTTTTTCTTCAAAATAACCCTTAATGTGGCCTAAGCTCGCCTGATCAAATTCCTCAAAACGCTTTGCATAGGTGCGCTTATAGGCCCCTCTCTCATCTGAAAACAACAACAGTATACGTTCTGCTAATTCATCTGCGTTTGATTCTTGGCATATTTGATCATAAAGCGTAATGGAAAGGTTTTTTTCCTTTCCAAACAAGTCTTTAAATTTAACGCCATTTTTTATTTGTGATAAATTGCAAATCCCTGTTTTTAACATTATTTCATACCTCGTTTAAAATTTTTCATATTATCAATATCCGAATGACTAAATTTTACTGACAACTTTCATAAAGTTGAATATAGGCATCCACGCAAGCGTCTAAAGAGAAAAATGCTTTCACCCTGCTTTGCCCATTTTGTCCGAATTGCTTCGCTTTAGCCGGATCGACTGCTAATTTTAAAATAGCTTCGGCTAAGCCCTGCGGATCCTTAGCCTGAACCACATAACCATTTTCTTCGTCCAATACGGCTTCTTTATTGCCCCCTACATCGGTTACCACCATAGGAAGCCCTGCCGCCATTCCCTCCAGAACCGCATTGGAAAAGCCTTCTTCATGCGAGCATAAAATGCCAATATCGGAAGCAGACTGTAAGTTAGCCACATCAAATCGACTGCCAAGCCAGACCACCTGTTCCCCAATATTAAGCACTTTTGCCTCTTGTTTTAAGGATTCTCCAATACCATTATCTCGTCCTACACATAGCAGATGCCAACCGATTGGAAGCTTATTCTTCACGATACTAAGGGCTTTTAACAGATCAGAATGGCCTTTATAGGGAATAAGATTACAAACCATAATCAAAACCAAAGCTTCATCTTGGATATTCAATATTTTTCGGATTTCGCTGCGGTTTACAGCGACTCTATAGGGTTCAAGATTAATACCATTATAGATAAGCTTTAATTTTTCTTTCAAAATATGTTCTTCTTCCAATTGATGAATGACCGCTTGGCTATTGCCGGTAACAAAAGAGGTACTATTGCGAAGCAGTTTTTCACACCAAGCTAGAATAGGGCGCCTGATTTGATAATCTCGCATAGATCGACGACTCATAATCGTTGGCCCCTTAAAGTTCGCCAATTTTGCAGAGAACATACCAAGCACATAAGCTTCAGGTAAGAAAAAGTGGATAATCGTATTATTAGATTTTTTAAAGAGGCTTACTAATGTTTTGATACACCAAAACATCCTTAGCATTCGCCCTAATAGCCGAGGCAATTTTTGGAATTTTTCATGCTGTTGTATTGACAATGATGGACTGACGGAGATCCCAGCCTTTTCTAATATTGGCGCAAGAGGCCCTTTGTTGGTTAATGTTACTACCTTGATGGACCAACCTAAAGATACAAGCTTTGGATATATTGTTGCCACATGCTTTTCTGCACCGCCAACCTCTAAACTTCCAATAATGATAATGAGGTTTTTTTTCATTTATAGGATCCGCCTTATTTCATTACCTATCACATTAACTGCATATTGCTCGCGAACATCCTTGTTCATGTGTATGGCATTTATTCTTACTTGCTCTATCATCTCAAATAGCTTAGAAGCTACTTCTTCGGGATTATCGGGCGAAGCGGTTAAAAATCCAAGGCTTTCAATAATTTTTTGCGAAGTTCCAGGAGGGGTTATTCCAAAGATAGGTCTATTGGATCCAATATAATCTGCAAGCTTGCTTGGAAAAAACACATTTCTTTTTGTCGGCGCGTCAATAATAAGCAATAAATCGGTCTGCACCATTAAAGCAAGTGAATCCAAGTAAGAAATGGCAGGCTTAACATAAACCAAGCTTTCTAATTGATATTTATTGATGAGGCATTGAATATCCGAATCAACACCCACCAATTCAACCCGAATTTTGTTTGCTAAAACAGACTTATCCTTCAGATAACACAGTGCTTTTAACAATGGATCAGGCTTTCTATCACCATAAAAATTTCCTAAATAGCGTAACGTAAATGCTTCAGAGTCAACTTTGGTTATTGTAGAATATAAAAGTGGATTAAAAGCATGCGGTAGATATGAAGCTTTATTCTGAATCTTAATAGAATAGGATTTGGTAACCGTATCGATTGTTTCAGGCGATGTAAACAACAATTTATCAGCCACTGAAAATACTTGATCTTGGTATTTTTTATTCATAAATCGTAACCACGCATTATATTCATTATAGGGATTATCTATCCAAGGATCACTAAAATGCGCCACCCACTTAAGATTCGGAAATCGTTTTTTTAATCTTAATCCGGCCAAATGCGAAGACATCGGTTGACCAAAGCTTACAATTGTTTGGATCTTACCTTTTTTAATTTCTTCTAATGCCTTTTGATACAAATCAAATGACCATAAATATTGAGAATCCGGTAAAATCGCTTTTTTGATCCTATCGCCTTTTATATTTTCTATAAAAGATGTCCACCAAGTTTTCTTCGCAATCACAACGTTATCTAAAGGGGTAAAAGATAACAACGACTTGTCGGTATTTTTTTTCGCTTCGGAACAAATGATTGTTATGTGAACATAATCTTTCAAATATTGAACCAAATGACTAATTTGTACAGAACGCGGATATTTGAGTGGTGGATAACAATAGGTTAAAAATAAAACACTCATGGCACCCACCTTTTTAGCCATTCTCCAAAAATAATAAGCGTCCAAGCTTGATGCGCTGCCGATAAAGAACCGCTTTTCACCCTATCTAATATTTTTGTAATTTCAGTTTTTTGAAAATACGATCCAAGGTAAGGTGAGCTTAATTTATCTTCTGCCCAGGAATTCAAATCTGCCTGCAGCCAATGATAAGCCGGCACAGGGAAACCTTGCTTGGGACGATTGATGATTTCTTTAGGCAATCTTTTCTCAGCAAATCTACGTAAAATTCTTTTAGTGGTAAAGCCTGATTGCCAACTACCTACCTTCCAGCTTGTCGGAAGCCGAGCCGCCCATTCCACTAAAGCATGATCTAGGAACGGCACTCGTAATTCTAAAGAGGTTGCCATACTCATTTTATCTGCTTTCATCAGCAAGTCTTCTACTAACCACGAATGACAATACACTTGTTGTAGCTGTTCTAAGGGTTCTCTAGATTGAGATAAATTATACCAACCTTTAATCTTTTCAATCGTTGATATTTTAAAGGGATAATGACATAAGGATTTTTTTTCTGCTTCAGAAAAAACTTGTGTCATATGAGTCGCTTGTGCTTTTAAAAAATTTACATATCCACTTTCTTGTAAAATTTTCACACTGGAATAAGGAAAAGACTTATATAGTACCTTCGGAAGGTAGGATAGAAATTTTAATTTTGAAAGCGTTTTAGCCAAAGTATCAAGATTGTACCCACCCAAAATTTCATCAGCACCCTCCCCAGACAACGCCACTTTTACGTGCTGCCGGGCTAACTGTGAAACATAATATAGTGGGATGGAAGCCAGATCTGCCAATGGCTCATCCGTAAAGTGTACAAGTTCTGGAATAAAATTGATAAATTGTTCCTGATCAATAATCACTTCATGATGTTGAGAATGAATATGTTGTGCCATTCGCTCCGCAAAGCCAAGCTCACTAAATTCTCCGCCTTCTTTAAAGCCTACAGAGAAAGTATGAAAATTTTTATGTCCCAGTTCAACGGCTGCTGCTGCAACACAGCTAGAGTCCAATCCCCCACTCAATAATATTCCAACAGGAACGTCACTTGCCAATAATCTTTTTTCAACCGCTTGTAAAAATAAATCCTCAAATTCTTTTTCATAATCCTTTTTGATAGAATTCTGCGAGTGAAATTTTGCATCCCAATAGCGATGGATTTGAAATTCATATTTCTGCAAATCAAATTCCAAATAATGTGCGGGCTCCAACTTAAAGACATTATCCCATATAGTCTCAGGAGCAGGAACATATCGAAGAGTTAAATAGTCGGAAACTGCTTGCTCATTAATGGTTGGCTTTATAGAAAAATTTGTCAGGATTGCTTTTATTTCACTACTAAAGATAAATTGCTTTCGATCCCAATAATAATACAGAGGTTTAACGCCCATTCTATCGCGAATTAAATATATTTTTTCGACTCGGGGATCATATAAACAAATCGCAAACATCCCTTGCAGATCCTGGATAGCGGCCAATCCCTTCTGGCAATACAGTTGCAGGATAACCTCTGTATCGCAATCGGTTTTAAATATATAGCCTTCATTTTCCAGCTGTTTTCTTAGGGTTTTAAAATTGTAAATTTCACCATTAAATATAATCCCAACCCCATTTTTATCCCAAATTGGCTGGTCACCTCCCGCAATATCAATAATACTCAGACGCTGCATACCAAAAGCAAAGCCATCTTTTGCCCACAGACCATTAGAATCTGGGCCACGATGTTCTATTGCCTTTAGCATAAGGCTGACTAAATGCTCACCTTCTTGTTTTAAAGCAGTGCTAATGATCCCAGCTATACCACACATATTCGTTAGATGCCTTCTAGAAATTCGGAATAATTCAGGTTGTTAGCATGTTTTGAAAGCACTCTGATCCCCTCAAAAAAATCAGGCTGATCATATATATGACTAGGATCAGCGTAAATATTAATCAGCATAGGATGTTCAAATGCAAAATTTGAAAGCATTTCGCATTCACGTCTATAATCTTTTGAATTGTGTGTCCGCAACGGAGAAGCAAAAAATCCCCATGTATCCAAAATATTGAAAGGTTCGGTAAACATACCCGACACTGGAATTTCAATAATACCCTTTTGCTGGAATATGGATCCCTTTTTATAAGCTACCATTGGGACAGTAGAAGTAGAAAATGTATAGTTAAGTTTTTTTAAAACACTATATAGGAAATTAATATGCTGTTTTTCTTGAAAGGTTCCAAAATGCGGGGTACGCCATCCTTTTGCCTGGATCCCTAATACACTTTGTAGGATCTTATGGCCATCCTGAATGTCCTTTTCCAGCAAGGATTCGGCTTGTTCATGGTAAAAAAAACAGCTGGCATGCGCATTTGTGTTTATATCAAAATACGTATGTTCTCGCCCACCATGATTAATAAATTCAGCATTGGTTTGGAAAATTTTGCTGTAAATTTTTTCCCCCCGCATTAACAGGGTGCCTGGTACTGCATAAACTGGCTTAACACCCATATCCAGCAGGCGTTGATGAACGTCGCCAACCACCTTAATATCTTCATCCGTATCGCAATCGAATGATAAAATAAATGTTAAAGTATCTAACCCTTTAGAGCGACATATAGAACTATATCGACGCCATAAAGCTTGAGAAGAGAATTTATGCAAAGCTTTTAAATAGAACTCAATCGGATCATTGATAAGCGTTTGAATTTTTTCTTTAAGATTCATAATATAATTTCTCGCAAATGTTCAACAATACGATAGGAAGCATTACCATCCCACAAAGGTGGCACCTTTCCAATTTTGGGTAACTGAATGTTATCTAAGAGATTATTAATATTAACAAGCTGATTCGTGCCCATCGTGATAGTAATCGGTCTTTCTGTATTTTCTCTTAGGGTGAAGCATGGGATCTGTAAGTAGGTCGTTTCTTCTTGTAGCCCACCTGAATCCGTTATCACATATTTTGATTCTGATACTAAGCTCATAAATTCCAGATAACCCATAGGCTCAACCAACCTGATGTTAGTGGGCAACTCGCCTATAGCTTCTAGATTCTTACGGGTACGCGGATGGACCGGGAAAACAACGGCTAAAGCAATTTTACCGATTTCATGAATAATCTTAGAAAAGGTTTCGCAATCATCTACATTGAGCGGGCGATGTAATGTCAGCACAGCATAATTTTTATAGTCCAACCCCAGTTTTTCTGGTGTACAATGCTCAGATATTTTTTCTTGGACCATACAATAAGCATCGATCATAATATTGCCAACACGCTTGATTTGTTGTGGTTTTATCCCCTCCTGTAAGAGATTTTGATCGGCATCTATGGATGGTGTCCAATAATAATCACAAATACTATCCGTTACAATCCGATTAATTTCTTCAGGCATGGTCCTGTCAAAGCTTCGTAGGCCTGCCTCTAAGTGTGCCACAGGTACATGTAATTTCTTGGCAACAATCGTTGCGGCCATTGTTGAATTGACATCTCCTACCACGACGACAAGGCGAGGATGATATTCGTGAAGCAATTTTTCATAGGCAAGCATAACACTAGCCGTTTGCTCAGCATGTGTACCACTGCCCGAACTCAGGTGAAAATCAGGATTCGGTAAGCGAAGATCATTAAAAAACACTTGGGACATTTGGTAATCATAATGTTGCCCGGTATGGATAATTGCAGGCTCACACCAACTTTCATTTTTCAAAGCGTGGTACAAAGGCGCTATCTTCATAAAGTTAGGCCGTGTTGCGCAAATTAGATGAATTTTAATTTTTTTCATAGTTTTTTAAAATTCCATCATAGATTGACACATAAGTTTCCTCACAGTGTTTTGGCTGCCACATTTTTTGAGAAAGTTCATACGCATTTCTTCCGAGCCGTTCACGAAAAGCGTGGTCACAGATCAAGTGCTCGAGCCCATTTTTATAGCCCTCGATAGAGTCTTCAACCCTTAAACAAATTTTATCTGACAATTCAGGAACTTGTAGCCCCGATCTATAGTTTAGAAGTAAAGGAAGTCCAGCTAGAAGCCCCTCCAACATGACTTTCGAAAGCTCATAATAATCTGTGTGAATAGCCAATATGTCATAATCTTTAAGTGATCTACAGACTTCATTATTCATAAGATTTTTTACAAATATTGTCCTACTATAGACACCTTCTTCCTCGGCATGCTGAACAAGAGCCTCATGATAGTCACCGTCACCGATAAGCGTTATTACCGCATTCGAGAAGTATTTTAATGCAGAAATCAAATGATATGGTTGTTTTCCTTTTAATTGTCTCCCTAAACTTAAGATCCTAACAGGACTAGAAAGTTGATAATCCTCCTTCTTTAAAAGATTAGCATCATTAAGCACATTGTAGCAAACACGATGATTTTTTATATTACGCTTATCCAAGTATGGAACAATGGCTTGATAAACAGGCATTACCAAATCACAATTCCGTAGCGACTTTATTTCAATTTTCCTTAAAAAGAAAGCAATAATTTTTTCCTTGAATGAAGAATTAACTTTTAAGCTCTCGTCTGAATTCGTATGAAGACTAATCACATACGGAATTTTCATTGCTTTTTTTGCGCATAAAGCCACAAAAGCATTTAGATGTGCACCATGACAACGTATCAAATTGGGTTGTATTTTTTGTATTAGATTTATGGATTCTCGTATCCATTTTTTCATTAAAAACGGCTGCCAGCCCAAGCTTTTTTTAAAGAAATAGGGCGGCTCTGGGTAATTGTATAAAAATAACCTTCCTTCTCCTATCATGGGTTTAACATTTTCAGGTTCTACTTTATCGTCATTGAGCATGATGATATGTACTTCATCAAAATAATTTCCAGGATTGTAATATCTTTCTACCACTTCACCTTTCCGTACTAAAACCGATAGACGATCTGAAATAATGACTACAAGTTTTTTCACACTATTTTACCTTCCGCATCACGTTTTTTCTTTACTTTTAAAATCATCGTGGGGGACAAAAATGGACATATGTATAAAAGTAGCTTCGAAAAGAGACCTTGTCCTTCTTGACAGTAATCATGCATAACATATTCAAAGCCATTTACGTTTAACAAGGTATACAACGTCGATGGCGTCCAACAATATACATGTCGATTCCATTCGACATTATCAAAAAAAACAACAGAAGAAAGCTTAAGATTTTTTTTAAACTTTCTAATAATTTCATATTTCACAAAATTAACTAAATCTTTATAATAGTATGGGCTAGGGGTAGTGATGATTAATACGCCATCTTGCTTTAGAACCCTATTAATTTCCTTTATCGCATTAGCAGCGCCCTCGAGATGTTCTATTACATCTTGAAAAATAACGCAGTCAAAATAGTCTTTATCATAATTAATCTGATAAACATTTATTTTTTTAAATAAATGAGAAATATGCGGATAAATAAATCGGGCAATTTTGAGATTATTATCATCATAATCGCCAGCGATTATGTTTTTTTCAGGATATTTCTTTTGCAACGCCTCACAAAACAGCCCTGTATAACAACCCAAATCAATAATAAATTGATGATTAAGCTCTATTAATTCCAGGCATTTTTCTTGCCTTTTTCCTATGGAAAATGATAAAAATTTTTCTTTTGCTTCTTGAGCACTTAAATTTTCGCCATCTGCAAAAAATGTTTCAGACATTTCATCTCCTTTCATGGCTTTACCCCAGTAATACTTGCCCATTCATGCAGCAATTCACTTTTAATTAAATTATAATAACGTTTTATTCCGGACGAAGCAGGAAAGTGATTGTTTAGGAGGCTAACCTGCAAAAATCCTGCTGATTTTATTAATCGATAGAGGCCAAATTGGCTCAACATACTATAACTATAAGTGCTAGTAGGTCTTTGCCTTAATTTGAATTGCGTTTTATAGTTGTAATCAAAAATCAAAATCCTGCCACCAGGCTTGAGTACCCTCCAAAATTCTTTTAATGCTTTATCTAAATCTTGCATCATATAGAAGGTTGATTTTAAAAAGATAATGTCAAATGAATTATCATGCAAAGGAATTAAGTGTGCATCGGAAACAAAATCAACATTTCTCTCAATTCCGTCTATATAGTCGACCTTAGTGATATCTGTACCAATATAGTCTTCCTTGATAAAAGAACGCATATAACTTGTACCACTACCAATTTCCAAGAAGGATTGGCCTGGCGCCCAATAAGATAGAATATAATTTTTTATAAATTCAGGGTAAGGTAATAACATCTTAAATTTTACTCTTAAATTTTATCATCAAATATAACCTAAAAATAAATGAAACATTGTTTTTGCTAAAAACAGGGTATTCAAGAATTTTATTTGTAAATTTTCTTTTAAAATACTCTATGCTTTTTTCTTTTTCAGTTGTAGGATTGGGGTTTATTCCTGAAAAATCAAAATATTGGCATCCATTATTTTTATATTTTTTAATCATTTCCCACAAAAGGTAATCCTGGGTTGGCACGCTATCTGCTTTAGCAGCTGGTGTTAAAAACATACTCCCAATATCAACAATACCATTATCTTCTGAAAAGGTAATACCAGAATAAACCAAATTCATATTTTTATTGGTAACAACATACAAAGCTGTATTTTTAGGAGTTGCTTGCCAAATGTTTTTAATTTTGCTAGGTATATACTTGTGTGCTGCCCACCCATTATAATTTTTTAAATAATATTGCTTATACTCGTCTACGTTTTGTATTTTCACAACCATACACTCTTGTTTCAAGCATTTTCTTACAGCCGTGCGTACCGAGTTATGAAGGCTGCGCCATATTGCATCTTCATCTTCCGTTAAGTTAATATAAAGAGTAGCCCACTTTTTTTCAACAAACTTATTTTCACCAATAACTTTTCGCATAATATCAAAAGATACATGTGTGTTTGAAAAACCATAGGAAGGATAAATATTAATTGATGAGGGCCTAACTTTTTTTGCCAACTTCCCGACTAGTTTGACGAAATATATCCAAACACTTTCAGCATTTGCTTCAGCATTAAGCAAAAGTGGTCCATTAACACATATCAAATCCCCACTGCCCCTTATATATTTTTTAATAAAAGAAAATTTTGTTTCTGGTATCTCTGGATAATAATAAAACTTAGCAAACATGACTAAATTATCGTTATCAAAAATCTGCAGGTAAAAATCACGGGCATTATGAACAGTTTTAGCCCATTTAGTCGACAACATAGATTGCGAAGATACTTTGCTTCCAACCCTAACTTTTGCCACAAGCTCATCCCAATCCGCTGGCGAATGATCACTGATGGTACCCATTAACATGCTTGCTTATTACCTATAATAGAAATTACCGTATCCATGGAACGATATAAATTATCATTATTAAAAAAATCAGAAATGTATTTTTTCGATTTTTCCGTTATCTTCTCCCTGAAGATAACATTATTTTTATAAAGCTTGAGAGATTCAACAAGCATTGAATAAGAATCTATATAACACTCATCAAATCCTTTTAAAAACTCCCACCCTGGTAGGTGTTGAAAATTCAAAACAAACCCTCCGTTTGGGTTTAATGCAAACATTTCAAGAGCTGCTGTTGATATATCGGAAAGACATAAGTATGAGTGATATATCAAGCTATAAAAGTCTGGGGCGTTCTGAATTATTTCAATGTCAAGCTTTGAAAACTTTTCAAGTTTTTCTCTTTTGACGCATGGATGAAGCTTAACGGATATTTTTTTATCAGGCATTATTGCTCTTAAGGCATGTATTACCCTCTCAAAATCCTCATCACTTGTCATGCCAACATATAAAAATAGAATACACCCTTTGTTTCCTCCAAAACTATTATTATCAAATTCAGTTAGTTTGTGATTTCCGGAAATTAAAGTATTATCTAAAGGATATTGTCCATCATGACACAGAACGTTTTGCCAGAACTGCCCCCAAACAAGCGTCTTATCTGAGATAACGAATCCTTTAGTATTATAGTGATCGCTTACTTTTAGATGCATGTAATCTGTGTGATTTCCAAGAATTAAGCCGTGCTGAACACCAAAGGTAGGAATACTATTTTTTTTTGCTACTATTGTGAGTGCTCTTGCAAAAGGGCCCGTCTCGTAAGCAGACATTACGGCACAGGGATTAAAATGATGTATGATGCTTTCTGCAGAACTCATATAACTTTTTATATTTTGAAATAAATTCTTGTGCAAGGTACTTATAATAAAAAATATTGCATATTTGATTTCATCTGGAAATGGTGCAGTTACAGCCCATTTTTTTAGCGCGTCACTTATACACACAGGTTTCACATCACGATGATCACCAAACGAGGAAAAACATAGCCAACGCATTTTATTTTTATCATTGAATGATCTTTTAATAAAGCGAAAGGCTGCTGACAAACTAGAGACATAAGGGCAGTCAATTCCAACTAATTCATGCCCCCTTTCTTTTAAATGGAATGTATAGGCGTCGAGCACTCTATCATAATATTTTCCATTATTGCTTTTTATAGTATATCCACCATGCGAGACCATTAAAATTGGTTTTACAAGCTTGCGGGATTTTGTAAATAACAATGGGATATTTCGCACGCTTCTGACGGCTTTATCGATGAGTGCATGGCCAAAGGTGAATACCCCAATTTGACTTAATACCTTTTTTACATTTTTGATTAAATTAGTAGCAAGAAAAATATATTCAATATTCGCATTTGGAAAAACAACTTGACACAAGCCTGTGGTTAAGTGCTGATATCTATCGCTGGGGATTTCAATAGTCAACACTGATTCAGGGTGAACGCAAGATATTTTTTTAAATATTTCCAGCAATTCTAGACAATATAAAAAATCTGCTGCCACATAAGAATGATAAAACTGCCAAAGATTTATTTCATTATATTGAAATATGTTTATAAATTTTTTGTCTTCCAAAAGCGTATTCAAAAAATGTATAGCGGTTTTCCAATTACGTTTGGTTTCATAATGAATATTTGATTTTTCATAGGTTACAGTAACATGTGTTTTTTCATGTGCCACAAATCCCAGTTGAGGTGAAATACTAACTTTAATCATGAATTGCCCGAATTAATTGGAACGCTTCGCAAAATATCCTTCCTACACTAGCGCCTCTTAAGGCGCCCTGACAACGTAATGCTTCTATTGATCTTGGATGATTTGATTGAGGAATTTCTTCCCCATAGGCTTGCAGAGCTTTAATTTTCTTTTCCAAAAAATCGGCTACATTCACATAATAATTTGGAGAGAATATATTTGTCCCCAAAGCCCATTCGGTTGCCGACAGAACTTCATATGTATATATTTGTTTTATGGAACTTGAAGGAAGCGGACGACATGCAGTTAACGTCGCCCTATGCGTGATTGCGTGATCAATATTTAAATCGCCGTAATGATGCGTATAAATAATCTCTGGCCTGTACTGATGAATACTTGCTTCTATTTTTTGGACAATGTCTAAAAGTGGTATAGAATCAAGACGATTGTCCGGAAAATCTAAAAACTCCAGTGGTTTTGCACCCAGTATTTCTAATGCATTGTGAGCAGATTTTTTTCTTTCTTTTAAATCCACATCCAATTGTTTGCTATTTCTAGCACTGACCCCGTCTGCAACAAAGAGAACGGCAACTTCATTGCCTTCTAAAGCATGCTTGGCCATTACCCCCCCACACCCTAAAACTTCATCATCCGGATGGGCAGCGACCACTAATATCTTTTTAGACATTTTTTAGAATTCCTAAAGATTGTTTTCCATAATTGACAAGCAAATCAAGCGTTGACATATACGGAATAAAGTTTTCTGATTGTTGCTTATATATTGGATGCTGATAATCATCATAAATAATCTCGATATTTGCCTCTTTAAATTTCTTTTCTTCCAAATAATTTCGACCCAACGGCCCAGACAAATACTGTTTCGCTCCAAATCTTTCGCATATTTCCAATATCAAATCACTTTTTTTTGATTCAAAATGGTAATCTGAGGCAAACACAATTGGTGTTTTGATATCTAAATGTTGTAAAAAAAAATTAAGCGATAACTTTAAAACATCTATTAATCTATTAGACTCAATTTCATAAACTTCTTTTAAGCTGCTCTTAAAATCTAACCAATGATTCGCACTTGCATATGCCTGTTCTATGGTTAACCAATGTTTTTTCTTCCAATTAACCGTTTGATTAATTGCTATACTATTAATATCAAGATTTCCAAATTTTCCCTTCGTTAATAAAGGAAGCGTTAACCATATAGGACTTTTATTCAAAAGTATTTTATTGCGATTTATAAAACTATTTTTTTCAAATTGGACTTGATCCAACACCACGTGAAGATCGCTTTTTGCAATTCTGTTAAAATATCCGAGCCAAGGAAGGTAAGCTGGCTGATTAATGGAAACTATCATTTACTTATACATATACACAGTGAAATCATGGGGCAAATAATCATGCCTTAAGACGACGTTAGGCGTTAAGGATGAGCAGAATTCAATTACTTTCAATGGATCAGCATAAAATTCTTGCACTTCCTTCTTGGGAGCCCATGAACTGAGCGAATTAAATGCGATTCCTTTATTGACAAGTGAAAACATATTTTCAATTTGCTCATACATAATGGTTTCTGTTGCCACCGTAAAAATACCGCTTGCCAGACAATAATCGAAAACCCTCTGAGATCCCCAAAAATTATCAATAATATCAAAATCCCATTTTGGATACTTATCTTTCGCTTTTTTGATCATATTGGGCAATATATCAATTCCCAAATATTGTCCAGTAAAATTTGAAAATTCTAAAAATTCTGTTATATGCCCAAGTCCGCAACCGAAATCTATAAGTGAAGAAGAAAACAAGTCTTTATCAATTTTACTTAACACTTCGAATCTAAGCCATTGTGATTTTTTACTTCCCCATTTTACAGCGGTATAATCGTCAGTCATATTATGAATATCATAATACTGTATAACATCCGAAAAATACTTTCGCGTATCATCATTCATCTTGAATCAGCCTATTGAATTTCATAACTGGTCACCTCTAACGCTCCACCTGATGCACATTGAACATAAAACTTGCCATTTTCTTTATGTAAGCCAATTTCAGGGTAATGTCGCAATGATTCTTTTGCTGACCAAATAATTATTTTTTGCTCTTCTAAGCATAAATAAGCACCCGGATAAGGTTTGGACAACGCCTTAATAAAATTAATAATTTTTTTGATTTCTTTTTTGCAATCTATCAACCCATCTTCTGGCTTTCTTGCGCCATATGTTGATTGCAACGTGTCGTCTTGCTTATATCCAGAGATCTTACCTCCTGATATTAAAGATCCAATGATCTCTGATGTTATCCTTGTATAGATAGGATATAATTTATTTAAAACATCGCCAATATAATCGCTATCTTCAATAGGCAATAATATTTGTTTGATAACATCTCCCGTATCCATACCTTTATCAATAAAATGTGCTGTCAAGCCAACCACATTTTCACCATTTATTATTGCCCAATTTAAGGGTGCTCTCCCTCTATATTTAGGCAAAAGACTGGGGTGTAAATTTATGGCTCCATATTTTACCTTGCAATAAGCAGCCTCTGGTAGCAAATATTTATAATCTGTAACCCATAGAAGATCGGGCTTTAAAGCATTAATAAAATTTAAGAAATCTGAAGATTTTGGTGTACTCCTAAGTACCGGAACCTTAAGGTTTTCCTGCGCATGATTGTAAACAGAAAGATAATTGACCCCATCTTCAGGATCAAACGGGTGAGAA
This sequence comes from bacterium, assembly GCA_027364575.1. Taxonomy (GTDB): domain Bacteria; phylum Pseudomonadota; class Gammaproteobacteria; order UBA6186; family Azoamicaceae; genus CADEGZ01. The sequence continues at coordinate 35,545 of DAHXPC010000001.1, forward strand.
ACTACACCGACTAAGCAATTATAATGAAATAGAACATTTAGAACCTGCACTCCAACCGTATGATTGCCTAAAAACAAAACTCTTAATTGCATTAACTAATATCTTCTAACATTATAGGTGTGCCCTTGGTTAAGCATTTGTTTAATTTCCTGCCTATCAAAAGACTCTTGCTTTTGGGCGGGACACCTGTCCCGGGCCGATAATAACAAATATCCTTATGCGATAATAAAAGCCCTTTAGGCATATCTTCTGCAGCACAGCATGACAGTCTAAAATTTTCTCTCGAATGTTTTTCATGCTCTGTTGGCCCTAAATGAGTGTTCCCCATTGCTTGCTCAACAAACCTGACTCCTTGAACTAATTGAGAGAAATCTTCGGGGTTAGAAGAAAATCCGTGATCTGGCCCTGACAAACTTTTATCGAATGTAAAATGTTTTTCAATCCAAGCAGATCCATAATGGATAGAGCCAACTGATGCCCAGGAACCCTCAGAATGATCACTAAAACCGGTCATAATGCCAAATGTAGTTCTCAAAGTTCTAATTTTCTTAAGGTGTATATCGGATGCAGGTGTTGGATATTGAGAGGTACAATGAAGCAAGATAAGATTTTTATTTCCAGTATTGCTAAACACATTTACAGCGTCCTCAATTTCACTCATGAGAGCCATACCTGTTGATAAAACGGTTGGAATGCCAGATTTTCCCATATAATCGACAAGTTCCAAATTTGTCAGATAATCTGAACCATTTTTAAGCACATTGACACCAATTTTCTTCAACAAATCAACCCCAGAAAAATTAGTTGGCGTCGAATGAAAATCAATATTGAGCCTATCGCAAAATTCTTTTAATTCTACCACTTGCTCATCACTCAATTCATAACGCTTAAACATGTCATACTGAGATTCTTTGACCTTTACGCCTTGGGAAAGATACTCATATTCTAAATTTTTAGTTGGCACAAAATCTTCAGTTTTGTAATTTTGAAACTTGACAGCATCTGCACCCGAATTTTTCGCAGCCAAAATAGTTTTTTTCGCTAAATCCATGTCTCCATTGTGATTTATTCCTATTTCAGCAACAATATATGCAGGATAACCTTTTCCTATTTTCCTTTTACCCAAGTTAATTACTTGCATTAATTGCCTCCAATATTCTATGTGCCCCTAAACCGTCACACACTTGAAATGCTTTGTCCTGAATGGTTCTACGCTTATTATTACTCTCTATCAACATATTGAGTGTTTTTGCATTCGCCTCTATATTAAGGCTATCAATATGACCCGCCTTAATGGCTACCCCACTTTTATGAAGGTTCTCACTAATGTTCAATTGATCGGAGCTTAAATTAATCATGAGGGTAGGTAAGCCTAAGCAACATCTTTCCCACATACTGCTACCTGCAGCCCCTATCGCAATGTCTGCATCAAGAACAAGTTTTGCCATGTTAGGATTTAAGTAAATATTACATTCATTAATAAGTGTATCTATATACTCTTTAACTACATTTAGGTTAAGCGAACCAAATCCTAAAACAATATCTACCATGCCAGTGAAATCTGATTGTTTGATAATATCGAGTGCCTTTAAAGTGTAATTTTCAGGATCGCTGCCACCCATAGAAATTAAAATCCTTTTAACTTCTTTCATTTGGTTTCTTTTATTTAGTGCTGTAGGTCTTAACTCAACAAAATCATTACGCACTAAAGTATATCTACTACCCGCCAGAACCTTACAATGAACAGGTAAAAAACTTACATAATCTATGTCTTCACGCCCGTATGTTTGATCTAATAAAATATCACAATCATGGTTACGGTTAGCAAGATCATCGATGACCATTATTTTTCTGCTATAGGGCCTAAAGTGGTTTTCATAAATTTCACTCAGATCATAATTATCTATAATTAATAAATCACAGATTTCAGGAAAATTATAATAATCATTTGGATCGATCCGATCATAGGTTTTTAATGCTGAAATGAAATTATAACTTTCTGCTGAGGTAACGAACCTACAGGCCCAGCCGTGTTCACTCAACATATTGGCAAGTACAAGCGATCGGATAGCATGTCCAGCCCCAATTGCTGGAGAAGTTTCAAAACACAGAAAGGCCTGCTTCATTTCTTCTCAAACAGCCACCAAGTCAAATTATCCAGCCCTGTCGCTTTTTTCCAAGCAAAACCATAATTTCTTAGCGAAAGCTCTGGGTAATTATCAAGGTAGAAGGATCCAAAATCTCTTTTAAATAGAACATCTTGATAACCACGGTATTGAATTTCTTCTTCCTTATCAGAAAAGTACTCAACACACACAATATATTTATTAGCTATTCTAACAATATTATCAGTCGCTTTTTTTAAATCATTTGGGGGAATGTGGATAAGCACCCCACTGGTAAACACCATTTCTACTTTTCTATCATCCAGCATACTCATGTCATAAGCCGATGTATTGAAGGCATTGTGATCCTCTATAACCTTATCCTTTACACAAACTTCAAGTGCCTCTAAAAAAGGCTCGACCGCATACAACTCTGCATCTGTAAGCATTTTAAGAACTCTTAGATTAATACCCACATTGCACCCTACCTCTAAAATCGATTTAGGTAATGCAGGCTGAATCGTTCTTAAAATTTCTGACCATAAAAAAAACCTAGACCTAAGATTTGTCTGTTCCGCGAGGTTTCGCTTTATATATTCATGCCCAAATTCCCCAGTCCAAAACTCTAAATTTTTATTTGTCATAATATTTCTCCAAATTTGATAAAACTATCAATTAATCCCCATATACTTTTTTATAGCTTCATAATCTGCCGGCGTATCAAGTGTTATTCGGATACCTCGCTGATTACCTTCAGGATTTTCTAAATTATTTACCTGCAAAGTTCGTCGCATCCATTCTGTGACATGCTCAAAATCATCAGGTAATGAAGAGTGCTTGTACGCATCTTCAAGTTCTTGCATGCCAAAAACTTCACAATCATACCCATGCGGCCAAGAAGGGGGCAAGTTATTACATGTATATTTAGCTTGTTTTTTCAAATGCAGATCCAGAACCTCGCTACATACCTTATCATTAATTAGTGGGCAGTCACTTGTGATACGCATGACTATATCTGCCTCAAGATATTTGGCTGCTTGATAATACCTCTCCAGAACGTTTTTTTCTGATCCTCTAAAAACAGAACAATCATATTTTTTTATCTCGTCAACTAAAATGTCATGCTCACTTCCAATGGGTATGGCACAACATACTGTATTTATACCTTTTATTTTTTTGCATCTTGTTAACACCTGGCCCAGCACTGTTTTATCTCCCAAAGGAAGCATTACTTTCCCAGGCAATCTCGAAGATGTCATTCTCGCTTGAACTATTACTACACTTTTCATAACTTTGTTACTGCGTCCACTATATATTCTTGATGCTTATCCGTTAATCCTACAAACAGAGGCAAACTCAAACATTTTGCATAAAATGCTTCTGCCCCTGCTAAAATTGTGCTGCCATATAACTTTTTATAATAAGGCTGTTTATATAACGGGATATAATGAACTTGAGTCCCTATCCCCTTGCCATGAAGCTCATCCATAACCATAGCTCTTGATTTTCCCAAACTTTGATAATCAATTAGAAGGGAATATAAATGCCAACATGTATCAGAATAAGCATGCTTATTTAATAATAGGATATGTTTTTTTTCCGCAAAAAATTTATCATAAAAATTGACCATTATGCTTCTTTTCAATTTAAAGCTTGCTAACTTCTCCAACTGGCCAACGCCTAAGGCACAATTAATATCACTAATGCGGTAATTGTATCCAAGTTCCTGCATTTCATAATACCAGGGATTTACATGTCCTTCTTCACTCAAACCTTGTTCAGGGTTTGCCCATTTTGAAACCTCACGAATCATCCCATGGCTTCGAAATGCGCGTATTTTTTTAGCTATTTCTGAGTTATTTGTTGTTACCGCTCCCCCTTCTCCCATGGCAATCGTCTTAACGGGATGGAAAGAAAAAGTTGTAATATCAGAAAATGCGTTTGAACCCACAAAATTTGGCTTTTTATTTTTTCCTATATATGCAGTGCCAAGAGCATGTGACGCATCATCAATGACTAACAAATTATATTTTTTGGCAACATTATAAATAGCTTCTAAGTCTTCACATTGTCCCGCCAGATGAACGTTAATAACTGCCTTTAGCGCTTTACTTTTATTTTGCAAAATAGCAACTTCAAACGTCTCTGCTGTCATCAATCCTGTTCCAGGATCAACATCAACAAAAATTACATCCGCATTCACATAACGAACTGCATTGGCAGTTGCTAAAAATGTAATGGCAGGCACTAAAACGATGTCCCCAGCTTCTATACCAAGACCCAGTAGCGCAAGGTGCAATGCGGTCGTCCCATTGGAGCATGAAATTGCATGTTGAGCCTTTACTGTATCCGCTAAAGCTAGCTCAAACTTTTCAACAGCCGTTCCACAGGTTAACCAATCACTTTGTAAAACGCGTATTACCGCATCAATATCACTTTTATCAATGTAATGTCTGCCATATGGAATCATTTTATGCACCGATCATCAAATTAAGCTGTTCAACACTTAACCATTCTGTATTTGTTTCGCTAGAATAGATCATCCTTTTTTGTACTGGTTGGTGATCAACATCACTATTCCACGCGTTTGACTGGATAAATGAAGGCAATATAACATATCTATCGTGCATCTCGAGGCTTTGCATGGCTTCATCAGAAGTCAACATCCATTCATGTAATTTCTCACCGGGCCGTATACCAATAACATGTGTTTTAATCCCAGTATGAATTGCATCCACAAGATCAGTCATCTTCATACTCGGAATCTTCGGTATAAATATTTCTCCTCCTTGCATCAAAGCTAAATTTGATAAAACAAAGTCAACGCCTTGTGACAAAGTAATCCAAAAACGTGTCATCTCATTATCCGTAATTGGCAAAGAGGTCGCACCTTCTAAAATCAACTTTTTAAAGAAAGGAACCACGCTTCCCCTCGAACCGACAACATTTCCATAACGTACAACTGAGAATATCGTCGGATCACTTCCTCTAATATTATTTGCTGCAACAAATATTTTTTCTGCTGCAAGCTTACTTGCACCATACAGGTTAATAGGACTAACCGCCTTATCAGTAGAAAGCGCCATCACTTTGGATACCCCATTTCTCAATGAAGCTCTTACTATATTTTCTGCCCCGATTACATTTGTATGTACACATTCAAATGGATTATATTCAGCGATTGGTACATGTTTCATAGCAGCAGCATGAATGACTATATCTACGCCTCGCAATGCCATTTCTAAACGACTGTAATCGCGTATGTCCCCAATAAAATAGCGCATAAATGGATACTTGCTTTCTGGAAATTGTTGAGCCATCTCATATTGCTTTAACTCATCCCTTGAAAAAATAATCAATTTTTTTGGCTTATAATGATCAATCATTGCTTGAACAAATTGATGACCAAAAGATCCCGTACCACCAGTCATTAATATAACCTTCTCTGTTAGGTCAGGCGTTCTTATTAGAAAATTTTTAAGCATGAGTTTCTCTCTTATTTATTAAGTTGTCCAACAATTCATATGGAATAATATTTTTAACCATTCCTTTTTCCATCATTACAATTCGATCGCAATCTTTTAATGTTGTCAAACGATGGGCTATCATAATAACCGTCCTATTCTGGCTAACGGAGTATATGGTTTCCATTAAACGCATTTCAGTTTCATTATCCAATGCCGAGGTTGCTTCGTCAAAAATTAAAATTTCCGGGTTATGGTATAGCGCGCGAGCAATAGCGACTCGCTGACGTTCCCCTCCTGAGAGACGCACGCCCCGTTCCCCTACCGTCGTTTTTGAACCATTTGGAAGTTGCTCGATAAACCGCGTTAATTGAGCAGCATTTATAGCAAACTTAAGCTTGGTTTCATCAATATATTTTTCTCCAAATGCAATATTTCTCTCAATATTATCATCCAATAAATAAATAGATTGTGGAACATATCCAATTCGTTGATGCCACTGATACGAATTGACCGGGTATTGGTTATCAATTAACACTGAACCTTTATACGGTTTCAAAAGACCTAAAATAATGTCCACAAGCGTCGATTTGCCTGAGCCAGTTTCACCAACAATACCTATACTCTCATTTTTTTTTATTTCCAGCGTAATATTAGATAAAGAATCATTTTCAGCCTTTAAATATCTAAAGCTTGTATCTGTAAGCTTTAGAGAATGTTTAAAATGAAATTTTGGAATATTTACATATTGGCATTTATTGTTGGCAGTGTTGTATTCAATATAAACGCGCTCAATAGAAGGAATGATGGACTTAAAGATATTCGCTTGATTAATAATGCGATTAAGGCCTGGCATTAAGCGAAACCCAGCATACAAATATCCCCCTAAAATACCAATCATTTGCACAGGCTGGGTATGTTCTACACAAAGAAAAGTGATAGTGGCAACAAATAATCCCACAAACAAAACTTCTATGACCATACGTGGCATAGCATTTACGGATGCTTGTATAGCTTGTATCTGTGATTTCTTATAAGAATGATTTTGATAGGCTTCCACAAAAAAAACTCTCTTACCAAAAAGTACAACCTCTTTGAATGCTTGAAAAAACTGTAACAGATTTTGGCCACTGTGAAGCGTAGTTTCTTGCAAACGCTGCCCCCAGCGATAGAATTGTGGCAAAAGCACTCGGCTGATAACAATTCCAATAATTATGCCTAGCACGAAAATTATTGAGGCAAGGTACGGGTTCATAATGACCAGCATAGTAATTAAACAAGAAAAAACAATGGTTTCTGATAAAATTATGCCTAACGCTAACATACCGACTGAAAATGTAGTATCAGCATCTCCGCCTACAACAGCCACACCTAAAGATGAATTTCGTGTCAAATAATATCCATAATCAGCTTCAGCATAGCGGTGCAAAAGTTTATTTTTAAAATGATAATTCATTTGTTGAATCGAAAAATTCTGATAAAAAACTTCAGCAGCCGCTACCATATTTTTTATCAAATAGATAACGCCAACCATTATAGTCGCATATAAAACAATGCGTTCTGACGATAAATTAACCTTAAATCCAAGCATTAACAAATATTTTTGCCCAACTTCGGGCTGGGTAAGAATTTGAGAAAAGGCCACAATAACCGTTGCAGTGACCACTTCTAACATTGAAGTGCACAGTGCAAAACCAACAATAGCGCCCCATTTAAACTTTTCTTCGCGTGTTAAAAGAGACTTAAGCTTCTGCATGGCAGATAGAATAGAAGGCGTAGACATATTATTAATCAACTTTACTTATCAATGTGAATCTGAAGGATGCATCTAAGATACAAAATATGCTACTTGTTATTTTAACCAATTATTTTATTCTTCCCATGCTACCGCCATCCGGGTGAAAAAGTCACTCGGTTAGCCAAAAAATATAAATTTTTTATTCCTAAAACACCTGTGCTTAGGAAACCTGGAATATCCTTATCCCATATACCATTAATATTTATTACGCCACGTCCACGGCATAAATGGGCAAAGAAACTTTTGTCTCTCTGCCTAAAAAATTTAACAATAATTGAACACGCTGACAGCTATCCAATTTTTCAAAGCTAGCTACCTGTCCTTCAAGCGTACCTTCTGCAATGCGTACTTTATCGCCCTTCGCAAATAGGACTAAACTACTTAAGGGCAAATTACCTTCCCTATCTTCATTGGCTTTAAGTTTTTTTATAATCAAATCTGGCACAGAAATTGGAAGATCAGTATTCATTAATAAATAACTTATCCCCCGTGTTCCGTTTACACTGCGCCACTGATCAAAGGTTAAATCGAATGCAAGAAATAAATAACGAGGGAATAAAGGCGCCAATACAGTATCAATTTTGCGAGCATGGCGGCGAACTTTCTGGTAACGGGGTAAATATACCTCAAATCCTTGTTGGCTTAATTCCAATTCTGCAAGCGCTTCTTTAGAAGGTTGAGTATGGGCCACAAACCACTGTTTCATCTTTTATCCTGAGCGACGGGGTGATGTCGGAAAATATGTAACAATTCAAGCGTTAGTAAGCGAGATGGCTCCACCTTATTCTTTAAAACCTCGAAAGTATCTTGCGGATTTTGAATGTCCGTTATCATAACGGCATCATAAAGGGATAAATCATCATTTACGCCGGCTAACTGCAGCTCTAAATCTAAGCCATTGGCAACCAATTTCGCAATATCTGCTAAATCGCCTTCACCAATTAGAGCAATTTTTTTCCAGCCTCTTTGCTGGCAGGCGGTTAAAATATCTTCACTTTGTGTGCGAGCATTTCTAAAAAAAACAAGTGAGTTTGCCAAGTAATATTTTACCATGCGGCTTTTTTCACTAAACCCCTCAGGGGTTAAAAAATAGCTAATGCGCTTAGGCGAAATTTGCCCAACCCGTATCCACCCTTTGGTAATACAGCGTTTGAGGTAGTTATTCATTAACCCTAAGGCAATCCCTAATTCAGCAGCCAGTGTGCGCTGTCTAATTGAAGGGTTCCCGGCAATTTCGGTTAACATATGTAATACCACTTTTTGCTCGGTTTGAGCGCGCGTGGATTGGAATTCTGCCATTCGGTTATCTACTATCAAAGTGGTTTACGTTCATGAACAGAACATATACTAAGCCTAGCGTTGGGGTCAATAGTTCTTGCCTATTAATCCCCTAATTTTTTAAAAATGTCATTCAACTGGATAATCTGATGTCTTGCATTTACGGCCGGTTTACGATATGTTTGCCCTTCAATTTTGGAGAGGTGTCCGAGTGGTTTAAGGAGCACGCCTGGAAAGCGTGTGTACGTTTATAGCGTACCGAGGGTTCGAATCCCTCCCTCTCCGCCAGTTTAAAATATGGTTGTTTTCAAAACCATATTTCCATGAGTGAATTAAAAATGCACAATCTCAACGATAAATCACCCAAAACATTCCCTTTCTTAACATTCCTCTCCCCGGTTCAAGGAACAGTATTATTTATTTTAATTCTGATTTATGGCGTGGTTTTTTTTCCACCTAACCTGAGTCCAGATGCACGTAACATGTATCAAAACGCGCTCAATTTAACCTATGTGGATTATTCGCCGCCTCTGACACTTCTATTATGGCATTCTTTAAACCATCTCAAAGAAGGCGCTGATCTCATGCTTTCTTTAAATTTCGTGGGCTTATGGGGAGCGTGTATTATTGGACTTCACCTATTTAAAGGAAAACGCATTTCTTATTTTTTCTTTGTGATCCCATTCGTTCCTTCTATATTTTGTGATGCAGGCGAAATTTTAAAAGATACTATTTTTTCATTTGGCTATATGTTATTAGCCATGATCCTTGCCCATAAAACCCTTCGCGAAAAAAACCTAACCTTATGGGAAACCGCTGGTTTACTCCTTGGCGTTTTCTATTTTTCAATGGTTAAAGTGCAAGCGCAATTTATTTTTCCTTTTATGATTTTATGGATCGTTTGGCTTCAACCCCCGCTTTCATCTAAGATTTCTACCGTCTATTTTAAAAGTTTGTTGGCAATCGCTCTGTCTTTGAGCGTTTTTTTTGGCATGAAAGCTTGTAACAACTTCCTGATACAACAGACAAACAATACCCATTACTGGCAATATGTTAAAATTTATGATCTTGCTGGAATGAGCGTGATGTCAAAAAAAATGTATGTTCCGCGCTTTCTACACAAAAATGATTCTATCACGCTCAAAGATATAGAAGACCATTATGATTATCTATGGGAGCCGCTCATTCGGCCTGAAGATGCTCCTTTAGTCAGCACAAAAAGTGAGGATGAACGCACCGCATTAATAGCCACATGGAAAGAGTCTATTTATCGTGATCCTATGGCTTATCTAAAACATCGTACAAGGCTATGGCTTAAAATCTTAACCGGCAGCATAGCAAAAGGGCAATATATAGAGTGGGCAAAAAATTCGCCTACTTTATTAAAATTTGCACCTATATTCAGTGTTTTTTCTTTCCTTCCATTGTTTCCTTTGTTTTTATATTTCTGGTGGCTAAGCGTTAAAAACCTAATAAAAAGAAAAGAAGCAATGCCGCTTTTTATTCTATCCTCCATGGGATTAACACTCATTTTTGTTTTGTATATTTTCTCTTTGGCAGCAGCGGGACGTTATATCTATTTTTCTTGGTGCTGCTTTATGTTTTCGGTCCCTTTTGTCTACCAACTAAAATTTTCTAATAAAAAAACCTCTATACAGAATCCATTATCGTCATGCAAAACGCTAGGTAATAGTTAAGGGAATTGCTAAACTTCCGACTTCACGAAAATAGTAATTAAGCTCATATAAAAATCATCTATATGGCTGATATGTCCTATAAATGTCGATTTAGGACACAGGATACTTTATTGGCAAGCCTAACAACCATTGAGGCCTTATTAAAATCGCAGTTGGCGAAGTTGACATTCACCACCCAGTTTGGAGGCAGTTATTTTGAGGAATGCCAACCTCGAGAAAATACCCTTACGCTTCTCATAGGGGTACAATCCAGTTTCTATCGTCAATATCTATATAACTTGAATATGCCCTTGTTCAATCATTAAGTGCTCAATCAGATCCATTAAAATATGGCCAGCTGTAATATGCACCTCTTGAATTCGATTGGTATCCACTGAGGGTATAACCAAGGCTATATCACAGATTGCAAGTGTTTGACCGCCATCGCCACCCAGTAACCCCAATGTTCCAATGCCTGCTGCACGGGCCGCTTTTAAGGCTCTGATAATGTTTTCTGAACGCCCGGAAGTCGTGATCCCCAACAATACATCTTCTGGTTTCCCAAGCCCTTGCACCATCCGCTCGTACAAACATTCATAGCCATAATCATTGGCGCACGCTGTGATGGTAGAGGTATCCATGGCTAAGGAAATCGCAGCAATAGAGGAACGATTAGTTTTTGAACGCAATCTTACTAATAATTCAGCGGCTAAGTGCTGTGCATCAGCTGCCGATCCACCATTACCGCATAACATTAATTTGCCGCCATTGGCTAAAGACTGAACAATACGTTCTGCCATAGCAACCAGTGTTTCTAAATAGTTGCCTTCTAAAACGGTTTTCTTTAATGCAACGGAATCTATAAATTGGTTACGAGCGCGCTCTACCAGTTGTAACGATTGTGGTGATAATCCCATTTACGATTCTCCTCTTTTTCTAACATTCGATGGTTTTAGCCATTATTATACTTTGGCCATCTAACTACAAGGCCATACAGTAAGCAGACTACGGTTTTCTACCACATTTCGGCTATTTAATATAGACTGCTGCCCTAATTTTCGGTATGCTCAATGCATTAAAAATCATCCATTATAGAGTTCAGAATAAATGACCATTCTTGTCACCGGCGCTGCTGGTTTTATCGGTTTTCATGTCTGCCAACGCCTTCTACAACGGGGCGAAAAAATTATTGGCATTGATAATCTCAATGATTACTACGACGTCAATTTAAAGATGGCGCGATTAAAAAATTTATCCGCACAGAATAATTTTACCTTTTATAAAATAGATATTAGTGATCACAAACAAATGGAAACATTTGTACAAGAAAATCTGCATATCAACCGGGTGGCACACCTTGCCGCCCAAGCCGGTGTGCGCTATTCCTTAGTAAATCCCTATGCGTATACCTCCGCCAATATTGAAGGTCATTTATCTATTCTGGAAGCTTGCCGAACACTAAAAGTTAAACATCTGGTTTATGCCAGCAGCTCTTCGGTATATGGCGCCAATCAAAAATTACCTTTTTCCATTCAAGATCCGGTTGATCACCCGATATCTCTGTATGCGGCAACCAAACGGTCTTGTGAACTAATGTCTTATAATTACAGCCATTTATTTGGGATCCCCGCGACAGGATTGCGGTTTTTTACCGTCTATGGACCTTGGGGACGCCCAGATATGTCTGCGTTTATCTTTGCCAAAGCCATTTTTGAAGAACAAGAAATTCCGGTATTTAATCATGGCAATATGCAACGAAATTTCACCTATATTGATGATATTGTTTCAGGGACTGTGGCGTGCCTCGATACGCCGCCTTCCGCTTTGCTAAATGCGGATCCTAAATGTGTGCCGCATCGGGTTTATAATCTTGGCAATAACCAAGCAGAACAACTGATGCATTTTATTGACACCCTCCAAAAAATTATTGGCAAAAAAGCCAACATCCGTTTTGAAGACATTCAACCTGGGGATGTGCAAAAAACCATTGCCGATATTAGTGAGACGACTCGCGATTTAGGATTTTTGCCTAAAACCAATATTGAAGAGGGTCTACAAAACTTTGTCACCTGGTATAGGAGTTTCTATGCAGTCTGATCACCTACAGCCTAAAATTGCCGTGATTGGCCTTGGTTATGTTGGGCTTCCCTTAGCCGTGGCGCTGGTCCACCGTTTTTCGGTTACCGGCTTTGATATCGACAAAAAACGCATTGAAGAACTTAAAAGTGGATTTGATCGCACACACGAAATTGAAGAATCGGTATTAAAAACAATCACGCTGCATTGCACCGATGATCTAAACGATCTTCACAATCAAGATGTGTATATTGTGACGGTACCCACCCCGGTGACAGAGGAAAATACCCCCGATCTTGGCCCCTTACAAAAGGCCTCTGAAATGATCGGCCGCTATTTGAAAAAAAATGCCATTGTTGTTTTTGAAAGCACCGTTTACCCGGGTGTAACAGAAGAATTCTGTGGTCCAATTTTAGAACGTGTATCTGGCTTAAAAGCCGGGGTTGATTTTTATCTAGGCTATTCGCCTGAGCGTATCAATCCGGGCGATAAAGTCCATACCATTAATCGCATCACCAAAGTGGTTGCAGGCCAAACACCTGAAATTGCGGAAAAACTTAAAATTATTTACGGCACCATTAATCAAGATAATATTTTTGTTGCTAAAAATATCAAAACCGCTGAAGCCGCTAAAGTCATTGAAAATGCACAAAGAGATATTAATATCGCATTTATTAATGAAGTGGCAACGATTGCAGCCAAATTGGATCTCTCCGTTTACGATATATTAGACGCGGCAAACACCAAATGGAATTTCTTACCCTTTCAGCCAGGGCTTGTGGGTGGACATTGCATCGGGGTAGATCCGTATTATCTCGCGCATTGCGCCCGCGCTCTGCAACATGAGCCTGAAGTGATATTAGCGGGTCGACGGATTAATGAAAGCATGGGCAATTTTATTGCGCTCAGCGTTCATGAGAAGCTACAAAAAATAAATCCGAACACGCTTTCCAAACACATTCTGATTTTAGGGCTTACTTTTAAAGAAGGTATCCCGGATCTTCGCAATACCAAAGTGCTTGATGTAATAAACCATTTAAAAAAATTGGGGCATACCGTCGATGTTCACGATCCGCTCGCGGATCCCAATGAAGCAAAAACCCATTTAGGAATTGATCTGCTAACCAGTTTTTCACAGCTAAAAAATTATGACTGTATTGTTGGCACGGTGCCTCACCAACCCTATTTACAATTAACGGTTGAAGATTTTCAAAAATTCCTAACCCCCAAGGGTCTCATTGCCGATATTAAAAATATGTGGAAAAGGGTAAAACTGCCCCCTGATTTTACGTATTGGACCCTATAATATTGAATGAAAAAGTTATTATTTTTAGTTTCTGAAGATAGTTACTTTTGTTCTCATCGCTTATCCTTGGCACAGGCCGCACGTAGGGCAGGCTTTACGGTAGCTGTGGCAACCAAATGTTCTACGCATTATGATCAAATCAAAAATGCCGGCATTCAAGTCTTTTCGCTGAAGCATTTTACCAGAGCCGGCATTAATCCAATTAAGCAGTGCCTACTGCTTTTGGAGTTATACAAAATCTACCAAAATTTTAAGCCCGATATTATACATCCGGTCGCCATAAAGCCGGTTATCTTAGGCTCGTTAATGGCCAGATTTTGCAAAGTCCCAAAAGTCATTAATGCCTTAGGCGGGCTTGGCTATTTATTTACCGGGAAAAAAAGCACCGGTCTAACCAGAATAACTTGGAAAAAAACCATTTTGCGCTTTATGGTGTCTAAACTATTTCTGTTTATTTTTCGCTCTCCCAACACCCTTTTACTGTTACAGAATACGGATGATCGCGATACCCTCGTGCAGCAAGGTTGCGTGAGCGCTGACAAAATCAAAATTATCCGAGGGGCAGGGGTAGATATCCATGCTTTTCCGGCAATGCCATTTCCACCCCTATCGCCGATTATCATTCGCTGCATCTCAAGGATGTTATGGGATAAAGGCATCGGGGAATTGATAAAAGCAGCTAAAATTTTAAAAGAAAAAAATAGTGCTATCCAAATTGAACTCTATGGTCTGCCCGATCCCGAAAATCCCACCTCCATCCAAATGGAGGAACTCCTTGCCTGGCAGGCAAGTAATATTATTACCTGGCATGGACAATGCCAAGACGTGGCGAATGCTTATGCTGGTTGCCATATAGCGGTTTTACCTTCCTATAGAGAAGGCTTACCCAAATCCTTATTAGAAGCCGCCAGTTGTGCACGTCCTATTGTCACAACGAATGTTCCCGGCTGCCGGGAAGTGGTGATTGAGGGAGAAAATGGATTTTTGGTGCCTGCCAAAGATAGCATAGCCCTTGCCAATGCATTATTGCGTTTAAGCGAAGATCCCAAACTACAGTTGGAAATGGGCCAAAAAGGGCGGGCAAGAGTCGAAACCTATTTTTCAGATGCCATTATCCATGCGCAAACACTAGCGTTATATAGCACATAAGTGATTAATGCTTTATCCCAATGCCCTTTTTTAGCATCCAAAGGCTTGCCGTATATAACACGATGATAAAACCTATCAATACGCCAATTGCGGTTGTAATCGGGATATCCGAAACCCCAAGCATCCCAAATCTAAACGCATTCACCATATAAAAAACAGGATTGGCATGAGTTACATATTGCCACATCGGTGGCAATAAACGAATTGAATAAAATACCCCCGCTAAATAGGTAAGCGGCGTTAGAACAAATGTCGGGACAAAATTAATATCATCAAACTTCTTAGCAAATATCGCATTAATTAATCCTGCTAACGAAAACAATAATGCCGTTAATATCGCAATTAAAAGCGTCAGCCAAACATGTTGTAGATGCAATTTTGTAAAAACCATCGAAACCAAAGTCACTAAAACTCCAACGATAACCCCGCGTACCACGCCCCCTAATATAAATCCCCACAAAATAATTGAACTGGGCAGGGGGGAAACCAACATTTCTTCAATATTTCTTTGAAATTTAGAACCAAAAAATGAGGCAACAACATTGCCATAGGAATTCGTGATAATGGACATCATAATCAGACCCGGCACTAAATAATCGATATATCGGATCCCTTCCATCTCTCCGATTCGAGAGCCAATTAGGTTTCCGAATATAATAAAATACAGTGCCATACTGATAATCGAAGGCAAAAAGGTTTGACTCCAAATTCGTACTGTTCGACTTATCTCACGCCGCACAATCGTATACAGCCCAACCATATTAATTTTTATTCTGGTTTTACATTCAATATTCATAATTTTTTCTCTACCAATCCGATAAATAATTCTTCTAAACGATTGCTTTTATTTCGAAGGCTACTCACTTCAATGTGTTGTTTAGAAAGTGATTCAAACAGATTATTCACATTCAGCGTTTTGGGAAATGTAATTTCCAAGCTTAATGCATCTTTTAAAACGATCTTACAATCCGGCACAGTTGGGGTGCTTTGAATGGGATGTCGCAGATCCAACACCAATGTTTCCGTATTTAGCCGTGACAATAATTCTTTAATGGTTGTATTCTCAACAATTTTCCCTTTATCAATAATGGCAATCCCTCGACAAAGCGATTCTGCTTCTTCTAAATAATGTGTCGTTAAAATAATGGTGGTTCCCTGGTTATTGATTTCTTGAAGAAACGTCCACATAGAGCGCCTAAGTTCAATATCAACACCTGCTGTAGGCTCGTCTAATATGAGCATTTTTGGGTTATGAACCAGCGCCCTTGCAATCATTAACCGACGCTTCATCCCACCAGAAAGTTGACGAGAAACCTGATTACGCTTATCCCAAAGTCCCAATTGTGTTAGGTATCGTTCAGCTCTTTCATAAGCAAGCGCACGGGGGATCCCATAATAACCCGCCTGATTGATAACAATATCGATAACCGTTTCAAAAAAATTAAAATTAAATTCTTGGGGCACGACACCAATCAACATCTTAGGAGAAATGGGATCTGCATCTATATCGTAATCAAAAATAGAGATATGTCCGCTGGTTTTATTCACCAGGGAAGTGAGAATACCAATCATCGTCGTTTTACCGGCGCCATTGGGCCCCAGGAGGGCGAAGAAATCGCCTTGCTCTACTACTAAATCAATTCCTCGTAATGCAATAAGACCCGAATCATAAGTTTTCTTGAGATTTTTAATCACTAACGCCTTCATAAGACCTACCTTTAAATATGTAAGCAAGCTCTAATCCTAAACAATATCCTAAATTTGTACGCTTTCAACCCGCTATTGTCAATTTTTTGACAGAAATACCCTTTTCACGCCTGATATTTGACGCTTTTTGTTTTTTTATTCGGCCGCCTGTTTTTCTATTATCGAAGAGAATCAATTTATTCGGTTCTAAAACATTGTTGGCACGCTTCCTGCATCTATACTTAAATGAGACATTAACCGCTTGGAGAGCACAGTATGAATCGTATATTGACAAAAGGGTTTTCATTAATCGAATTAATGATAGTCATTGCTATTATTGGGATATTAGCATCCATTGCGGTGCCTGCTTATAACAATTACACCTATAAAGCAAAAGCTAGCGAATTATTGAGTTATGGAGGTGCTGCAACCACCGCAGCGGCATCCTATTTGCAAGAAAATGGCTCTACTACACTTGTTTGTACCAGTGTTAATCCAGCCTCAGCAGGTACAACCGCGGCTCCTTTAACCAACATTACTGAAAGTTGGTCAATTGCCCCTGCCACTTGTATTGTAACCGTAAAAAGCGTGGCGGCTGCTTTCCCTGGAGGCGCCGTGACTGCCACTCTTACTCCATCCATGAATTCTGATAATTCAGTTCGTTGGACCTGTACATCAGCAGGTAGTAAGTATATGCCTGGTAACTGTCAATAAGTACACAAGAGTAAAAAGCCTCTTCAAGGGGCTTTCTCTTAAATGGCAAACATTAGTGGAAAAATTTGTATCTATATTGAAGTGAGATATTAACCGCTTGGAGAGCACCAATATGAAACGCAAATTTGAAAAAGGGTTTTCATTAATCGAATTAATGATAGTCATTGCTATTATTGGGATACTCGCATCCATTGCGGTGCCTGCTTATAACAATTACACCTATAAAGCAAAGGCGAGCGAATTATTAGCTTATGGCGGTGCTGCAACCACCGCAGCGGCTTCCTACTTGCAAGAAAATGGCTCTACTTCACTTGTTTGTACCAAAGTGAGTCCAGCAGGTGCAGGAACACTTGCAACCCCTGTTACCACGGCTTTAACCAATATAACCGCAGGCTGGGCAATTAATACGGGCAATTGTATTGTAACCGTAACCAGTGTAGCAACTGCTTTCCCTGGAGGCGCTGTAACTGCTACTTTTACGCCAACTATGAACTCAGATAATTCAATCCGTTGGACATGCACATCAGCAAGTAGTAAGTATATGCCTGGTAATTGTCAATAAGCACACAACATTGTGCATTAAAAATAATCGATTTTCTGCTTTAGGAGATCACAGATATGAACGATACAATTACGCAGTGTGTAATTTATGAGTGACACTACCCAAAAAGCCCCCCTCGGGGGGCTTGCCCGTAAGTTGGTACAACTTGGATTGCTAAAAGAAGAGACCGCGCTGACAACGACTGAATACTCTTTAAAACAATCCAAGCCTTTTATTAGCTGCTTAATTGAAAACAAACATGTCGATCCCACCTTGTTAGCAACTACTTGTGCACAAGAATTTGGTCTACCCATGTTAGATCTCGATGCTTACGATCCCCAATATATTGCTTTAGATATTGTTAATCAAGAACTGATTACCTCACTGCATGCATTGCCCATTTTTCGCCGCGGCAATCGGCTTTTTATTGCCATCTCGGATCCCACCAATTTAAAAGCCGTGGATGAGATTAAATACAAAACCAATATACCCACAGATGCTGTTTTGGTTGAAGAACATAAGCTAATAAAACTCATCGAAAAAGCATTATCGAATCATGAGGCCCAAACTCTGGGCAATTTTGATGATGCTGGATTGGAAAATATTGATATTTTATCAGACGATGAGCCAAAAGCTGCAACCGCGCAGGAAGCAGAAGATGCACCCATTGTTCGTTTTATTAATAAAGTTATCTTAGATGCTATCAATAGTGGTGCTTCTGATATACATTTCGAGCCTTATGAGAAAAACTTTCGCATTCGGTTTCGCCGCGATGGCATTCTATATGAGAACGCAACACCGCCCATTAATATCGCCAATCGATTTGCCGCCCGTCTCAAAGTTTTATCCCGATTAGACATTTCTGAACGCCGTATCCCTCAAGATGGGCGATTTAAAATGCGTATTTCCAATAATAGAAATATTGATTTTCGGGTTAGCACTTGTCCTACCCTCTT
Organism: bacterium; assembly: GCA_027364575.1. Classification (GTDB taxonomy): domain Bacteria; phylum Pseudomonadota; class Gammaproteobacteria; order UBA6186; family Azoamicaceae; genus CADEGZ01. The sequence goes on from DAHXPC010000001.1 coordinate 54,294, forward strand.
TGGGGAAAAAATTGTGATGCGGATTTTGGATCCGAATAATGCAAAACTGGGCATCGATGCTTTGGGATATGAGGATTTTCAAAAAGAATTGTTTATGAATGCTATTCATCGCCCCCAAGGCATGGTATTGGTAACCGGCCCAACGGGTAGTGGTAAAACCATTTCGCTGTATACGGCCTTAAATATTTTAAACACCTCAGAGCGCAATATCTCCACCTGTGAAGATCCCATTGAAATCAATTTACAAGGGATTAATCAGGTCAATGTAAACCTTAAAGCCGGATTAACCTTTTCATCTGCCTTGCGCGCGTTTTTAAGACAAGATCCCGATGTTATTATGATTGGAGAAATTCGCGATTTAGAGACGGCTGAAATTGCCGTAAAAGCCGCCCAAACGGGGCATATGGTGCTTTCCACCTTACATACCAACAGTGCCCCGGATACCTTAACCCGGCTAATGAACATGGGGATCCCGGCTTATAATTTAGCCACCAGTGTAAACTTAATTATTGCCCAACGACTGGTACGACTGCTTTGTAAAGAATGTAAAATCTTGATGAACGTGCCTGAGCCTGCTTTGCTCGCTTTTGGTTTTAGCGCAGAAGAAATTCCAACGCTTAAAATTTATGGCCCCAAAGGATGTGAGCAGTGCAAAGAAGGCTATAAAGGGCGTCTTGGCATTTACGAGGTTATGCCGATCACACCCGCCATTAGTCATCTTATTATGAGTGGTGGAAATTCAATGGATATTGCTAAACAAGCCGAAAAAGAAAACATGTGGAATTTACGCCGCTCTGGATTACAAAAAGCAAGACAAGGCTTAACCAGTCTGGAAGAAATATCACGCATTACAAAGGATTAACCATGGCAAGTTCTATTTCGTCCCATGCTCATTCTGCAAAGAAAAATTTGGTTTTTAAATACGATGCCATCGATAAAAAGAATAATAAAATCACCGGAGAAATTGCGGCCCTTTCTCTCCCACGTGCCCGTATTTTATTACAAGCCCAGGGGCTTAATGTTCTGAAACTTAAAAAGAAATCAACTTCTTTTTTTAAAAAGGGCGTGGGTAAAGTTAAATCAGAAGACATTACACTTTTTAGTCGACAAATGGCCACCATGCTTACCTCTGGGATCCCGCTCGTACAAGGACTTGGCGTAATTGCAGAGGGTGCGCTTTCCGGTGCCCTTGGAGATTTGGTTCGAAAAATTAAGGTGGATGTAGAAAGTGGCAGCGCCTTTTCAATAGCGCTTAAAAAAAATCCGGATTATTTTGGGGATTTATATTGCAATCTGGTCGCCTCGGGAGAGCAATCCGGTACCTTAGACATTATGCTCAATCGAATTGCGCTCTATCAAGAAAAATCGGATTCTTTAAGTCGAAAGATCAAGAAAGCGCTTTATTATCCTATTGCGGTCCTTATCATTTCAGCGATTGTTACCGCTATTTTGTTAATTAAAGTGGTTCCAACTTTTAAAGAAATGTTTAAGGGCTTTGGTGCCGATTTGCCTGCTTTTACCCAAATGGTCTTAAATATTTCAGAGGCTATACAAGCCTATGGGATATTTATATTTTTTGGCATTGTGTTATTGGGCTTTTGCACCAGGCACTGGTATAAGCGAAAAGCTGGATTTAGACACTTTATTCAAAGAATGTCTTTAAAATTGCCCATATTCGGCCCGCTTATCAAAAAAGTGATTATTGCCCGATTTGCGCGCACCCTTTCCACCACATCCGCTGCCGGTGTCCCTTTAACCGATGCCCTGCTCTCCGTTGCAGAAGCCTCTGGAAATATTGTTTACAGTACAGCGATCAATGACGTTATGGAAGGATTAATTGCTGGTCAGCCCATGCGTACGATGATGAAAAAAACGGGTGTCTTTCCAGTTATGGTAGTGCAAATGATCGGCATTGGTGAGGAATCTGGCGCGCTAGAAGCCATGCTAGGAAAAATTGCAGGCATATACGAAGAAGAAGTCGATACCGCAGTTGACGGGTTGACAACGCTCTTAGAACCCTTAATTATGGTATTTTTAGGTATAGTGGTAGGCGGACTCGTTGTGGCCATGTATTTACCAATCTTTAAAATGGGTGCACTGGTATAAAACTATGTTATCAATTCAATTCGCTTCCAATAGCCCACCTCTATTCCTATTTGGCGTTGGCCTGCTCAGTCTCTTGGTGGGCAGTTTTCTCAATGTAGTGATAGCGCGACTCCCTAAAATGTTATTGGATGAACATGCCTGCGAAGATCATCCCCCTTTTAATCTATGCTTCCCCACTTCTCATTGCCCCCAATGCCTAAACCCTATCCGCTGGTTTGATAATATCCCCGTTTTAAGCTTTTTATGGCTAAAAGGCCAATGCCGGCATTGCCAAGCAAACATTTCTATCCGTTATCCGCTAGTGGAATTACTCACCTTAATATTTTCATTAGGCTTAGCCTTGCGTTTTGGTTTTGGGCCTTCCACCTTAACAGCCTTAATTTTAGTGTGGGCTTTAATTGCCCTTACCTTTATTGATCTCGACTGCACCCTTTTACCCGATAGTCTTACCTTACCCCTTTTATGGATTGGGCTACTGATTAACACTTTTCACATTTTCACGACGCCCTCTGAAGCCATTTTAGGGGCAGCTATAGGCTATCTCATTCTTTGGAGCATCTATTGGGTGTTTAAATGGATAACAAATAAAGAGGGCATGGGATACGGGGATTTCAAATTATTAGCCATGCTCGGCGCTTGGCTAGGATGGCAGGCATTGCCCCAAATTATTTTAGTATCCTCTTTGTTAGGAACCTTGGTGGGACTTCGTTTAATATTTTGTAATGGCAAAGGGATCAATACGATGATCCCTTTTGGCCCTTTTCTGGCCATTGGCGGATACTGCGCGCTGCTGTTTGGCGCCGAGATTAATCGTTTATATTTTGTCTGCTTTGCCCTATGATAATTGGCTTAACCGGTGGGATCGGCAGTGGAAAGTCGACGGTTGCACAATTTTTTCGCGAACTCGGCACCTCCGTTATCGATTCAGACGCGATTGTCCATCATCTGTTAACCACTCACCCACCCACCCTACAAGCCATCCTTCAACGTTTTGGGCATAAAATTATACAAACCGACGGAACACTGAATCGCCGCGAATTGCGCGCCATCATCTTTGCAACCAACACCGAACGCTATTGGTTAGAAAACCTTTTACACCCACAGGTAAAAGCAGAAATTTTTAAACGGACTGCAATCCTTTTACCCAATCAATATGGCATAGTTGAAATTCCCTTATTAATTGAAGCCCGTTTTCAAGATGTCGTTGATCATATTTTGATTATTGATTGCCCTGAAAAATTACAAATACAGCGAACGATCAAACGAGATGCAACCACAAAAGATGCGGTTCAATCCATTATGGATAACCAAAGCGATAGACTTAGCCGCCTGGCCTTTGCCACAGAAGTGCTTGACAATACAGGGACCTTGCAGGCGCTTCAAATCAAGGTCGCCGCACTACACCAATATTACATTGAGCTATCTAAATAAAAACCTATTGACTAGTTGCTTTGTTTTTATTCGCTCCATTTCCTAAAACACAGCACTCTGGTATAATGTACGTATATGTCAGCGCCTATCTTATATGAACAGCCCCTTAATGAAAGAATGCGAGCCTTTTTAAGGCTTGAACACCTATTTCATCAGGTAAATCACTTTAGAAATGGAAAATCGCTTTGGGACAGTCATGCCAGTGTATCTGCTCTAATCGAGATTTTAACCATTCTGGATCGATCAGATATTCGCTCAGAAATTATTAAAGAATTAGATAGACATATCGGAGGTCTGTCCAAACTGTTGGATATCAGCGGCGTTGATCACCATCGCCTAGAGTGCACCTTACAAGAATTGTCCGGGCAACTACAAAAAATTCAGTTGCTTCCCAGTAAATTAGGCTCAGAAATCCGAGACAATGATTTACTGAATAGTGTGCGCCAACGCACCGTCATTACCGGGGGAACCTGCGGTTTTGATATTCCAGGATACCATTATTGGTTAAATCAACCTTTACATATCAAAGCCGAATGTCTCTCACGTTGGGTATCCGAAATTACCCCTTTAAGAAACGGCATTGAACTGTTACTCACCCTTACCCGAAACAGTGCATTTTTTGAGCGCCAAGCCGCTGTTGCTGGATTTTTTCAGCGTTCCTTAGATACGCAAAACCCCTGCCAGCTTTTAAGAATTTCACTTGATCCCAGTTCAGAGGCCTATCCGGAAGTCAGTGGCAATAAACACCGCGTAAATGTGCGTTTTTTAGCCTATACAGAAGCTGGGCGTCCTAAACAAATTAGCGATAACCTGGAATTTGAAATGAGCTGCTGCTCTATTTAAGCCAAGCCGCTTCTCTCATCTCAAACGCAAAGTATTCAAATAAAAATAGAAAAGATAATTCGCAGTTTACGCCAGCCAAACAATATTAATGTTAGCTACCTGGTGTGATTTGACGCTCTATAGAAAATGGCGTCCCCAAGGGGATTCGAACCCCTGTTACCGCCGTGAAAGGGCGATGTCCTAGGCCTCTAGACGATGGGGACACACTATGTAACCTTGGTGGAGCTAGGCGGGATTGAACCGCCGACCTCTTGCATGCCATGCAAGCGCTCTCCCAGCTGAGCTATAGCCCCTACAGACTTGCCCTAGTCATCAATAATATGAAGCTAGGCGCATGCTCGTAGAAAAGCGAATGCTACAGGAGAAGGCCGCCCGCTGTCAAGTCCCAGTCTTCTCCAACGCAAGATGCGTCTGAAATAATGACATGATCCCAAGGCAAATGAGTCTGAACTGACGTAAAGTGGGTTTCTGTTCATGATTAAGCGATGAAAACTATCGCAAACGTTACAAAATCAACGACTGTGAAAGCGCTAGAACAATTGGAGAGCATGAACCGTTGCCTTCTAAAAAAACATTAGAGAAGCCCAAGAGGTAGTTTAAAAAATACTCTCCCTACTCTGGATGAAACTGCCGGCAGGTTTTTTTATTACAAAAACCAGGATCCCCCTTCTTGTGGAAAACGGCTGCATTGCATAATTATATTCATTTTCAAACAAAATCTCTCCGATCATGAGGCGGAGTGCAATAAGACTCTAAGCGAAGTTAAGCGTGGTGGCCAACCTTCACTCCCTAACTAAAGATTACCATGGAAATCTGACTTGAAATGACAAATTTTCATGGTACAATTTAAACCATGCAAGCCAGATAACACTTTATTCAAAAAATGGATGTGTTGCAATAAATTGGTCATTTTGAGAAAATCAACTTAATTAAGTGAATATCAGGGGTTGAGGAAGTGACAAATTTGTTTAAATGGCGCAAATTTGACAAGGATATTATAATATTATGCGTGCGTTGGTATCTTCGATATGGTTTAAGTTATAGAAATATTACAGAAATGATCTCAGAACGAGGCAATTCCGTCGAGCATTCAACCATATACCGCTGGGTTCAAAAATACGCACCTATATTAGAAGAAAGAAGTCGGATTCATCTTAAAAAAAGTGGTGGATCTTATCGAGTAGATGAAACTTATATTAAAGTAAAAGGCATATGGAAATATCTTTATCGTGCAGTTGATAAAACCAGTCAAACTATAGATTTTTATTTATCTCATACAAGGAACTGGGCGGCAGCCACAAAATTTTTCAAACAAGCATTAAAGCAGCCTCATATCACAGTACCGTATGTTATCAATGTAGATCTAAATGCTGCTTATCCTGTAGCAATTCATGATCTACAATATATGGGACATTTATCCAAAGAATGTAAGTTACGGCAAGTAAAATATTTAAATAATCGCATTGAAAGCGACCACCGTTTTGTTAAACGACAATGTCGGCACAAACAATGGTTTAGAAATTATCATTCTGCACAGAACACTATTTCTGGCTACGAGATAATGCATATGATTAAAAAGGAACAAGTTAAAATGTCAGCAAGGGCGACATTTCCGCCCAGAATCAGTTTATTGACAATTTGTTTGAGATTGCTGCGTAAACAGTGAGATAAAAGATTTTTGCAAACATAGTATTTTGTTGTAGTAATTCAGACTTCCTGTGACAGTTACCCATTTTTGGCTGCTGTTTACTGTCAGCTTAAGTTGAGACTGTCAACCTTCTCCTGCCAGATTTTCCTCCCATCTAGTAACGTTGCTATGGGTGTTCTACCACAACACATTTTACCTTGATGGGTCCTTTGATGATTGTAATGATACAACCAATCATCTAGATCTTTTTGCAATTCGTCAAGTGTAAGATAAATCTTCTTGCGAAATGCTACTTGATAAAATTCATAAAGTATCGTTTTATGAAAACGCTCACAAATACCATTGGTTTTCGGTGAGCGTGCCTTAGTCTTTGTATGCTCAATATCATTAATGGCTAAATACAGCTGGTAATCATGGTGATCAGGTCTACCGCAATACTCAGTCCCTCGATCGGTAAGCATTCTTAAAACACCCATTTCATGCTCTTCAAAAAATGGTAAAACACGATCGTTTAGCAGATCTGCCGCAGTAATCGGCGTTTTAGTAGTATAAAGCTTACAAATAGCCACCTTAGAATAGGTGTCAACAAACGTCTGTTGATATATCCGACCAACACCTTTTAGATTCCCTACATAAAAGGTGTCCTGCGACCCAAGGTAACCGGGATGTACGGTTTCAATTTCACCATCGGCTATATCATCATCTTTCTTTTTTTCTAGCGCCATTAATTGGCTTTCAGTTAAGATAAATCCTTCATTAGCAGATTTTTTTTCCAAAGCCCTTAATCGTTGTTTCATAGTGGCTAAGGAATTCCTTAACCAGACAGAGCGTATCCCGCTTGGTGAAACAAAAATCCCTCGTTTTCTTAATTCATTGCTTGCTCTAAGTTGGCCGTAAGCTGGAAATTCAATAGCTATTTCATTCACTATGCCTTCTACAGCCTCGTCTACTCGATTTTTAATATTGGGTTGTCTGCGATTCTTTTCTATTAAAGCCTCAACGCCACCTTCATTAACAGCTCGATGGTAGCGATAAAATGTTTCTCTAGAAAAGCCCATCACTTTGCATGCCTTGGAAATATTTCCAAGTTCTTCAGCTAAGTTCAAGAGCCCAACTTTATTTTTAATGACCTTTTCAGTAGTATGATACATAAGGTTACCCCTTCCTGTTTTGATGTTTCTTGATACAACCATCTAAACGGGTAACCTTACTTTTTGCAAGCTTTGTCACATTAAGTCTGAACTAGTACAGGTAAAGCAGGCGCTCACCTGTTGCTTCAAATTCGAGCTAAAGTTATTAATCATGAACTAGGAGACATTTTTAAAAAATGGTATCCAGATTTTTGTGTAAATATGAAGGCCAGCAATGAAGCATTTCTTAACAAGTGGCCTACCTTAGCCCCAACAATTTGATGCTTTCGTATGAAGCCACACTTAATAAAGCCGAAAATCAATTATTTACATACTCTTCAGTGCGCCTTTTCAGTAGGGTTAACCCTTGCTTTTTTGGCTTTTGGATCCGATTCAGAGTCCTCATTACTTTTACCATTATTTAGAAAGGTTGTTGAACTAGCATTTGGAGCAGAGAGTAGTAATGTAACACAATTTACAGGAGGTTGTTCTCTGCAATAATTTTCTGACAACCCTTTATTCAATTTATTCAACCTGTTCTCTAACGACACTTGGGACACAACCGCCCCAGTGGGGTTACCAACCTGCACCGATTTCATTTCTTCATCATCCAACCCTGGCGGGAGTGGCCCCTCATCTGATCCCAACTTAGCGCCTGAAGTTATTTCAGAGCTTAAGATTGACTGCGCCGGTGCCATTAAATTACTTAGTGAACTAGCGGCTATTATAGGCACTCGTGCCCCACCAAGTATGATATGTGGTTGGCTATCTATTGTTGTACTCTCTCCATCGCCCGGGGCTCCCTTCTTCCTTTTTTTGCTTTCAGGTGCGAGATTTAATACTATGCTTGCGGGCTTCTTAATTTTATTCAATAGTATGCTATGTTTTGTCTCTAGATATTTTTTTCGCAGGTTATCAATACTTTCATTAGCCCTAATTTTCTCAAATATTGTATCAACCTGTTCGCTTAATATTTCGTTGGAAACAATATTTAACAAATCACAATTAAATAAATTGTCTAAAAACTCTTCTATACTGCAATCTCCTTGATTTAATTGATAGTTTTGTTCTGTTCTGTAGTGTGCACCTACAAATTCAGGCATTTTTTTAATTATAAAACATAAGATCTCACTCAGATGAGATGCCTCTATATTACATGCTAGATATAACCATTTTCTAAAAAAATGAAAGTTTCGAATCATCACCCGTGAATCTAAGATTAACTGTGATAGTTTATCCGGCGCTTGATCTCCTAGCAGCCTGCAGCCATAATCTAGAAGCGCTGGAATGCCAACACCTTTTTCTAGCGTATTTTTTAACATGTAAAGCCATACCCTCCAAAACAATTTTATTTCTTCTATGTTTTCGACATTTTTATTTGAATGTGCTCGTAACGCACAATATAATATGCTTTTTAAAGTTTTAATTAGTACATTATTATTAGTAAAAATAATCTCATCTAAATACACTTCAATATCGCTTTTATTTAATAGGTGCTTTCCTGTTAGTATTAAAATTTCATAAGATAAATTATTGGCTATTATATATTCAAGAGGATAATATTGTATTGTTTTCAAATATGCCATGAATGTTTGTTCTGAAACTGCATTTTTTAAATTACCTGAGGCCATTAATTGCATCGCGTAAATAATATTTTGAAAGCTTGCCCCAGGTTCATTCGGGTTCTTTGATATATTAAAAGGATGGCTTTGCCCAGATGATAAAACTCCTCGACCTATGTTTTTATTAATGGGTTTTATGACGTTAGGGCCAAAATACTCAGGTATTTGGCTACTTATTTCTCCTTTATAAAACTTGTCCCTAAGGCTCAAAAGTGCGTGATCATAATTAAAGCCATTGTTAGCGCCAAAATTCCTTTCATGCTGTTCTATTATATTGTAAAATTCCACCAAAGCTTTCATACAACTTTCTACAAAATCTGGACACTTGTCCCACAAATAATTTTTTATACTTTTTGCTGTAGAGCTAATCACGTCAAAATAGTGATGCGTAAGCATAACAATAATGATTTTTTTAATATTCTGATAATTTGGGTCCCTATCACTAATTTTGCTCAGCAAATGAGGCATAGCCTGCGAAATTACAACTTCTCCGTCATATGAACCTAAAATACTATTTCTTAAAGCTCCACCCGCATAATTTTCATCATCTTTATTTATAACCTTAAATAACATTTCTAAACAAATAGATTTATAATCATCCTTCAATATTGCATAGTGGCTTAACAAAAGAAAACATGAAATATAGCATTGGCCAGCTATCAATACTTTTTCAACATGTTTTTCGCTTGGTTTCGGTATTTTTAGATGTTCAATTAATTCACCAATTTCTTTTGGTTCAAATAAAGTATTTGAATTGTATAAAGACAAGCCTAGCTTATATATATTTTCTGCATACCACATTTCATTCCAAGGCTTTTCATTCTTTGTAAGGTAAGTTTCTAGTTCTTCATCATAAGAATCTAAAATCAGCGCAATTCCATTAGCCCTTTCCTCTTTGCGTCTTTTTCGAATATCTATATTCCATAATTTCAATTTTCCATCTTTTCTTTTCTCATCATCGAACTCTGATTGCAAGTCCAAATAATGTTTGTCAAGAATAGTAGTAATCTGATTTTGCCCTTCTTCATTATCGTTTTGAATAAGCAAAGTCAATTCACTTAAATCTAATGCCCTGTGTGGCAAGCTATCTGCCTCATGTCTTTCTTTTATAAAAAGGTCATTGTCAAGAATTGTATAATAATGCAATAAATGACGATCTTCAAACCTCCTTCTACTATCCCAATGGTAAAACTCCATAGTTTTAAATAACGTGTAGGCATATTCAATTAATTTCTTATTCCCTGTTAGGCATACACTTGCGATTAAACTTACAGTTGCAACTGTCGTACTTTTATCAATAATTAAATCAAGTGCTTTTAATAACACCACATGGTCCACAACAACCAACTCTAATAGCCAACGTTCTATAGCCATCAACGCAGACTGTGTTAACCCAGGCTTATTCACCCCTGAGTTGCGATACAGTCCCCATAAGTAAGCGTTTCCATATAGTTTTTTTATTTGCCCCTGTGGAGTAGTAAGATCTACTTCAACGATATTTTCATCCATAATACAATGAAACAATGTATTATCTTTTGGAATATCCACTTTATGTCTTGTTTCAATGTAACTATTACATGATTTATTAATGAGCTCTAACATATGAGATAGATGTTGAACACCATGATGTTTTAAAATGGGGTAAAAAGGTCCTTGGTAAGCGCTTGCTGGGCGAAATTCAACATTTGCTACATTATATTTTTTCAATCTAAAATCAGCTTCTACACCACTTTCACCATACAAACTCTCCCTTCTGTGCGTTGCAATACATATTTTATTAATTAAATTCATAGCCATTTCTGGGTAACTAGCACAAAAAACATCATTTGTTTCCACAGAACTTAAAATTAATTTAAACAAAACCATTTGCTTATAAGTTAAAGAAGGAAAATCAGAAGCTACGTTAGCATTATGAGCCATGCGTATCACTGTTGTTATCTTGGAGCTAATGCCTTCAGGAAATTTTAGTAACAAACGTGTTAGCTCTTCAACCAAAGTTTTCTGCTCATCAGGGAACTTTTCCCATAAAGAGCTTAGCACGGCCCCTATCTTTATCTTATCAGCGTTTATTAAATCTAATTCAATAAAAGAATTAATCAAAATTAACAATATTTTTAGAGATCCTACATTTAGCTCATACTGATGAAGGCAAGTAATAATATCTACAGCTCTACCCCGTGCCCATTCTTTGAGATAATAAATAGAACCAAATTTTAAAAAGCTCTCCCAATCCCCTTTTTCATGAACAGTATTATCAAATTCTTGGGTAATACGTTCTTCTAACGACCATTCATAGTATAAAGTGTGGGAAAAAGCATAATGGTTTTGCTCTAATCCAATTAATACTCCATTACGTGCCAAAGCTTTAGCGGCCTCTAGAAATGTAGCCGAAGGCTGATAGGCTACTTTATTAGTACGAAGGTTGCTAGCTGCCATTATTTTTAGTAATCGATGCTTGATTTCATTAAATTTGTAATCTGAACCTTGTTCTATTGAAAGCTTTATCAAGTACCGTTTAAAGTCCTCTTGTGAGGCATTCCATTTCATATCAACCTTAACTAAATAACTTGTGATAATATTTAAATAAAATGGAATACAGGCCACGTCTAACAATGGAATTAGTTCTGCCCGGTTATAGAGTTCTGGAAAAAAATTCTGAACGTCCATTTGTAATAAACGCCCCAGCTGCATCGGATATCCTTGTATCCTGTGTACATTACGAGAAAACACATCTGCCGGAAAGGTTAAAACTATAGTTTTCTCTGTTTCCCTTAACTCATCCATAAATTTATTATATTTTTCTTTTTCTAAACTCAATAGATTTTCGGCACTATCAATTGCTAATACTTTTATAAATTTATTAATTTTTAATACTGCAATTAGATCCTTTTGTAAAATTGGATCATTGACAAGATCTATGGCGGGGATGAAAAGATATTCTTCAGGATGAAAGCTTACGAATTCGGTCAATGCACATTTTATAAGACCAGATTTTCCAACCCCTTTTTCTCCTACAAGCAAAATGGTTTTCTCATTTTTATTTTTGATTAAATCGCGCAGCTCTTGTAATTCTTTACGGGGCACCGTTTTTCCGTTAGAAGAACAAGATATTAGAGCAAGTGCACCTAAACTACGCCCATAAAGTGATAAAGAATCCCTGTATTCAACCTTAGCCTTTGTCAAAAGTTCCTTCATGCAGCCAGTGGTAAGCTTAGGAACTTTTTTGTCTAATTGTTCTCTTCGGAACCATTCTCTCATCGCAAAATACATGCATAAAAACACTTGGTGTGGGGAGTCATTCAAATATTGAACTAGGTTCTTTTTTATCTTAGCTTCGGTAGCTTCAATGTCAGGCTGGTGTATCTTGAACACAAAAGATTTTAAAAAATTTGTGAAAGCAATTTTCTTCTCACTATCAGATTTGGCGAGCAGACTATCATATTTATTTTGCTTTCGTAGATATTCCAAAGCTTCGCTATACAAGAGCTCAAAAGCATCTACCTGGTTTGTTTTATAGATTTCATATTTTTTATATAAAGCATTGCTAATATTTGGTAAATAAGCTTTGCATATATCATTTCTCTTTAAGGTAGAGTCAAGTATTGCTTTGGATTGAAAATACTGTTCCACCATATTGCCATCTATATCTAATATCCCCTGCTTTTGCAGTTCTTCCCACACTTTCGTTGATAGACTAGCTGAAATTCTTTTGCTTTCCTTGGTTAAAAAATTTTTTGCTATCTGATTTGATATTTTTGAAGATCGACTTATATAAAGCTTTTGTTGCCCGTTTATAAAACCCTTAGAAAACTTATCTCCATCAATAGCTTTGCTTAGTAGAGGATCAAGGCCTGTATTTGTATACAAAACACACGACACATCCTTATCTTTAAGTTCAGGCCGACTCCGCTTATGTGCAAGCCAACCCTCATAGAATTTACCAATATGCATCTTTTCTGTTTTTGTACTATCAGCTTTTTCATTATAGAAATCATCAAAAACAATATTGTCTTTATAATATTTAATCTGATATGCTTCTAGGGTATTTCGCATTGCTGCGTTATTCTTAACGCTGATGACAACATCATCTAAGTTGCCTTTTCCAAAGCTTTCAAACTCTGCTTCAAAAATTATGTTGGGAGATAAAAGCATCTCCGTCATCTTTAGCATCAATACTGAAAATTGATATTCACTGCCCCGAAATCCTGCCTGCAGCAAATGTGACATTAAATAGGTGTTTAGTGACTCAGGGATCAATTGGCCAGCTGATGCTCCTGCTAACGCCCAAGCATCTCTTCTTCTTTCGACTAATTTTGCATGCTCTTTATTATTTAATAATCGCTCATAGTGGTTCGCGCCATTAAAATATACTTGAACCACTAGATTTTTTCCAGGATTATAAGACTCAATAAGTTTTCTTGCGTTAGTTTTTTTATCATCCATATAAAGCTCAATAGTTCTATTAGAAGCATGAGCTAAAATAGCTAGTTCACCTGGGAGGAGCCAGTTTCCCTTTCTTTGTACGATATCAGCATATTCATCCAGTACATTTTGAGTTATATATTTATTTAAATCAAAAGCCTTATTTGTTTTTTCATTATATTCTTTGAACTGATTATTCAATTCTTCAAAAGACATAATCAAGCCATACAATAGACCTTCATTGAGCGTTAAACATTTTGAAAACTGTCTTTGGAAAGTATCCAATCCTTTTTTTTCTTCAAGGGAAAGCTTGTCTAAAGTTTCCTGAACATAGTCTGTAATTTCAGAGCACTGTGTAAGTGCACGCTCAAATTCTTCCCAAATTTGAGCCATGACGATTTGATCGTCTATAAGGAATTTTTCGTATAGATTTTTAAGATTTGCAATTTCTTTTCCGCCTTTCTCGGCAATGACCAATTGCTGTATGCCCTCTAGTACTGAGGGCCAAATGCTAGAGTCTCTTTGGCATTGCCTTACCGCATCTGCGATTTTTTTTCGCTGATTTAAAATGTTTTTGCATATAAATTTATTAAGATTTTCATCCCACTCCCCGAAGGCAGCGTGAAAGCTACAATCGCCTTCTCCTTCTGTAGGCATGTTTGTTAAATCAATTTCTTCCTTTGATTGGCTAATAACTTCGGTTAGCATTTTGCTCCCTTTTTATTCATTTAGGGTAAATCGCTCTGCACGTTTATACGCCAGCTTAACTTTTCCATTTCTTCATGACGTAAATTATCGATACTATGCATATAAATTTCGGTTATCTCATCTCTTTGATGGCCTGCAGACTCTTTAATGTGTTGCTTACTAATATTCGATAACGCTTGCATCGAGAACGATAAATGTCTAAACCAATGAGCCGATACCTTTTTTAATCGGACAGAGTATTCTGGCTGACTATTTTCAAGTTTTATCGCAGCCATTACACATAAGTCTCTAACAATTTGATTTACCCGTCGTGAGCTAATTGCATTTTTAGTCCTAAATGAGCGAACTAACGGCTCGCTTTCTTCACCCATGGGACAATCACTAAAATTTAGAGAACGACGATAGGTTATTAGGGCTTCTAAAAGATTTTTATTAACCGGAATTTGTCTGAGTTTGCTACCCTTGCCTTCAACAAATAGCCACCACCTATCTTTTTGGTTTTTTACATCGAATATCTTCCGAAAATTACCCATCGTATGAGTGGTTAACTCATTAATTCTAAGGCCTGCAAAATATAATACCGCCACTACCCATTTTGCGCGTGCCTTATATTGAGACTTTTCCACATTACTTTCAGGTAAACCATCGAGTTCATCCTGAATAGCGTACCATTCTTCAAAGCTTAAGATCCTTTTTTGTACCTGCTGCTTTTGCTCTGATAATAAATTTTTCTTTTTAGTCCGTCGCCTCACTCCCTTTAGGGGATTGCGCTTTATATATTCTACTTCCACTAAGTAATTAAAAAGTGAGGTTAAGTTAGCCATGCAGGCAGCTTTTGCAGTCGCACTTAAAGGCCCCACAAAGGGTTTCCAGCCTTCTGCCCAACGTTTCTGCCTACTTGCTTTCCCGCTACACCATTTGTCATAAGGTTTGGGATCGTCTAAAAACTGACCGTAAGCTAATAAGTCCTCGCCTTCTAGACTAGATAATGGCTTTCTTCGTTCAATAATTGCCCACAACAATAATCGTTCTGCATCTTTTTTATAATTGTTATAAGTCGTCGGCTTATCCGCATATTCTTGCAACCAGTGTTCAATAGCCTCTAAATCCGTATTTGCTTTAATCGCAGGCTTGAGCAAGGCACGATTATTTCCTAAGCTTCCATTAAGTGTTTCTGGCAGTTTGACAGAATGCAGTGCATTTAAAGGCAAAAAATATTGATAATCCATCCCTTGAACCATGTCCTCATTCACGAGTCGTACTCGTCGTCATCTTTTTGCATAAATCCTATCTTGATTAAAATTCCTTCTAACTCGTCTAGACTATTGTAAGGGATATGGATTTCCCCTGTCTGCTTACCTCTCTCATCCAGTTTTACTCGAGCAGCTAGATATTCTGAAAGACGAAATTCTAATCTTTTAGAGTCCGCCGAAAGATCATTTTTACTGACAGTACCTAAGGGGTTTTTTAAACCCTGGATTTCTCTTTCTAGTGCGCGGGTGCTCCATTTCTTTGCAACAGCCTTACGAGCAATCAGATATTGTTCCTCTTGTGGTAAACTTGCCAGTAGCCGTCCGTGCGTCTCATTTAAGTCTCTATCGATTAACAACAGTTTAACATTATCATGTAGATCTAAAAGGCGAAGTAAATTTGAAATCTCCGCGCGGGATTTGCCAAAATATTTTGCCACTTCCAGATGCGTGCAATTAAACTCCTCAATAAGCCGCTCTATCCCTTTGGCTTCTTCAATGGGATTTAAGTTTTCGCGAGAGAGATTTTCAATTAAGCCTTTAATAAGAGCAAGTTTATCTGGCTCTACACTAATTAGGCAAGGGACCTCCGTAAGCTCTGCTATTTGAGCTGCTCGCCAACGACGCTCTCCGGCAATAATTTCAAAACTATCACCGATTCTAGGCCTTACCAGTAAAGGCATTAAAATACCCACTTCTTTAATGGTTTCGGCTAATTTATCTAAGGCTATTGGATCAAATTGTTTTCTTGGCTGATATTCGCCCGGCATTAGGTGTGTGATAGCAATATGTTTAAATTCTAACTTTTTTTCATTGGATTTTTGATTAAGCATTCCTAACCCTTTTTATCCTTTTTTTGGTTACTTTGCTTTTCGGCTCTCAAAAACCGTTGTTTCAGTTCAGCAATAAGCTCATCTTTAGCCAACAATAGCTCCCGGCTTGCCTTTAGCTCTAGTGATAACCCAGATACTTGTTTACCCAGATCTTCGCGAACTCTTTCTAATTCAGCATTTAGTTGTTTTAAGATTTTCAGATCGACCATGACAGAACGGTGTTGCTCGTTTTTCTCTTCTAAAGAAGCTGTCCTTTGTTTTAACTCTGCTTGTAGTTTAACAGATTGATTTTCGGCTTTCTCTTTCGCGGTCCTACTATGATCAATTTGTACAATAAATTGATGCCTTTGGTTCTCCAATGTGCTCTTATATTCATTCAGCTCTTGTAGAGCAGTTTTTAATTGCTCTTTTAAATCAGATACTCGTTCTTCATGAGCACGTTTCATCTCATCTATCGTCGTCTTAGTTTCCGATACTAAACTTAGAGATCGGGCCTCGCTACTTTTTATTCTTTCTTCTAAAACGGCTCTTTGTTGCCGTTCTTTAATTAACTCATTTTGGGCCAACGCATGATTTGCTTGTAAATGATTATTTTCTATTGCAAGCTTATCAAAAGCCTCTTTTTTATTTTCGAGCGCTAGCTTTAAGGCTTCTTTTTCATCTACGGCTGATTGCAAAGTTTTTTGGGATTGTTCTTGCTGCTCTTGGTTTTTAACTAAGGCTTCCTCACGCAACTTTGTCCAGAAATTTTCTACAAAGCTTTGTAATTGCGAAGGCAGTCTTTCTCCAATTTCTGTTCTCAGATTTTTAGTTAAAAGTCCCTGCTTCCATTCGCCAAAATATTTAGAAATCGTGTAATTGCTACCGGTATCCCCTAGCTCGGTTCTAATACGTGCCACCGTGGGATTATCGCCACTTGCCAAGACGCCTTCTGCCGCTCTGGCCACATCCTCAAAGCTTACACCCCGTCTACCCACGCCTTTTCTCCTTTGTCATAGTCTTTGTCACAGCTTGTCATAGTAGATTGTCTTAGTGTGTCACAGTAACGCCTGATAACGTTTGGTCGGATCAGTGGGCCCGCTCCCTAGTTCCTTAACAAAGCCCAATTCAATCAGTTGCTTCAGATCTCGCTGTAAAGTCCGACGATTTATTTGCAACGCATTTTCGCATTCCAATATAGAAGCATTTTTTTTACTAATTAAGAATCGCACTAAATCTTGGGCTCTGGCTTTAAGGACTGTTTTGCTGAGTAAGATATCGGCTTTGATAATTTGCTCACCCTGGGTACGCACTTCTTTTAGTTGATTGGCTAGACCTTCGGTAAAATAGCGCAGCCAATAGGTAAGATCCATATCATTATCGCGCACACTCTGGATCGCGCGGTAATAATCTGCTCGGTTTCGATCGTAATAGGCGCTAATGGTAAATAGCCGCTTGAAGTCATACTCTTTTTGATAGAGAAATAAGGTAGACAACAACCGTGCAGTTCTTCCATTGCCGTCTAAAAAGGGATGAATATGAACCAGTTGAAATTGAGCTATGCCTGCCATCAATACTGGGTGAATAGAACTCGTTGATCCTAGCCAGCTCACCAATTCTGCCATCATAATGGGAACGTCATATGCCGGTGGTGGAGTATAAATAACTTCTTTGGTTGCTGAGTTCACGACATAATTTTGAATTTTGCGATAATCCCCAGGAGCCGCAGCGTTACCTCTTACCCCTTGCACGAGTCGCTTATGAATTTCCCGAATAAGCCCTTCGCTCAATAATTCTCCACTCTTTATATAACTGTCTACAAAGTCAAAAGCCTTACGATAATTTAATAACTCTTTCACATCTTCGGCATTGGTAGCGCCCTCCACCACAAAGCCACCCAAGATCTGTTCCGACTGCTCTAACGTTAGTTGGGTTCCTTCAATATGAGTAGTATGGTGAGCTTCCAATACTAAAGTCTGATCTTGCATCGCTTTGAGCCAATCTTCGGAAAGGGTGGCCGCTTCCAGAAATCCCCTCGCCCGCTCAATGCTAGTCAAGCTATTATTGATCTCTTGGCTTATCTCAAACTTAGGCTCAAAGCTCATCTCAGATCCTTAAAAATTATTAATACTGCCCCACTTTTGAGTATATATAAAATTACATTACATGTAAAACGTTATAATTTTACGATATATAGGACCCTATTTCCGATTATGATTATTATCGGCAACACAACAGGCCGGAATATTATTTGGATTGCTAAATTAAAATTGAATTCTTAGGAATCAGGCCGCCAAAATATCATTTGGTTGTTATTTTGCAAGCAATTATTTGGGCCACATTTTTGCCTACCTCAATCCTCAGTGCCATTTTATAAGACGTTTTAGCTTTGTTGCCACCCTCTATAAGGTGAGACAAATATTGCAAAGGAGGTAAGAGTAATGGGGAGCTCAACGTGGTCTTTCGCCAAGGTATTTCTCCTTAATTTTAAAGGCCCACTCTCATCCCTTTTTTGCTTATGCTTTATTGTTTTGAGCTAAAAGCGGTTTCCATCCATAGGATAGAAACCCCTATTTGATCTAAATTGACAGTCTTAGAATAGCTAACTGATGATGGGGACCCTAGCACTTAAGACATCTATGCGTTTGCCAAAACTTGATCTAACCGCTTCAATACCCGCTCTTTCCCAATCAGCGCTAAGGTAATATCAATAGACGGGGAAGTGGTATTACCCGTAACAGCCACCCGCAAAGGCTGGGCCAACTTTCCAAGCTTTACCCCTAATCCTAACGCACTTTGTTCTAGGGCATGATGAATAGCTTCGGTTGTCCAATCTGCAAGATCTGCGAAGGCTAAGCGTAATGGCTTAAGAGATTCCAATGCCTCAGGGGTTAAATGTTTGGCTTTTGCTTCCGCATCCAGCGTCACATATTCCTGATAAAATAGGACACTTTTTTCAGCCATTTCTTTTAACGTTTTTGAACGTTCCCTAAAGGCTTTAATAATCGCTTCTAATTCAGGCCCTTCTGCAATATTAATGCCTAATTTTTCCATCTGCCACTGCAAATGTTTGACTAACTGTATTGGCTCGGCATTGATCAAATACTGCTGATTCACCCACAGCAATTTTTCAGTATTAAAAGCAGCCGGTGCTTTATTAATGTCCTGAATATCAAAAAATTGGATCATTTCTTCGCGCGTAAAAATTTCTTGATCGCCATGCGACCATCCTAAACGCACGAGATAATTCAATAGCGCTTGCGGCAAAATTCCCTCATGTTGATAATGCTGAACACTTTCTGCCCCATGCCGTTTAGAAAGGCGCTTACCATCATCCCCTAAAATCATTGGAATATGGGCATATATCGGTAAGCTTGCCCCCAATGCTTTTAAAATATTGATTTGGCGTGGCGTATTATTAAGGTGATCATCCCCTCGAATCACATGCGTGACTTTCATATCCCAATCATCGACCACCACCGTAAAATTATAGGTCGGGGTACCGTCTGAACGGACAATAATTAAATCATCCAATTCGGTATTTTGAATAACGACGTTTCCTCGAACACAATCATTAATTTCCACGGATCCGGTTTCTGGGTTACGAAAACGAAGCACAAAAGAATTTTGTGATAATGCATCTGGAATAGCGGAAAGATGACGACAGTGCCCGTCGTAACGCGGCTTTTCTTTATTCGCCATTTGATCTTCGCGCAATTTTTCTAAGCGCTCTTTGGAGCAGTAGCAACGATAAGCATCGCCTGCATTGAGTAATTGATCGGCAACCGCTTTATAACGCTCGAAATGCTGGGTTTGATAAAAAGGACCTTCATCCCAACTTAACTCTAACCATTCCATCGCCTCTAAAATAGCTGTAACGGCCTCTGGGGTAGAGCGCTCAATATCGGTATCTTCTATTCTTAAGATAAATTGGCCACCCATTTTTTTGGCATATAACCAACTATACAGTGCGGTGCGCGCGCCGCCCACATGCAAAAAACCGGTAGGACTCGGCGCAAATCGTGTACGAACTCCCATTTTACTATCCCCTTTCTGATCCTGCTTAAAACCATCTTCTGATCTGGTGTTCCTAAATCTTCTTTTTATAACCTTCTTTAAATCTGCATAAAATTGCTATGGTAGCATTAAAATAGCAGAGCATCGAAACGCATTGTCTCCAGAAACCAGGTTAATCTAGAAAGATTACTTAATATATTCTCCCCAAATTATAGGATTGACAATTTCCACCTATTCCAGCGAGAATAGTGTCCTCATAAGGCCCCCCCTGCAATGCAGGGTTTAAGTCTATGGCTATGTAGCTCAGTTGGTTAGAGCGCGGCACTCATAATGCTGAGGTCGGTGGTTCGAGTCCACCCATAGCCACCAATATCCCCTGGACGAATATTAGAAACACATGAAGACGGTTTATATTAGAACTTACGGTTGCCAAATGAATGTCTATGATTCTTCCAGAATGCTAGATTTGCTCAAGGCCACCCACGATATGGAACGTGTAGATACGCCTGAAAAAGCGGATCTGTTATTGCTTAATACCTGCTCTATTCGAGAGAAGGCCCAAGAGAAGGTATTTTCAGAATTAGGGGTTTTTCGAGAATTCAAAGAAAAGCGCCCAGAAGTGGTGATTGGCGTAGGCGGCTGTGTTGCTAGCCAAGAAGGAGAAGCAATCCTAAAGCGCGCACCGTATGTCGATCTTATTTTTGGCCCGCAAACCCTACATCGCTTACCCAATATGTTAAGTTCGGTTACCCAAAATCGTAACCCAATTGTCGATATCTCGTTTCCGGAAATTGAAAAATTTGACACTTTGCCTGCACCCAGAGCAGAAGGCCCCAGTGCCTATGTCTCGATTATGGAAGGCTGTAGTAAATATTGTAGCTATTGTGTTGTGCCCTATACACGCGGTGAGGAAATTAGTCGCCCTTTTGATGATATTTTACATGAAATATTTACCTTAACGGAACAAGGGGTAAAAGAAGTTACCTTATTAGGCCAAAATGTCAATGCTTATAGGGGATTAAGACACAATCAGGAAACAGCCGATCTGGCTCTGTTGATATCCTATATTGCAGCAATGGATGATATCTTGCGCATTCGTTTTACCACTTCACATCCTGTGGAATTTTCTGATCGCCTACTTCAAGCGTATGCCGCTCATCCAAAGCTTGCCAACCATTTACATCTGCCAGTACAAAGCGGCTCGGATAGGATCCTTGCCCTGATGAAACGCGGTCATACTGCTTTAGAATATAAAAATAAAATCCGTCGCTTACAAGCGATACGCAAAGACATTAGTGTGACTTCCGATTTTATTGTCGGATTCCCCGGAGAAACCGATCAAGATTTTGAGGCGACTTTAGATCTGGTACATGAACTCAACCTGGATCAATCGTATAGCTTTATTTATAGCCAACGTCCTGGCACACCTGCGGCTAATTTACCAGATGATGTTTCACAAGCAGTCAAAAAAGAGCGTTTAAACATTTTACAAAGTCGATTAAATCAACAAGCAAATGACATTAATGAAAAAATGGTCGGAACCCTACAAACAATATTGGTTACTGGACCTTCCAAAAAAGATCCAAACACACTGTGTGGACGAACAGATAATAACCGAGTGGTGAATTTTCTCGGACAAGCGCCCATCGGAAAATTGGCGCAAGTGATGATTACTGAGGTTGTGGTCAACACACTTCGAGGGAAATGGGTAGCGTAAGTTTGCATTCCGAGTTATGCTTAATTTATATCAGGGTACCGCAAAAGGGCGGTTAAGACATTCAATTTGAACGATTTGCAACATTCGTGTGATTTTATATTAATGCCGGTTGATACAGGCCGATTGGCAAACCTATGCGGCCAATTGGACGAACACCTTCGGCAAATTGAAAAGCATTTGAATATTAGTATTAGTAATCGAGAAAACACCTTTTATCTCTCAGGATCCCTGAATGCCATTCATACTGCAAAACAAACCTTAGAAGATTTATACAAAGAAACCGCTCAGGGTATAGAACTCACTTCAATACAGATCCACTTATCTTTACAACAACACAGCGCTAAAATGAATACGATAAAAGACATCCCTGAAGTAAACAACCTATCCTTAAAAACCCGGACTAAATTAATCCTTCCCCGTTCGCCTAATCAAGAACGCTATGTACAACATATTTTAAGTCACGATGTCAATTTCGGTATTGGGCCTGCGGGAACCGGCAAAACATTTCTTGCCGTAGCCGCTGCGGTGGCCGCCCTAGAACAAGAAAAAGTACGTCGCATCCTGCTGGTGCGCCCAGCGGTAGAAGCCGGGGAACGCTTAGGTTTTCTGCCGGGTGATCTTGCGCAAAAAATTGATCCTTATTTACGTCCCCTCTACGATGCCTTATACGAAATTATGGGATTTGAGCGGGTAACTAAGCTTTTGGAACGTCAAATCATCGAAATTGCTTCCCTAGCTTATATGCGCGGTCGCACATTAAATGATTCTTTTATCATTTTAGATGAAGGCCAAAATACGACGGTAGAACAGATGAAGATGTTTTTAACGCGCCTTGGCTTTAATTCTACGGCCGTAATTACAGGCGATGTTACCCAGATCGATCTGCCTAAAGGAAAATTATCAGGGCTTAAACAGGTAATTGGCATGTTACAAAACATTCCCGATATCAGCTTTACCTTCTTCCAATCTTCTGATGTCGTCAGACATCCTATTGTCCAAAAAATTATTGACGCTTATGCAAAACAGGAAGATCAAAAAAATACCCTAGGAGCACAAAATGGCAGTTGAATTAGAACTCCAAATTGCGACTACCACCAAAACCTTACCGCACCCTGCACAAGTAAGAGAATGGATCAGTGTTGCCTTGTGGCAGCGTATTGATACTGCAGAGTTAACCGTTCGTATCGTCGATGAGGAAGAAATCGCAGCATTAAACCAACAATACCGAAATAAAAAAGGACCGACAAACGTACTGTCATTTCCGTATGAACCTTTTCCCGGTATTGCCAGTCGATTACTCGGCGATATCGTTATCTGTGCCCCGGTTGTAGAAGAAGAAGCAAAAGCGCAAAATAAACTTCTTTTGGCACATTGGGCTCATATGGTTGTGCATGGAGCGTTGCATTTATTAGGCTATGATCACGAAAACTGCCAAGATGCCGATATTATGGAAAATTTAGAAACCGAAATTTTAATCCAGCTTGGCTTTTTACCCCCCTATGGAGATACAGTTGAATCATGAATGACGAATTACAAACTTCACAACCTTCTTCACGCACTTGGCTAGAAAAAATTGGCCAAGTCCTGGCAGGTGAGCCACGCGATCGCCATGAATTGATAGAAATTTTGCGGGATGCAGCAGAGCGACGATTATTAGATTTAAACGCTCTGGGGATGATTGAAGGGATATTACAAGTGCCTGAATTAAGGGTACGAGATATCATGATCCCACGATCCCATATGATCGTCATAGAGCAAAATATGCCTCTGGATCAAATTTTACCCACCGTTATCACCACTATCCATTCGCGCTTTCCGGTGATTGGGGAAAATAAGGATGAAGTGGTCGGTATATTACTCGCCAAAGATTTATTGGCTTATACCTGCAACAATACTTCAAAGCCATTTAATATTCGTGAAGTACTGCGCCCAGCCATCTTTGTTCCTGAAAGTAAACGCTTAGATGTTTTATTACAAGAGTTTCGTCGCAACCGAAATCATATGGCAATTGTCGTAGATGAATATGGCGGGGTAACAGGTCTGGTTACCATTGAAGATGTGCTTGAGCAAATTGTAGGCGAAATTGAAGATGAATATGATACCGACGATGATCAACTGATTAAAAAGTATAATGAGAATACCTACGCGGTAAAAGCCCTTACCCCAATTGGGGATTTCAATGAATATTTTAATGCACATCTTGAAGACAAAGAAGCCGATACAATTGGTGGATTGATTATCCGTGAATTTGGCCATCTTCCCAAACGCACCGAATTCGTCGAAATAAATGGCTACCGTTTTAAAGTATTACGGGCCGACAGCCGAAGATTGCATCTTTTACAAGTGATCCCTTTAAAAGGGGAAACGCGTAAAGCGAAAAATTGACCCGCTTTAATGAATGCTTTTCTATCCTTTGCCTTTTGTTCGGGTGTTATTGGGCTTAGCATTGAGTTCAATAAAATCGATGATTTTACTGGCCACATCAATACCCGTGGTGGTTTCAATTCCTTTTAAGCCAGGGGAAGAATTCACTTCTAAAATTAATGGGCCTTGTTTAGAACGTAAGATATCGACACCTGCCACATTCAAGCCCATAATACGGGCCGCTCGAACGGCTGCCTTGCGTTCCTCTGGGGTAATTTTAATTTGACTGCTGGTACCCCCTCTGTGCAAATTCGATCGGAATTCACCGGGTTTAGCCTGGCGTTTCATACTCGCCACAACTTTTCCACCGACCACAAAACAGCGAATATCGCTGCATTCTGCTTCTTGAATAAATTCTTGCACTAAAATATTTACCTTTAGACCGGCAAAAGCGTCAATAACACTTTCAGCCGCTTTAGGGGTTTCTGCAAGAACCACGCCCATTCCTTGTGTTCCTTCCAATAATTTAATCACCAAAGGACTCCCCCGCACCATTCGAATTAAATCGGGGGTATCGTCTGGAGAATGTGCGAATCCTGTTATCGGTAAGCCTATCCCTTTGCGCGCCAGAAGTTGTAAAGAACGTAATTTATCCCGAGAACGAGAAATCGCCACCGATTCATTTACCGGAAAAATACCCATCATTTCGCATTGGCGTAAAACAGCCGTTCCATAAAAAGTAATGGAGGCTCCGATCCTGGGGATCACGGCATCTATGCCATCTAAACGCTTGCCTTTATAATGAATGGAAGGCTTATGTGCAACGATATTCATATAGCACCGAAGGGTGTCGATCACCAATACTTCATGCCCACGCAGCCTTGCAGCCTCGGCTAAGCGCTGGGTAGAATACAATTTTGCCTGCTGCGATAATATCGCTATCTTCATCTTCCCCTGCTCCCAAAATAATCACCAATCACAAATGAGGCTATGGGCAATAGCCCCGTTCGACAAATATCCAGCAACGTCTCTCCGCAGGTTTGCTGATACAACCCAACGCCAACGCTTAATACAAAAAAACCAAAGATCCCTTTTAAGACCCATTTTGCAAATT
The DNA here is from genome assembly GCA_027364575.1 of bacterium. Taxonomy (GTDB): domain Bacteria; phylum Pseudomonadota; class Gammaproteobacteria; order UBA6186; family Azoamicaceae; genus CADEGZ01. Next base: position 79,478 of record DAHXPC010000001.1, read on the forward strand.
GTAGCCTATCAATGGGAGACAGATCTCTCGCCTTAGGCGCTGGCCTTCCCTCTATTTCATCCCCAAAGTCCTGAACTTTATTTTCGCTTTTGGAGTTCATGCTCCACCATCCTTAAAATTTTACACCATTTATTCTTCCATATAGTCTTTGCTAAAGCCCGGAACTAATAATTCTTGCTGCGCGCCCTCTGCATTGACAATATAAATCTTCCCGCCTTTATGTAAAGTAGATGCCAACACATCAATCACATCAACCGCTAATTTAATCGCGGTGGTACGATTTGGCAGATCGCCCATTGCTTGAATGCGCTGTACTTTATGAAGGGTTTTGTCACTAATATTCATTTGCACAAGATGCTTAGACATGGCCTGACTCCTAAAATTTCACCCCAATAAATCTGGAAAAAGATTATGGATCAATTATAGAATAATGACAATATCATTATGACGACATTATTTTACCCTTCACACATGAAGAAATTTCGACCTACATACATAGATCCACTTTATGCTAGACAAAGACTTCAAATTGCTTCTCAAAACGCGTTTGCTACCCGCTCTCCTTCTTAATCCAGAATGCGTTACCGTTCAGCAGGGCTGAAGGGTAACTTGCAGGCAAAAAAATAAAATTTGTAGAGCGGATATGCACACTTCGTAAAAATCTATTTTTTATTCTATCCTTCTATTAAGATTAATCAAAAGCGGGATTTTCAATATGAGTGATGAAGCCGATAACAAAAAACTCTCCCAGGCAAAAAACATCATCGCTGAAATAGTCAGCACAGAAGAAAGCTTTCTGAAAAGTATGGAAGCCGCCAGAAATGCCTGGCAAGGAAATTACCTACACGAGCCTAAACTTAAAATAGACAGCCAGAAAAAAGAACAGATCCTGAGCACATTAAATGATGCTTGTTCAACCATTCAAAGCTTTCTACATGCAATCAAAAATGCCCATCAATCATTCTTAAAGGATCCACGCATTGAAAACGCTGGAAAATTTATTCACGAATACGAACATATCTATAAAGACCATACCCATCGTTATTCTGCGGCACTGTCTAAAGCTTCGCTTTTAAACAATCCCATGTTAACCACCCTGGTTTCTAATTTTGAAAAAAAATTACAAGATAAAGACCCACAACACTCAGCACACATTCAGGCTACACTCGGCGGAAAGCAAAGTATTCTTGATTTATTGATCCAACCCGTGCAACGCCTGCCCAGACATGAGCTCTTGGCAAAAGAGCTGTCGAAAGCCGTGCCAGATGCAAACAATCAATTGAGTGAGATGGCCAAAACAAGCGCCAACTTGGTTAACAAATCGGTGGGGAAAAATAAAGTTGTCTACAGCGCAGCGGCCGACAACTTGGTTAACGACTTTAAATCCCTTATCGCTGAAATAAAATACAATCCAAAACTTAAGGATAAATTAAATATCAGCAGTGCTGATTTGACAAAACTTGAACTTGAAATCAATGCTTTGCAATACAAAGGCAACGATCCGCAAGCACTTAGATTGAAAGCGAAATGCTTAGAAGACACCTTTAACGCTTACGAAGGAATTTCTCGTGATATTGAGAACATCTCTACAAAAAAAGAGTCCAATATTTTCAAAATCTTCTTAATCAAAATCGGCATTTTAAAAGCGCAAGCACCTGAAAATAAAGAAAAATATAAAAATTTATTTACTCATTATAAGAGTGTCAAAGAAAACCTAGAGGAATTAAGAAGCTCTGCCCATATTGAAGATGCACCTATGCTGAAAGCATATAATCGTTTTGCTACCACACAGAATAAAAACCCTGCGCCTGTCGCTCCAGAAATTGAAAAGGAGAAATACAAACCGGGCAAATAATGATTTAGCTTTGCCTTGCGGATTAAGGATAAACCCAGCATATTCTATCGGTTGTTTTTACGTGATATTCAGCGTAGGATACCGTTTTACAAAGCATGGAAATTAAATCTTTGTTGCATAAATCCTATGCCCCTTACCTGATTGCCCTACTGGCAGGCACCTTGCTACCCGGTGCTTTTGCGCCTCATCACCTTTGGCCGCTTGCGATCCTATCGCCAGGGCTATTGTTAATGCTCTGGCAGGATAAATGCCTTTCCCCCACAAAAGCTTTTCGCCTAGGACTTGCCTATGGCTTAGGTATGTTTGGAACTGGGATATCTTGGGTATTGGTTAGCATCCATCAATATGGGAATACCGAGCTACCCATCGCGCTCCTCATTACTTTCCTATTTGTTATGTTTCTTGCCTTATTTATTGCAACTCAAGGCTATATTTTAAAAAGATTTTTCAAAGGGAATGCCATTGCCTTTGCTTTGCTGGGGTTTCCAAGTTGTTGGCTAATATTTGAATGGATACGTAGCTGGTTATTCACGGGTTTTCCATGGTTATACTTAGGCTATAGCCAACTACAGACGCCCTTAGCAGGCTATGCGCCTATAGCCTCTGTTTTTGGTGTTTCTTATGCAGTACTCTTGATCAGCGGCGCTTTTTTCTTATTTTTCAAAGGGAAAAGCGCCCTAAAGTTAAGAGTCAGCGCCGTTATCATCGTGGTGTGGGGGCTGGGACACTATTTATCCCTACAAAATTATACAAAGCTTGATCCCCATCTTTACACAGTAAGCTTAATTCAGGGAAATATAAAACCCTATGATAAATTTTCGCAATCCGAGCCCATTCTGGCAACGGAAAAAACCTATGGCGTTCTTACGCGCGATCAATGGGGCGCTGACTTAATCCTATGGCCAGAAAGTGCAATCCCATTACCGCTTCCTTATGCCGATTTTTATATCCAGCATTTAAAAGATTTGGCCAAAAAACACAATTCCACGCTGATTACCGGCGTACAATATACTAATCCAAAGAATGAATACCATAATTCACTGATCGTAATCGGAAAAGATGAAGGCATTTATCATAAACATCATTTGGTCCCTTTTGGGGATTTTTTACCGTTTGAAAATTGGTTAAGAGGGTTGGTCAATTTCTTTGATCTCCCAATGTCTAGTTTTATTGGGGGGTCTAAAAACCAAGCGTTATTGACAGCAGGTAAGCTTAGCTTAAATCCCCTGATTTGCTATGAAATTGCCTTTCCCGAACAAATCAGAAATACTTTACGCAATGCAAGTGCGATTATTACGTTAAGTGAAGATGGCTGGTTTGGTAATTCCTGGGGGCCCCATCAGCATTTAGAAATTGCACAAATGCGCGCTTTAGAGACAGGACGATATGTGTTAAGATCTACCACCAGTGGCATTACCGCTATTATTAACCCTAAAGGGAAAGTCAACGCTCTAGCACCTCAATTTCAAGCAACGGTTTTAAAAGGCACATTTCAAAGTGCTTCGGGTGAAACACCCTGGGTAAAGTGGGGCCCATGGCCTTTACTGTTTGGTTTATTGCTTGCATTTGTACTCCCCGGGCGCACCCGATGCATTCTCGGGAAGTCTACCTAATCATCCATTTTTGTATATAATCAATAGAAAGGCAATAAACTCATATGGAAAAGCACCCTCCAACCCTCGGAAAATGGCGCACAATATTCTGGCCTGTTCACACCTATGAATTAAAAAAATTTCTACCCATGTTTCTTATGTTTTTTTTCATAGGCCTTGTGTATAACATTTTAAGAAATTTAAAAGATACTTTTGTTTTAACTGCCCCAGGAGGGAGTGCTGAAGCCATTTTATTTATAAAACTCTGCGGCGTGCTGCCTGCGGTTGTGTTATTTATGTTGTTGTATATGAAACTAACCAATCTATACTCAAAGAAAAAAGTATTTTTTATTACACTCTCCATTTTTCTAGTGTTTTTTTTAATTTTTCTGTTGCTTCTATATCCTTATCAAGATCTTTTACATCCCCACACTTTTGCCAATACGCTACAAACGGTTTTGCCCACAGCTTTTGCAGGGTTAATCTCAGCCATTCGAAACTGGACATATTCGGTGTTTTATATTATTGCAGAATTATGGGCAAGTTTTATGATTGCCTTACTTTTTTGGGGATTTGCCAATGATATTACGCCAATAAAGGAAGCAAAAAGATTTTACCCCCTCTTAGGTCTGGGGGCCAACCTGTCTTTGTACGTGGCAGGCGACATTGTTCTTTGGATTAATCGTTTGTCTCCCAACGCGACAACGGATCTTAAACCCTCACATGTAGCCATTCAGTATTTGCTCATACTCGCGATCCTGTGCGGGTTTATTATTATGGGCATATATTATTGGATGCAGGTTAACGTGTTAACCGATCCTACATTTTATAATCCAACCGAACAAGTGAAGCTAAAAAATGAAAAGCCTCGACTTTCTTTGATGCAGAGTTTTAAATTTTTATCGACATCCCGGGAAGTTTTTTACATAGCCATTATGGTCATGTCTTACAGCATTGTTATCAATCTCATTGAAATATCCTGGAAAGATCAAGCCGCTCAACAATTTCCTACCCATTTTGAATACTCAAATTTTGTCGCCATTTACCATAAAATATTGGCGGCCGCGACGATTGCGATGGCTTTTGTTTCTACCAATCTCTTAAGAAAAATGGGCTGGTCCATAACCGCCTATATAACGCCTTTAATGATACTGATAACCGCCATTCCATTTTTTTCGCTGATTATTTTTAAAGATGTGTTTGCCCCTTATTTTTCAAATGTAGAAACGACCCCTTTAATGATAGCGCTTATTATCGGAACCTTTCAGAATATTGCAAGCCGAGCCACTAAAAATTCTTTATTTGATCCGGTGAAGGAAATTGCCTTTATTCCACTCGATCAAGAATCCAAAGTAAAAGGAAAAGCGGTGGTCGATACCTTTGGCGCCCGACTCGGAAAAGCGTTAGGCTCAGGAACCCAAATTGGCTTATTAACGCTGGGATCATTAAGTATGATTGCCCCTTATCTGGCACTCTTTAGCTTTGGTATCATTTTGGTTTGGCTTTGGGCCATCCGGCAGTTGAGTCATAAATAAGTAACCACAAACTAATTTGATATCTTTATAACTTAAAGTTTCCATGCCAATAAGTCATTGTTGCCAAGGATTAGCTTTGTTATGCTAAGCCCCATACATTTTTCATTATACTTGGTAAATACACGATGGAATCCCAATACAATCCCCAACAAATTGAACTGGATGCCCAACACTATTGGGAAAAAAATCAAACTTTTAAAGCAAAAGAAGATCCTTTAAAAGAAAAATATTATTGTTTAAGTATGTTTCCTTACCCAAGTGGAAGCTTACACGTAGGCCACGTACGCAATTACACCATTGGCGATGTCATCAGCCGTTTTCAACGCATGCTCGGAAAGAATGTTTTACAGCCCATTGGTTGGGACGCTTTCGGTTTGCCCGCTGAAAATGCCGCCATTAAAAATAAGGTTCCTCCCGCGCAATGGACCGATCAAAATATCCAACACATGGGCCGACAATTACGCCGCTTAGGTTTTGGCTATGATTGGGATCGGGAAATGAGCACCTGCAAACCCGAATATTACCATTGGGAACAGTGGTTTTTTATCAAGCTGTATGAAAAAGGTCTAGTGTATAAAAAGAACGCGCTGGTTAACTGGGATCCGGTTGATAATACCGTTTTAGCCAATGAACAAGTGATTGACGGCAGAGGCTGGCGTTCGAATGCAAAAGTTGAACGCCGCGAAATCCCACAATGGTTTTTAAAAATTACTGCCTATGCCGATCAACTGCTCAATGATTTAGATACACTGACAGGCTGGCCTGCACAAGTAAAAACCATGCAAAGAAATTGGATAGGGCGTTCAGAAGGCGCTTTAGTTCACTTTCAGGTTGCGGATATGGCGGATACCCTTCAAGTATTTACGACTAGACCGGACACCCTTTTTGGCGTTACCTATCTTGCAATTGCGCCCGAACACCCACTGGCAACGCTGGTTGCTGCTAAAAATCCCAGCCTAAAAGGCTTTTTAGCAGAATGCCAAACCGGGAAAGTGGCAGAAGCGGATCTAGCCACCATTGAAAAGCGGGGTATTGATTCAGGCCTTAGAGCAATCCATCCTATTAGCAATGAACTTATCCCAATTTGGATCACCAATTATGTCCTAATGGATTATGGCTCTGGGGCTATCATGGCCGTTCCTGCACATGATCAGCGAGACTTTGAGTTTGCCAAAAAATATCAGCTGCCTATCCGCCAAGTGGTTGCACGTTCTCTGACCGATCTAAGCTTTGATATTGATAAACAACCGTTTATTGAAAAAGGAGTTTTGATTAATTCCAATCATTTTGATGGTTTAGCATATGCAGAAGCACGCGATGCCATTTTGCAACAATTATTAAAAGACAATAAAGGCGAAAAACAAGTTCAATGGCGTCTACGCGATTGGGGCGTTTCCCGACAACGCTATTGGGGAACGCCTATCCCCATTATTTATTGTGATGCCTGCGGAACGGTGCCGGTTCCGGAAAAAGATTTACCCATTATTTTACCTGAAAGTATCGAGTTTGATGGTGTGGGCTCTCCCCTGAAAAAGATGCCTGAATACTATAATACTACCTGCCCAAACTGTCAGGGTGCTGCAGTTCGTGAAACCGACACGTTTGACACTTTTATGGAATCCTCTTGGTATTACGCACGGTTTGCATGCCCTGATCAATCGATGAAAATGTTTGATGAGCGTGTAGATTATTGGGCACCGGTTGATCAATATATCGGTGGGATAGAACATGCTATTTTACATTTGTTGTATGCACGTTTTTTTCATAAGGCCATGCGCGATCTAAAATTGGTGCAGACCGATGAACCCTTTCTTCGTCTTTTATCACAAGGTATGGTACTGAAAGATGGCGCAAAAATGTCAAAATCTATTGGCAACACCGTTGATCCTGAAGATTTAATTGCACAATATGGCGCAGACACGGTTCGTTTATTTGTGATGTTTGCGGCCTCCCCGGAACAATCCTTAGAGTGGTCGGATAGTGGTGTAGACGGTGCTTATCGATTCTTAAAACGATTATGGCATATGGTTTTCCAACAAGTGCAACAAAAGCCCACCCAGCAAGAATTACTTGCCCCAACTCCGGCGCAAAAAGACTTTCGACGCCTTTGCCATGAAACCATCCAAAAAGTGACCGATGATATTGGACGTCGACAAACGTTTAATACGGCCATTGCCTCTATGATGGAATTATTAAATGCGATTTATATTTTTGCAGCCTCCCCTCATCATAATGCTGCTTTAACGCAAGAGGCTTTACAGGCGCTGCTTTTAATGCTTTCCCCCATTACCCCCCATATTACGCATGCACTTATGTATGCACTTGGGCATTCAGAAGCCATTGTTAATCTACCTTGGCCTACAGTAGATGTGGGAGCATTAGCAAAAGATACTTTAAAATTTGTTGTCCAAATAAACGGAAAAATGCGCGCAGAAATCACTGCACCTGCGCATGCTGACAACAAAGACTTAGAGCATCTTGCCCTGAACGATGAAAATGTACAACGGCACATTGGTGAAAAAGAAATCCAACGTGTCATTATTATTGCAAAAAAACTGATTAATATAGTGATAAAATAAAATGGTTAAACGGATATTGCGGGCATCTTTGCTTACGCCTACCCTAAGTATTTTATTAATGTTAGGCATAGGCTGCGGCTTCCACCTGCGAGGGGCATTTACCATTCCAGAATCTTTAAAAATATTACACCTATTGCCCAATCAACCTTTTGAGCCTTTTCAGCATGCCTTAGGTCAGATTTTAACAAGCAATGGTGTTAACATCGTGCGTTTACAGGATTCGGTAAAACCCATGTATGCCACACTCACCCTGTCAAACCAAGCTTTTAGTGAGAGAACCATTGCGTATGGATCCGATGGTCAAGCTAACCGTTCAGTTCTACAATATAAAGTCATGTATCAATTAGTCGATTGTCATGGGAATACTGTGGTTTCTAATGGTAAAGTACAAGTAGAACGAGAACTCACACTCAACCCCAATGCAGTTTTAGGCACAGACAACCAACGTAAACGGTTAATGTCAGATTTATACTTAGATGCCGCCTCTCAATTAGCCCGTCAATTTTCGCACGCGCATCCGGAATAATTCATATTTACTTAGGTGGTTAACCTCTGATAGAATTCAGATATGCGGATCCAGGCTAAAGATTTACCCATTCACCTAAAAAAAGGGCTAACCAACTTCTATTTTGTTTTTGGTGATGAGCCGCTACAGCATAAAGAAAGCGTAGACGCTGTTCGAGCAGAAGCAAAATTACAGGGATTTTCTGAACGAGAAATTTTCGATATTACGGCTGGTTTTGAATGGGGAACCTTACTCGAAAGTCTAAACACCTCCAACCTTTTTTTTGAAAAGCGTTTGATTGAATGTCATTTTGCAGAAAGCATCCATGGAAAAGCTTTAACGGAGGCATTCCATAAAATAGCCGAATTCGTTATTGCAAACGATGTTCTCTTCCTGTTAATCGCTAAAAAAATTGAAACAAAATTTCAGCAATCTAAGGCATTCATTGCAATAGAGCAAAAAGCCTGTACCATTTTAGCCCGCGCTTTAACTCAAGATGAAATGAAATTATGGTTAGACAAAAGGCTATTGGCCAATCAATTTCAAATTGATCCCGAAAGCGTACAATTATTGCTGGAAAGGACTGAAGGGAATTTATTAGCAGCCGCGCAAGCCATTGAAAAACTGCAATTGTGTGCATCCCATTTAGCACTTCGTCCAGAGGATATTGTAGACGCCATTGGCATGGATGCGCGTTTTAGCATATTTGATCTTATCGATGCGGCACTTTCAGCCTCGGTTAAACGCACCACACAAATATTGAATGCGCTGCGACAAGAAGGCGTTGATCCCATCTTAATTATATGGGCCATTGCAAAGGAAGTGCGAACCATTAGCTTATTAATGCATAAAGCGAAAGAGGGGAACATATCCTCTGCGCAACTCAGTGAGCTTGGGATCTGGAAACGCAGAGAGTTCATTGTTCGCAGGTTTATCCAACGTTTTTCCCTGACCACTCTTCAGCCGCTTTTTCTAAAAATGAAAGAGGCTGATGATATTTTAAAAGGTCGTCAGCCAGGTGATGTCTGGGGCCTATTATTTTCAATTTGCCAAACACTAACAGGGGCCTACTATGACTAAAGCAAAAAAAACATCTACGCTATCCTTAAAGCCTATTATTTTGGAAGCATTAGACAATCTTAAAGCTTTGCAAACAACCATTATGGATGTGCGTCCATTTACCTCCATTACCGATTGTATGATTGTGACGACTGGAAATTCTAATCGCCACGTGAAAGCAATCGCTCAAAAAGTCGTGCAAGCGGCTAAGGAAAATGTATGCTTACCACTGGGTGTTGAAGGGGAAACCGATGGCGAATGGGTTTTGGTAGACTTAGGCGATATTATTGTACACATTATGCTGGCAACGACTCGGGAATTTTATAATCTTGAAAAACTATGGTCGAAAGTCTCTAGTCCAACGGCCCCGTAACCGTATCATCCTATGCGCTTAAATATTATTGCCGTTGGAAATAAAATGCCTACGTGGGTAACGACCGCATTTAAAGAATTTGAAAAACGTTTTTTTTCTGAATTTCCTCTAACGCTCATCGAAATTCCCGCCAATAAACGCGTTCGTTCTAGCACTGTTCTGCGTTTAAAAGAAGAAGAAGGGCAAAAAATCTTGGCCTCGCTTGCCCCTAGAACCATGACCATTGCATTGGATGAACGTGGAACGTTGATGGACACCCAGGCGCTGGCCAAACAAATAGAGCGCTTCCAAAGCAAAGTCGCAGCCCTTAATTTTGTCATTGGTGGCCCCGATGGTTTGTCAGAACAATGCCTTTCTAAGGCCGATATGCGTTGGTCTTTATCGCCTTTAACACTCCCGCATCCTTTGGTTCGCATTATTTTAATCGAACAATTATATCGGGCGATTAGTATCTTAAAGAATCACCCCTACCATAGAGCTTAAAGCTTGGATATTCCGTTCTTAGATTGAGAATTTACCCTAAGTTTGGCATGATGGGGATTCCATTATTACTTTACGCATGGTAATCAAATTTGCCCAATATATACTCACTTAAAAATCATTTTCTAGAAAGCCAACTGTATTTAAACCGCGTGCTGTCGGCTACGTTACTCATCGCCATTTTGACGATTATTTTAATTGGCCGTTTGGTTTTCTTGCAAATACACCACCATGCTTTATACAAAACCTTAGCTTTAAACAATCAAGTGCGGATTGTTCCGATTACGCCAACGCGTGGACTCATTTTTGATCGTAATGGAGTTTTGCTTGCCGAAAATTTACCCGCCTTTAGTCTTGAAATTACCCCGGAACGAACCCCCAACATTCAAGGCACATTAGATGCCATTCAAACCATTATTCCACTGAGTGTCGAAGAACACGATCGATTTAAAAAACAGTTAAAGTATAAACGACGCAATGAAGGCATTCCTTTGCGGCTTAAATTAACCGAAGAAGAAGTGGCAAAGTTCTCCGTTGAAAAACATCATCTGCCCGGTGTTGATATTGTTGCGCGATTGATCAGACACTATCCATTCAATAGTGGGTTTGCCCATGCGCTGGGTTATGTAGGCCCCATCAGTGAAAAAGATCTCATGGAAATAGACGCTACCAATTATCGTGGCACTTATTCCATGGGCAAGATAGGCATTGAAAAATTTTATGAGTCTATTCTACATGGCAAAACGGGATATCAACATATTGAAACAGATGCCAAAGGCCGCACCATTCGAATTTTAAATCGTATCCCACCAACGGCAGGCGCCGATCTCTATCTTTCATTAGATAGCCAATTACAACATGCCTGTATCGAGGCGTTAAACGATCAAAAAGGTGCCGTGGTTGCCATCGTTCCCCAAACCGGTGAAGTACTGGCATTGGTCAGCACCCCCTCTTTTGATCCTAACCTTTTTGCTCAAGGCATTGATGTCAATTCCTATAAAACATTACAACACTCCCCAGATAAACCTTTATTTGATCGAGCGATCCGCGGACAATACCCACCCGGCTCTACCATCAAACCTTTAGTGGCTCTGCAAGGGCTTGAGCTTGGACTGATTACACCAGAATTTCGTATTTTTGATCCAGGCTGGTATCAATTAAATGGCGCGGGGCGATTATATCGAGACTGGATATATTTTTCGAAACGTCATGGACATGGTTCGGTTGATTTAGAAAAAGCCATGTCACAAAGTTGCGATACCTACTTTTTCACGCTTGCGCATAAAATGGGCGTACACCATTTACATACGGTCTACACTCAATTTGGCCTTGGGAAACGTACGCATATCGATATAACCGGTGAAGCACAAGGCCTTGCGCCCAATGCTGAATGGAAAAAACGGGTTTATAACGAAGCCTGGTATCCCGGCGATACTTTAAATATTGGTATCGGGCAAGGAACCTTTCTCACAACCCCTTTGCAAATGGCACATGTGACGGCAATTCTTGCAAATCGTGGCCATAGCTTTATGCCGCGCATAGTCTCTGCTATAGATGAATTGCATACTGGCACCCCTGTTTCGCAATTGCCAAAGCCTGCCCAAGTAATTGCTTTACAAAATCACAAAAACTGGGAAATCGTTATTAATGCCATGCAAAAGGTCGTGCATTTGCCAGGCGGCACGGCCTTTAGAATTAGTAAAGGGATCCAATATCAAATGGCTGGCAAAACAGGCACGGCACAAGTCTTTAATTTAAAACAAAACGAAAAATATGAAGCCAATAAAGTCAAAGCGCACCTGCGTGATCACTCTTGGTTTATTGCATTTGCCCCCATTGATAAGCCTAAAATTGCCATTGCGGTCTTAATCGAAAATAAACACAATAAAACAGGCGCTGATATAGCACGAGTCGTGCTCGACAGCTTTTTCAACTCAAAACCCTCTGAAGTTTCCTCGGATCTAACCGGCGAAGATGAAACGGATGTTGGCGGAGAGGAAAACACGGAATAAGACATGTATTACAAAAAACGAAATTTCTTTTCCAACCTTCATGTCGATGGCGCTTTACTGCTTGGCATTAGTGCCATTGCGCTTCTTGGGCTTATTATTCTGTATAGCGCAAAGCCTGAAATAGATTTTATCGAACGTCAATTGTTGCGCTTAGTGGTTGCCGGCGTCATTATGTTGAGTATTGCGCAAATTCCGCCCAGACTCCTGAAAGTCCTGACGCCCTGGTTATATTTTACCGGACTGATATTTTTAGCGTCTGTGTTGATTATCGGACAAGTGAGTAAGGGGGCGCAACGTTGGCTGGACTTATGGTTCGTACGCTTTCAACCCGCTGAACTGATGAAAATTGCGGTTCCGATGATGGTGGCGAAATATCTGGATGAACACCTTATGCCCCCTAAGCTTTCTATTTTATTTTTGCCTTTACTGTTTGTCCTACTCCCCACGGCTTTAATTGCCAAACAACCGGATTTGGGTACGGCTTTACTGATTTGCAGTAGCGGTTTTCTGGTGATCTTTTTTTCAGGCATTCGATGGCAATGGATGTTTTATGCCTCCGCTCTCACAACAGCCTGTTTGCCCATTTTTTGGTTTTTTATGCATGATTATCAGCGGCAACGCATTTTAGTATTACTCAACCCTGATCGCGATCCTCTGGGAACGGGCTACCACATTATCCAATCCAAAATTGCCATTGGTTCCGGTGGCTTATATGGTAAAGGTTGGTTAGAAGGCACCCAATCACATTTAGAGTTTCTACCCGAGCGCTCAACGGATTTTATTTTTTCGGTTTTCAGTGAAGAATTTGGGTTGGTTGGATGTCTTATATTGCTTACCCTTTACTTATGTATTATCATCCGAGGGTTATATATCAGCGTGCAAGCACAAGATACGTTCAGCCGTTTACTGGCTGGAAGCTTAATTATGACGTTATTTGTATACGTATTTGTCAATGTCGGCATGGTAACCGGGATCCTGCCAGTGGTTGGCATACCCTTACCGTTAATCAGCTATGGAGGCACCTCCTTAGTCACCCTTATGGCAAGCTTTGGAATTCTAATGTCTATTCACACGCATAGAACATTACTGCCCAAATAAAAATTGATTAGGAGCATAGATTTGTTAACCATTCTATTAAGGCTAGTCATATTAGGTACGCTTATTGGCAATGCAAGTTTTGCAGCGGAACCCGTCCGATCGTTTGCCAGCCGAAAAGAGGTCAAACACTTTATTCACGAAATGCATCAAAAACATGGCTTGGATAAAAGCAGATTAACTTCTTTATTTGCTCAATATGGCACTGAACACAAAATTTTACAGCTCATGTCAAAACAATATGAAGCACTGCCTTGGTATCAATATAAAAAAGGCGTTGTCACTGAGACCCGTGCAAAAGAAGGCGCCCTGTTTTGGAAAAAGCATGCCGTTCATCTCAAAAAAGCGGAACGTCATTTCGGGGTTCCGGCCGAAATTATTGTAGCGATTATTGGGATCGAAACATCCTACGGACAAAAAAAGGGCAACTATCCGGTTATACAAAGTTTAGCCACGCTCGCTTTTGATTATCCCCGTCGTGCACCTTTTTTCCGAGAAGAATTAGAACATTTCCTGCTTTTAAGTGAAGAAGGGGCGATTGATCCAAAGCTTGCCAAAGGTTCCTTTGCCGGTGCCATTGGGATCCCACAATTTATGCCCAGTAGCTATAGACGGTATGCGGTCAGCTTTTCTGAAACCGGTAAACGAGACCTAATCGACAATCCCATTGATGCCATTGGCAGTGTTGCCAATTATTTAAAAAAGAATGGCTGGCATAGTGATGAAAAAATTGCCTATCCTGCCGTTGCGATTGGAAAGAATTATCAGAACATTAGCACGAGCAAAACCTCCAAACCTACTCTGTTTCTAAGCGATCTGGCAAAATACCAAGTCAAACCCAAAAGCGCCAAATTTTTTAAAAACACAAATCCAAAAGTAAAGCACATGGTGCTGGATCACTCAAATGAGGCTAAAGAGCATTGGCTGGGGTTACACAATTTCTCAGTCATTATGCGCTATAATCATAGTATTCATTATGCCATGGCTGTTTATCAATTAAGCCAGCAAATCCGTAGCCTACATCAGAAATGAAAATGATAAAACGAAGTCCTCTTAAACATATTGGGAAATTTTTGCTTATCGGTATAATGGCCGTTGCATTTTCTCTATCCGGTTGTAGCATTAAACGTCCCACGCAAAAGAAAAAGGATGGTCCACCCAAATATATTCCGGCCAATTTGCATAGAACCCCCAATGCGGTCCCCAAAATAGAGCCATTAAGCCGTTATGGAAACCGTTTTAAAAAAGGAACGACGAACAGCTATACCGTGTTTGGTAAACGCTATCATGTCATGCCTACTAGTCGAGGTTACAAAGCCCGCGGAACTGCTTCTTGGTATGGCACACAATTTCATGGTCGAAAAACGTCTAATGGTGAAAAATACGATATGTTTGCCATGACTGGTGCGCACCGCTCTCTCCCTTTACCCACCTATGCGCGCGTCACCAATTTGCACAATGGAAAAAGTATTATTATTAAATTTAATGATCGAGGCCCTTTCCATGGCGATCGCTTAATTGATCTTTCTTATGTAGCCGCCACGAAATTAGGCATTTTAGGCAATGGCACTGCACGAGTAGAAGTAGAATCGATTGATCCCCGGGATCATTATCAAGATAAGCGTAAGCATCATCAGCGATCTCGCAAAATCACTCGATTTGAAAAACCTAGCATTATGTCTACGCACAAAACGCGTTTGATTACTCGAAAAAAATCCAATGGCATACCGTCGCGCACCTCTGAAAAAGTGCTTCGCACCAAACCTGCAGGGAAAATGGTTAACCAAAAACGGGCAGTCATCGAAAAAAGAATTTCATCTGTTCGTCAATAGAAAATAGCAACCCTAAAGTTTTTTAGATAATGATACCCTTGCTAATGCAATACTCATTGTTTGACAAGCAAATACAACCGGGAGGAATACAATGGCAGCCCCTGCAAACACCCTACTAACAGCACTACAAAATCTACATATACAACGATCAAGCGCAGCTCAAACTCAGAATGACAAAGAAGATACACAATACTTGCATTTTTATAGATTAACCAAAGGGGGTAAAATCTTTTACCTTTTTGGAACCAACCATAGTATTTCGCTAGAAGCACTTTCAGACCCTGCAAACACTTATATTAAATCCATTTTACAATCAAATGAATTAATTTTAACAGAAGGGCTTTTCAAACGATTAACAGCGGATAGCTTGAAAAAGTTAGCTTATTTCAAACTCCCCTACCAACTATCTCCTTGGAAGAGCTTCACCCAAAAAGAAAAAAATGTTTTAGAACCTATAATTCAAAAAATTATGGCAAGACATAACATTGATTTTGCAATAGAAGACTTAAAAGTTGCCGCGTTACACGATTTCATTATGAGAAATATTTGGGAAAATGGCGCAGATACTGAAATCCATATTCAGCATGCGAATAAAATTGATTCCCTGGACGATAAAAGTGAATGTGAAGCATTAAATGAATTATCACTCAACGAGTGCCACTTTACCACGTCTATAAGAGAATTCAAGCAAATTATAGATGATTTTTTTTTCAATCTAGAACATCAGAAACTATGGAATGAAAGTATTGTGGAATATCTTTCTGGGAAACCTACCTTTCCTGAAGATAAAGATGAAATTGCTGAGATGAAAGCCACAAATGTAAAATGGCTTAAAAAATTATTTAAAAGCCTTGAGCAAAAAAATAATATATCTGCTGTGCTAGGTGCTAGGCATCTATATGGTGATTTTGGTTTTCTAGAGGCCTGCAAAGCTGCAGGTTATTTCATTTCAAGAATGACAACAGAGGGAATTTTTTCCCATTACATGAATAATGCACAAAATAACCAAATTGATCTGGCTGCCCTACCAAAACCTTAAGGTTAGAAATTAAACAAAAGGAAAGAAAAATGCCTGCGCTTAATCACTCGAAAAAAATCCAATGGAATACCATTGCGCCCTTCGCAAAAAGTGCTTCGCATCAAGCGTGCGGGAAAAATGGTTAACCAAAAACGAGTCACCGTCGAAAAAAGAGTTTCATCTGCCCGTCAATAGAAAATAGCAACCTGAAAACTTTTCAGGTAATGATACCCTTATGCATGTTAATAGATTCATTCAGGATTAATATGTGGATAATATTGAACAATATGAGATTAGACAATATCGTCTTGAAGATGCGCGAGCCCTTGCTGATATTTTCTATAATACTATTCATATTATTAATGTACGCGATTATTCCTGGACACAATTAGAAGCCTGGGCTCCGAAGTCTAGCTTGGATTTGGCAGGATGGCAAAAGAAATGGCTTAAGGTTCCACCCTTTGTAGCTATTACAGAGAATAATATTGTTGGTTTTTCTGAATTTGAAAAGAATGGCCATATTGATTGCTTTTATTGTCATCATGAATGGATTGGAAAGGGAGTAGGTTCAAGTTTGATTCAAACGATTGAAAATCATGCTAGGACACTACAAATATCAAGAATTTTTTGCTGAAGTAAGTATTACAGCGAAATCCTTTTTCGAAAAAAAGGGGGTTCAAGTGGTTAAAAAACAAATTCTATTATGTCATGAGGTTGAATTGATCAATTTTGTCATGGAAAGATTTTTAATCCGCTAACTCTCAAGCGCTGAACAATCCAAAAATAACAAAGAAAATTCAAAATATTTGCATTTTTATAGATTAAGAAAAAATGCTTCCAGACCCTACAAACACCCACATTAAATCTATTTTAAAATCAAACGAATTAATTTATTTCAACCCCCCATACCAACTATCTCCTTGGAAAAGCTTCCCCTCAAAAGAAAAAAATGTTTTAGTGCATATGCTTTTTTATTGATATTTCTTAATAGGCTCTATTTATAATAAATAAAACACTTGCTCATGACATCGCACCTATAGTACACTAGCCACTCAACTTAACCATTAAACTTTTGTACCACATATTAGGGGTATCTACATGAGAGAATTTCAGGTTATTAACAATCTAGGATTTACCGAAGATGCAATCGGTAGCTATCAACAACTTGATGAGCAAGGTTTACAAGAAAAAATGGAGTTCATCGCGCAATATGCAGTAGAAAAAGATATCGCTAAACATTACCCTGGGCAATTTTTTCATGAATTAAAAATGAACTTAACCGGCGAATTTAAAAAGGCACTATCGGAAAAAGCAGAAAAATTATATAGAAATAAATTTAATGCTAATGGAGGTTTATCATGGATAGCGGCTACAAAAATGGCCAACCATTCAATCCTCCCTAAAGATCTTCCAACCGAACTGCAGCATGTTATTCAATGTGCAAAGGTTTTTTCCAATTCCTAAAATGGAACTACACCCTTCATCTATTGCCAAGGAAGGCTTTAAACGTTTTTATCGTTTTGTGCAAAAACTATTGATCTTTTTTAAATCTTCTGTCCCTTTAAAACACAACCGAATATTGACGCGAAAAATTTCCAAGCGACACAAGGATCAATAAAGTTAGTTAATGGGTTTACTGCTTGCCATTAGTTTTTAGCCTTCTGAGGATTTGCATACCTTCGATTTAACCCTAAAAGCCCTAGTCGTTATTCACGCATACGCATGATATAATGAATAAATATATGCGTATTGTTTGGAGTTTGTCTTATGCAGCTTAAATCCTTAAAAACCACCCTGTTTATATCCATATTGGCCTTACCTTTTTCTATTTTTGCAGCTTTACCTTCCCTCCCCCAGCCAACCGTCATTATCCCTGCCCCGCCGGCTTTGACTGCCAAATCTTATATATTAATTGATCAATTCAGTAATTACGTGATTACGGAGCAAGCGGTTGATCAACGCGTAGAGCCTGCAAGCCTGACCAAAATGATGACGGTCTATGTCGTTGATCACGCTTTAAAAGATGGAAAATTAACATTAGCCGATAATGTGCTAATTAGCGAAAAAGCTTGGCGCATGCCGGGCTCTAGAATGTTTGTAGATGTAAATAGTCAAGTGTCTGTCGAAGATCTTCTGCGCGGGATTATTATCCAATCTGGCAATGATGCCTCAGTTGCCCTGGCAGAACATGTTGCAGGCTCGGAAAGTGCTTTTGCAGAATTGATGAATTATTATGCTAAACACTTAGGTATGGTCAATACCCATTTTGTGAATTCAACCGGGCTTCCAGACCCCAATCATTATACCAGTGCCAGAGATATGGCAATCTTGGCAAAAGCCTTGATACAAGACTTTCCGACCACCTATGCTACCTATGCTCAAAAAGAATTTATCTATAAAAATATTAAGCAAACCAACCGCAATCGACTTTTATGGCGCAATGATTTAGTCGATGGCATTAAAACCGGGCATACCGATTCTGCAGGTTTTTGTCTGGTCGCTTCTGGAAAAAAAGACCAGATGCGCTTAATTGCTGTCGTGATGGGAACCAATAGTGATGATAACCGCATTGATGAAACCAATAAATTATTAACCTATGGCTTTCGGTTTTTTGAAACACGAAAATTATATTCTGCAGCGACTTCCCTGCAAAAAAATCGTATCTGGATGGGCAAGGAAAATGAAGTAAACTTAGGACTTAAAGATGATCTCTATGTCACCATAGGCCTGGGTCAATATGATCAAGTCAAATCCTCTATGAACGTTGAACCGATCATTAAAGCCCCAGCGGAGGCAGGCGCTGTGCTTGGCACCCTGACCGTACAGTTAGACAATAAAACCCTCACTGAACGTCCCATGGTTGCTTTACAGACAATCCCACAAGCCGGACTGTTCAGTCGACTATACGATAGCATTGCCCTAACGGTTCATCGCTTAATCGCTAAAGTGACTGCTTAACTTTGGCGCATGGGTAAAGGTGTTCTACAAAAGAGAATCACGGAAAACGTATGCAAAAGCCAATCGTAACGTATCCCTGTGAATTTCCCATTAAAATAATAGGGCTTGCGAATGACGTCCTTGAAGGCATCGTGATTCAAATTCTTAACCAGCATGTCAGCGACTTAGGCGAAGGCGCCATTCGCTCAACATTAAGCAAAAACAATAAATACGTATCCATCACCGCTACCATTCATGCGCAAAGCCAAGAACACCTAGATGATCTTTACCGTGCCTTAAGTAGCAATCCACATGTATTAGTCGCGTTATAAAAGAGATGAACCAGCTTATTGTTCGACGGCTCCCTTTAAGCGACTATGAAACCACCTGGCAATTCATGAAATCTTTTACGCAAATGCGGACCCCCCATACGCGGGATGAATGCTGGATAGTTGAGCACCCTGCTGTCTTTACCCAAGGCCAAGCTGGAAAACCGGAGCATCTACTAGATCCCAAAGACATTCCGGTGGTGCAAAGCGACCGAGGCGGACAAATTACCTACCATGGCCCCGGCCAATTGATTTTTTATGTACTCTTAGATATGAAACGCAGAGGCTTAAATCTTAAAACCCTGACCAACGCATTAGAGCAATCGGTGATTGCCCTTTTAAAAGAGTTTTCGATAATCGGGGAAACCCTTCAAAATGCACCCGGGGTATATGTACAGAACGCTAAAATTGCCTCCTTAGGGCTTAAAATCCGTCGCGGATGTTGTTATCATGGTCTAAGCTTAAATATCGATATGGATCTAGAGCCGTTTCGTCGCATTAATCCTTGCGGAAACGCTACCTTGAAAATGATCCAAATGCGTAATTTTACCGATATTTCGATAGCCGATCTGGCTAAACGGTTTATCGCACATTTAGCCTTGCGCTTAGAATACAATGAGATTATAGAAATAATACACAACCAGGATATGGCTTTATCATGACAACCATTAATCCCTACGACAAACAAAAAGGTCAGGCTAAATTAGCTCGCATCCCCATTAAAATTGAGCCGAGCGAACATTTTTTGCCAAAGCCCGATTGGATCCGAATTCGAGCCACGCATTCAGAAGTCGTTGGGGATCTTAAAAAACTCTTACGATCGCATAATCTGCATACGGTTTGTGAAGAAGCCTCTTGCCCTAACTTAAATGAATGTTTTAGCCATGGCACCGCAACCTTTATGATTATGGGCGATAAATGCACGCGTCGCTGTACGTTTTGTGATGTCGGCCATGGCCGACCCGATCCCCTGAATCCCGATGAACCGGTAAATCTGGCAAAAGCAATTCAAGCGATGGCTTTAAAATATGTCGTGATAACCTCCGTTGATCGAGATGATTTGCGCGATGGCGGTGCTGCGCATTTTGCAGAATGCATTACTGCCACCCGAAAGCTTACCCCCAAAACAACCATAGAAATATTAGTGCCCGATTTTCGTGGCAGAATGGAAATTGCGCTAGACAATTTAAGTAAGGCTCCACCCGATATTTTTAATCACAATGTAGAGACAGTTCCTCGTTTATACAAAGCCGTTCGTCCAGGCTCCGATTACCTATGGTCTTTGCAACTCATCCAATCTTTTAAAGCACGATTTCCCCATATTCCCACGAAATCTGGATTGATGCTGGGTCTTGGAGAAACCGATGAAGAAGTCAAAGCAGTGCTAGTGGATATGAGAAAATATGATTGCGATAGATTAACCCTCGGGCAATATTTACAACCCAGTAAATACCATTCGCCAGTGGATCGCTTTGTCTCTCCCAAAACCTTTGAAGAATTTGCAGACTTTGCAAAAAGCATCGGATTTAATAATGTGGCCAGTGGACCTTTAGTTCGTTCCTCTTATCATGCCGATCTTCAAGCGGCCGGAAAAGCCATCACTTAATGGTTAGGATTTAAAACAAAATTCCAAAACGGAGGCATCTTCTCGACCGTTGGTCGCAGGATAATAATCTTTACGATGGCCAATAACGGTAAAGCCTAATTTTTGATATAACTCGTATGCCCCATTATTTGAAACGCGCACTTCCAAATACACAGAAATGGCCTGTAAGTTTCTTGCGGTTTCCACTAAATGCTTCATCATCCGAGTACCCAGCCCCTGACGCTGTCTATTGGGTTTAATACAGACATTTAAAATATGGGCCTCATTGGCTGCCATTGAAAGCAAACCAAAACCTACAATTTCGTGTTCATCTTCGTCTTCTAATACCCAACAACTATAGCCAACTTTAATACAATCGCTAAAAATACTATAGGTCCATGGAAATTCGCAGACAGCACTTTCTATCGCCATCACGCCTTCAATATCGTCTTGTCGCATCGCACGTAATATAATCATATTGCTCTCATCAATGCTATTTTCTCTTTTAGATCTAATAAATCTCGATAGGCTTTAGCCTTATGTTCTGTCGCTATCTGCAATTCTTGCGGATGATAGGTAATTTGTACCCAAGTATTCACCTCTGACACAGCATGATGCCGTACTCTGAGATCCTCTATTGGCAGATTGGTTGATAACACATGGTTTGCCAAATCTTTTCCCATAATAAGCAGGGTATACGGTGCCCATTTAGCGATTTCATTTTTTAAAGATGAAGGATGTTCAAGTGTAAAAGGATCGCTTAACCACGCTACCCCTAATTCCGCTTCATCTAAGCCTAAGACTTTATGCATGCCCGTAAACATTTTATATTGCTGATCGTTCATTCTTTCAGGGTTTTCAGGCAATAAAATCAAACACGTGGCACAAAACAGAGGCTGAAGGGTATTGAGCAATGATTCATGTGCAGCCTTGGGTAACCACTGCGTAATGCCCATGCTGTTTAACAGACGATGGCTTGTGTCGATATTAACCCTCTTCATGATACTGGTATCCTAAGAATTAATTTTTCTATATTTATTCTTAAGCCAAAAACCCGGTCCAGACAGTGCATAGAGAAAAAAGACTACAAATAATATAGCCGGTGGATTCCAGGCGATCACACTAAAAATTAAAACGACTACCAACACGGCAAAAAAGGGAACATGATTTTTAAAATCAATTTCCTTAAAACTGTAATAGCGTAAATTGCTGACCATTAAAATCCCTAATCCCACTAAAATAAGCGCAACAATAATATTGATCCGCTTACCTGAAATGTCTAAAGCCGTGCCAATCCAAACCATACCAGCAACCACTGCGGCCGCCGCAGGGCAAGGCAGGCCAATAAAAAACCGTTTATCGCCCGTATTCTGTTGAATATTAAAGCGCGCAAGACGTAAAGCCGTGGCTGCGGTATAAATAAACGCGGCAAGCCAACCGAGTTTTCCAAAAGTCGATAAGCCCCAATTATAACAAACCAGCGCCGGGGTAAGTCCAAAACAGACCATGTCTGAAAGGCTATCGTATTCTGCGCCAAACGCACTTTGCGTTCCGGTTAAGCGTGCGACTCTGCCATCCAGCGTATCCATCACCATGGCGACAAATAACGCAATCGCGGCATACTCAAACTCACCTTTCATACCGGCGACAATGGCATAAAACCCCGCAAATAATGCACCCGTGGTAAATAAATTTGGCAATAAATAAATACCACGATGACGAACATTTGGTGGAGACACTGGAGGTAACTCAGACATATCAGACATATAAAATCCCAACGTTAGGAAACACGAGATATCCTTGCGCCCAATTGCATAAGCTTTTCTTCAATACATTCGTAGCCGCGATCAATATGATAGATCCTATCCACCGTGGTTTCGCCTTTTGCAATTAAAGCTGCCAATACCAAGCTTGCCGAAGCCCGTAAATCAGTGGCCATGACAGGCGCTGCCGTTAATTCAGAAACGCCACGACAAATGGCCATGTTACCTGAAATGGTAATATCAGCGCCCATGCGTCGCAATTCTTGCACATGCATAAAGCGATTCTCAAATACCGTCTCGGTAATAATCCCGGTCCCTTTTGCCACCGCGTTTAAAGCAGTAAATTGAGCTTGCATATCGGTTGGAAACCCTGGAAAAGGGGCTGTTTTAATATCGACAGCCTTAGGTTGCTGTCCGTGCATATCGAGTGAAATCCAATCTTTGCCGCGTTGAATATCTGCACCCGCTTCTTCCAGTTTTTGTAAAACGGCTTCTAACAACCCTGGACGCGTATTTCTTGTTTTAACCGTACCTCGAGTAATCGCTGCAGCGACTAAATAGGTTGCAGTTTCGATCCGATCAGGCACCACGGTATATTCGCCCCCACCTAAATACGGAACGCCTTCTATGGTAATCGTATCAGTGCCTGCTCCAGATACTTTTGCACCCAAAACATTTAAAAAATTGGCTAAATCTTGAACTTCTGGTTCCCGTGCCGCATTGCCAAGAACAGTAATCCCTTCGGCAAGCACCGCCGCCATCATTAAATTTTCTGTCCCAGTCACCGTCACGGTGTCAAATAAAATATTGGCGCCATGCAAACGTTTTTTGGCGATTGCCTTAATATAACCATTTTCAATCACAATTTCGGCGCCCATGGCTTGTAAGCCACGCACGTGTAAATCTACCGGTCTGGGTCCAATGGCGCAGCCACCCGGCAAAGAAACAATTGCTTCGCCAAAACGTGCCAATAATGGCCCAAGCACTAAAATAGATGCCCGCATTGTACGAACCAAATCGTAGGGTGCATGATAATTGTCGACTGAACTCGCATCTGTTTCAATCGTCAGCCGTTCATCTACCGTTAATTTAACGCCAAATTGACCTAACAATTCCATCATTGTCGTAACGTCATTTAAATGCGGCACGTTACTAATCATGACGGGTTTTTGGGCCAACAAAGAAGCTGCTAATATCGGTAATACTGAATTTTTAGCGCCCGAAATGCGAACTTCACCTTTTAGCGGTTCACCGCCTGCAATAATTAATTTTCCCATATTATTGGTAACACACCATCCAATCCACAAACTTTTGAGATATCTTGCATAAAACTTGGCATATTCATGAAATGAATCGCTTTATTTTGTTGCCGCGCTGCCCGTACCCAGGCGGAAAATAATGCAAGCCCACTACTATCACTTTGTAATAATTTTTTTAAATCGATTTTAATCTGTTTCAGGGTATGGATCAGATCCAACCCTTGCTGACACACAGAAACCACGTTATGAAAATTAATCGTACCTTCCAGTTCAATGATTTCTTTATTTAATTTAAGCATGACACTATTCATTCAATGCCCTAACCGTGATTATGTTGCTGCATTTTAAGGGTAGCTTTTGCGACTCCACCCTCTTTAATATCTTCTGCAAATTGGGCACGATATCCTTGCACAATACTAACACCCTCAATAATGATGTCATACACTCGCCAATCATCCCCCATGCGAACCAAATGGTAATTCATATGAAGGGGGCTTTTGCCACTTTCTTTAACGAGGCTTAATATCTGTATGCGAGTTTTATCTCCTATCGCTTCGCGTAATGGCAAAAATTCAATCGCCTCTCCCGCATATTCTAATAATGAATGTCCGTAACTTTTAATCACCAACGTTTTAAATTCCTGGATAAATGCATTTTGG
Source organism: bacterium (assembly GCA_027364575.1). Lineage (GTDB taxonomy): Bacteria > Pseudomonadota > Gammaproteobacteria > UBA6186 > Azoamicaceae > CADEGZ01. The sequence continues at coordinate 103,945 of DAHXPC010000001.1, forward strand.
GTAACGGCATCTGCGGCTTTCCATGCGTTTCGCCCGGCTACCCAACGTCCCATTTCGGCAAAATCTACATGGGGTAAAATATGCTGTTCAATTAAATGATACAATTTATGAGGATTTTTTTTAAATTCCGCACGATTCTGATTTAATTCAGACATCACTTGATCGGTCACATTTTTTAGCATGCTTACCGGATCCTGAAGCGAAAAGGCACGTTCGGCCCCCACCAAAAATAAAACTGCGCTCAAAAAAACAATTGCGACTTTATTCATCCATTGGATCGTCATTCGCGTTCTCCTTAAAATTATGGTACTGGAACAGATACGGGTTCTACCCCTGTCTTGGGATCAGATTTTTTACTGCCGCCACTGGCTTGTCCTGCTAAAAATTTAGAAATCAACTGCTCTAGAACAACCGCAGAATCGGTGCTGCCCATTGGGATAATATCCCCTTCTTGTAAAAATTTATTTTCTTCAAAACCCGGGGTTAGGCTAATATAATTATCGCCTAATAAGCCTGCCGTTAATATACTGGCACGGCTATCGTAGGGTAACTTTTTAGCATGAATCGGATCAATGGCTAACCAAACCGTCGCGTTAAAAGTATCCGGATCTAATTTGATATTGACGACGCGTCCTATCACAACGCCAGCCACGGTAACCTTACCTTTTATTTTTAGGCTACCAATATTACTAAATTCTGCCTTAATCTTATAGCCGCCGTCTTCTTTAAAAAAAAAGCTTAATCCACTGACCTGTAAAGCGAGCATCAGTAAAGAAAGAATGGCTGCAACCATAAATATACCAACCGTGATCTCCACTGTTTTCATTTTCATCATTTAAGTTTCTCCAAACATGACAGCGGTTAAGAAAAAGTCCAGACCCAGAATGGCCAGCGATGAATAAACCACTGTTCGAGTGGTGGCGCGCCCTATTCCCTCGGAAGTTGGCGTACAATCATTGCCTTGGTAGACGGCTATCCAGGTGATCACTGTGCCAAATACGACACTTTTAATAACCCCATTCATAACATCCGCATAAAAATCAACCGCCGATTGCATATTGGCCCAAAATGCGCCGGTATCCACACCCAACCATTCTACACCGACGGTGTAGCCACCTAAAATGGCTACGCAATTAAAAATTAAAGCCAGCAGTGGCATAGAAATTTGCCCCGCCCAAAAACGGGGGGCGATAATACGCCGAAGAGGATCAATGCCCATCATTTCCATAGAAGACAACTGCTCGGTCGTCTTCATTAAGCCAATTTCGGCGGTTAAAGCCGATCCTGCACGTCCTGCAAATAATAAAGCGCTGACCACCGGGCCTAATTCTCGCACCAAACTTAAGGAGATTAACTGCCCCAGCGCGTGTTCGGCACCAAATTTAACCAATATGGTATAGCCTTGTAGCGCAAGCACCATGCCAATAAATAAGCCGGATAATATGATGATAACCAGGGAAAGCACGCCAACTGAATATAATTGTTGAATTAAACGACCAAACCCATGCACCCAATCCGGCTTACCGACCAACGCATGATATAGAATTAATGTGGCGCGCCCGATATCGCCTAAAAAAGCGAGTCCGATACGGCCCAATAATTGAATACGCTTAATCAGCATTATACTGTCTCATTCCATAAATCATTGGCAAACCCTCGAGCTGGATAATGAAAAGGAACAGGACCATCGGGTAGGCCTTGTATAAATTGTTGTACCCAAGGGGTTCCGCTTTGCAAAAGATCTTCAGGCTTTCCTTCCCCCATGATGCGACCATCTGCAATAATATAAATATAATCTGCAATACTCATCGTTTCTTTTACGTCATGCGAAACAATAATCGTGGTCATTTTCAAAGCATCATTCAGCAAACGAATTAATTGTACTAATACGCCCATGGAAATCGGATCTTGTCCCGCAAAAGGTTCATCAAACATAATCAATGAGGGATCCATGGCTAAGGCTCTGGCCAACGCCACTCGGCGTGCCATTCCGCCGGATAATTCCCCCGGCATCAGTTGACATGCCCCGCGTAGCCCGACGGCTTGTAATTTCATTAAAACCAGATCGCGAATCATGGACTCCGGCAAATCGGTATGTTCTCTTAACGGAAAGGCAACATTTTCGAAAACGGAGATATCGGTAAATAATGCACCACTTTGAAACAACATGCCCATTCGTTGACGGCTTTCATATAATTTTTGGCGGGATAATTTTGCAATATTTTCGCCTTCAACCACCACTTTGCCTGAATCAGGGTTTAGTTGACCGCCAATTAACCGAAGGAGCGTCGTTTTGCCTGAGCCACTGGGTCCCATCACCGCGGTGACTTTGCCGCGTGTTACATTGATATTAATGCCTTCAAAAATAACACGGGAATTTCGCATAAAGTGTAATTGTCGAATTTCCACGAGGTTATCTAAATTTGGTTTCATAACTTTATGAGTGGCTGTTTGCTTAAAATGCATAGGATACTTGACATGCCACCATCTTGTCCATCAATGCTTTCTCCTTAAAATTTTCTTATACTGCAAGTTATTTATGATTTACACCAAAGCACGCGCTCTCATTCAACAGTTTACACCATGGCTAATATGGGGACTCAGTGTTTCCGCTTGTTTTACAGAATTTATTATCCGAATCGCGCCTTCTTCTATCGTCCCCCTACTGATGGAGACATTTCAGGCTTCTTCTTTAGATATTAGCGCATTCTCGGCATATTTCCTGTATGCCTACGTACTTATGCAAATTCCAGCCGGTATGTTAATCGATCGCTTTGGCCCTAAAATATGCCTTAGCCTATCCACCCTTATTTGCGCATTTAGCACCCTACTGTTTAGCGGATCAGATAACTTATTGGTGGCGCAGCTCGCCCGTTTATTGTTTGGCTTAGGCGCAGCTTTTGCGTGGCTAGGGACTTTACAGCTCGCCTTCCTTTGGTTTAAGTCAAAAATGTTTAGTGTTTTAGTCGGTGCTACCCAAGCCTTAGGGATGTTGGGTGCAGCCCTTGGCGCAAGCCTGATAGGCAGGCTTGCCGATGGGTATGGCTGGCAAAGCAGTATTCAAATTTTTGGCCTGCTCTTAATTCTGATTGGGCTTTTAATCGCCTATTTTGTGCGCGCGCCTTATACACAACGGTCTCTGGCACATGCAAACACGCAGCCCTTTAGAGGCCATAAAGCAATGTTTAAAAATCCCCAACTCTGGCTGGTGGCGATATTTGCTGGCCTACTCTATACGCCCATGGCAGTTTTTGCAGAATTATGGGGTAGCTTTTATTTAATGACCACACAAGAAATACCTTTTACCAAAGCCAACGATGGGATCAGTATGATATTTCTCGGCTGGGCGGTGGGGGGTCCCTTCGCAGGTATACTGTCGAATCGTTTGGGCAGACGCACTCTGATGATTCGATCTGCATTTTTTAGCCTATTTTTCCTAACGCTTATTCTTTATCTACCCCCTCTATCCCTTCCAGGATTGTACCTATTGCTTTTTTTATATGGCTTGAGTAATTGTGGCATGGCGGCGGCTTATACAGCTATTGCCGAATTAACGCCTAAAGAAGCGTCTGGTGTTGCCTTAGGATTTGGCAATGGCATGTCTATCATTATCGGGGCTTTATGCCAGCAAGGGGTTGGCTTGCTCATTGACTGCTTCCGTGCGAACGGAGATAATATTGGCGGAAGATCGAGCGCTTTTGATCTCAAAATGGCAATGAGCGTCATTGTCATCGCAGGGGGCATGGCTTTACTCGCCAGCTTTTTTATAAAAGAAACGTTGATAAAAAAATAAGGTCATTATGCAGCACTATAAAACGATTATTCCGGCAACGCTCGGTACAGCACTTGAATGGGCGGAATACACTTTCTTTGCTTATATGGCCAATCAACTATCCCTGCATTTTTTCCCAAGCGAGAATCCTGAATTAGCACTTTTTAAAACCTACACAATATTTGCAACCAGCTATTTTATGCGCCCCCTCGGTGCCATTTTATTGGGAACGATGGGCGATAAAGTCGGGCGCAAGCCTGCCTTAATTTTCTCCATGCTTTTAATGTGTTTTGCAACCACTGCGATTGGGTGCTTACCCGGTTATTCGAGCATTGGCACGACTGCCACTATTCTGTTGCTATTGTGTCGATTATTACAAGGATTAGCGGTTGCCGGTGAATTTAACGGGGCAGCTGTTATGATGTATGAACAACATAGCAAACGCCCTTTTTTCGCCGGCTCACTGGTCCCATTTTCTGCCGCAGCAGGCATGAGCATTGGCGCATTAGCCGCAATGCTCGTATCCATACCCGATGCCCCTCCGTTTGCTTGGCGTATTCCATTTCTCGCCAGCGGCTTATTAGGATTGGTTGCATTATATTTACGGGTCTCGACTACCGAAACATACATTCCCTCAACTTCTACCCAAGCAAATGCGCCTTTTTTATCGCTCGCTATTTTTAAGCAATATCGCAATGCTTTAATTTCCACAGCTGCCATGGCTTTATTTATTTCTGTTTATATCTATATTGGTAGTGTTTATTATAAAGCGGTTAGCATTAAGCTTGGCAATTTAAACATAAATACCGCATCTCAAATTATAGCGATTGGACAAGTTTTGGCAGCGCTGATGATTCTTGTCTTCGGGCTATTTGCCGATCGCATGAGCGGTAAAAAAATGTGTTTAGCCGGATTAGGCTTAGCCGTCATTTTTGGCCCCATCATTCTAGCCTGTGCCCAATCTGGCGATATTGGCATAACGTTTTTAGGACAATGCATTTATGCCATTATCAATGGCATGGTATCTGCACCAATGATGACTTTAATCATTAAGCAATTTCCAGCCAATATACGATTTAGAGGCAATGCCTTTGCTTGGAGTATACCCTCTGCCCTATTTGGTGGCACAGCCTTAATCGTCGCAGAAACATTATTGAATCGTTTTGGATTTATGGGGCCAGGATTGTATATATCCTGTGCTTCTTTGGTTACTTTTTTGATTATCTTAGATCCGAAATCGCTTCGTCAGCAAATTTCAAATCCAGTGTTATTGAATACTTAACAGTATTCTCCTGCAAGCCAAGAGCGGATCATTTTTCAGTCGGTGGGGTGGATCCGTTTACCGTCGTTGCCGACAAAAAAAGAGCCGAACCCCAACCATTTGATTCGTAGCTACTTGTTTAAACATAGTTAAAAGGTGGCCTTTAATCGACGTTTATTTTTAACGAATGCTGTCAATATTTGCGATGCATCCTCTATTTTCTTTTTCTTTGTCGTATAGCGCTTTCCATTGATTCATCTTTATCTTTCTGATCTTTGGCGTCACGCTGTGGTAAAGTAGCAGCAACTGCACTTGATTGTTGCGCTTCAGCCTGCTGCCGCTCTAATATCGCTAAACGCTGCTGACGACGATGGGCTTCGGCTTGATGATTCAATGGCAGCATAAATAGTGGGCTTGCATATAATCGTAATGCTTTGAAACCGATTGCACACTTTTACAATCTGCTCTCTCTGCTCATCGCTTAGATTAGGACCAAATGCTGCCTAATGTTAATAAAATTTCTGGCTTCTTGCTCAAAATTTCCTGTGCTAAAAATAAAAGGATATGTGTGTAATATTGCCCTTAATAAGTTGTTTTGTAATCCTAGGTAAAAATGGTGCATGGCGCTGGCTCTTGATTCTAAGAAGTAACGGTAATGTATTTCTTCAATAGCATTAAAAGCAGCCGCGCAATTGTGGCGAACCGGCGTAATGGTTAATAAGCCTTCAATTACTGATAAAAGACCTTCCTTTGCAGCACAGCACAAGGCATCATTATTGTCGGCAGCCGCTTGCGCAGGCACTTCCTGAATAGCTAACAAGTGTTCAACCACCCGTAAATAGCCAGATGCTGCAGCCCATTGCAACATTGAGTGGGCTTCTACATCATTAAAAAATTCTATTCGAACACTGCCAAAAAAATGAATAATTTCAAAACCCCGAGGCAGACCATATCGGTTAATTGCTCGCTTGGCACCCCAATCTCTATACAGGAATCTTCAAATAACATAATTAATTCTCTTTTAGTCGGTTTATTTTATGTGCATCGTTTTAGAGGTTGCATCGAAAATAGTTATAACACCCGTTAAAAACGGCAATCGTATTTCTTTCGGATATAATTATGCCGCTAACACATAAAATTGATCAAATACGGATGATTTTTTGCCACTTGACCGTGCACATGTAATTTTAGTGGAGAGAAATACGGGTTATTTCTATGAAATAGTACCGGCGGGAACTGAAAGTTAACTGTCAAAATGTGGTAATTTAGAAAGAATCATAAAGATAAGACTGCTCAGAAAATGGTGCGCCCGGAGAGAGTCGAACTCCCGACCGCCTGGTTCGTAGCCAGGTACTCTATCCAGCTGAGCTACGGGCGCACATAAAGTATTTCAAATTGGCGGAGAGAGAGGGATTCGAACCCTCGATGGAGTTTAAGCCCCATACTCCCTTAGCAGGGGAGCGCCTTCAGCCACTCGGCCATCTCTCCTCTCTTTTTAAGAGAGTAGAAGAGTGTACCATGAAAAGTTTAAAAAATGAACGGCAAAAGTCCCATTCACCCTTATAAATTGATTTTTAATCCGTCTCATCGTTGAAATGGCTATCAGAAGAAGATTGCCCGGAGTGCGGCTCTTGGCCGGCCTCTAAGGGATTCGCCTTTTCGCGTTGAATACGTTGATAAATTTCTTCGCGGTGCACAGAGACTTCTTTAGGGGCGTTAACGCCTATACGGACTTGATTCCCTTTTACGGCAAGAACGGTAACGGTGACCTCATCGCCTACCATTAATGTTTCACCAACACGTCTTGTTAAAATTAACATTTGTAATCTCCTTTCCTAATGTGACCATACTCGTTTGTCCTAATGTACCGACGTATCCTATGTCCCTCTGAGTGAAGGGGTAAATAACGCGCCCAATTTTCTTCTTATATTGACTGAAAGCTTCTGCCCTTACTCGGATCGGCTTATCAACAACCTTCTGCCGCCCCCTCTGTCTCTGTTTCTACCGCTAACTGAAAAGCATCATGTAAAGCACGCACAGCTTGCTCTACATATTTTTGATGAATAATCACCGTTATTTTGATCTCCGAGGTGGAAATTAATTGAATATTAATCCCCTCTCGGCCCAAAACCTGGAACATTTGGCTGGCAATGCCTGCATGTGAGCGCATTCCGACCCCAATTAAGGCGAGCTTTGCCACATATTGATCAGACATCAGTGCCTTTGCCTTTAAGGCTTTTGCGACATCCTCTAAAATAATTAACGCTACTGCAAAATCTCTTTTATGAACGGTAAAGGCTAAATCAATTGTGCCTTCGCCACTCATCGTTTGTACTATCATATCCACTTCAATATGTGCATCACTCAAGGGCGTTAATATAGCAGCCGCAACCCCAGGTTGATCAGGGATACCATGAAGCGCTAGTTTTGCCTCATCTCGATTAAATGCGATGCTAGATACTGCTCTATGTTGCATATTGGCTTCATTATTCACAATCAACGTTCCAGTCCCTTCTTGAAAAGAAGAAAGCACCCGTACGGGTACATTATGTCTACCTGCAAATTCCACTGCACGACTTTGCATGACTTTTGCACCATTACTCGCCATTTCCAACATTTCCTCAACAGTTACCGTAGGCATTTTACGGGCATCTGCCACTACTCTCGGATCGGTGGTATATACCCCATCCACATCGGTATACACCTGACATTCATCGGCATTTAAAGCCGCCGCCAGTGCTACCGCTGTTGTATCTGATCCGCCCCTACCCAAGGTCGTGATATTGCCTGCATCATCTTTACCCTGAAAACCTGCAACCACCACGACTTTTCCTGCGGCTAAATCCGCTTGGATCTTTGTGCTATCAATGCCTAAAATTCGGGCTTTATTATGCGCACTATCCGTACGAATATGAACCTGCGCGCCGGTATAAGAACATGCCGCACACCCTCTGCTTAATAAAGCCAAACTCAGTAAAGCAATGGCTACCTGTTCACCAGTAGAGAGCAAAACATCGAATTCACGCGGATGGGGTGTAGCGCTTAACGCTTGAGCTAACTGTACTAACCGATCGGTTTCCCCTGCCATGGCTGACACAACAATAACCAGCTGATGTCCAAGCGCACGCAGGCTAATAATTTTTTCTGCGACAGCCGAAATATGCGCAATGCTGCCAACAGAAGTTCCACCATATTTTTGTATAATTAAAGCCATCTCTATTAGCCTTTTTGGCGTTTATTATGACACATTTTAAAGCTTCTCCTCAACCCAAGGATAAACAGAACCCAATGCCTCATCGAGTTTATCGGGCAGATTTCCACCGGCTTGGGCTAAATCCGCTCGCCCGCCACCTTGCCCACCCACTTGTTTTGCCACATAGCTAACGAGATCATTGGCTTTAATGCGAGTAGTGCAATCCGTCGTCACGCCTGCGATTATGTTTAGCTTATTTTGGTTATCAATGCCCCCGAGAACAATAACTGCAGAACGCAGTTTATCTTTCATTTTGTCCACAGTTTCCCGTAACGTCTTGATATCGCCTATAGGTAATTTAGCGGCCAGTACCTTTATCCCTTTAATTTCCTTAGCCTCGGTCGAAAGATCTGTGCTATTCCCAACCGCCAAATTGGCTCTTAATTGTTGCAGATCCTTTTCTAATTGACGGTTTTTTGTCGAGAGCTGTTGGATTTTTTCTTCAATGGCCTCAGAACCGCATTTTAATACAGTGGCTATACGCTTTAAGCTTCCTTCTAACATATCTATCCACAACAACGCTTTTGTGCCGGTTACCGCTTCTATGCGCCGTACACCTGCAGCCACACCATACTCAGCGGTAATTTTAAAGACACCAATGTCGCCGGTTCTATACGCATGCGTTCCACCACACAGCTCAACCGAAAAGCTTTCCCCCATCCGTAAGACCCGCACTTCTTTCCCATATTTTTCACCGAACAGTGCCATGGCACCACTTTCTAATGCTTGTTCAACCGGCAATATTTCAGTTGCAACCACACTGTTTTCTCGAATTTTTTCATTCACCAATTGCTCAATCAATCGTAATTCTTCCGCTGTTAAAGGCACCGCTCGGGAAAAATCAAACCGTAATCGATCCGGATCAACTAATGATCCTTTTTGTTGTACCGTGCTTCCCAACAATTGCCTTAATGCCGCATGTAATAAATGTGTTGCGGAATGATTCAGAGCAGTTGCACTGCGTTTTTCTTTATCAACCTTTGCATTTACTTCTATTCCGATCTGCATCACGCCTTCTTTAACAATCCCATAATGCAAATAAGCGTTATTGGCTTTACGCGTATGCTGAACTTCAAAACTTCCCTCTGAATAGAAGATAAGTCCCTGGTCACCCACTTGGCCACCTGCTTCTGCATAAAAGGGTGTATTGGCTAACACCAAAATACCGGCTTCCCCGGCTTGCAACTTATCTCTGGGATCACTGCCTTGATAAAGCGCCACGATTTGTGTTTTTTCGCTTAATGTCTGGTACCCAATAAAATCTGTGTGATGAGAAGGCTGAAGATTATCGTTATAATTCACCGAAAATTGGCTGGCTTCTCTGGCACGTGTTTTTTGGGATTGCATGGCTTTATCAAATCCTGCCATGTCTAAAGACATTTCCTTTTCCCGAGCGATATCTGCGGTTAAATCTACTGGAAAACCATAGGTATCATATAAGCGAAATACGGTTTCGCCAGGAATAACGCTACCGGTTATTTTTTGCAAATCTTGTTCGAGTATTTTTAATCCTTGCTCCAACGTACGGGCAAATTGTAATTCTTCTTGGTGCAAAGTCCGTTCAATGTCTGCTTGCTTAAGTTTTAGTTCCGGATAGGCATCCCCCATTTCAATAACCAAGGGTTTAACCAATTGGTAAAAGAACAAATCCGTAAAGCCCAAACGGTGTCCATGACGAATAGCACGCCGTGCAATACGGCGTAAGACGTAGCCTCGCCCTTCATTGGAAGGCAATACGCCATCCATAATTAAAAATGCACAGGAGCGAATATGATCGGCAATCACCCGCAATGACTGGCTATGAATATCCGTAATATTGCCCAATTGAATAATGGCATGAATGATATTTTTAAAAATATCAATTTCATAGTTACTCTTTACGCCCTGCATCACAGCAGCAATACGTTCTAGCCCCATGCCAGTATCCACAGAAGGCTTAGGCAATGGGCTTAAAGTCCCATCACTTGCCCGATTGAACTGCATAAATACCAAGTTCCAAATTTCAATATAGCGATCGCCATCTTCCTCTTTAGAACCCGGCGGGCCACCCCATATAGAAGGGCCATGATCATAAAAAATTTCTGTGCAAGGGCCACAAGGACCGGTATCGCCCATAGACCAAAAATTATCTTTGGCACCACAACGGGAAAATCGAGTTTTATCGATCCCCATTTCGGTTAACCAAATTTCTTCTGTTTCACTATCTTCTTCAAATACAGTCACCCATAAACGTTCAGGGGGAAGCTTTAAAACATCAATTAAAAACTTCCAAGCAAAGGCAATGGCCTCACGCTTAAAATAATCCCCAAAGCTAAAATTGCCGAGCATTTCAAAAAAGGTGTGATGACGTACAGTGTAGCCAACATTTTCCAGATCATTATGCTTCCCGCCTGCGCGAACGCAACGCTGCGAACTCGCCGCGCGCGTATACGATCTGGAGTCAGTCCCTAAAAAAGTTTCTTTAAACTGCACCATGCCGGCATTGGTAAATAATAATGTCTGATCGTTATTTGGCACTAAAGCACTGCTCGGAACAACGGTATGTCCCTCGGTTTTAAAGTACTCTAAAAATGTCTGGCGTAACTGTCCTGTCTTCATGCTATTTTTAGTCCTCAGTCTCAAGTGCGACTTCTTCACTCGGCATATTCAAAACACTTGCAACAACCGGGTTCAACATTTTATCGCGGATCATTTTTTCGATCTCTTCTGCAATCTTAGGATTGTCTGCAAAATGTTGGCGAACATTCTCTTTACCTTGCCCAATGCGATTTCCTTTATAGCTATACCAAGCCCCGGCTTTTTCAATAAAGCCTAATTTAACCCCTAGCTCAATAATTTCGCCTAACCGAGAAATACCCTGGCCATATAAAATTTCAAATTCTGCTTGTTTAAAGGGAGGTGCCACTTTGTTTTTAACCACTTTAACGCGTGTTTCATTCCCTAATATTTCTTCGCCTTTCTTAATAGCACCGGTGCGACGAATATCCAATCGAACAGAAGCATAAAATTTTAAAGCATTTCCACCGGTTGTCGTTTCAGGGCTGCCAAACATAACACCGATTTTCATTCGAATTTGGTTAATAAAAATAACCAACGTATTGGAGCGCTTAATATTCGCAGTCAGTTTACGTAAAGCTTGGGACATTAATCGCGCTTGTAAGCCCATATGCTGATCACCCATTTCGCCTTCAATTTCAGCTTTAGGGGTTAATGCCGCTACGGAATCGATCACCACCACATCCACGGCACCCGATCGCACTAAAATATCCGTAATTTCTAATGCTTGCTCGCCGGTGTCTGGCTGAGAAACCAATAACTGATCAATTTTAACGCCCAATTTTTCAGCATAGCCAGGATCTAATGCATGCTCCGCATCCACAAATGCAGCAGTACCGCCCTTACGTTGACACTCAGCAATCACTTGTAAAGTTAAGGTGGTTTTACCGGAAGATTCTGGACCAAAAATTTCAACCACACGTCCTTTTGGCAAACCCCCAATGCCTAATGCGATGTCTAGACCTAAAGAGCCGGTAGAAATGGCCTCGATATTAGGCACCGGGCTGCCATCGCCCATTAACATTAATGCGCCTTTACCAAAATTTTGTTCAATTTGTGTTTTGGCAATATTTAATGCCTTTTTTTTACGTTCATCCATTGGTGATCCCCTGTATAAAAAATAAGTAAACCAACTGAGGCAGCAGCGACAGTATTATTTAATTTGTCTATTTTTTCTTAGAAAAATTAAGTGCTACACCAATTGAAGATCCAACCAGCCAGTTCTTGCTCTCCCCATACCCTAACGGGGAAAACAAAAATTTTTATTACCAACCGAAGGATTATTGTCTCATAAAGAATAGACCCATCGCTAGCACCTACACTATAGGTCATTTGTTGTAGACAGTGAAAACAGTCTTGGGAATTTAAGTGAAAATACACGGGGTAGGCGGGCTTTGGTCTTTGCAAAAAAACGACAAGCCCTCTATTCAAGAATTTGTCGCTTTTCTAATGGTTTCTTAACTTTTTAGCCAAGGGTTTGATGAAGGCTAACGGGCTTCGGAGCGCTGATGCGAGCAGGCTTTGGCACATTGGCAAAACTTCTCACCAAATTTAATTCTTTCATTAAATCTATATACTTTGCCTCTCCCAACTTGCCAACGACATGTTCTTGGGCCTTTCTCCACAAAGGAACCCCTTTTTCAATCACCATTCGACCTTTTTCAGTTAACACATATCCTTTAGTCCGGCGATCGGCTAATTTCAGAGTAGCGATAAACTCAGATTTTTCTAAGGGTTTTAAATTTCGGGTTAACGTGGTCCTATCCATGACCAATCCTTCTGCCATTTCCGTGAGCGTTTTACCGCTGGCAGACGCTAGTGTCAGCAGTAAGGTAAATTGGGTAGCCCGTATATCCGCCGGTTCCAATTGTCTATCAAAAAACTGGGTAATGGCCCGTGTAACTTTCCTTAAGTTAAAGCAACAGCACTGCGCGTTTATCGTGTCATAAGTTGTCAGGTTCTGATTCATAGATAGTGCACCTCCTAACAAAAGTGTAGGATCGGTTTACACATATTTGCAAGGAAGATAGCTAATATTTTAAAATTAATTGGCCTCCAATAGGAAATAATGACCTGTATCGGCATTATTCAGGCATATGCGGGGTAATACACGCAAAATTTAAGCTTGATGGGCAAGCAAAATTTGTTCTTTTAAACGGTGAATTTGATCTCGGCACTGCGCTGCTTCTTCAAATTCTAAATTTTTTGCGTGCTTATACATCTTATTTTCTAACATATCTAATTTAGCCATCAATTGCTTCGCTGAAAGATTGCTTTCATCCACGATTGGCAAACGATTTTCTTTCGTGCGGCGTGCATTAGCCTTCATCTCACTCGCATAGGCACCTTCTAAAATATCTTGTACCGCCTTCACTATCCCTTTAGGCGTAATGCCATGTTGTTCATTATACGCACTTTGTTTGGCACGACGTCTGTCGGTTTCATCAATGGCACGCCGCATGGAATTCGTTATTCTATCGGCATATAAAATAGCCTTTCCATGAATATTCCGTGCAGCACGACCAATAGTTTGTATTAACGAACGTTCTGAACGTAAAAAACCTTCTTTATCTGCATCAAAAATTGCCACTAAAGACACTTCGGGCATATCTAAGCCTTCTCTTAATAAATTAATGCCAACCAATACGTCAAAGACACCTAAACGTAAATCTCGAATAATTTCCATTCGTTCTACGGTATCAATATCCGAATGCAAATATCGAACTTTAATCCCTTGCTCTGCTAAGTAATTTGTTAGATCTTCTGACATACGTTTGGTTAAGGTGGTAATCAATACTCTTTCTTTACTGATCATTCGGCTACGAATTTCCGATAACATATCATCGACTTGTGTCGAAGCAGGACGCACTTCTATAATTGGATCGATTAACCCAGTAGGACGAACGATTAATTCCACAATTGCATCTGAATGATCCAATTCATACTGACTGGGGGTTGCAGAGACATAAACCGTCTGAGGCTTTAATTTTTCAACTTCATCAAACCGCAAAGGCCGGTTATCTAATGCAGACGGTAACCGAAATCCATAATTTACTAAATTTTCTTTACGAGCCCTATCCCCCTTATACATCCCACCTAATTGCGGAATCGTCACATGAGATTCATCGACAATCAGCAAGGCATTACCCGGTAAATAATCCATAAGCGTTGGTGGGCCATCGCCTGCATTTCTGCCCGATAAATAGCGCGAATAATTTTCTATTCCAGAACAATACCCCAGCTCTAATATCATTTCGATATCATATCGCGTGCGCTGCTCTAAACGCTGCGCTTCTACCAATTTTTTTTCCGCATGTAGAACGGTTAATCGATCTTTCAATTCTTCTTTGATGGCTTCAATCGCATCTAATAACTTTTGGCGGGGCGTCACATAATGCGTTTTGGGATAAATGGTTATACGCGGAACCCGTTTCACAATAACGCCCGTCAGTGGATCAAAAATACTAATATTTTCTATTTCATCGTCAAACAGTTCAACCCGGACGGCTTCTTGATCGGATTCTGCCGGAAAGATATCAATAACATCGCCTCTCACTCGGTAAGTCGCACGCCGAAAGTCAATATCATTTCGCGTATATTGTAATTCTGCAAGACGGCGTAATAAATCCCGTTGATCAATTTTATCGCCTTTATCTAAATGCAATACCATGGAAAGATACGCTTTCGGATCGCCCAAACCATAAATGGCAGATACGGTGGCAACAATGATGGCATCTGTTCGTTCTAAAAGTGCTTTTGTCGCCGAGAGACGCATTTGCTCAATGTGCTCGTTAATAGAGGCATCTTTTTCAATATAGGTGTCCGAGGCTGGCACATAGGCTTCAGGCTGATAGTAGTCATAATAAGAAACAAAATATTCAACAGCGTTGTTTGGGAAAAAAAGTTTCATTTCCCCATATAATTGAGCAGCCAGTGTTTTATTGGGGGCAAGCACTAAAGTGGTTCGGTTGGTATGGGCAATCACATGAGCCATCGTAAATGTTTTGCCCGATCCGGTAACACCCAATAACGTTTGATGCAGCAAACCCGAATTAAGCCCATCAACCAACTTCTCTATGGCTTGAGGCTGATCACCGGTAGGCTTAAAATCAGAAACCACTGTAAATTGTTGAGACATAGCATGGCCTGTATTATTCGTTTAATGTTATAAGTAATCACAGAATATCATAAAGAGGATGACAGGTTGAGTATCTCTCTCTCCGAGCGTGTAAAGCGCATAAAACCTTCCCCAACCCTTGCCGTTAGTGCAAAAAGTGCAGCACTTAAAGCAAAAGGCATCTCGGTAATAAACTTAGGGGTGGGCGAGCCAGATTTTGACACCCCCCTGCCGGTAAAAAATGCGGCTATTGAGGCTATTCAACAGGGTTTTACCAAATATACTGCGGTGGAAGGAACCCTTGAGCTTAGACAGGCCATTATCCGCAAACTCATTCGCGATAACAAAATAGTCTACGAACCGAACCAAATTTTAGTTTCCAATGGGGGAAAACAAAGCTTTTTTAACCTCACCCAAGCTTTATTAAACGCCGGGGATGAAGTGATTATTCCCGCGCCCTATTGGGTTTCTTATCCCGACATTGTACTGCTGGCCGATGGCATACCGGTCATCCTATGGGCAGGGATTGAGCAAAATTTTAAAATTACCCCTTTACAGCTTGAAAATTCGATAACCGCTAAAACTCGGTTATTTGTTATCAATGGTCCTTCTAATCCAAGCGGCATGGCTTATACCGATAAAGAGCTCCTAGCCTTGGGCGAAGTCTTGCTACAGCATCCCAAAATATTAATCGCCACCGACGATATGTACGAACATATTTTTTGGCGCCAAGAACCTTTTAATAATATTTTAACGGTTTGCCCGCAATTAAAACCGAGAACGGTCGTCTTAAATGGGGTTTCTAAAGCGTATGCGATGACCGGATGGCGCATTGGCTATGCCGCGGGCCCTAGAGAATTGATAGAAGCGATGACAAATATCCAAAGCCAAAGCACTTCAAATGCCTGTTCCATTTCTCAAAAGGCCGCAGAAGCAGCCCTTGAAGGCGATCAAAGTTTTATCCAAACCCTGATCCATGCCTTTAAAGAACGACACGACTTCCTAATCCCCGCCCTCAATGCGATTGAAGGCATTGAATGTACTAAGGCTGACGGGGCTTTTTATGCATTCCCGCATGTTCAAGCGGCAATAAATCGTCTAGGATTAAAAGACGACTTGGAATTGACTGACTTATTGCTCAATACAGCACGAGTAGCCGTGGTCCCAGGCTCAGCCTTTGGCGCTCCAGGCTATCTTCGGTTGTCCTTCGCAACCAGTTTAGATAACTTACAAGAAGCGATGAAACGTATACAAGCCGTTTTAAGGGGTTGACCGTAACCTTAAAAGTTGGTTACTATCTCATCTCGCTAAGTACCCTAAAAGTACCTAGCAGACATACTATTCCCCGGTAGCTCAGTCGGTAGAGCAAGTGACTGTTAATCACTGGGTCGGCGGTTCGAGTCCGTCCCGGGGAGCCAATACAAATACCCACCAGATACAGCGTCGACTTCCCGTGACAAAAGTGTGTCCTTTTCTGTTAAACAAATAACCATTCAATGTCTAATATTTTTTCCAAACCCGCGAGGACATTAACATCAGTCATTTAGAAGAACTTAATTAATGATCTATCTGACTTTTTCAGACGCCAGGCGCCGATAAAATATCCAAAAATTTCTGTTTAAGGATAACATCTTGGCCATCTTCTAATGACCAGCAAATCGACATTACCGTTTGTACATAAGTCCAGGCCCAAACTTGTTTAATATCAGAACCACTATATTGTGCTACAAATTCCATTCTGTTTTTCAGCATGCCAGAAATATTGGATAATTCCATTACTTTTTTAAACGGCTCACGAAGTAAAGCACCAGTTATATCATATAAAGAATTACCCATTACGCCCTTCGGATCGATGACTAGCCAATCATCTCCATCCGACAAGATATTGGCGTAATGTAAATCACCATGCAGTAAAACATTTACTAGTGAGTTATTTAGTAAATCCTTTTTCAAATTTCTCGCTAATTGCAATTGTTCTTTTGGCAGATCCCAGTCTTTATCTAGAATGCTCAACCATTCTGATAAGTGTGGAAATTTATGTCCGACAGGAACTGGGGCTTTGTGTAAACATTCCGCCAATCTACAGGCAATCCCTAAAGCTTCATTATCCATGCTGGGAAATAATGTGGTTAAGGTTTCGCCGGGTATAGCACGTGCTATTAATATTGCACCTTTATCAAAATCTGAATTCAATAATTCTATTAATCCATGCCCTTTAAATGCGCAAATAGCCTCACATTCTTGTTGTATTGCCTGAATATCTACGCCTGCCTTTAAAATAACCGTAGAATTATCCTGGCATCCAGACAAGACGTAATTATAACTCAAATGCTCACAGGGAACTAAATCGCGCAAACCCCATTGCACTGAAAGCTGTGAAATTAAACTGGGTAAGCTTTTAAGCCATTTCCTTCCTCTTTCACCATAAATTAAAATTATATTTTCTTCAAATTCTGACATTATTACCTTCCAATTAAATTATCCATTGGCCTATTGCGTAAAATATTTTCGCAGCGCTTCCTGCCAAGGCATCACCATCACTTCGCCAATTTTTTTAGCACGAGGCTCCTGAGAAATACAAACAGCCTCACTATTTTCTATATCTTTTACTAAATTAGCAAAAGACAATAACTTGTCTTCTCTAACATTTTCCGAGCTTTTAATTTTTATACAAAGAAGCTTTTCACCCGGGCGCTCAACAATGAGATCTATTTCCACATCATCTTTGGTTTTAAGGTATGAAAAGCGATATTCAGGATAATAATAACTTGCCAAACGCACGCATTCTAAAATTATAAAATGTTCAAATAAATCACCATAATAACTGGTAGATTTTTTAATTGGCACAGAGAGCATCCTGCTTAACGCCCGGCAAACACCCGTATCAAAAAAGAAGAATTTAGGTTTTGCATACACCCTTTTTCTAAATGATCCATGATATGGTTCCAGCATGAAGCCCATTAAGGTATCTTCTAAGATGGAGAAATATTGCTTTATGGTTTTGTCATCAACCCCAACATCTCTTGCAATATTTGACAGATTAAGAATTTGTCCATTGCATTGCGCAGAGACTTCAAGAAATTTCCTAAAAGGATCAATTTTGCGTATAAACTGCTCTAACCAAATTTCCTCTTTAAGATATGTTTGAGCATACGCTTGCAAAAAACTAGATTTCTCTGCATCCGTTTGCATTTTATATATGATCGCTGGCAGGGTACCCCAATGCAATGCGACATCAAGCTGAAAATCTTTATCTAATTCTACTGAGGTAAAAGGATATAAATTATATACGAACGCTCTTCCCGCTAATAAATTGGCACCGCCATATTTTAGTTTGCGCGCACTGGAACCCGTCATGATAAAAATTTTGTTTGTGCTTTCTATCAACTGATGAACAATATCTAAAAGTTTAGGTAACTTCTGTACCTCGTCAATAATGACGTATTGTACAGTTTCGTCTAGCGCCAGAACCTCTTGTTTAAAACTAATAGGCTCTCTTGAATACCTATCTTCAAGATCAGGATCGAGCAAATCTATCCATAAACAATGCTTTGCACCAAAATTGTGTTTCAATAAAGTGCTTTTACCCGTGTTTCTGGCACCAAATAGGAAAAAACTTCTAGATAAGGACAATTGCGACAATCTTTCGATAAATTTCATTTTATAGACCACACTCCGAATACGTCCGCCATTTTCGGAGTATGGTCTATTTATGTAAAAATGGCAATAGACTAAAAAATTTTTTTGCCACGTTAGTTTGTATCAGACTTTTCAGAGGCCATGCGCCGATCGTCTGTTTTTAATTACAGCTATCAATAAAGGTAGATTTCAGTTAAATTTAGTCAACTTTAAAAAACAATAGAGGCCTTATTCATGGGATCTACACTACAACAAAAAAACCAAGCCTATACATCTAAAAAAACCATTTCTCGTTTGAAAAAATTAGCGGTTATGAAAGGGTTTAATTTTTTGCTTTTTATCTTAACGCTGGTCAGCATATTCACGCAAAAAACAACTGCAAAGGAACTACGCCAATGCCGTCTATTAACCCCTCCCGATTATAATCCCTTCGCTGAGCTAAAAAATACTGCATACAAACTTGAACCTAAAATGCTTTCTGCCTTAGAAAGGGACTATGTTATTTTCGCAAATGCGCCAATGGGATCGGTTGAATATTTTATTTTCTCAGAAGCACATGGCTCACATCTTCATCAGCGCCTACAACAAAAATATATTCCCTCATTATCCAGGAATAAAGATTATTTACTATTAGAAAACGTGCCGTATCTAACGCACACTTCTTGCCCTAAGGGCCTAAAAGCTAGCTCTAAGCTTGGAAAAAATTTAATTTGTATGGGTTGGGATAACCAAGCCCAACCTTCTCGAGAGGGGATCCGTACAGAAGTACTCAAGATAATGGGAAAATATAATGTTATTTTTTCCCAAAAATTAGCTAAAAGCCCAGCAGCCACTTTAAAGGCTTTAAAAATGCTTTTGCCTCTGAGTACACTTTCTCAGCCCGGCTTAAATTATGCACTCTTTGATCAAACGGAAATTCCTTTTCTAGATAAAGCTTTTTCACAGCCTACCATGCTCCCGCATATTATAAAAAATGAAATCCGAATTGCAAACCGAATTGCAAATGTTGTACAGCATATAAACCCTTCCGAATATCTTCTGAATGAATATGGAAAAGCGTTGGGCAAAGATGAGGTACTTGCCTTGGTCAATGAGGTACAAAAGGCTTTAGCCAAATACGACATGCCTACCGATCTCAGCGCAAGAAATAAATATGCAAAGAAAACCTTTACCAAGCTGGCTTGTGAAGAAAGTTCAGCAGAGTGTCAGCAAAAAATAGTTATAGGGGGTGCTGCGCATTTCTTTGATATACCCAAATTTACAGTGGTAAACGTCGATGGAGAAGAGCAATATCAATATAAAGGGGCTACAACTACTACTAAAAAGCGGGAGTTATTTTTCTCCCGAATGGCACAGTGGGATAATCGTGCTCCACACGCTGAACTAAGAGAATTTTTGGAAACCAAAAAATATGCAATATTGTATCCCGCTAAAGGATAGAAGGGAACCCACTATACCAGTAAATAAAAATAGCTAAGTGCCTTTTTCTATATACACTGCCGAGTGCGAGCACATTTTGCTATCTATTTTTCTTTTTTTACTTTTATTTCTATGACCAGGAAAAATTATAGATAAAAAAATATTGCTCCGCAGTATGGCAAAAGCACAGTTTTTTCTTCTAACCTGCTAAAGCTTACCAATGAAATTGAGTGACTTTCTGATATAAACAGCCATACCCATAAAAAAAATTATTTTCGGGTACGTTTTTATACACTGGCCTTATTAATACAGCATTTTGCTTTCTTGCTTTCTTGCTTTCTTGCTTTCTTGCTTTTACAAAAAGCTTATAATAGCGTAAAATTTCAAGAAAGAAAGGGGTAACATGATGCTAGATTTTTTAATGAAAATATGTAGCTATAATTTTGGTATATTTGAGCGTGCTGAATTTAAGAAGTTCTTGTATATGGGCTGGATCTTTGCCATTATTATAGGCGTATACTGGACGCTTAGGCCATTAAAAGATGCCCTTTTTATTCAGCTTGTTGATAAAATGCAAATCCCATATGCTAAAACAGTTTCAGTTATCGCTTTACTACCACTCGTTATTTTCTATACAAAATTATTAGGGCGTATCTCCAGAGAAACAATGCTGGTAATTTTACCCGCTTTTTACGGTACTACAATATTATTATTTAGCATTATGATGTGGGCAAGCCAGGGCTCACCAGAAAATATCGCAAGCAGACCATTTATATTGCTTATAGGCACAAAGGTTTTAGGCTACTTGTGGTATTTATTTGTTGAAAGCTTTGGCTCATTGGTAGTTGCATTATTTTGGGCTTTTGCTACAGATACAACAGAACCCGCATCCGCTAAAAGAGGTTTTCCTTTAGTTGTGGCATTAGGACAAACAGGAGGTATAGTTTGTCCCTACAGCATCGGAGGGTTACCTCATCGTTTAGGATTGGCAACAGATACCTTGTCAATTGTAATTCTTGGTTGTTTGACCTTAGCTATTATTCCTATGGTACGCTATTTTTTAAAAACCACTCCACAAAACTTGCTTATTTCTTTCCAGGACAAAACGGTACACAAGGAACAAGTGCAGCAAGAACCTGGATTTTTAGAGGGTCTAAAATTGCTGATGTCTCATAAATATCTTATTGCTATTTTCTTTGGGAATTTTATTTATGAACTTATAATTACAATTTTTGATTTTAATTTCAAATTGGCTGCTAGTACAAAATTTACAGGCGTTGCATTAAGTAATTACCTTAGCATTTATGGCTCGAGTGTAAATATTGTATCTTTACTTTGCTTGCTATTGGGAATTAGTAATATTACACGTTATCTAGGGATTGGCGTAGCCTTAGCGGCGATGCCAGTAATAGTAGGACTAGCGTTGCTGGGTTTTATGACTTATAGCTCATTGCCATTTCTGTTCGCGTTAATGGTTGGCTCTAAAGCAATAAACTATGCTCTTAATGGGCCCGCCTTAAAACAACTGTATATTCCAACAACTGTGGATATACGTTTTAAAGCACAAGCTTGGATTGAAACCTTTGGTTCAAGGGCTTCAAAAGAAGTAGGTTCAATTTTTAACATGCTCCTTTACCCTTTACAACATGCCTATGGCCAATTAGTAGGCAGGGCATATTACTTAAACTTGAGTGGGTTCCTTGGATTTCCGCTGATCATTATATGGTTTTTTATTGCAATCTATTTAGGAAACACATATCGTAAAGCGATTAAAGAGCAAAAGGTTGTTTGCTAAATATGTGATTTTTTTTCGCGTTTATGTAAATCATATAGGGTTAAAACAAAAGAAAAAGGGAAATTTATAGGATATTTGCGATTTTGTTTTTTTAATCTGTTGAGCGCTCAATTTAAGCACAGTGAATTAGTGTTAGATATCTTGGCTTCTAATGTTGCCGTCCATGATTGGCTGGATACAGTAGCAAATACTAGGATCCATAAAGACACTCAAGAACAACCGTATAAACTTTGGGCAGAGATTAAAAAATTCACATTGCAAGCACCTCCACCCTTATATTCAGGTGTGAGTCAACTTGGACAGGAAGCAGTTTTGAGCCATTGTTGTCCACATTCAACATTGCTTCCGGGATATGATGCTACTTTTTTGCAAAATAACATAGCTATTTATCAACACATTCAAAAAATTGCTTCTTAAGGATCACTTATGAATTTACAAGCGAAAAAATCAGGAGTCTTTGCAAGATATTGTTTTTAACCCCGTTAGCATATGAGTATTCCATTTTAACGCAAGTGGCGGCTGAAGAAAATATGGGCTATAGCGATTTTTTAGAGGGAATACTCAATTATGAACTACGGTCTAGACATGGGCGGCATGAACAAATGCTGCTTAGAATGGCGGATTTTCCAGCCATCAAAACATTACATAATTTTGATTATAATTTTAGAAGCTAAATGCCTTTTTGTTTCTGCATATTACTTTGATATCCCTAAACAATCGCTAGTCGCTTGACATTAATTATTTCTTTTGAGAAAGATTACGGATATTTCGCTTTATTTTCTGCTTCTTTTTTTGAAGCGTCAATATTTTTGGCATTGCATGTTGCGTAGCTTTTTTGCCAGCTTCATATAAATAATCGTTATATTGATCTGAAAAAACAGGTATATTTTTGAAATCAAAATTAATAACAACATCTGCATTTTCAGCCGCTGAGCGAGCGTTATTAATATAAGAAATTTCAATGCTACGCATTAGCATCCCAAAAATGTGGTTAGGGGATGACTCGGGCAATTGCCCAGAAATATTGACTGCAATCACCTTTTTAAAACCTAAGTTTCTGGCCAGCTGGACGGGAACCGGATTCGATACGCCACAATCAACAAAATACTGTTCCTCAATTTTTACAGCAGGGAATGCACCAGGATAGGCTGCCGAAGCTAATATGGGCTGAATGATATCTCCTTCGCTAAACGCGGTAAGATTTCCATGCTGTAAATTTGTTGCAGCGATAACCACGGGTATTTTTAAATTTTTAAAATCGATCGACTTAAGATTTGTATGCAAATATTTGATAAGCTTATGATGACTATAAACGGAATATGGCCATTCACTGATGTTAGTCTCAACAATATCTGAATTCTTTCCCGATAATACAACGGATTTTAGAGAGTGAATATTTGGCTCTGCCGCGTACAAAGCACCAATAATAGCGCCAGCACTGCAGCCAATAATCACATCTGGCACTATGCCTGCCTTCTCTAATTCTTCTATTACCCCCACATGCGCAAAACCTTTAGCGCCTCCAGCCCCTAACACCAAAGCCAGATTGGTTTTCTTAAATTTAGCTTGAAGAGGCAGATGTGGAACACCTTTTTTTTTAAATTGAATAGCACTACAACCATATACACTCAAAATTCCCATTAAACTTGTCAAAAAAATTATTAGCACTTTCACCTTATTCATTTATACCATCCTAAAAAGAAATTTGTAACGCAGCACAACAGACGCATAAGTTTTTTTTGATTAACATTTCGAAACCCCACATCCTCCAAACCAAAATGATTAGATGGTTTTCAATATGACTGGATTTCTAAAGGCGTCCCCAAAGCTTTATATGAAGCAAAAAATTGTAATGACTTTCTAATCAATTTTGAAACTTGTTTAGCAGAAGTTACAAACACTTTAAATTCTTTATGCTTTTGATCCTTGCTAATGGAAAACATCAATAAAACAGCCCAAGCAATTAATAGTATAGGCACCCATCTAGAAAATAGTGCCAAAATTTTTATTTTTGGCTGGGTCTTAGAGCTGGTTTTTTTCCCGGATCTTCTAGCTGCCTGCACACTTTTTAGAATCCACAGCATAATCAATATTTTCCACCTTCAATTTTCATTTATTTTCATGGGTTGCTACACAGCAAGGATTAATGC
Source organism: bacterium (assembly GCA_027364575.1). Taxonomy (GTDB): domain Bacteria; phylum Pseudomonadota; class Gammaproteobacteria; order UBA6186; family Azoamicaceae; genus CADEGZ01. Next base: position 127,907 of record DAHXPC010000001.1, read on the forward strand.
GTGTACACTTTCTTGAGTGTATGTTTGCACAATACCCATTTTTCAAACAACTCTTTATGCCGATAATACGCTAAATTCGCTATTTTGCATATACACTCCGCCATTTGCACGGTTTACAACCCATATAATAACGCTTAGTATGTCACCATAACAACTTATATATTTTAAAAGGACTGAAGATATGAGAATAGCGTTAAAGGACCTCACCCACGAATTTCTACTCCCATTATGGCAAAATAAATCCCTAGCAGTCATCGATCAATTTGTGGCACCTTCTGCAGATATACACACTTCTTTTTTAAAAGGAGAAGGACCCAATGCCCTAAAGCTACATGCTCAAAAAACCTTTATGGCTTTTTCATCTTTTACATTTTCCATTGAAGATATTGTTCAACAACAGAATACCATTATTTACAAATGGATAGGCAATGCGATTCATGTGGGAAAAATTTTAAATTTTAATCCAACGGATAAAAAAATTACATTTTCAGGAATAGGATTTGGCAAAATTGTTGAAGGTTCTATTTCAAACTATCATTGCTTTACCGATCTCCCTAGAGTATTAATGCAAAACGCCCATGAGGGAGACAGGGCTGATGATGACGCTGAAAATGCAACCACTAATAAAGAAAATCTTATTCTGTTAATTAAAGACACCACTGGAAAAAAATTAACAAACCGAGAAATCGAATGTTTGGGTCTATGGTTAAAAGGGTGCTCGATTAAGGAATCTGCAAAATTATTGGGGGGCTTATCCAGTCGGACTATTCAAACCTTTAGAGAAAATATTAAGCGAAAATTAAATGTGGATAGCTATCAACAGCTGCTTAAAGTGATTCAGCAAGCCGGTGCATTTCCAAAATTATTGGCCGGATTTTCTTAAACTTACAAATTGTCTAAAACTCATGAGAACCGAATGGATCAGCTGACAGTCGAATTCAGGTATTGCTTAAATTCTGCTGCTACTTCTGGATGCTGCAACCCATAAGTGACTATCGCTTGTAAATACCCTAATTTACTTCCGCAATCATAACGCTTTCCGACAAATTCTAAGGCATAAACAGGGTCTTTTTGCATTATGGAAGCAATGGCATCGGTTAATTGAATTTCATTATGCGTACCAAAGCTTGCCTGCTCAAGTTGGGTGAATATTTCTGGAGTTAAAATATAGCGCCCGACAACACCTAAATTTGAAGGGGCTAATTCCATTTTCGGCTTTTCCACAATTTTATGAATTTGACCAAAAGTAGAAAAAGATCCCGAAACACCGATTATGCCATATTTAACGCTGTCTTTAGGATCAATTTTCTCTACCGCCACCATACAACTTTTCACTTCTTGAAACTTTAGAATCATCTGTTCTAAGCAGGAAGCATTATTCTCATAGCTAATTAAATCATCTGCCAACAAAACGGCAAATGGCTCATTCCCAACTGCAGGCTTTGCACATAAAATTGCATGTCCCAATCCCAGGGCTTCCGATTGTCGAATGTATAGACAAGAAATACCTTTAGGCAAAATATTACGAACAATATTTAATAATTCTTCTTTACCCTGATTTTCAAGATTTGCTTCTAATTCAAAATTGCTATCAAAATGATCTTCAATCGCGCGCTTGCTACTACTGGTGACAAAAATTAATTCTTCAATACCCGCCTTTATCGCTTCTTCTACCGCATATTGTATTAGCGGTTTATCGACGACCGGCATCATTTCTTTTGGATTGGCCTTGGTGGCGGGTAAAAATCGAGTACCCATTCCGGCGACAGGAAATACAGCTTTTCGAATTGGCAATACAAGTGATATTTTATTCATGAATAGGTTTTATGACATCCCAACGTTTACAACTTGGACATTGCCACTGTAATGTCCGACCAGAAAAGCCACAGCATTCGCATCGATAAGAAGGTTTATTCATCAGCATTTTTTCAATAAGCTCCTGAAATAAAACCAAATCTTCTTGCGTAGTTCCCTCTGCGCGCGCAATACTAAATTGAACTAAGCGACTTAAGCCTCTAAGCGAAGGGGTTTTTCGCAGGTGCTGTACCACAAAATGCATGGCCGCTCCCTCCCCTTTACTTTTATGCAGCCATTCGGCAAATGCAAGTACGGCTGATGTCGTAAATTGTTTCTGCAAGGAATCATCAAAATATTCAATCATTTCTTCCACAGTATTTAAGTTTTCATAGCAGCGAGCAAGTGGTAAAATGATTTCGGATAAAAAGGCTTCATCCTGCACTTGAATTTGTTTATAAGCCATAATAGCCGATTGATAACGACCTGCTTGAGCCTCAATATTTCCGAACAATAGACTGGCTCTGACACAGCGTTGATTGGCTTGTAATGCCTTTTTTAAATATAAAATGGCATCCGGTTGCTCCCCTTTTAGCCACTGCTGCTCTGCAAGCTCACAGTAAAAATGGGCGATATGGTAACTCATATTGTGCTGAGTTTTACTTTGCCATTTCTCTGCAGTCTTGATTGCACGTAACCAATCTTTGCTTTGCTGATAAATATCAATTAAATGTTGAAAACCGGCCTCTAATTCGTAGCCTTGTTCCACCAAATTCAACAAAACGTCTTCGGCCCTATCCAATACCCCTGCCCGCATATAATCGCGGCTTAATTCTAACAAAGACAACGCCCGTTGCGCGTCGGTTAAAGAGGGTTTATTGATCAGGGTTTGATGAATATTAATTGCTTTACCCACCTCGCCACGGCGTCTAAATAAGCCACCTAATGCCAAATGTGTTTCTACGCTTTCCTGATTGGGATCGATGAGTTGTGCCAATACATCAGCAGCTTTATGAGAAGCGGGATCAATAAGTTTATACAGACCGGCAATTTTCCGCACTGCCTGGTGCGTAAAGGCATGTCGCCCAATCCACCAACCGGAAAATGCAGCTAAAGGCAACAGTAAAAAAAGCAGTTCCCACATGGCAATTAATCACGCACACGCAATAAACGTCTATTTTCTATTTTTAGCCTTAGAATGGAAGGAAAAGAGGCCAATAATCCAATCACAATGCCGAATACCAACACTATCAGAATTAACAGGGAAAGAGGTATCGTTCGGGTGCCAATATAATAATGGATCGCAACGGAAGCAGAATTTAAAAGTGCGAAGCTCACACCTAATAGGGTTGCGAACGTTAAACCGATTAAACTTAATAAACGCATATTACTTGCTGCCTTTCTGTTCGTTTCAACGTTCGCTCCCGTTTACGATTTATTTTTCTTTGTCTTTGCTATCCATTTGTTCCTTTAAGAGATCTCCTAAAGTCGGACTAGCGCCTTCTGAACGGCTAAGCTCACGCATCGCTTCTTGCTCGTCTTGGCTATCTTTAGCTTTGATTGAGAGCATAATCACGCGAGTTTTGCGATCCATACCCATAAACTTGGCTTCTACGGGATCACCCTCTTTCAGCACAGTGCGTGCATCTTCTACACGATCACGGCTTAGATCAGACGCCTTCAAATACCCTTCTACACCCTCTGCTAATAGCACAACTGCACCTTTGGCATCGACGGTTCCAACGGTTCCGCTCACAATGCTACCTTTAGTGTATTCGCCAACAAAATGGGCGTATGGATCATTTTCTAGCTGTTTGATACCCAGAGAAATTCGCTCACGTTCCGGATCGACGGCCAAAACAACCGCTTCAACTTCTTCGCCTTTCTTATAGCGACGAACGGCTTCTTCACCACTTTCATTCCAAGCGATATCGGATAAATGGACCAAGCCATCAATTCCGCCATCTAAGCCGATAAAGATACCAAAATCGGTTATCGATTTGATCTTACCAGACACTTTATCTGATTTATTATGTGCAGAAGCGAAAGCTTCCCATGGATTCGCTTTACATTGCTTCAACCCTAAGGAAATTCGACGACGTTCTTCATCGATATCTAAGACCATGACTTCAACTTCCACACCCAATTGAACAACCTTTGAGGGATGAATGTTTTTGTTGGTCCAATCCATTTCAGAAACGTGAACTAATCCTTCTACGCCTTCTTCAATTTCAACAAAACAACCGTAGTCAGTAATATTCGTTACCTTACCCACTAAACGCGTGGCTTCTGGATAACGACGAGTAATGTCTACCCAAGGATCTTCGCCCAATTGTTTTAAGCCGAGGGAAACACGATTTCTTTCGCGATCGAATTTCAAAACCTTTACCAATAATTCTTGGCCGACGGCAACAATTTCACTGGGGTGCTTAACGCGGCGCCATGCCATATCGGTAATGTGTAATAGACCGTCAACACCGCCTAGATCCACAAACGCGCCATAGTCAGTTAAATTCTTAACAACGCCTTTGGTTTCTTGACCTTCTTGTAAGTTAGTCATTAGCTCTTCGCGTTCAGCACTGCCTTCTGATTCCATTGCGGAACGTCGGGATACCACTACGTTATTACGCTTTTGATCTAATTTAATAACTTTGAAATCTAACTCTTTACCTTCTAGTATCACAGGATCCCGTACAGGTCGTACGTCGACTAATGAACCTGGTAAAAATGCTCGGATGGTTTGAATATCGACAGTAAACCCACCTTTGACTTTACCACTAATGATACCCTTGACCGATTCGCCTGCCTCATGGGCTCTTGCTAATCGAGTCCAAGCTTCCACGCGCTTAGCTTTTTCGCGTGATAAACGAGTCTCGCCCCAGCCGTCTTCAACAGCATCCAGAACGACTTCGATTTGATCGCCGACTTTAACTTCTAATTGGCGATTTTCATCATAAAATTGATCAATCGGAATATGTCCTTCCGACTTTAATCCCGCATGAACCGTGACATATTCATCACTGATCCGAATGATGGTACCCATAACAACGGAACCAAGTTGTACTGCTTTTTTATCAATACTCTGCTTAAATAATTCTGCGAAATTTTCGCTCATGTTCACTTCCAAATCTCTACCGACCCCCCCGATTGAATCGAGTAACCGTGTAGGCCTTAACTTAACATTAATAGTGCTTTTCCTTGATGGCTTCTAACACCTGCTCAAATACCTGCTCTATCCCCATACCGGTTGTATCTATAACAACCGAATCGATTGCAGGAATTAACGGTGAGATTACACGCCCTTTATCCCGAACGTCTCTCGCCGATATCTCCTGTAAAAGATTCTCTAGAGTAACATCCTGACCTTTAAGCATCAACTCTAAATAACGTCGTTTGGCCCTTTCTTCAACACTGGCCTCGAGGAAAATCTTAACCACCGCTCCTGGGAAAACAACAGTGCCCATATCTCGGCCATCGGCGATAAGCCCCGGGAATTGGCAAAAAGCTCTTTGCCTTTCCAATAAAGCCGCCCGAACACCCGAGAAAACGGCAATTTGCGAGGCCATATCGCCACAGCGTTCAGTCCGAATTTCTTGAGTGACTGCTTGCCCTTCTAACATGACTTTGCCCTCAAATTGCACATCTAGGTTAAGGGCTAATTGTTGTAATGCTTTTTCATTCGTTAATGCCACCCCACGGCGTGAAGCAAGCAATGCCAATACTCTATAGAGTGCACCACTGTCTAGAAAGTGCCATCCCTTCTCTTTTGCTAATCGTAAGCCTATAGTCCCTTTCCCGGAACCGCTTGGGCCATCCACTGTAATCACAGGTATCGGGGTATGCATGACATTCATTCGCTTTTATGTACATAAGGCAGGCCAAAATGGCGATAAGCGCGCTCTGTGGCGACTCGGCCCCGAGGCGTGCGCATTAAAAAACCTTGTTGGATCAAAAACGGCTCTAACACATCTTCTATGGTTCCGCGTTCTTCTCCAATAGCCGCGGCTAAATTATCTAAACCCACAGGCCCCCCACTAAATTTTTCAATGACGGCCAATAAAAGCTTTCTATCCATCATATCAAAGCCTTCGTGATCAACGCATAACATATCTAAAGCTTTATCCGCGATATTACGGTTAATCACCCCTTTTTCTTTGACTTCGGCATAATCCCGAACTCGGCGCAATAATCGATTGGCAATTCTGGGTGTCCCTCGTGATCGTTTCGCAATCTCCGCAGCGCCTTCTTCATTCATATTCAAATTTAAAATATGCGCAGACCGTTGCACAATTTTTAGGAGATCCGCAACATTATAAAACTCTAAACGCTGGACAATACCAAACCGATCGCGAAGGGGAGATGTTAATAAGCCCGCTCGGGTGGTCGCACCAATTAGAGTAAATGGCGGAAGATCCAGTTTAATGGATCGTGCAGCAGGCCCTTCCCCAATCACAATATCTAATTGACCATCTTCCATGGCAGGATATAATATTTCTTCCACAACAGGGCTTAACCGATGAATTTCATCGACAAATAAAATATCATTGGCTTCCAAATTGGTTAATAACGCGGCCAAATCGCCTGCTCTTTCTAACACGGGTCCTGAAGTGTGACGTAGGGAAACATTCATTTCGGTGGCAATAATATGTGCAAGTGTTGTCTTCCCCAAGCCGGGCGGACCAAAAATTAAGACATGATCCAGTGCTTCTTTTCGAGCTTTAGCGGCTTCAATAAACAAAGTCATTTGTTCACGGACACTCGGCTGTCCAATATAATCTTTTAAGCATTTAGGACGAATAGCTTTGTCAACCCGCTCTTCATCTACCTGCAATGATGCAGTGGTTAAGCGATCCGTTTCAATCATAATATTCACCCCGTGGTATGGTATCGGTAAAACTTTTTAAGCCCTTGCTAAACTTTGCAGTGCTTTACGGATAAGATCCTGGCTAGTTGCCCCCTCATACAAGACTTTGCCAATCGCTCGGCTCGCTTCAGGGGGTTTATACCCTAAGGCAATTAAGGCACTGACGGCCTCTTCTTCTATGACAATGGGCGAAGAAACATCCACCTTATCTTCAAATAATTTTCTAGATAAGCTTTCACCAAACGCTAACGATACATCGAGCTTACCAGCCATTTCGACAATTAAACGATCGGCAGTCTTTTTGCCAACCCCAGGTAATCGAACCAGCATGCCTGACTCTCGCTTATCCACACATTGAATAAAATGTAAAACATCCATTCCCGATAATATGGTTAAAGCCAGTTTCGGACCCACGCCTGAGACTTTGATCAATGCTTTAAATAATACTCTTTCACGTTCTTCAAAAAAACCATAAAGGATTTGTGCATCTTCTCGAACCTGAAAATGGGTAAACAGGCTAACCATTCCCCCGATTTCTGGAAGCTTATAAATCGTGGACATAGGCACATGAATCTCATACCCCACTCCATTCACATCGACTAATAAATAGGGAGGCTTTTTGACTTCTAATATTCCACGTATACGACCAATCATAAAATCCCGCGTGAAGTTTGACCATGACAAACAGCAACCGCCAACGCATCTGCTGCGTCACTTTGCGGCAAGCCACTCAATTTTAACAATGCTTGCATCATATGTTGCACCTGCGCTTTATCGGCAGCGCCATTTCCAACCACTGTTTTTTTCACTTGGCGAGGCGTATATTCCGCTATTTCTAACCCATGTAAAGTAGCAGCCACAATAGCAACCCCCCGAGCTTGGCCCAGTTTCAAAGCGGATGCAACATTTTTATGAACAAATATCTTTTCAATCGCCACAATGGTGGGCGCATGTTCTAGGATAATGGTGGTTAATCCCTCAAAAATATGCTGAAGGCGTTGTTGCCAAGGTTTTTTACTGATTCGAATACACCCACTGGTAATATACTGTTGCCGTCCCCGAATTTGTTCAATAATGCCAAAACCGGTGATCTGCGAACCTGGATCGATTCCTAAAATGCGTATGGCCTTCTCCCATTTTTTGTAAAGCTTATTCTAATTTTGCCAAAATAGTTTCGTGAATATCGGCATTCGAATGAACCGTTTGAACATCATCTAAATCTTCTAAAAGATCAATAAATTTAATAAACTTCTCTGCGATCTCTTTATCTTCTAAAGGCGCTAAAGTAGTTGGAATTAACGTAATTTCTGAACGTTCTGGACTAAAGCTTAATGCCTCAATTGCATTTTTAACTTTAAAAAAATCTTCAAATGCAGTAATTACTTCTATGGTTCCATCTTCCTCGGTTAAAACATCCTCGGCGCCAAATTCCAATGCAGCTTCCATAACCGCATCAAAGTTGGTGCCCGGCGGCAAAATAATTTGGCCCTTTTCATTAAACAAATAGGCCACTGAGCCATCCGTGCCTAAACTGCCCCCAAATTTTGTAAAAAGATGTCGCACATCGGAGACGGTTCGCTTTCGATTATTAGTCATGCAGTCTACTATTACTGCAACGCCCCCAGGCCCATACCCTTCATAGCGTACTTCTTCTACCCGTACGCCTTCTTCTTCGCCGGTGCCACGTTTTATGGCCCTATCGATGGTATCGCGAGTCATATTAGCCGAAAGTGCCTTATCGATGGCCGCCCTTAAACGGGGGTTGCAAGTGGGATCACTTCCCCCCTGTCGAGCCGAGACGGTCACTTCTCTAATATATTTGGTAAATAATTTTCCGCGCTTGGCATCTTGCCCCATTTTCCGAAATTTAATGTTTGCCCATTTACTGTGTCCGGCCATACAGCTCTCTCACCTTAAAATAAATAATTATAACCCTAGTATTGCAAATAAAAGCGAAATTTTACCATAGAGTGGCATTTTCTGATGCATTCTTTCTTGAGTGCATAAAAATATGTAAAGTCCTCCTGGCAAAAAGCAGCAACACAAGGTTTGAAAGCTGCCTAGCAAGCATGCCTGCTGCCATGTGTTCTTCCTGCTCAACAGCCTCGTTTGCACTAGAGGCAGCCACAACACTTCTTCCTCTCGCTGAATATATCAAAGGGGGAGAAGAAACAGCCTCTTGTTCCGAAAGCGTGATTTCTAGCTTGTTTAACATTTGTTTTATTCCCCGTACCTCAGAATGTTCTGCCTCAAAACACTCTGGATGCTTGAAAAGTAGCTAAGGTATTGATTTTCTCGGCGGCGGCTTTTGATCCTAATTGTTGCGCTTTAAGATAAAATAAGAGGCGCGGGCTTCCGGATATTGGTGCAACGTTTCTAAAGAATCTCCTTGTCCTAATAATGCTTGTTTTAATAAATTATCTACTTTTGTGTATAAGTAAGCATTGTCTTTTTTGCAGGCCCCAAAACAACACATAGCCACAACATTGTCCTTTAAAGCCTCTTCATGTTTTTTATTACCTGCGGCAGTTAGCGCGCTACCAAGATGAAGCTGCCCAGCATGTAGCGCATCAATAATCTGTTTTTCCGTCGTACAAGCCCCACCCATCGTTATCTCTTCGCTTTTAGCAAAATGCTCAAAAATTCAGTGATTAAAAGTCTACCATTAGTCAATTCGCTGGGGGAGATATATAAAGGGCATCAAATTTTAGGGCTAATACATAAAATTTTTATATAAATCGATAGACTATAATGAAGGGAAGGGGTCATATATGACCCATCAACATCAGCAACAACGTATATAATAATCAAGAGTGTATTTTATTAACAATTAGAGCGTGTATCAAAAATGAACCAATTCCCATTACTATCCACACTAGCCCAGTCGTTGCGCGTGCGCGGTTTTTTGCTTAAATATAAAAAAACATTATTAAGTCTGCTTGCTTTTTTGTTTTTATTTTTTATTATATCTTCCTTCCATTACTATCGCACTCACATCGCAACCGAAAACGGCTATGTGAATGCCTATACGATTCAAATTGCTGCCCAAATCTCAGGGCCTGTGCAGACTGTACACATAGAAAACAATCAAGCCATTAAAGCAAATAGCCCATTATTTGATATTGAGCCCGGGCCTTTTTTATTGGCAATCAAACAAGCCACAGCACAAGTATCACAAACCGAAGCACATTTAAAAAATGTGGATATAAATTTCAAACGCATTTTAAAATTAGTCGAACAAAAATTTTTGCCCCCTGAAGAAAAAGATAATGCCTTAGCGGCGGTCGAGATTGCAGCCGCGAACTTTAAACTTGCCCAAGCCAAATTAGAAGAAGCTAACCTAAATCTTACGTATACCAAAGTATGCGCGCCAACAGATGGGCATATCAATAATTTTAGCCTACGCCCAGGCACAATTGTCCGAGGGCAAATGCCTTTATTCGTATTGGTTAATAACCAAAAATTCTGGGTGGATGCTAATTTTAAAGAAACTGAACTAACGAATATTCGCAAAGGCCAAACGGCAACAATTGTTTTAGATATGTATCCGGATCACAAATTTAAAGGAATCGTAGAGAGCATTAGTCAAAGCAGTGGCACGGCTTTTTCACTTCTGCCCCCGCAAAATGCCACAGGCAATTGGGTAAAAGTAACCCAACGTATTCCTGTTAAAGTGCTGATGGTAAATCCCGATCCACGATATCCTTTACGGATTGGGTCGACCGCCACCGTGACCATAAATACTACGCATCATCCTGCTTCTCGATGAGTATGTGCGCGGATAAAAAAGCGCGTTTTTTAATCACCTGTGCGGTCATGACAGCAACCGTTATGCAAGTCTTAGACACCACCATTGTGAATGTGGCCCTGCCCGATATGCAAGGTACCTTTTCTGCAACGCCCGATCAAATTAGCTGGGTATTAACGTCATATTTAGTGGCGTCTGCCATTTTTATGCCTCTAACCGGATATTTCTCTGATAATTTTGGCCGAAAAAAATATCTCTTAATCAGTATATTCGGGTTTACGATAACCTCAGCTTTATGTGGCATTTCTTTAAATTTAAATCAGATTGTTTTCTTTCGTTTATTACAAGGCATATGTGGTGCGGCTTTAGTTCCATTATCACAAGCCATTTTGATAGATACTTACCCCAGCAACGAACGGGGTAAAGCCATGGCCATTTGGGGTATCGGCGTCATGCTAGGGCCTGTTCTAGGCCCGACTTTAGGCGGATATTTGACTGAAATCTTTAGTTGGCGATGGACATTTTATGTGAATGTCCCTGTTGGAATTTTATCCCTGTGGATGACCTGGAAAGCAGTCCCCGACTCGCAAAAGCGGGAAAGAAAGCTGGATTGGCTTAGCCTGATATGCATTGTAACCGCCATTGGGGCGACACAATATATATTAGATAGGGGAAACAATGATGATTGGTTTGAGTCTACCAAACTAAGCATCCTCGCTTGCTTTGCCGCTGCAGGCTTACTCAGTTATATAGGGCTTAGTGTGTTTCGTACCACCATTAAACCTGTTTTTAACGTCAAGCTATTTAAGGATCGAAATTTTGTCGCCGCTTGTACCCTGATCAGTTCCATGGGTTTAGGGTTATTTGGATCTATGGTGGTCCAAGCGCTGATGATGCAAAATGTTTTCAATTATCCGACCTTTACCACCGGTTTGTTAATGGCGCCTCGGGGAATTGCCAGTATGTTTGCCATGGTTTTTGTCGGCAAGTACACAACGCGCATTAGTGCGCGCACATTCATTGCCGTTGGGATCGGGTTAAATATTATAGCCAGTTATATGACCACTCAATACAGTTTAGAAATTAGTCCCATATGGATTATTATTCCTGGGCTAATACAAGGCCTGGGGATCGGATTTGTCATGATCCCCTTATCAACATTGGCTCTCTCTACTTTACCCCCGCCATTAATTGCAGAAGGTGCCGGCTTATATAGCCTAATGCGTACTTTTGGATTTTCCGTGGGTATTTCTGCCGTAGCCACCATTTTAGCTAGGCATACACAAATAGCCTGGAACCACCTTGGGGGGTTTATACACCCCTTTAATCCTGCAGTCTTCTCTTATTTACAAAACCTGGATTTGACATTGACTGATCCCAAAGCGGCTGCGCTCTTAGCCCTTGAGTTATCAAAACAAGCATCGATGATTGCCATTTTAGACGTTTTTATCATGATAACTTGGAGTTTTGTATTAATGCTGCCTTTAATCTTTTTATTAAAAAGCTCTCCCTCTACGACTCCCACCACCCATGCATCTATGGAATAAAACGATATCTAATTGATATGGGATAGCGCCTTAGTTTGAGATCTTGGCCAAGCATTTAATACCGCTTTTACAAGGGTAGCTAAAGGAATAGCAAAGAAAACACCCCAAAAACCCCAAATACCGCCAAAAAATACGGTAGCCACCACAATGGCGATAGGATGCAAATTCACCGCTTCAGAAAATAATAAGGGGACTAAAATATTGGTATCCAGACCCTGCACAATTGAATACGCTAACATGAAATAGCCAAATTGTGAGATCCACCCCCATTGGAAATAGGCAACCAACATAACGGGAATGGTAATTACAATCCCCCCCACATAGGGGATCAATACTGAAATTCCGACCAAAAATGCCAGTAAAATCGCATACGGTAAATTAAAGAAGGCAAATACCCCATAGGTGATAACCGACACCACGAAGATCTCAACGGCTTTGCCTCGAATATAGTTGCCAATCTGCTGATTAACCTCTGAAGATACCTTGGTGACAACCCCTCTTTTAGCCGGCAAAAAGCCCGTCGCCCACTGCAACAAGGTGTTTTTGTCTTTCAAAAAGAAAAACACCAATAAAGGCACTAAGACTAAATAGACAATGCCCGTAATCAGGCCGGTAATGGAAGACCATGAAATCGATAACACAACTTTAGCCCAATTGCGTGCCTCGGTTAATAACTCAGCCGTAAACGCTTGGACTTGGGTTTCGGAAAAAAATTCTGGGAATCGTTGAACTAAAACAACGGATAAATGTTGTCCTTGTAATAGCATATTGGGCAAATCATTAAAAAGATTGCTTACCTGCTTCCATAATAACGGCAATAAAACTAAGAAAGAGACTAAAAATAGGCCTAAAAATCCGACAAATGCAAAGATCACCGCAGGCAAACGCGGCACATGCAGGCGTTGTATTTGAGCCACCACCCATTCTAACAAATAGGCAATCACAATAGCCGCTAATACGGGTGCTAATATCTCGCCCATAAAGATAACCAGGCCAAACCCAAACAATAACAAGAAGAATAATAAAACCGCTTCCGGATCAGAAAAATATCGATTAAACCATGTGCGTATAATTTTGATCACAGTGCCACCTTTAGCGAGATTTGAAATAAATTATCTTTCATTCCAAATTCTAGCAGTCTCTCTTAAGCTTTGTAAAAATTATTACAATTAAGCAAACCAACCAATAGCCTATTACCTTTGCATGGTTGCGCAAATAATTCAAAGGTCCTGAACTCTATACTTCTGCCCCCATTTTAATTGTAATTGAGACAGGCAAGCTTATGATGGTTTGATAAGCCCCCTAAGGATAGCATAAACGGCGATTTAAGCCGCTAGCTTTCCGTAGGAGGCAAGTGGATAGAAACCCTAATTATGCGACTATCTCAGCCGTTATAGTATGAAACTAATGCCCACTAAAGAAGCTATCTAATAAATCCTCCCTGGCTTCATTCACGGCAACCTGAAGGGCATTATTGAAATTCGGATAGTTTGGCGCTTGATCCCATTCACCCTGAACTGGCTGTTTTATTGACGTTTCATAACGCCACCACACTTTTTTATCTATGGGATCGATTAATTCACCAATTAAAACACAATATGCTTCAGGCCCACCTTTGGGAATAATACTGTAATATTCGCGTCTGGCGCCAACGGCAATTAGCTTAATGGTAAGAAGTTTGCTACCTTCTAATTGGGCTAAAATGACATTATTAGCCTTTTCACCTTCTGGCAATTGTTGTGGGTAAACCGTTGCATTAAAACGGCGTTCTTTTAGCCTTTTTGTCAAATCAGAAGCTATTTCGTAATACCAACGCAGTTCCGCGTTTTTTAAGTAATTATTCATCCCTCTATTGGCAGCACTATTGATCCCATATTCCAGTAATCCCTGACTCCCAGCTAGATGCACTCCGGCTTCGGGAGGGTTAAATGAAGCAACGACAATTTTTTGCTTTGGGTTCTGCCAAAAATTTTCGGATAACGCGATATTTTTGGGAGCAGCACAGCCTATTGTTAATAAGACCAAAGCTGCACCAATAAAAATCAAAAAATTTCGAATAATTAATTTTTTCATTACTTACCTCTTGCTTATTTTACAATTCCATTCCCTAATCCCTGAAATTACCTTATCTAATAACTCTTGGGAAACGTCTGTTTGTTGATCAACAAAACCATGGCCACTTCTTTCTACGTCACTTTCAACCAAATAGGTACGTTTGAATGTTGGCTTATCGTTTGCAGAAATGATCAATTCAACACTTAAGGTAACTTTAAAATTTCTACTTGCATCTGCAACGCGCGTCCTTTTAAAAAAAATATTTATCCATACATCCTTTGCGTTAACCTGCCTAGGATCCATCGTTAACTTAACGTGTTTAAAAACCCGATTTTCTTCAAGGACACGCTTAAGGGAGGTCATAAAGATGGCTTGCTCGGCTTTGCCATACGTGTACTGATAGTGGCTTGGATTACGCGCACGTGCATTTGAATCTATTGCTGCCAATACCAGATTTCCAATAGCAGAATCCTGCCCTGAACTATTATAGTTCGGAATTTCACTTGAATATTGCTTCCCCACTTCCCAATTCAAACAAGCACTTTTATTGACTGTAAAGCCGATTGGCTTAGTGTATTGTAGAGGGGGCATAATGGGCTTGGTTCCACAAGCGCTGAGCAATACAGTGCTTATCATGGCCAGTAAAATTTTAGTTTTTTTCATATCCATATTTACCTATTATTTTATTTCATCTTGATACGCACGATCAATAATCAGTTGCCTTTGCTCCGAGGTTAGATGTTCCCATGTCTGGCTTGGAACGCCTCGATAATTTTGTTCAGCCGCACAGCCCATTAAACTTAACACCATTGTTAATAAAGCAGCTATTTTTTGAGTCGCAATTCTCACCGTATTTTATCGTTACTTTCTGTTGTGTCAGGAACGATTCGCGTCATGGCGCCATACACAACAAGAACGCGTTGCTTAACTTCAAATTGTATGTCGTTCGTTTGAGCAATTGAAATAATTGAGCCATTGTCAAGCCTAATAATATATTCAAACCCTTTATGACGGTTCACTGCCTTATCTGCTGCGTTTCCAATCACCCCACCGATAACCGCCCCCCCAATGGCGCCTACAATGTTGCTGCGCGCACCTCCGCCAATCGCGGAACCGCCCGTGGCACCTGCGGCAACTCCAGCCATCCCACCCGCACCACTATTTGCATCAATATTTACTTCTCGCTTTCCAATAATAACACCGGAAACAACCTTACTTACAACGCCGGCTTCTGCCGCTTGATACGTATTAGGCGATATATTCCGTGCGCAACCGCCAAGAAGAATAGTTGCTGCCATGATGACAAGTAGTAATTTATTCATAATTTCACCTAAATAAACCTTAAAATTATCTGAAACCATAACAATAGCTGACCCATATTTATAGTACTAGGCTACATAGCTATGAAAACCCGAGTAATAAATAGGCATGTTAATGATTTTACTTTGATTTGTCGATAAGCATTATTGCAGATAGGCGCTCAAATGGTAGCCTTCATAGTCAAAGTATGCTACTTAAATAAATGGCGAGACAACTAGAGCACATTAATTCTTCTCTATGGTACACTCTTTCCCCATGATTAAACCTTATATCCCTGCTCCTACCCTATTAAAAGGGCGTGTCATTTTGGTGACTGGCGCCTCGCAAGGTATTGGTCGAGAGGCAGCGAAGCTATTTGCGAAGTATGGGGCCAGCGTGATTCTATTAGCACGCACGGTAAAAAAATTAGAAATCCTATACGATGAGATAGAACAAGCCGGTTTCCCCACGCCTGCCATTTATCCCATGAACCTTGCCAATGCTGCCCCTAAAGATTACGAAGACTTATACAAAAATATTGAAACACATTTTGGCAAATTGGATGGCTTATTACACAATGCCGCTATGCTGGGCACATTGACCCCCATTGAACATTACACGATTGAGCAATGGTATCAAGTCCTACAAGTTAACTTAAATAGTGCTTTTTTATTAACGCAAGCAACACTCCCTCTTTTAAAACGTTCTGAAGACGCTTCTATTGTGTTTACGTCTGCCAATGAGGGTTTTCAAGGTAAAGCCTATTGGGGAGCGTACGGCGTGAGTAAATTTGCCATTCAAGGGTTAATGCAAACACTTGCGAACGAGTTAGAAGCGCATACCGCCATACGTGTTAATAGTATTAACCCCATTAAGGTAAAAACGGCACTTAGAAAAAATGCCTATCCCGCGGAAAACAATTCGTCCTTGCCGCTCCCTCAAGATATTTTATCGCAATATCTTTATTTGATAGGGCCAGATAGCGGAGGGATCACGGGAAAGAATTTTGACGTTGCCTAAATCGTCATTTTTTTAATCAAGCTAGATTTATGGAGTCATGGAATGGAATCTAAAGAACAAATGGAATCTACATTAGACAGAAGCGGACAGGCTGCACCCACACCGGTAAACTTGCCCTTCTTTAATGAAATACTTGAAAAAGTAGAAGCCGAACAAGCAACACTTAAAATAAATATAAATCATATTCTCGAACAATTGCTAAACATGGATGCAAAGCAAGAAAATGATATTCTCATGCATTGTACGATTGAATTATTTAATAATCACCTAAAAGACAAATGGTTAAAAAACCGAATGGACAAGGTGCTTGAAAAAGTTGAGAGCATATCTTCTCCCCTACCCTATTCTAATTTTAATTTTAATAACGCAGCCAGTACTGACGTTCCCGCGAGTGCTAGCGTAGCAAGTATTCCAGAAAAGCTATCCGTTTTTGAGCAAATGCGTGCCTCTTTTTTAATCGATCTGAAAGAAGTCTGTAAAGTTTCATTGTTAAAACAAACGGGCTTTATAGATTTAATTGGAATGGTTAGGCAAGGGCTTGTCGAAACCTTTAAATCTTTAGAAGATGGTCAAATAGTCACCCTAACTCAAATTTTTTTTTCCCCCCTTATAGAACATATAAAAGATACTGCCCAGTGGGCAAAGATGAATCCGGAACAATATTTAGAGAGTGATCCCTTTAATAATATGCCCCTTGATGAAAGGCCAGAGATTGACGAAACCTCTATAAGCCAAATGACTAATAATGCTTTGCAAGCATTTGAGATTATCCAGGATTGTTTAAAAGAATCGCAAAACGATAGAAACATTAATGTCGATGAAAGCGCAAAAAGTATCCAATCGCGGCAGGAAGCAAAAGATCATAATACCGTATTTTTGCAATATTTTCGCAGTGCGCTGCTTAATAATTCCAATAGCAACCCCCTTAATATCCAAGCGCTTTTGGGTAATTTTTTAAATATACTAGATGCTGTTTGTAACAAATATAAAAGAAGAAATAGTGATTCCCAAGGATCGATTGGCAGTGCTTCTGCATTAAGCCCTTCGTCGGTAAGCCCCCCTGCAGTACTCAGAAGGAATCGAACTTTAGAACCTGGCGAAAAGATCCAAATAATACATACAGATAGCAAAGAAACTTCTCAAAAAAGAATGTTGCATAGCCGCACTTCCTCTCGAGCATGGGGTTATAATCTCTTACCCACTTACCCTTATCCAGAAAATAATAGCCCAGAAGTACACTATGAGGACAAACAAGAAGATGCTCACTCAAATGAAGAAACAGACACAGGAAGAGAAGATGCAACTTGGGTTATTGTCCATTCTGTCGGTTCCCTAACAGGCAATGATCGTCCGCAAAGAAGAATTCAATGCTTTCCAACCAATGAGCCTGAAAACCTCGCTGCATTATGGCAAAGATTTCCTGCGGTAGAAGGATTCAATGACGCCCTTTCCTTGCACACTTCATTAAAACAAATTTTAAAAGTTTACCCCAATGCTAGCCAAAGTGCGGCGCCTTATCTGATATTATTCGATATCGTTGGCGGAACCACAGGGGCATTGATTGGCCGATATGCTATTTTAAATCCAAAATCCCCTTTGCATCCCGCCGTTCGAGTATGGAAAGCGGCAACCGATGGTTTGTCCGCTTTTGTTTTTACCTTAGGCAGTGCAATTCAAACGTATTTGGCAGTACACCCCAACACCCAATATATTTCTGATGAGAAATTTTGGGGAGAATTAGCCCCTGTTCCATTGGGATTAATGATAAGCCATACGCTTTGGTATTCCTTCTCTCCACTCGCTAAAGAACGATGGTTCCCGCTGAAAACGCGAAAGCAGCATATAAAATATGCGATTGATTTTTTAACCCGATGCTTGTTTAATAGTCGGATTTATCAAACAGGCTTGCTGAATTTCATTCACATCCCCAATGAACCGCTTTATAATGTTTTATACCAAGCCGTCCCTTTTGTCCCTGCGCTTATCACCACGTTTGCGCAATTAAGCTCGCGCTTTCAACAACGAGCCAATGGATTAATGATTTATCTGTCTGCCATCAACTTTAGTATTATGTTGGTAAAAGATTTCTTATCGGATAAAAACGAAACATTAGACGCCGCTCATCCGCTGGCTATCTTAAGGTTAGTTTATTATATCCTTCTTGTTATGCTCCCCCTGCCTTTCCTCATAAAACATGCCGTAACTTTTATCAATAATTTCGAGGATCCGGAAATTATTACCCAAGAAGTACGCTTAGAAATTGCAAGACAAGTAAGAGCGCGCAAACACGAGCGCAGTCAAACACAAATTGCTTTTACGAGTTTAGTGCCTTCAGAAGCAGATGAGATCGCCTATATGCCATATGAAGATGAGTATGAATATAATGAAAGGGATGAACGACAAAAAAGCTTCAGCAGAAAAAATAGTGTTGCCCATAATCCACAAATAGCGATCAGTTCTCAGACAGTCGCGTTACATCCAGCGCCTCGAACAGAAATTTTAACCCCAGCAGATCCAGGTGACGCACCTGCGCGCCCAATCGTATTTTCAGGTGTTTTAAGTGGCGTTTTAAGTAAAAGTAGACACAGCCAAATAGCTGCAGAAGAAAGCGCTACAAAAAGCGGAAAGCCTTCTCATAGACGCTACATATCCGACTTGTGATTTAAACATTCTATCAATAGCACTACATTAAGGAATCGTAAGAAGAAACTTTATCTGAATAACAAAAACATTAAGGTTTAGAGCAGTTTATAATGAAGGAATCTTTTAAATTTATTTTGCAATTGAGCTTAAGCTTATGATACTTTGAATTTTTGCAGTAGTAAAAATTATAGGAATTAGCATGCAACTGCCATTGAAGAGTGTATATGGAGATAATTGGGTTTTACACAAAAATAATGCACGCGGCATAGCAAAACAAGCTTTTGTTGTTACCCATGGATCACATGATGATTCGAGCTTTACTACTGTGCCGGCGCCTGCCGCCCTTTATTTTTATGTTATGCATGGTCATATTATGTATAACATTGAAATTAACCAATTATTAAATTTTCAAAATAGAATTAGATTTGGTAGGAGAATTGTAGTTTGTGCACCAAAAGATCCTATCTCGATTTTAGGAAAAGGTGGGCTTTGTTGGGACTATGAATTGTCTCCGTGGAAACCCCAAGACATGGAAGAATATATTCAATTATGGCATAAGAGACGCAATTCTCACACTGCTGACTTATTAAGATTGAATTGCAATGGTCCAAGTTCAACGTTAAATAGCTTGTTTGCAATTTTAACCGAGCATGGATTTGAATATGAAGATTTATATTTATGTTTTTGTCGTAGTGTTCATACATTTTTGCCAAATATTTGGCAGAAAAGGCAGGATGCGAAAAACATCGAAGAAGTTTATACTAATAAGTATCCTGCGTTTTAAGATAGCATAATCTAGGCTTAGAATGCCCTATATTAGCCTTACGCCATCGACGCAAATAATCGCAGAACAAATCTTTACACACATCTTAAATAAACCTTATCTGTACTCACTGCATTTTTTGTTAACAATTTATCCGACGTGTAGATCCAAAGTTCTTCCCTCACTTGGCGGGTGAAGGTTAGGGTGGGGGTGAGAATAATTTAAGTATTACTGAAGGGAATGCCGTTAAAGCATTACATCAAAAACTAATTTTTGAAATATCCCATGCGCTTCTTATTTTTTGCGAAAATCAGAAGGTTTGGACGGAATGGTTTTCTTAACCACTGCTTTAAAAGGTTTTCCCTGAATGCTTGCATCCGCTCTTGCAAAGCGTTCTTCATTGGTAAAGCGTGAGGGTTTCTTTGCTTCATCCAATGTAGCAGACCGAGGTTTGAACGATAGCCTTTTTCTAGCATTGGGTTCACTATCGGTTCTGGATCGTGCCGGGGCAGACTTCGAATATTTTTCTTCTCGCACATGGCGGGAATGCGGTATTCTACCGCGTCTAACGGGTTCAAAAGTATGTAGCCCTACCGATTGCAAAAGTTCTGAAACCTCTTCTTTTTCCATTTCTCTGTTTTGACCGACTCTTAAAAACCGCGGCAATGTAATGTTGCCAAATCGCACTCGAATTAAGCGGCTAATGCGAAAATTTTGCGCTTCAAAAAGACGACGCACTTCTCGATTGCGGCCTTCACGCAAAATAACATGATACCAATGGTTAACGCCTTCTCCCCCTGCATCCCGAATATCATCAAAGCGTGCCATGCCATCTTCTAACTGTATTCCTCGCCTAAATCGTGACATATCTTCTGAGTTTAAAGTACCCACCACTCTGACAGCATATTCACGCTCAATTTCGGAGGACGGATGCATCATTCGATTGGCCAGTTCACCATCGGTGGTGACCAACAGTAAGCCTGAGGTATTAAAATCTAAACGACCAATAGAAATCCAACGTTTACCCCGTATCGACGGCAGTGAATCAAATATGGTGGGCCGACCTTCCGGATCATTTCGGCTGCACAGTTCGCCTGCTGGTTTATGATAAATTAAAACGCGTTGAGTAATTTCTTCGCTGCCTTTAAGACGCACTAAACGTCCATCCAATTCAACTTTGTCTGTCATCGTGACCCGATCGCCTAATTTAGCAACCACGTGATTAATTTTAAGACGGCCGTCTATGATCCATTGTTCAATTTCTCGTCTTGATCCCAAACCAACTCGGGCTAATACTTTTTGTAACTTTTCATCATTAGAATGTTGCATTTTCTTCTTCTTTATTTAGGGTTTCATTTTCATCTACATTTTCCAAACTTTCTACTGTTTGTTCCAAATCTTCAATTTCATCCACGACATCTATAGTTTCTGTTGGATCAAATTCTTCTATTGCAGCAATAGGACTAACGCCATTTTCTTCAGGGATGTTTGGGAACTCTTCTTGCATTTTAACAACATCGAGATTCATAATTTCTGGCAATGAAGGAAGGCTTTGCAAATCCTTCAAGCCAAAATAATCCAGAAAACCTTTAGTTGTTGCATATAAAGCGGGCCTTCCAGGCACCTCTTTATGCCCGACCATTCGGATCCATTCACGATCTTCCTGCAAGGTTTTTAAAATCGAGGTGCTCACCGCCACGCCCCGAATATCTTCGATTTCACCTCGGGTAATAGGCTGGCGATACGCAATCAGTGCGAGCGTTTCTAATAACGCCCGCGAATATCGATGGGTCTTTTCTTCCCATAATTTACTCACCCAAGGACTAAATTGGGGTTTCACTTGAAAGCGATAACCACTGGCAACTTGGATCAATTCAATGCCTCGGTTTTCACAATCTGCCGCGAGTGCTCTTAAGATATCTCTTAACACCTCTAGCGATGGCTTCTCTTCTTCCGAAAATAAATTCAATAATTGCTCTTCGGTCATCGGTTTGCCAACGGCTAACAAAACTGCTTCTACCATGTTTTTTAAACTGGATTCTTCGTTTAACATCCGGCGGCCCTTACATAAATTGGTGCAAAAGGTTCACTTTGTACAAGCTCAATCATGGTTTCCCGTACCAATTCTAAAATCGCCAAAAAACTGACCACAACCCCTAAACGCCCTTCTGACACCTCAAATAGGTTAAAAAAATCTATAAATTTATCGCCTTCTAACTTCCCTAATAGATAAGACATTTTTTCGCGTACGGTTAATACTTCACGCTGGATCATATGAACCGATTGTAAATCAACCCGTCTTAATACTTCCCGAAAAGACAATAAAACATCCTTCAATTCCACATGTGGATGCGGTTTTTTACACTCTATTTTCGATACCTCAGCACCGGCGACAAATAAATCCCTATCCATTCTAGGGATCTGATCGATTTGCACTGCGGCCACTTTAAAGCGTTCATATTCTTGCAGACGGCGGATCAGTTCTGCTCTTGGATCAACTTCTTCCCCCTCTTCTGTCGGAGGGCGAGGCAATAACATGCGCGATTTTATTTCTGCTAATAACGCTGCCATTTCCAAATAGTCTGCTGCCAACTCTAACCGTAATACGGTCATTAATTCGACATATTCCATATATTGGCGAGTGATTTCAGCGACCGGAATGTTTAAAATATCTAAGTTATGTTTTTTAATCAGGTATAAAAGTAGATCGAGCGGCCCTTCAAACAGATCGAGGACCACCTCCATCGCATCGGGGGGAATATATAAGTCTACGGGCAATTCAGTAACCGCTTCCCCGCGAATAAACCCATAGCAATGTGGACCTTCTTCGGGTAAGACTTCATTGATTGCTTGCGTGATCATAATGTTACAATTCCCATCGCCGCTTTCACCTCGTCCAATGTTGCACGGGCATTTTGACGGGCAACACGTGCGCCTTCTCGTAAAATATCCGAGACTAAAGAAGGATCTTTTTGATAAGGCAAGGCTTTATCCCGAATAACCGTTTGTTCTTGCAACACAGCCTCAATAACCGGGCGTTTGCATTCTATGCACCCAATTCCAGCGCTTCTACAGCCTACTTGTACCCATTCCTGCGTTTCTGCTGTGGAATAAATTTGATGGAAACGCCAAACAGGGCATTTTTCAGGCTCACCTGGATCGCTTCTACGGATTCTGGCAGGATCGGTTGGCATGGTTTTTATTTTATGTTTTACCTGGCTAGGCTCTTCGCGCAACCCCAATGTATTATGATAGGACTTTGACATTTTTCGTCCATCTAAACCCGGCATTTTTGATGTTTTTGTCAGCAATGCTTTAGGCTCTTGCAATAATGGCTTAGATAGATTTTTGCCGTACAAGTGATTAAAATGCCTAGCAACTTCACGTGTCAATTCTATATGAGACACTTGATCTTCACCGACCGGAATAAATTCGGGTTTATAAATTAAAATATCCGCAGCCTGCAATAAGGGGTAGCCTAAAAAACCATAGGTGGCTAAATGTTTTTCTTTCAGTTGCGTACGCAATTCTTTGTAGGTAGGCACCCGTTCAAGCCAACTTAAGGGAGTAATCATCGATAACAATACATGGAGTTCCGCATGCTCTGGCACCGCTGACTGCACAAAAAGCGTGCAAAGATTCGGATCAACGCCTGCCCCTAGCCAGTCTAAGATGACTTCACGTGTATAGGCTGCTATCTGAGCGGGGTTTTCATATTCAGTGGTTAGGGCATGCCAGTCGGCTGCAAAAAAGAAACACTGGTGCCTATGCTGCAATTCTAACCAGTTTTTTAAGACGCCGTGATAGTTTCCCAGGTGCAAGGCACCGGTAGTGCGAGTGCCAGAAAGGACGCGGTGACGTTTATCACTAATATTGCTATCATTCATGGATATAAAAAGACCTATGGCTTAATAACTTGGGAATGTCTATTGTGACACTTTATGAAGCGATTGGAAATGGCGTAAAGCGAACCACGACTCTCCTTATATCTGTATGCAAAATCAGTTATTTCACGCTAACAACAGGTAAATCTGACTATGCTTTTACTTAAAATCATTTTTTTTATTATTGTCATTGTTGCGTTTATCTATAGCTTACTCACCCACTTTATTTTAGTGTTTGAACTACGAACAGCGGCTGTCGAACAGCAAACACCTTTGCCTTTTTCATGGCCCCATATCTTAAAGAGCTTTGCGGCTGAATATCTTTGCACCATTTTTAATATTCTACTTTATCCCTTCCGCTATGGGACGTCTAAATGTCCCTCGGTAGAAAATACCGGTACGCTCACCCCTATCTTATTTGTACACGGCTATCTCCATAATCAAATCGCCTGGTTTTGGTTTATACGCCAATTGCAGAAAAAAATCGGTATACGCACTATTTATTCGGTTAACCTTACCCCTCCTTTTGCGGCGATTGCAGATCTTGCTAGCCTGTTGCAAAAGAAAATTGAGGACATTAAAAGAGAAACAGGCGCAACACAGGTTATATTAATTGGCCATTCCATGGGAGGACTAGCCAGCGCCTATTTCACAGAATACCTTGCCAATCCGAATGAAGTCGCCACTGTGATTACCCTTGGCACCCCTTTTAAAGGAACCAAGCTTGCCGTGTTGGGATATGGTCAAAATGCAGCAGAAATGGTCCCGAATTCTCACTTTTTAACAGAACTCACACATCGCATACAAAAATCAGCGGTGCCGTATTGCTCGGTGGCTAGCAAAATTGACAATATCGTTATTCCATGGCAGTCTGCATTATTAGCGGGTGAAAAAAATAAAAATTTAGTCCTAGAAGATCATGGCCATTTACGATTATTGCTTTCACCGATTATTATTGAGCAGGTTGCACAATGGGTGAGCCCGTGATCAACGCTATCCAACACTATTGCCTGAGGCGAAATGATGAAGTTTTTATTTGAGCTCTTTCCCATAGCCCTTTTTTTCCTGGGATATAAGTTTGGGGATATTTACCTGGCTACCCTAATTGCAATCCTCGCCAGTATTATACAAGTTGCTTATTCGCGATACAGCACGGGCAAGTTCGAAAAGATCCCTTTAATCACATTAGCGACTATTGCTATTTTGGGCGGTGCAACTTTACTCTTTCGGAATGAATTGTTTATTAAGTGGAAACCAACAGCGCTGTATTGGGTGTTAGCCATCGCTTTTGTACTGAGTCACTTTATTGGCGAAAAACCGCTTATTCAGCGGGCAATTGATCAAAATATCCAATTACCGAATAAAATTTGGCACCAATTAAATGTAAGCTGGGCGATCTTTTTTATCTTGATGGGTTTTGCTAACCTGTATGTTGTCTATCACTTTAGCACCGATATTTGGGTTAATTTTAAATTATTTGGCACAATGGGATTAACATTTGTCTTTATTGTGTTGCAAGGTGTTTATATGTCCAAACATCAAATTATTATTGAAAGCGAGAAACCATATGGAACCCATTAACGATAGAGTCATAGCAATTCGCACTGCTTTACAAATTCTAACCCCGATTGATCTTAACATAGAAGATGAGAGTTATTTACACGCAGGACATGCGGGGGCCAGCAGTGGTGGTCATTTTGTCATTCATATTGTGAGCGATGCCTTTATCGGCAAAACAGCCGTAAAACGTCATCAAATGGTTTATGAAGCACTTGGCGAGTTGATGCAAACAGATATTCATGCAATTACCATCCATGTTAAAGCGCCGGCGGAATAAAATCCATTAGGAAGATTCGGATTTTCCTTTTTCTAACAGTAACTGATGCATGCCGAGAATAATTTTATTTTGGGCTTCTAAGTGCCCAATGATAACCCTTATTTCTTCCTCTGATTTTACATTAATCAAATAGTCATTGTGCGCTTCAATCCGATCACGAGCGGCTTGCCTATTCTGGCTCATCATAATAATAGGCGCGGCATAGGCTGCCTGCAGGGACAAAATAAGATTTAATAATATAAACGGATAGGGATCCCAATGTTTGAAATAAGCAATAATATTGAGAATACTCCAAATAACCAGCAAAATCGTTTGAATGACGATAAATCTCCAAGAACCCATCACTCGAACTACACTGTCTGCCATACGATGCTCTGTCGATAAAGTTTCATTATCTAAATCATTTAAATTCGCAATACGTGTTCTGAAACAATTCATGCTAAACTCCAAAATAATTAAATGGGGTGAGACATCCGATCAAAGACGGTTGCTAAATGACCATATCTTCTTAAGATGCGTTGTCTTCGATCTTCAGTGCTATCTTTGGGTTCCGAACTAGGCTCTATGCCTAACCGTTCACTTTCCTTTTGCCGTTCGGGTGCTTCTCGACGCTTTTTGTTTTGTTGATAATACTGGCGAACCCTTGAGGTTAAACTATCAATACTAAATGTTTTATGTAATTCCCGAATTAATTCTTTCACTTCTTCTTCAGTTAACTCTAAATAATGCGCAATATATTCAACAGAATCGGTGCATTCTAATAAGCATAAAAGATGCAATAAAATCTGGGGTTGATGATGTTCTGTTGTATTTTGTGAGCCCTTAATGAGTGCTTCAGTGTTTTTTAAATTTAAATAATGAATGAGCTCCAGACGAAATATTTTATCCAAAATAGATTCTAGGTGTTTAAAGCGTTCTTCCAATGCAGATTCTTTAGGCATATCTAAAATAGAGAGCAAATTTTTAAGCTTGGCGTCAAAAGCATGGGTTGCGTGATGGTATAGAGCCAGAGAATCAAATTCAGCCTTGGATGGGGGTTCAGAGGGACGCTTACTCGTCATTCGATTGTCATGCTCCCTTCAATTTAAGTTAATCCCCAGTTTCACAGAGCCAATTATATCACGTACAGTATAGGCTTTTCGATACTTTTACGCCACAATCTAAAAACTGTCGGCTATACAAGGAACAATTTTACACCTCGAGCATGGCTGTTTAAATAGAAGCTTCTCAGTTAAAACAAGAATTATTATTTATTAAATATCAAATTTTCCGGTTTGAACTCATTAAAATAAATTTTTAACATACTGAATGCCGTCTTTATCCAATTTTGCCATACGATCGACTTGTCGCTCATCCTTATCTTCAAAGCCAGGGGCCTCATTTTTAAATAACTCATAACAGTTATTGGCGTGATCGGCTTCTAATACTGTCCTTTTATCATCAAGTTCTATTAAAAATTCACCATGGTGAAGTGCTCGCTCAAGATGTCGTTCTGCTCTTTTGGTATCCTGCATTTTTGAGGCTTTTAAGGCCGCCTGAAGCTTATAAAAAGGAGTTAGGTATTCAAATTCATTTAATAGATGATCGTATGTTTTAAAAATATGAGGATGCGCTTTTGTTTGTAAATCACCCGTTTCGAACCTTGCTCTTGCTTGCTTTAAATTTTCTAGTAAAACGTTTACTGTTTGGTTAGAGGCAAGTGGATCATACAAAGGTGCCTTAGGTGTGCTTAAAACATGAGAGTCAAAATTGCTTAGAAGGCTTAATCCCTTTTTAGAAGGCGATAAGCTTCTATTGAAGCTCCAAGAAACATTATAGGTTTTTGTAACTTTATAATCATACACTTCAGAGAAAAAAACCCCCGCTGGAACAAACGTGCCATCAACCGTTTTTTTTAGTACATTTGCATAATAGGGGAATTGTAGATAACCGCCTTTAGCCTTTCTAATTTTTCTAGATAATGGATTACGTATATATAAACCCCAATAACTTTTGGGGGGCTCGGGTATATAATTGCGCCTGTCAAAGGTCGAATAGCTCGCCTTAGGCCCAACTTCTAAAGTATCGGCGTGATCAATACAATGTCCAGGCATATGATACTTTGTTTTGCCTACAGCTTCATAATCAAAGCCTCGAACAACATAATCTCGTCTCGGCAGCATGGGGTAGCTTCTGGCTTCCGGGTCAAAAGTCTTGGTTCGCGTATGTGCAAAACTTTGAACATTAACCCCATTAATAAGAGTTAAAAAATTAACCTTACCATTATGAGGGCCATATAATACAACTTGAAGTTCTTGATCTTTAGCATCTCGATGCTTTTGGAGGATATAGTAACCATTATTGTAGAACCGCCTATATTCAAACGGCGCTAAAGGAAACAAAACAGGGTTTAGAGTCCTAAAAAATTCTAAAGCTTCAGTAGAACCCTGAATATTAACATTGGCGTCCACATATAAACCATCTACGTATTGTCTATCAGGTGTATACGGCATTTTATTCCCCCTGAATATAACCCTCTATATTCAAAAAATACCCTACTAATATGCAAATTTTTTATGAGTAAATTATTGCATAATTACCGAATGATGAAAAGTTGTGTTTATATATAGATCAAAAAACAGCGAGGTCAAGACTGGATTTTGGCTAACAGCGTTTTAATATTGTTGATAGCTTGCAATAAATTCTTATTTTCTTTCATGTCTGATAAAATATGATGATAGATTTTTGAGGTAGCATGCAAGCATTCTGTAAAAGATAGATGATTAAATCCGATTTTTATCTTAGAATAAGAGCATGTTTTTGGTAAAAGATAAACAAAAGAGATTAGATAACGCCAAAATTCAGACTTGACCCTGAGGAACCCAAAAAGGGTCTATTCCTTCCATCAAAGCCATAAAAATGAGGTTTTATGTCATCAATGATTGCTCCTGTTATAAAAATAACAATATATGTTTACGGAAAAGAGTTAGGGGATCGTAAGGAATCGTTTACAAAAGAAGGCGTGGTTAAATTATCAAAAATTGCTCATTGGGCGGTTTTTGACGAAAAGAATGGCCTTATTTGGCAAACGGGTGGCTGTAGCGAACTTAGACAATCAGAACAAGGGAACACACATACTGAATATGGCTTCAAACATAAACTGATTGATTTAGAGCTTACGGGCACCCGTAAAGACATAGAAAGTGATACAAAAATTTGGAATCTATACGATAAAATCAATAATAGTCCAAATAACCCTTGCGGCACTTATGTTGCCTGGTTAATGTTTAAGCAGAACCAGGAATTCCATAACTACGTAAGCCAAAAAAATAACCAGGCTCTTTACGACAACCTAACCAACAAAAAAGACATAGACAGTGGCTTCAGCAAAGCAATCATGAAAAGTTTATATGGTTTACTTTATTTATGGCTCAATTCTAAAGGTCTTTTAAAATAATAAACCACCAAAACACCTTAACCTGATTTAGGAAATTAATGCGAAGAAGAATGTATACATAAAGTGTCAGGCTTTGCATACTCAAGCAACAATTTAAATGGGGCAGCTGCTTGGCTATCATAGCTTTTCATATTCCATTTTGAAAATGATAAAGCAAAAAGTGCGGGAGGGTTATTACTTTGCTCAGCTTGGTTATCCGATTCATTAGAGAGATCTTTCATTACACCCACTAGCTTCTCCTCAAGGCTTAAAAATCTCTGGGCATTTAATTCCATTTGCAACCTCATTATTTGAGTATTATCCAGCCTTAAATCAGGAGCTTCTACTATATTTAAATTTAAAT
The DNA here is from genome assembly GCA_027364575.1 of bacterium. Classification (GTDB taxonomy): domain Bacteria; phylum Pseudomonadota; class Gammaproteobacteria; order UBA6186; family Azoamicaceae; genus CADEGZ01. The sequence continues at coordinate 157,140 of DAHXPC010000001.1, forward strand.
TATGAGCCAATTCCTGTACATATTCCTCACCTTTCATAGCATTAAAACTCAAATTTAATTTTATTAGAAACGGGAACCTTTTTAGACATTTTGCACCTTCAATATCAATTTTATTAAAACTAAGATTTAAATCCGTTATAGATGTGTTGGTAGATAAATATTCTACCCCTTCTGTCATAATCCCATTATTTCTAGCGCATAACACCTCTAAATTTTTGCTGGCAGCTAATATTTTTAAACCAGCATTGCCAATTTGACATGCATCGATGTATAGTTCGGTTAAAAAACTATTGCAAGCAATCATGCTCAATACGTTTGTATCAAGCTCATAGCCACTAATGTCCAGACTTTTAATGTGCTGATTAGTCACATACAAAATAATTATGTTAGCACTCATTCTATTCTTTGCAATATTTATGCTGGTTAGCGTCCGGTTTTCTACTAACGCTTTCCCGCCTTTGTCAGCTATTTTATTATTCTTAATGTTTAAATTTGACAAGCGATTATTAGCAGCAAGGTATTCAGCGCCAGCATCAGTAATAAAATTGTCCGATACATCTAATGAAACAATGGAGCAGCTGGATGCTAAAACACGTGCCTTTTCATCGTCAATTCCACTCTCCTGAACACTGAGAGACCATAAATTCTTATTGGCTACTAATGCTTCAATTCCTTTCATAGTGAACTTATTTTCACCCACGGTTAAAAACTGTATGGTGCTGTTACTTGCTAATGACGTTATTCCTTCGTCATCAATTTCATTGTCACTCACATCTACATCTACGAGCGTTGTATTATCGGCTAACAATCTTGTTGCTTTGCTTGTAATTTGATTGCCACTAATGTGTAATTTAGTAACTTTTGTATTTGATATTATCGCTTCTAACCCAGCATCACTAATTTTGTTATCGTTTACAATTAAATGGGTAATTTTTGGGTTAACATTTAAAAATGGAATGATAAAATTTGTAACTTCACTGTCTCTAAGTTCACAATGCGTTAATTTTAAGGATTTACTGATCAATGCTTTTTGGAATGCTACATCAAAGCCACTTGGCATGTTAGATTTTGCGTTATAGTCTGATTGAAACATAGTGGTAAAGCTCCCAATATTTTCAGGCGCTTGCTTTATTGGCAAAAGCACGGCCCTTACGTTGTTAGCTAATAGTATATAATGTACTAAAGTAAAGCAGCAAGCTTTTGTTTACAAGTTTTTCGCTCCTCAATAACGATAAGGTTTATTGAGCCCCCCTGAAGCCATCACTTTGCTAAAGAACCATAAATATTCTTTCAATTCATTTTATCAATAATCTCCCTGAACCAATCAGTGCTCATTGTATATCTAATCTTCTGATTAGGTATCTTATGTTAAGCTTTAAATGCCTGGTGGGCTTCTTTTGTGCTTACTACCCTTAAAGATCCAAGTTCATCATGTTTCTTATATTTAGCCGAATGGGATCCCTCCTTGTGAGAATTATTATCAAAGGTAGGTATAGCAGAAAATTTTTTTCAAATTGCGTCTAGCGCATTAGAGCTATGCATTCTCATATAAAGCGCCCCATATTTTGATTTCCCAGACTCAAACGGAATCGTCCCATAACCGCTAATTGTCGCTACAACGTCAATATGACCTTCATATTGATAATCTAAAGCAATCGTTCTGTTTTGTAAATCAATGGCAAGCCCAGTTTCCTCTTCAAATTGGGTTATTCCAGCGGCAATTATCTTATCCCAGTCTTGCTGCATTCGAATCTACCATAGTTGAACCACTTGAAAGTAGAGCGATCAAGTTTGGGTTTTGGCCAACAGCGTTTTAATATTGTTGATATTTGGCAATAAATTCTTATTTTCTTTCATATCTGACAAAAGACAATGAGGTTTTAGATGAAAGGTATATTGAGGTAAAATGCGAGCATCCTGTAAAAGATAGATGATTAAATCCGATTTTTATCTTAGAATAGGGGCAGGTTTTTGGCAAAAAGGTAAACAAAAGAGATTAGATAACGCCAAAACCCAGACTTGACCCCGTAACCGTAAGGTTTTCGATGGTATAGGTAGTGCCAATAAATTCGGAAATCAAATTTTATTCGGGTAATTTATATCCTTAAAGGCTGAAATGAGAGAAAGATAGATGCCAGGCAGTGTAATCATAAAGTTAGCATTAAACAAATGAATGCTCGCATATAAATTATAGGTATCTGATTTCTGCTCCTTATGTAACTTTCCATCATTGATAAATTTCAATAGACTCCAAGGGCCATCAAATATCTTTGAATAGTTTTTATTCTCAAAATCTATAAAGGATATAACAATTTGTTCAGAAGCAGTTTGCATGGGCCAAGATATAACATGTTCTTCAAGTGGACCATGCCTATAGGTTACAATTTGATCGCCAAATTTTAGTAGAACACTCGCGGAATTAGGTGAGAGCGTTAAAGGAATGATGGAAAGTTTTAAATTAACCTGCTTACTTTTTTCCGCATACAAATCAGTAATATTTAATAGTTTATGGATTTCTCTCGGAAATGTATCTGTAGAACCTAAAGCGAGCCCATGAAAGTTCATCCAACACCAAGTAGCAGATTTCGTATCAATAAAGTCCTTTAGGTATTCGTTGAAAAAGGTATCTAATATACCCTCTTTGGCAAAGAAATTAGAAAACTTTTGTTCGCTAATCTCAGCGGGCGCATTCTCACTAATGGGATAAAATAATTTGATACTATCATATTCCGTCTTAACCACCTGACGCCATTCACTGTTTATAAATGAATTGGCATTACTCATTAACACTTTCCAACAATTGAAAGTGAGCGTTGTATACCAGCTCTGCATGGATGGAGGCATTTTTTTTATCGCCATAAAAAGACTGCTAATGGGATCACTTCCATTGCCCGTCACGATAGATTTCACACTATCGTAACTTGCCTTCAATATATCCTTACTGTTATTAATATTGCTTAACATAAAATAGAGATTTTGTAGTTCCGTTTTATAAGGAACGCCGCTTGTATTTTTATCTACAAAATCTGTTAAAAGAGGGGCAAGGCTAGATGCACTTACACGACCGGGAAGTATTTCAATCGTACGAATATTTGTATTGATTAGATCTAGCATTACATTAAAAGAAGATTTTTCATCTGTAAAATAGGTGAGACATCTTAACGCTCCATCAATATTATCAAACGGCTTAAGTGCAAGGGGAACCATAGCTTTGTCCCACTGCCCAAGATATTCTGTAGCATACAATGTGTTGACTGCTTGCATTACCATATCAATAGACTCAATTTTTTTATTGAATACGCCGTTGAATGCTGAATTGATTATCGCAAAATCATTATGTAATTTTTGAGACATAGACTGGATTTTAATTGAATATACATTATTAAATCCCTCGCTTGAGAAGAAATTTACAATATTTACAGTGGTATTAGAATCAAAAAAACTATTATCTTTGTTTGCAATATTTAATAAATTTATTTTGGCAATGTCCGAAAGCATCGCTTCTTTCTTAACCCAGTTATAAATTGTTTGTTCTAATGGCATACTGGCCATTGATTCCATCGTTTCTTTTATTAATAAATCATTAAGATCTAAGGGTTTAAAGGAAGATTTAATGACTTGATCAAGATACATTTTTAATGTTTTTTTATCTTTATCATTAATCGTACTATCTTCTGCCCAATCCTCGACTGCCGCAATTTTTAACCATTCATTTGGAAAATGACTTGGGTTACTTAAAACCAGATAGCCTTTAAAAATTTCAAATGTTTTTAAAAAGTCAGCCTTTCGGTTTTCTAGCCTATTTTCAAAACGTTTTGCAATATTGACTAATAATTTATTTTCCAATTCTTGCGCTAATGTTGATTCTAGTTTTTTCTGAATTGTCGGGGATTTATAAAGTTGATAGGATAATGCCCAACCATGTTTATCTTTAGTATATATATCGATTGCATCCGTGAACAAATTAAAAATGGGCAATAAGTCCTGTATCGGTTTATGTTGAGTATCGGTCTGAATTTCCTCAATGCGATTTATATAGCGTTCTACTTGTATGGCTTTCGATCGATTATAAACATACCCTCCAAAAAGCATCAGTACGGCCGTTACGATCAATATGCAAAAAATGCTATACGTCAGGATCTTTTTAATCTGTTTCGTCGCCTTTTGATAAGGCAAAAAATTAACAATATTTGCTTCTGGAATAATGATGTTTTGATATAAATTCTTTAAAAAATAACAACTTGTAGACAATACTTTATCAATTTGTGTTACGGGCACAATATCAAACTGTTTTACGATTAGTGATCCCAGTGGATCACAAAATGTATCATTACTTGGTGCGGCACTGGTGAAGTATAGGCCTCTAAATTCAATAATTTCATAAAATTTATTTGGGATTAATGTTGCGGCAATACCATCCACTATAACGTTTTTTAGAAGTAAAAGTTGCTGTGGGAAAAAACACAATCTTGATTTTCGAAACTCATCACGTTCCTGATCTAATAGCCAGATCAATCTTGCATTTAGCTGCTCAATAAATTGATCATACTCGTCTACTAATATCTCTCTGATTTGGCCTTCTCTTAATTTACCCAGCGGCAAGGTAAAACCAACCACTTGCTCTTGCTCTACAGCACTTAGTTTCCCGAAAAAATCTAAAAATCCTGCTAATTGATCAGATTTAGTTACAACCATATATACAGGAAGTCTTACTTCGAGAAGCTCGTATAAATTCTTAATATAATGTCTAATGCCATCAATTTTTTTATTTCTGACCTCATCTGTGTCTTTGAGAAAAGAGGACATATCGATTGTTACAATTAAGCTATTGATAGGTTTGCCATTTTTGTATTTCTTTAAAATGTCTAATATGCTCATCCAGGCTTCAGTATTAGACTCGGCATCCCAGGGTAAATCCTGATAGATGCGAGAATATTCTAAAAAGACAGCCCCTTCCGTTACATACCAATTTAGTCCTTCCACTTTGGAAACTTGTAGTTCATTGGGTATATTTGAAAGTAGCGGGATGGTTAAGCCGGAATTTTTTATGATAGAGGTTTTACCATCATGAACAGGGCCAACAATTAAAAGCCAAGGCAGTTTATGTAAAGGAATATTTTCCTTTCCATTAATGAGCTGACATTTCCGAAGCTCATCAATTAAATTCTTGACTTGATTTTTATAGGCTTTTGAGTTTAATAATTCTGGGTTTTCATTTTTGCTTGCAGAATACTTAAATATTGAGGCAGCAAGATTTTTTTCACGGATAATCGCTCGCAGTTTTTTAGTGATATATTTAATTGGCCAAAATAACAATATCGCGGCAATAATAATGCCCCGAATGATCAAGCTTTTTAGGGGAAACCATGTATTTATTTGGACCTCAGGGCCTATAGAAAAAATAAGCAAGCAAAATGTGCAAGCAATTAATATTTTCAATATGCGAAATAACATATTTTTATTCATTTATATTTCCGAACTTATAGTTTATGACGTTTTTTTCATCAATATTCTTATGTATTATCAGATTGTTAATTATTCCAAAGATTTCGTTTTCATATTTTTGTGATTTTTTTTCGATGAAAAATGAACAACCCAACAAAAAAGAACCCAATACAATCATCAATGTCCAGAAGGAGGGTTTTAAGTTTTTTTTGGTTTCAGAGAGATAGGCATTTCCCTTTGCCAAGGGCGGAATTTCAGGTTTACAGCCAACAAGTGTTCTAAATAAATTTTCTTTCAGAATCCCTAACGCTTCGTCATCGTTATAATATTTGCCTTTATATCCTAAATTTAATATAAAATATATTAATTCAAGCATGTGAACATTTGACGTTGAATCATTTAACAAATGTTCTAAAATAATATAAAAACTTTCTCCGCCACTTGACTCATTATGCAAAGAATTTAATAGCGTATGCTGAGACCACGAGCTATTTTTTCCCCATATCGTAAATAATACTGACTCATCTAACGCAATCGCTAAACAGTATCTCGCTGACGAAACCGTTTTCTGTGAATACCCTTCCAATAGGGATCGTTGCTCAAAATGTTTAATTTGTTCAATTACCCTATTATTGAGTTCTTTAGCGAATAGGCATTCTTGGGTATTTCTGACGGCGACCATCAGTGCAAGCAATGGCATAGCATTCTGCAACAAAGCATTATAATTGACGCTATGAATTCCGTCTGAATTTTTCAAAGCAGCAGGCTCATTCACAGTTGTGCCTGCAGTGTTTTTATATGAATATTCTGTTAGAAATGGTTTAGACATCCGGTTTATTCCGTATGGCCCATAGCTGCAATTTTAAATTAGGATATTCGTTTCCAAGATGTATGGCAATCGCTGAAGATTTTTCTAACGCTAACCATTCAGGATGTGTTTTGTTTAATGAAAAATAAATATCCCCATCACTAAATGGTATTTCTCTTGGAACTGTGGGCAAATGATGCAGATCAATGCCTGGAAGCGCATGTGTAATTAATGTTTGTATCGTTTCAACGCCTGAAATTCTTGTTTGAGATAAAAATTGTTTGGAGAGATCTTCGCTGTCGACATCTGCGGAAATACTTATGATAAATTGTGAATTTGCAAACAGATCTCTATCTTCTATAGGGGACACCATTAGTCCATAAGAATGCATTTCTAGTTTTAGCAATACTGCCCTTCTTTGAAGTACAAAAGATAATGAATGCCTTAACTGGGCAATGATTGGATCAAAACTGCTTTGCAAATCATGATGTTTATATAGAGGAAGAACCTTTGGCCTACGTTCAATATCATTGTAGGCTGCTAAATTTGCCATTAACTCTATTAAATATAAATAAAAACTTTCCGGATGAAGTGCCTTTTTATTTATCAGGAACTGTAATAGAATTTCCGCTCGATTAATAATACATAATAAAGAAAAATCTATTATTTCTGCTACGCCCCCATACCCCATCTCCGTTTGAGTTTGCGCCAGTCTATCTGCTCGGTGATTAAGCAAGCTTAGCAGCTCTTTAGAAAAAATAGATAGTTTAGATATTGTTTGAATATTTAAACAGGGGGTTATAAATTGTTCATCCAGTTTTATCTGTTTGTTTGGCAATATATCTTTAATTTTTGCGAGTGCTAAGCAACTAAATCCCCCTAGATCATTTGTTTCTAACATGCATCGTAGTGTATATTTTCCCACTTGAATTTCTGCTGAATTATTTGATCCTGCCACATTGTCAATCACTTCGTAGGTTTCAGATTTATATCGACAAAATACATTTTCATTCTCTTCTAGAGCGACTTCAGCAGCATTAGGTTTTTTTAAAGGTAGCGCAAGATAAATTAATCTGTCTGCAGCCTCTAATGAAATATCAATGGGATCGGGTAAATTAGCTTCATAGGGCGCATTAAAATAAGTACCATCTGGAAGGATGCCAACGCATTTTATTAAAGAAAACTTTCCTAAGGATAATAAATTTTGATCAACTTCATAATCAATAATCCCCCAACTTGCTAATCCTGATATCTCGGGACGATTAACAATTAAATTTTCTATATATCTATCTTGCTGTTGAAGATGTTGAGGTTGTAGAAACAACCCTTCTGACCATATAACTTTGCTGATATCTGGCATTTTGCAATTTCCTCAAGGTCTTATCTGAATAGAAGCTGGATCTAGAACTATGGTTAAAGTGTTCTTTTTTATGTTTTTAATCGGAATAAAAATTTGATAATCAGAATTTGTGATATCTCTAAAGGCTGCCACGAGGCCAATATATTTTGTTTCAAGCAATTGGGTTTGGTTTATATTCAGTGTTTGACTAGGCTTAATTTCAATTTGATCCTGAAAAACCAGATCAGATCCCAACGTTTTAGTAGGGTTATCATACAATGAGAAAAAATCCGCATTTTGTATCGATGCTAAAACCTTTAATTGATAAATGGTCACCACTAAGGGTGAAGGACGATTATTGATATCTGGGTTTATCTGTGATGATGCTATAAAATTTATATTCAGCATTGGCAAAGGCTTTGTGCCACAAGCCTGGATATTTAATAGAAAAAATGCCCATATAATAAATTTAATAGTAGCATTAAAACACTTCATCACATTCCTTTTGAACATCAAACTAATTTATTAACATCCCATTCACAGCCCGCATACTTGAGCCATAGAAGCGTCTGATCTTTTTAAGAAAACATCTAAACCGGTTTTATCCAATTAGCGCTTCGACATTTGAATGCTTTGACTACATTCTGCATTCAGAACTTTGGAAATTTTTGGCTTAGAATAATTGCAAAATGCATTTTTTTTTTAGAAAACTTACTTTTTTGAATCAACCTTATTCCTTGTTATATGTTCACCTGTAAAAAAGTATCACCAAACTCAATCGGGATCACTGTTTCTTGCTGAAGTTTCTTGGTTTTAATGTTTAGAGTTAAAAAAAACATTTCATTTCCCTGGCAAATTCCCTATCTTGCATGCAAAGTATCATTAAGCGCTATGTAGCGCTTTAGTGATCACAAAAACACTTTAAACAGAAGCAAACTAACAAAGTAAGGTTTAAAGTTTATCTAAAGTCGTTAATATACCTGATTTTTATGCAACAACATATAGATTTTAATATAAAGGGAGGTATAATCATCGATACCTACTTAACAGGAAGCACCATTTAAATTAAAGGAAAAAGTTAAGGTTAGGAATTTTAAAGGCTAAATTTTGTTCACTCGTTATAAGGAAAGTAAATAATGGCAACAATGTATATGAAGGTGGATGGCATAGATGGCAATATCACGGCTAAAGGTCATGAAAAATGGATAGAAATTTATGAATTTTCATATGCCGTCGGTAGAGGTATAAGTTCATCCTCTCCGGGTAACCAGTCTGATCGGGAAGCCGGGACCCCCTCCTTCACCGAAGTTAGCATTAGAAAAGCGGTTGATGAAACCTCCCCTAAGCTATTTTTAGAAGCCTGCATAGGCAAAGCCAAAAAATTGAAGTTCACTTCTGCCACACAGGAGAAAATGTAAAAACTTACTTGGAATTCACTTTAACAGACGTTTTGATTAGTGGCTATTCTTTTGAGGGCTCTGCAGGAGAAGGGCATGCCACCGAGTCCTTGTCACTTAACTTCTCTAAAATTGAAAAGAAATATACACCTTTCAATGATAAACATGAGCCGGGTAGTCCTATACCTGCTGGCTATGATTTAATCGCTGCACAGAAGGTTTAAGTTAGATAAAAGTTGGGGGATAAGGCCTTAATCGCTTTATCCCTTCTTACCTTTAGCCTATTAGAACCGTTGGAAAACCCGCCACTATAGTCCCTCCATGTGCGCAGCTGTCGCCAATTCTTGCCGCGGGTAGTTTTCCAATCAAAACTGTGGGACTCCCCATTGCTATCATGTCAGGTGGCCCTATGCAGGTAGCCATACTGGTAGCTCCAGCGGAAGGTAATTTGCCAATAAGAACCGTTGGGCACCCAGGAGGAAGTATAGGACCCCCAACATGCGGGATAGGACCTGTAAACATGGGGCAGACATGCATATCCGTAATTCTTGCGGCAGGCAACCCCATTATTGGTTCTCCCCTTCACGGTTTGCTATCTCAATTCCTACAGTCAAAAATTTTCGATAATTTTTCTGCGCTTGCTCTGGGGAATTTAAAACTGCAGACAACATAACGGCACCTGCTACTGCTTTTGCATAAAGAAATTCATTCGGCATAACCTGCGGCGCGCCCTCTGGGGCTATACTGCCACCGCTCCAAAATACGGCATAGGCGACCCAGGCAGTTGCCACCTTTAATTCAAGCTTTTCTGCAAGGTTTTCTAAAGCTCTTCTAACTTTATCGTCAGGAGCCTTAATCCACTGATCAACCAGTAACAAAGTCTGTTGTATTAAGCCTGAGTCAACCTTCCCCTCTGTTTGTTGAGCACATTGATAAGCCCATCCAATAGATTCTTTTTTGGGTAAACCGTGGGCCAAGATATTAATGGCATCGGGAAATAAATTGCTCTCAATCATTTCTTTTAAAATTATATTTAAGGGTAAGCTACTTTGCATTAACGTTAAGGCATCTGGCGAGGGCTTAAAAAAAGTAGAAAGTTCAATGGGCGTAGACTGAATCTTCTTAAGTGCATTTACCTCTACTGTCTCTTTTATCATTTTAAACCTTTTAAAAAAAATCATTTTCAATCATTAATTTATCATAGTCAAAGCACCTTGCAGCTTTAACATCCCACTGGCATTTCCTTCCACCATAACACTTTCAAATTTTAAACTCGCATCGGCTTTCAGCTGGACAATAGTGCCGGTAATGGTTACGTTAATCCCTTTTAGGGTAATGCCAGACTGATCCACCATAATACTATTGGATCCTACCTTAAGCTCAATGCTCGTCATAGCACTTATGCTCACTTTGCCTTTTTCTACATTGATGGTTTGATTTCCACTACCAATTGTCAATGTATCATTGCCTTGCGAAACCTCAACATTTCGATTCCCTTTTTCAATTTTATGAGAATCATCTCCAGACTCTAAAGTAATATGATGATTCCCTTTTTTGATAATACGACTTTCATTGCCTTCTTCAATCGTCATCGTCCTATCATTTTTTATGGTAATGATCTGATCGTGGTTTACTTCTAACGTTTTATCATTCGCTATCACAGAATGTAAATCCTTCTGTGCATGAAAATAAACCAATTCTTCTCCTTTTTTATCTTCAAATCTTAATTCATTCGAATCATCTGGAGACTTTGACTGAACCGAGTGGGTTTTAATACCAGACTGGAAACCATTATTGGGAAGCTCATACGGTGGCATTTGATTTGCATTATACAAGCTCCCGACAATAATCGGTTGATCCGGATCTCCTTCGAGAAAAGACACGACGACTTCATGGCCTACTCTGGGTAGAAATATAGTTCCCCAATTCTTTCCAGCCCAAGTGTGGGTGATCCTTATCCAACAAGAACTGTCTTCCTTTTGCGCCTTACCGTATTTATCCCAGTGAAATCTAACTTTGATACGCCCGTACTTATCGGTATATATTTCCTCTCCCTCTGGACCGACAACCACAGCCGTTTGTAAGCCATGAATATGCGGCTTAGGCGTTATTCTGGGAGGTCGAAATTCTACAGATGAGGGGATACAGACAAACTGATTACTATATTCACTTCGATTATCACCTTTTTGCTCATTGGATTCGCCAGCGTAATGAGAAGTATCACTAGCCTGATGATAGATCTCTAAAAGCGCATAGGCCCCCGTTTCGCCATCAAGCCCACTCGAATTCATTTTGAATTTATTGCCAGGAGAAAAAAAGGGATAACTACTTGAGCCATTGATCATTTCGCATTGGACATCCTCCATTTCCATTAGTCGTTTAGATTGACTGGCAGCATCTCGTGAAGGATCTTTCCCGCCTGCAAAAATATAAGATGGATATTGTTTTTCAGTGGAATAATTAATTAAGGCTTGCGTAGACTTCTGCATATCTTGTTCAGGATTTTCAAAGTCATAGGTATTATAAGTCCATTTGCCTGTATGGAAGCCATATTGATGTTCCCATTGACTGACACAATCCCCTGGATTTTTAGATTGATTGTATAGCGCTTCCCACCCTTTATCCTTAAAGCTATTAATGTTGTCTGCAAGCATTAATACATGTTTGTCATTGTGGTGTTCAAAATAATAATATATACCCTCATCTTCTAACAATCTTGACAAAAAATCAAAAGTTGTTTCCTGGTATTGAACACAATAAGCTCTTGGCTCATAGTTAGCGGCAAGGCCACTTATCGAATAATCATTTATGCCATACTCTTTGAAAATAGTTGAGAGAATATTCTTAATGCTTTGATTTTGGAATATACGACTATCGGTCGTACATTTTAAGAACCAAAGCGACGGCACTATTTCTGCCTTATAAGCCCTTCCCCACCGCTGCTTTTTGGGCCCTGCATAAAACTTATTAATTATGCCATGAAAATATCTTACAGGTTTATTTTTTCTATGAATGCAAAAACTGATAGCTTTCCCAACGAGCTGCTTGGGAGATATATCTATATTTTCAGAAAATAGCTCCAAATGAAAATGAAACAGTTTGGAAACCGATTCAACACCCGTAAACCCACTTAAAATCAAAGTATCATTCCCCAGAGGGGTATCTATTGATAATGTCCGGCCAATTTGTGTAATGCGATCTGACATTTCTTACCTACTTGTTAATATGAATGACCACTGCTTTAGAATTTTTTAATAAAGGTTTATTTCTAATCCAAGTATTCCAACCTAAAATCATTGATTCTTTAACGTTTAATCTGCATATTGGAATTTCACTAGATTTTAGTTCAATTTGAATATCGAATGTTAACTCTGCTTTTACATATAAGCGTATCATCTGAACAAGATTAAAAATCAATTCAGATTTAGGATGTATTAAGCGAAATTGTGTGTAATCCACAGGGCCAATATACACTCTAAAATTATTCTGTATTACCCATTGACGTTTCCCTAAAACCATGTCCTGACCCAACTGATGATAACGGCCAAAAATAGAATTTCTATTCCCGATAACAGAAAGATCCCGATCATTTAAATACAACCATTCTCCCTGGAATTGATTGATTGCGATAGGTAGCTCAAAATATTCATTTAACATGGCTTCTAAAGCCACCGCGGAACTCACTTGCCCACAGAATAAGCTTGCATAGTAGGCAAATGTTTCTTTAGCAATTTTTAAATTGGATATTAATGACTTTGAATCAGCACCAGCCAGGCTTTCCAATGCAAAAGAAAAGGGATCCGAGGAGAGCAAATGACGAGAAGGCTTGTATCCGACATAATAATGGTTTTTTTTCCATGCCTTATAAAATAATTCAATTGCCTTATTGTTAAATATATTAAAAAAATCCTTTAATACAAAATTTCCTTGATGCGTATTAAATAATAGTTTCTCTGTATAATGATGCGGCAATGCGCCATTAATACCGGTTAAGCCAAAAAAGGAAACCTTTAGGTTTACAATTGACATCTCTTGATTGTTTGGATCTTCAACAGTACCCAGCATAACGATAGCGGAACTTGGTAAACTACATGCTGAAGAGACTTGAAAATTTAAATGAGATATTTTTAAAAAAGAAACATTCGATGAAGGCGGAAATTCTGCAGCATTAAGCGGTATATCATAATTTTTGGCATATTTAAGCAACCGGACAGCCTGATAAAAATTAAAGCTTTCCGGATTACGTAATAAATTTATTATAGGAGAGATTTGTTTCCCGCTCGTGCCGGCCATTGATATAAGATCCCATCTTTTTGTGTAGAAATAATTAGCTTAGTAAATGAGTTCATTGTGGCGTATCTGGCAAAGAACTTATCAAGAATACATCCAAACAAATATAATCCATTCCCTACAAATCCAGCATTTTCTACTTGTAAAGTAATTTCGATACCCTGGCACAATGCATTTCTTGAACCTGCAGGTCCCCGTGAGGTGATCGTTTTGCATATAACGCTTATAATACTATCTATAATGGCATGTGTTTCTGCCGTATCTTTAAAATTATAGAGCCTGAGGATCTCTTTAAGTATATCCGTGCCTTTATCCACTTGAGCCAGAGAAAAGAAGTTAAGGGATAAATGTGATATTAATTTCCATCGCACACCGTCTCTAAGTTTTTTGCGAATGGATGAGCTAAATGGCATTAAACAACCGATATTAGTCACCGGCGCGCCTTTTGTTGAAAATTGAAAAAATGGTTCAGTTTTACTAATGGGGAGTAAACTGGGGAGATCTCCATTTGTGCATAGCGTTTCAATGTGTACCACGCCTTCAGAATCGGTCATTGTTTGGTAATCTAAATCCGAAAAGGAGATATATAAATCTGAAGTATCCGAATCTTTAGCTCTTCTTGAAGTCTTCCAAAAATAGCAATTATTTGCTTGCTCCCGATGATGCTTAATGCCATAGAATGGGCTAAACCTAAGGTTCTCCCCATTTTCGGTTAACAATGAGACCTTATTAACCGTATGGATTTCCAATCCTAATTTGGACCGACGTGAGTCAGAAATGATTTTATATTCAGGTTTGGTATGCGTTAAGTGAATGGGTTCAGCAATGTGAGAAAATAAGTTGACAATGGGGGTACACCCTAATTTAAACATTGAAGCATTTATTCTACGAGTCAAATCTAAAAATGGATCTTTCATATAAAAAAAGATTTCTAAGCGATTACCCATATTCGATAAATTGCTTACATTCAAACCGGAAAGCTCAAAAAAAAGAAACTTTTCTGGAAATGCAAAATATTCTGTTAAGAGTTCATACCCTTGAGCGACGTGCGAAAAGTAAGGCAAAAGCGTTTCTTCTGAATTAAAACCTATCGGCTTAATATTATCCTTATTCAGAAATATTGGTTTTTCATCTGTCGATGAATTCGCTAAAGCGATGACTAATGTTTTTTCAAATATGGCCGTATATATTTTGTATACATCTTGATCTTGCGCATTGATGAAAAAAACAAGGCGTTCAGGGGGTGTTTCTGAAAATTTCATTTTTGGAGAATGATAATTTAAAACAATATGAAGCAATCCTTTGGCATTTTTAATACGACTATCGATAAGAGGCGCTTTAAATGGTTGATCACAGGCTTTGGCATAAGAGACTTCTATTGGCCATAGCTCAACATCATATATGGTCGTAAAGTTGCATGGCTCCTCATATACTGAACCTGTGTCAATCATTGCGCCTTTAGGCACCTCATACCGACCTGGCAGTTCAGGTTTAGGATTTAATTGAATAATAGAAAATGAAGGTATTGGGGCTAAATAATAAGGATGTAATACGCTGAGTAAAGATTCTGCTATTTCAGGAAAGTCATCTTCTATTTTGTACCGTACATGTGCTGTTAAGAATGCAAAGGCTTCTATCATTCTGGCTAAATCTGGATCTTCAATTTTTCCAGAACTTATACTTAAATGGCCAGCGACTTTCGGGTATATTTTTGCAAACTCATTAGCCAGCTCGCGTATGCTGCCCAGCTCTTGATTATAATACGGTAATAGTTCTTCTAACATCTTATCAACCGCCCCTATTTAAGGTGGATACGGCAAACAGACGGCTAGGCTGGATAAATTGGCTGTGATAATTCACAGGTTGATATTCTTGTTCTATTTGTAGAGTTCCTTCTATGTGAAATGCTACATTTTTATTTTGCAGAGTATAATTTTCATCTAAAAGTACCCGTACATTTTTCAAGCGACTTTCAAATGAATTTATTGCGTTTTCGATTTTGACACACAATTCTTCACATACCAACTTTGAATCAAAATAAATCCCCATAAAATCTTCCAAGCCATAATTTAGAACAGATTGTTCTATATAATTAAAATTCTTATCCGACGGAATTACCCTCTTTTTTGTATTTAATAGCAATTCTATATTGCTACGTATGGCTTCAGACAATTCATACATTTTTTGATCGTTTGTCTTGATTGGCGAAGTGATATTTTTTTGTCCTAATAAGCGATCAGTAAAATTCTCGGATTCTTTTTTTCTCATTACTACATCCTATCTTCCAAGCGCTGTATTCAAGGCTATTTTTACTTCTATTTCATCCATTTGAAAATGCGGCTGTAAATATATGGTACATTGATATGAGCCTGGCTTGCCAATTTGTTCCCTAACGGTAATTTGTGCGCTATGAAGCGGATATTTTAATTTCTGCTCAGCCGACATTTGATCGATTACAGCCGTATATTTTATTATCCAATTTTGTAAGTAGGATTCACAATCTTCAGGATTATTAAATAGACCTATTTTGTCCCTAAAAATAATCTTAACGTAATGAGCAAACCGACTCACACATAAAATATGATCTAACTTATTTGAAATAATCTCATTTTCATTAGCGTTGCTTAAAGAAAAAGTTCTAGGTTGGTACATAGATTGGCAGCTATAAAAAGCCGCATACGGGGTATACTTACATTCAAGAAGAGAAATTATGCCAAATTTTGCTAAAACTTTTTCTTGATTACTGGAGACTATGCACTCTACAGCGGGCATATCAAATAGACCAGTACGATGTAAATCAAATGACTGTTGCATAAGATCGGTAACCAAACCTTTTCCTGGATTGCCTTCTTCAACACCCCGAATATCATTAAACCATCCGCTCGTGCCATAGTTTTTCGCCACAATTGAGGCAAAACAGTATGCAGCGTTACCCCATACGTAGTCTTTATGACTAATGACCTTCTCTTCAAATACAAAGTTATTATATTTTTTTTGATTAAACAAATTAGGCAACCTCATTAAGATCCTTGGCATGACCACACCTAAAAAGCGCGCATCCTCCTCCCTACGTAACTTTTTTACTGCTCTATACCCTTCCTGCTGAAAAGTCCTTGATAAGTCTAGCCAAGGCTGCATTTTGGAAAATGTATCGAGTTCAAAATAATTTGGACTTGCGGCTATGATAAAAGGTGCAAAAGCGGCTGCAGAAACTTTTGCCATAGCACTTAAGGTATCAATATGATTGATACCGTCTTGACTCCTTCCGGTATGACTAATGTAGTAATCACCAATCAAAAGGCCAAATGGTTCGCCACCTGGACTATCAAATTCATTATTGTAGATCTTCTTAAAGATTTGACTTTGATCGAAATCAAGCGAAAACCCCAAATCTTTTGCTAAGGCATCCCAATTAATTTCTAATATTTTAACCTTCACCCCATTGATGGATGTTGTATTTTTTATCAAGTACTGCAGCCCTCTCCACGAGCCTTCTATTTTTTGAAAGGTTTCATTATGGAGAATGCTATTCATTTGTTTATTCAATAAGGTATCAATGATATGGATACAAAACTGTGTCGCTTTTATCAATATCTCTGTACTTGTCTCTTTTATTTGTTGCTGGAATATTTGATATTTCTGTAATATATTTATGGAAATATTATATAGACTAAGCGTCTCATCTAGACTTTTGAATATTTGAAAATATAAATCTTCTATTTTCGTATTTCTTTGTTCTATCACTGGATTCAGATTTGTGGTAATTGCAACACCCTTGGCAAATAAATTTCATATAAGCGTTTAAAGGAGCTAGGCGTGGCTTACACCACGCCTAGTTTATTCCATTATGCTAATTTAGGAATATTAGCAACCATTCTTAATGAAGTGGAAAGTTCTTCCATTTGCAACCAAGGGCGCAACCAAGCAATCGCTTGATAAGAACCTGGCTTCCCTGGGATTTCCTGAACTTGAACTTTCGCTTCAGCAAGCGGGTACTTTGATTTCATCTCTTGCCCAGAAGCTGGATTTCCATCAACATAATTGATTATCCATCTATTGAGCCAAAGCTCTACATCAACGGCTTCCATAAATGAGCCAATCTTATCTCTAGCCATTATTTTAAGATAATGTGCAAAGCGTGATGTAGCCATCATATAGGGTAGCCGTGCTGAAATTGCAGCATTGGAAGTTGCATCCGGCAGGTCATATACTTTGGGTAACTGAGCAGTTTGTGCGCCAAAAAATACTGCATAGTCAGTATTTTTATAATGGCACAGAGGCAAAAACCCAAGTTTACTTAATTCAGCTTCCCGCCTATCGGTGATCCCAATTTCTGTAGGACACTGACTGTCAATGTCCCCATCATCACTCTTAAAGATGTGTAAGGGAAGATCTTCAACTTTTCCGCCGCCTTCGGCGCCTCTAATGGCTGTACACCATCCATAGATTGCGTAGGCATTTGTTAAACGTGCACCTTGGACATAAGCTGAGCTCATCCAACAATAATCATCATGACTGAGTTGCTTAGAATTGCCCTTTGCATCTAAAGCGGTTTCTTCAAAATCAAACTCTTCTATTGGATGTGTGTTTTGCCCGTAAGGAAGACGCGCTAAAACGCGTGGCATCGTTAAACAAACAAAGCGCGAATCTTCAGATTCCCTAAAACTTGTCCATTTAGCATATTCGACTGAGTCAAATATTTTGGATAAATCGCGTGGTTTGGATAATTCTGACCACGAGTCAAAACCGAAAACATTTGGCGCGATGCTTGTAATGAAAGGGCAAAATGCTGCTGCCGAAACATTAGAAATTTGGCTCAACATTTCAACATCATCGGGTTGATTGTTAAAATAATATCCGCCAATCAATGCACCATATGGCTCTCCGCCGGGTGTTCCATATTCATTTTCATATATTTTTTTAAACAGTTGGCTTTGATCAAATTCGGAGGCTTTTGCAAGGTCTTTCTGTAATTCTTCTTTTGTAGAATTAAGGACTTTGATTTTTAAACTGGTGCTTGTTTCAGAGTTCATCACAAGATAGTTTAAGCCTCTCCATGCACCTTCAAGTTCCTTGAACGCTTTAGCCGACATAACTGCCGCTAACTGCTTAGATATTAATGAATCAATAGAAGCGATAGCTTCATTAATTGTAATTAAAAGGTTTTTATCCCATTTAATTGTTCCTTTCATTGCTTCATTAACCAGAGAAGTTAATAATGCTTTGGCTTGTTCTTGATCAGTTTGCTTCGTTGCATTAACGGCTTGCTGCAATAAGCTAATAGACTGCGTTTGCTGATTTACTTTATCCATAACATCCATAATTAATTCCCTAAAAGTTAATTGGTAGGTTTTTGATCGGCTGTATTCGCTGACTCAATTCCTAAATCACTCGATAGTTGAGTTAAAGAAGCTTTATCAGAAAGAACTTTTTCTAAAATGGCTTCGAGCTCATCTGATCTATCTGCTTTAGTTAACAAATCTCTTAAATGGTTGCGAGCTTGTAATAGAACTTTAAGAGGCTCAACTTGATCAACAATTTTAGCAGGTTCAAAATCTTCCATACTATTAAAACTTAATTGCACAGAAAGCAGCTGATTACTATCGCCTGGTACTAAGGTGTTTGGAACGTTTAAACTAAGTTTTGGCTCAATTTTAGACATAATTTCGTTGAAATTATCCCTATCGATTTGAACAAATTTTCTTTCTTTTAGCGGTTTATTGGCAGTTGATGCATTCCCGGAAAAGTCTCCTAACACGCCAACAACAAACGGAAGTTCTCTGAGCACCGCTGCTCCCTCGGTTTCTACTTCATACGTGATATGTACTCTGGGTTTTCGTACCCTTCCTAATTTATCTTGAATACTGGCCATTACTGTGGTCTCCTTTCAGATTAAAATCATAGCTTTTCAACTTAGTGCCTATTTAACTTTTTCTTATTCGTTTTTTGGTGCCTCGACAATCCCCGTTAAAATAAATGATTCGTTTCTTACCCTCTCGTCCGTAATGAGTTCCTTTAATAAGTCTGGCAGAGGCATTTTGCCCCATCTTACTACTTTTTTAATCAGATATGAAATTGGAGAATGTGGCTCATTTACTAAAAAATAATCCCCAATTTCAAGCAAAATATTAAAAGCCTCTTCCCGACTGCCTACCTTCTGAATGGGGAATGTAGAAACGCCTTCGCTCTTTACGGTCACCTGAGTTTGCGCATCCTGGCTTTTGGGAATAATGATATCTTTACAAATAAATTTAACTGCAGATAAACAGCTGGTTAGAGCCTCCCGAATTTGAGAGGAGGGCGGTGAATCATTTCCACATTTTTCATCAAAATATTTTATAAGCTTACTGTACTCACTAATACAATTTTCAAGATCATTTATGAGTTCAGCAAAAAAGCCTTTGTCTGTTTCTGCTACGGCTTTTTCAAAATCTGCTATCGCAACGGCCCCCTGCTCGATCCTTTTTGCGCGCTTATCGGGATCCGCAATTTGGCTTACATTCTTAGCCTGAACATACTCCCACAAAGTATACGGACCAACCGTCTTTCCTTGAGTAATTGGGACATTCGCAATGGGGGTAATTAAGGTGCCTTGAGTGTCTTCCCCATTAAGCCCGGTTATGGCGGCAACTTTAGTGGCTATACCATCTGCATCAGGCAAAGGATAAAGTAACTCCCAATATTGTTCACACAATGTTCGTGTTACGTAAAAGCCTGCGGCGAGCCCGCGAAACTGCTGCTCTCTGACCAAGGATTCAATCATCCATGCACAAATTTCTAAATCTTTGCTTTTTGTAGCGAGAATTTGTTTAGCAAAACTAAGAACTTTTTGCCATTCAACCCCAGGCAATTCTGTTAATATGTCGCCCTGTTCCTTACGTCTCTCCAAGGATCTTGCAAGGCTACGAGCGTCTCGAATTTGATAATAAGAAGAATTAACTGAGTTATCTTTTCTGAGATCTATTCCGGCAGGAGATTCACCAGAAATTGGTACGTTTAGCGAATCAAAATCTGTTGATAATTGAAAATCCATGCTGTACCTATGTACGTCAAAGGTTGTGAAATGTCTTCTAAAAATGAAGTAAATTTCTTACCTTACATTTAGAGTATGGGGCATTAATCTTGCTATAAGTCATTTTCCATTGACCAACACACAAACAATAATACACCAAACGGGGAATCATTGTTATTAACACGATATTCGCTAAAAATAACAGCTTATAATTTTCTTGTCAATTTATTAAAAAGCATTCTCATTCGCCAGCGATCGGTTTCAGATAAAAACCTATATTAATAATTTACTTGACTACCATTCATCAAGAAACACTTACATAAATGAATGATTTATGCTTTTTTCAGAGTTTTTCTTTGTTTAACGCTACTCTCCAAGGCTAACTCACTAGGATTTCTTGGAGAGTCCAAAAATACATGTGAAGCGTTTTGAAATTGTAAAGGCACCTCACCAACATTCGAAACACCAAGCGTTTGATTCGCCCTATTATCGACTAAAGCTACGGCGGCCTTATTCTCAGGTTTATCTCTTAACGCATTAAAAGCAGTTAACAGTAATTTTTTTCTTTCCAAAACATTCTGCTGGTTTAAATTTTGAAATAAGTCATGATTATCCGGAAGGGTTGTTCCTTTGGTTTCAAAATCTTCTTTCACCTTTTGGTAGGCCAGGTTCTCTATATCTTGTGGCTGGTAATAATGGTAAACCATTTTCACAAAAGCTAATGCGGCCGATAAACCTGAGCCTAATGCTAGAAAAAGAGATTCCTTTTTATAAAAAAACCAAGAAAGCCCTACTGTGAATGCAAAAAGACCCCCTAGCATTGCAAAATGCATACTTTCATCTTTTTTAATTTTTAGCTTAAGCTGGTTGAAATTTTCTGCTTGCGAAAAGGGAAAGTAAGGATTTAGCATTTGATCTTCAGTTAGATCCGCTGGAAAGGCCTCATCAGCGGATTGATCAAGCGTTAAACCAAGCTCACGTAAATCGTCTTTTTTTTTCTGTATATTCAGTGCTAACCGTTCATTAATTAACTTTTTAATTTTAGGCAATATAAAGGTATTATCCAAGTTAATTTTTAGCAAATAAAGATTATGGATAAAATGGTATCCCCCTTCATCTTCTATACGATTGTGACTTAAATCTAAGCCTTGCAAATGACTAGCTGCTAATAATTTAGCGCCTTGGTTGCCAAAAAGATTGTAGGACAAGTCAACATAATGAGGCCTAGGCCTTTTTTTTATCGCCTCAAGTATAATAGGGATATCTTCATCTATAATAAAACACGTGCTTAAATCAAGTTTCTCGCCCGTTTCTAGGCAATGCGCAATTTTTTCATTTAGCGCTTCTAAGGTTAAGTTCATAATCCCCTTTCCCCGCTCTTTATAATATGGTAAAGGATTTGTGTTAGTTGAAGCAACTCGTCTTTATAACGATATCCAGTAAAATTGGCCAAGGTGTTTACTAAGCATTAATATATAGAAAAAATCTACAACTACATTAAGTTGTTATCTTTCTTACACTATTTGTGTCGACATTTGGTATAAGGATGCTCATTTTGACAACACGAGGTTGGGTGTGTATATTATTTTTTTCATACAATTTTATTTTCAAAAAGCCATACAAGAATTTAATATTAAAAAATGCTCATTTGTTATTAACAATAAATTGGTTCAGCACTTTAAGGTCTACATGAGAAAAACGCCACTCGCCACTTAAGAATCCGCATTATCAAATATGGATATTCAAAAAACAAAGGAGAAAACCTAAGGATGTTTGTATTAGTTTCCTGGAACATTAAACTAATGTCTAAAAATTCTCTCGTGACTTATGGCAAAGAATTAGCTGCATTACTCCATAGTGAATTAACTTCTCGCAAGTGTACTTCGTTTTTATTAATTATTTACGAGAACAAAACAGATGCAGATGATTGTAGAACTTTGCTAAAAAATGCAATCGAAGCAAAACTTGTGGGCACGACTGTCCATGTAGATTATGCACCCCTTGGCGGCGGTGCTTATACCGCTGAAAATATGTTTTATGCATACAGTAGTGATATCACATTATCTATCAAGCCCTTAAAAAAGGAATTTGAAAAACACGTAAATGGCATCATTTCTAAATGGGGAAATATAAATTTCCAGAATGATGTGGAACATAAACAAAGGATTTCAGATCGTAATTTGCGAGCAAATCGTTCATTTTCTTATAACTCGCCAGAACCTAAAGAAACAGAGTGGTACAGATACCCAGTATTGTTTGAAGTCAGCAAGGGGAATCTGCAACACTTTAGAATTGTAGCTCTGCACGCACCTGGCCCCGATGAAATGAAAAGTCAGAGTAAACATCTGGGTGAGGCTGATGCGATTATTAAGTGTTATTTTGAGACCGCAAATGATGTCGGAGCTAGTTTAATTGCTGGCGATTTTAACCAGCTTCATATTACAAATGCTTCATGGACAGAAATATCCCCTGGCGCTGTCAGTACGCACACGACTAAAGGAAGCACTTATAAGAAATCTGGCGGGGTTGGTAACCACCAATGGGATAAAATGTTTGCTAAGTTCAATAGAAATATCCATTTCGACACGCCCTGTTTAGTGAACGCCCATCATTCGGGGCTAAGTGATCACCTGGCGTTCGCTGTAACCATAGGCCTTTCCAGTATCGGCATAATATTAACTTATGGGTTACGGATGTTAGCTCCTATCGCTATTGCAGCAAGCGTAGCATATGGGTTGTGTTACGGGTTTTAGCTGTTTATTCTAGAAAACGTGAATGACTTATGCCTAAAAAAATGGCCAAATCTTATGTAGAAAATGCAACCCAGCTGTCAAATAAAACACTTTGTAGAATATATCTATCCCGACAAAAACCAACATCCATATGTTTAATGTTGGAATTTTTAGGCATTGACAGGGATGTACTACTCTACCGTTAATTTTTGGATTTTTTCAAACCCCTTCGGTAATTTCTGGCCTTTATCACCCATCACACCTACATAAGCTTTCCATTCTTTGGGCGTTAATTCAAGATTTTTACGATCTTTACTAACCAATAATTTTTGATTTGCTTTTAATACATTAATACCCAGCATCGTCGTTCCTTTGCTCAAAGTGAATAATCGATTTCCCTTCCCTTTGGTCATTTCAGGAATATCACTTAATGGGAAAAGTAAAAGCTTGCCATCTTGACTTGCCAATGCGACAAAACATTTTTCTGTGTCGGAAGGAATTTTCAGCAAAGGTAACAATGTTTGGCCTTCTTTAATTTTAATAATGCCTTTACCGTTCCGATTTTTGGCCAATAATTCATTAAAGGCCACAATAAAACCGTAACCCGCGTTCGACAGTATTAAATATCGATCAGAGCTTTCCCCCATAACCAGGCTTTCAAAAGTAGCCCCTGCCGGCGGGTTAATACGCCCGGTTAAGGGTTCTCCTTGTCCTCTGGCACTGGGAAGGCTTTGTACATTTAAGGTGTACGCTCTTCCGGTTGAATCTAGCACCACTGCAGGTTGATCACTTTTCCCTTGGGCCGATATTTTAAATTCATCCCCTGTTTTATAGCTTAATGTCGTCGGATCAATATCATGACCTTTTGCCGATCGGATCCAGCCTTTATTGGATAAAACAACCGTTGCGGGTTCAGAAGGCGTTTTTTCAATTTCTTCCATTACCGTTGCCAGACGTCGTTCAACAATCGGAGACCGCCGCTTATCCCCGTAGGTTTTAGCATCTTGCTCGAGTTCTTTTTTAATCAACGTTTTCAGGCGTTGTTCTGAACTTAAGATTTTATCTAAATCCGCTTTCTCTTCCGCCAACTCTTTTTGTTCGGAACGGATCTTAACTTCTTCTAGTTTTGCTAAATGCCTTAATTTTAAATCTAAAATTGCTTCCGTCTGTACCTCACTCAATCCAAATCGTTTCATCAGAACCGATTTTGGATCTTCTTGATGACGAATAATTTCAATAACGGTATCAATATTTAAAAATGCAATTAAAAAGCCTTCTAAGATATGTAAACGTGTGTTTACCTTTTCCAAACGGAATTGCAAACGACGCCGAACGGTCATAATCCTAAATGAAAGCCATTCCGCTAATACTTCTTTTATGTTTTTAACGCGAGGGCGGCCATCCAACCCAATCACATTCATATTCACTCTATACGTACGTTCTAAATCGGTGGTGACAAAAAGATGAGACATTAATGCTTCGATATCAATTCGATTAGAACGCGGCGTAATAATAAGCCGTGTCGGTTCTTCGTGATCGGATTCATCTCTAAGATCCGAGACCATCGGCAATTTTTTCGCTTGCATTAAAGCGGCTATTTGTTCTAATACTTTGCTGCCGGAAACCATATGCGGCAATGCTGTGATAACAATATCCCCTTCTTCTTGGGTATAAACAGCACGCATTCTTAAAGTGCCGCCCCCGGAATGATAGATTTTTAAAATATCACTTTTAGAGGTAATAATTTCTGCATCGGTTGGAAAATCGGGTCCTTGAATGTATCCACACAACGTTTCGATAGTCGCGGTAGGATTTTCTAATAAATGGATGCAAGCCTGCACCACTTCCCTTAAATTATGCGGTGGGATATCCGTTGCCATACCCACAGCAATTCCAGTTGTCCCATTTAACAACACATTCGGCAGGCGTGCCGGTAATAAGGTAGGTTCTTCTAAGGTACCATCAAAATTGGGAGACCAATCCACCGTCCCTTGTTCAAGCTCCCCTAATAATGCATTGGCATATCCAGACAAACGGGCCTCGGTATACCGCATAGCTGCGAAAGATTTAGGATCATCCGGAGATCCCCAATTTCCTTGCCCATCCACAAATGGATATCGATACGAAAAAGGCTGCGCCATTAAAACCATGGCTTCATAACAAGCACTATCCCCGTGCGGGTGAAATTTACCTAAAACATCCCCTACCGTTCTAGCCGATTTTTTATACTTTGCTTGTGCATTTAAACCCAATTCTGACATCGCATAAATAATGCGTCGTTGTACTGGTTTTAAACCATCGCTTACATGTGGCAATGCCCTGTCTAATATGACATACATTGAATAATCAAGGTAAGCATGCTCTGTAAATGCTTTAAGCGGTTGCTGCTCAACATTCGGAAATGATAAAATTTTTGTTTTAGACATCTGCTAAATCACCTTTACTTTCTAACCATTGGCGTCTATCGGATGCACGCTTTTTGGCCAATAACATATCCATTAAACTATTTGTCCCATCTTCCGGCGCAATGGTTAATTGCACTAACCGCCGGGTATCAGGCGCCATCGTAGTTTCTCGAAGTTGAATTGGATTCATTTCCCCCAATCCTTTAAACCGTTGTACTGTAATTTTGGCTTTTGACTTTCCGGCAGCAATTTTATCTAAAACACCCTGTTTTTCTGCATCATCTAAAGCGTAATAAACTTCTTTCCCCATATCAATACGATATAAAGGGGGCATGGCGACAAATAAATGTCCTGCCTCTACAAGCGGCCTAAAATGTTTCAAAAATAAAGCGCATAAAAGAGTCGCAATATGTTGTCCGTCAGAATCCGCATCCGCTAAGATACATATTTTTCCATAGCGAAGTTTATCTAGGTTAGACAAACCGGGATCAACACCAATCGCAACCGCAATATCATGCACTTCTTGAGAAGATAATACATCCAACGAATCCACTTCCCAGGTATTTAAAATTTTACCTCTGAGTGGCATAACCGCTTGAAATCCACGATCGCGTGCTTGTTTTGCCGATCCCCCTGCAGATTCCCCTTCCACTAAAAACAATTCACATAAACTTAAGTCTTGTAAACTACAATCCGCTAATTTTCCGGGTAAAGCAGGGCCTTGCGTAATTTTTTTACGGGCAATCATTTTGCCTGCACGCAAACGTTTTTCAGCATTTTCAATAATACATTGCGCCAGTGTGGTTGCCACCTGAACGTGTTGGTTTAACCATAAACTAAAGGAGTCTTTTACCACGCCTGCAACAAATGTGGCACATTGCCGAGAAGACAATCGCTCTTTGGTTTGTCCTGAAAATTGGGGTTCCAGTATTTTAACAGACAACACAAAATTAATTTTCTCCCAAACATCTTCTGGAGCAAGCTTGATCCCTTTGGAAAGCAGATTTCGAAATTCACAAAATTCTCTTAATGCTTCCAATAAACCTGTGCGAAGTCCGTTAACATGTGTGCCGCCTTGAGCAGTCGGGACTAAATTGACATAACTTTCCTGAAAAGATTCATGACTGTCTGGCGCCCAAACCACAGCAAAACTGGCGGTCTCTTGATTGCCTTCAAAAGCACCTTCAAACGGCTCTTCCGGTAAAATAACGGTTTTTTCAAGTTGTTCTAAAAGATAGGTCCGAAGGCCGCCTTGATAACACCATTCATGAACCTCGTCTGTTTGCCGATCTTCAAAATGAACGCTCAAACCTGGGCACAGTACCGCTTTGGCCTGTAATAAATGTTTTAAAGGCTTGCTTAAGATTTTAGCGGAATCAAAATATTTAGGTTCAGGCCAAAATTTAACGGTGGTTCCCGTTTCATTTTTAGGCGCTTTATCAATGCTTTTAAGCTTAGTGACGCGCTCGCCCTGCTCAAAAGCCATATGGTAGACTTGACCGTCCCGTTTAACCCATACCTCAAGATGTTTAGATAATGCGTTCACAACGGAAACGCCTACCCCATGCAAACCGCCTGAAAATCGATAATCCTTTTGTGAGAATTTGGCACCGGCATGCAGCCGAGTTAAAATCAACTCAATGCCCGGTACTTTATGCTCAGGATGAATATCGACGGGCATTCCTCGCCCATTATCCGTAACCTCTAATGCGCCATCCGTATGCAAGATCACCGATAATTGTGTGGCATGCCCACTGATGGCTTCATCCACACTATTATCGATAACTTCCTGCGCCAAATGATTAGGTCGCGTGGTATCGGTATACATCCCAGGGCGTTTTCGCACCGGATCTAGACCGCTTAAAACTTCAATAGACTCAGATGTATAACTCTTTTTTGCCATTCAACTATTCATCCACTTAGATCTTTTCATTACTCATACTATAATAAAGCGAAAGCTTCTGCCTCTGCTTTTTTAATTTCTGTTTCCAATCTTTGATTGCTTATTTCAAGATCAATCCCCTGATCAATATAAATGGGTTCACCAATATAAAAAATAGCTTTAGAAAACGGCTTTGGAATTTCATATTTATCCCAAGCCTTTTCAAAAACCCATTTATGGCTAAAAGCACTTCCAACCGGAATAATGCCAATCTTAAATTTTTGGGCCATATACGTCATGCCAGGCTTTACTTTATAAATGGGTCCAATGGGTCCATCAATCCCGAATCCTAAGGAATACCCGTTTTTAATTTTACGCATCATCGCACGAAACGCCTGAACCGTATCTTGCCGCGATGAGCCACGAATAATTTCATAGCCTAAATGTATAAGCCAGGTGCTTAATATTTCTCCATCTCTGGAAGGGCTAATTAGTACAGCGCGTTTGGTTTTATGCTGAACCAACTCTACAACCGGAAAAAGTTGTTTACCATGCCAAAAAGCAAATAAAAATTGTTTTTCTGGTTGATAGCCCTCACTTTTTATAACTTTTACCCGCCATGTTGCCCTTAATATGGATATCGCAATATAGGCAACATGTCCTAGCAGCCGACTTTTAAAAATTGTCCATTTCTTTTTAGTAAACACGTTTATCAAATATTTTTGCTGTAAAATTGTCTTGAATTTGTTCAGACACGATTTCCCATTTTTCCCAATCGATGGATGGAAAATACGTATCACCGGTGACTGTTTGGTGTATAAACGATAAATACAATCTATCGGCAATGGGTAAAAATGCCTCAAAAATTTGAGAGCCCCCAATCACCATGACTTCTTCACATTCCCCGGCAGCTTTTAATGCAGCGGTCACTGAGTTGACCACCACACAAGAAGACGGCACTTGAAAATCTGCACGGGTGCTTACGATAATATTTACACGGTGTGGTAAAGGTTTATGCCCTATAGATTCAAAGGTCTTGCGTCCCATAATAACAGGCTTGCCTAAAGTTTTATGTTTAAAATACTGTAATTCTTCCGGCAAATGCCAGGGCAGTGCGTTTTTATAACCAATCACACCATTCTCACTTAAGGCTGCAATCAAAGCAATTTTCATTTCTTATACTGCAATGGGTGCGCTAATTTTAGGATGAGATTGATAATTCACTAAAGTAAAATCCTCATAGTGAAAATCAAAAATGTCTTTGATCTTTTGGTTTATTTGCATTTCTGGCAATGGGTAAGGCGTGCGTGCTAATTGTTCTTTAGCCTGTTCTAAATGATTTGAGTAAAGATGTGCATCGCCCAAAGTATGTATAAATTCGCCCAATTGTAAACCAACCACTTGGGCAATCATCATGGTTAATAAGGCATAGGATGCGATATTAAAAGGAACCCCTAAAAACACATCGGCACTTCGTTGATATAATTGACAGGATAAACGACCATTCGCCACGTAAAATTGAAAAAGACAATGGCAAGGCGGCAATGCCATCGCGGAAATTTCAGCCACATTCCAACTGCAAACCATTAACCGTCTGGAATCCGGGTTGGTCTTCAGCATATCGATAATCGCACTTATTTGATCAATGGTTCCTCCTTTTCCATCGGGCCAGGAACGCCATTGTTTTCCATACACAGGCCCTAAATTTCCATCTTTATCTGCCCATTCATTCCAAATGCTAACCCCCACTTCATTTAAAGAACGAATGTTGGTGTCCCCGCGCAGAAACCAAAGCAGCTCATGAATAATTGAACGTAAGTGCGCTTTTTTGGTGGTGACTAAAGGAAATCCTTGATTTAAATCAAAGCGCATTTGATAACCAAATAGGCTTAAGGTGCCAGTCCCTGTCCGATCATGCTTTTGTACACCTTGAGTAAGTATTGCATTGATTAAATTCAAATATTGCTGCATGCTTAAATTCCTAATGTTTCTGGTTATGGTGTGCATATCCTAAAATTGCCATGCCCACTAAAATCATGGGTAAAGAAAGTGCCTGACCCATCGTTACCCAACCGAATGCAAGAAAGCCGTGTGAAAGATCGGGCTCTCGAAAGTATTCCACCGCAAATCGAAAAAGACCATACAGAATTAAAAACCATCCTGACAGCATACCTTCGATTCTTGGCTTTCTAGAATAAATCCATAAAATAATGAATAGCACAACGCCTTCTAAAAAAAACTCATATAATTGTGAAGGGTGCCGGGGTAAGGACCCTGCCAGCGGAAATACCTTGCCCCAAAACACATTCGTTACCCGACCCCAAAGCTCCCCGTTAATAAAGTTGCCAAGACGCCCTAAAGCAAGGCCAATAGGGATAGTCGGAGCCACAAAATCGGTGACTTCAAAAAAGCGGCGCTGATGCACTTTACAAAATATGAAAAT
Organism: bacterium; assembly: GCA_027364575.1. GTDB lineage: Bacteria > Pseudomonadota > Gammaproteobacteria > UBA6186 > Azoamicaceae > CADEGZ01. The sequence goes on from DAHXPC010000001.1 coordinate 186,893, forward strand.
AGCCAGAAAGCCGCCTAATAACCCGCCATGAAAGGAACGACCGGGCTCCCAAAATCGCAGCATTGCCAGGGGATCTTCAATCAATAGATAGGGCTGATAAAATACAATAAAGCCCCAAGCGCCGCCAAAAACCACCCCTACAGCGGTATAAAACATCAGATCAATAATCTCATCGCTTTGCCATGTTTTAGCGGGTTGTGTTCTTCGGCCATAACACAGGCAGTACGTCGCGATAAAACCGAGCAAGTACATAATTCCGTACCAATATACGGTAATGGGGCCCAGTTTTAAGGCGATTGGACTAATTTCAGGGTAATTTAGCATGCTTATAAAAATACAAAATTAGGAAATAACGACAAAAGTATATCTTAAAATGGTTTTCTTTTATTGCTGAATTTTAGCCCGGATAAGAACATTGATTCTATTGTCGAAAAAATGTTAACCCTTAAATAAAGAATCCTTTGGATGAATACTAAAATCTCCAAATGAATTCTGCAATAGGTATGGTGCCAGCTCCCTTAAGGCGGCGCGATAGACTTCTCTTTTAAAAAGCACCACTTGCCGTAACGGAAACCAATAATTCACCCATTGCCAGCCGTCAAACTCAGGTTTACTGGTCATATCAAAACGAATTTGGCTTTCTGCCGCGTCTAAACGCAACAAGTACCAGATCTGCTTTTGTCCGATACACACCGGCTCTGTCTTTCGAATCATACGATGGGGAATTCGATACCTTAACCAACGCTGGGTGCGTCCCAAAATTACCACTTCTTCTTTTTTTAAACCGATTTCTTCTTGCAGCTCTCTAAACAGCGTATCCTCAGGGCCCTCACCTTCATGCATACCCCCTTGGGGAAATTGCCAAGCATCTCTGCCAACTCGCTTTGCCCAAAGCACCTGCCCGGCATGGTTAGCCAGAATAATCCCAATATTTTGTCTAAATCCATAGGGATCTATCACGACCTTACCCTTTCAATATTATGCCTGTATATTTTTTCACAATAGCCAGTGTATTGGGAAATGTAAACCTAAAGCTTTTATTTTTTTGACTTATCCATTTAACCCAGTTTACTTTCTTTTGTTACAGCGTTAGCCGTATCGTGCACCCGCCGCTTGCTCTTGTCCATATGCCACGGGCGATGGATAGGTGTCTGAAGCATACTCCAGCCGCGCTGGCTTGGCATTCGCATACGCATACGCATGTAAGACAGGTGCTGGGCTATAAATCGAATCTCTTAGTTGCGAGTCCAGAAAAGGGATATTGGAAACAGAACTATCGCTAAAGGAAGGAGAGGCAGAACGGGGTGATATTTTGTATTCATCTAAAGACACATCTTCCATTTCCGCTGAAAAACGGTCTTCACGGTCTTGTTTTTCTCGGTTAAGGCGTTCTATCTCTTTTTGTAATGCTTCATTTTTTTGTATTAATTCGGCTTTTTCTTTTGCTTCCAGCACTCTTTCTTCTTCTATACATTTCCGAAGATTAGTCACATTCTCTCCACTTTCTAGATCCCACTGCGATCTCAATAATGATGGATAGCCGGCCTCAACCAAGGTTGAAATAATTCTAATTTCCCTAAATGAGGTTCCACCAAATTTAGAGGTTAAAGCGCCTCCTCCAATAAGACACATGCCCAACGACAAGGTATTCACAATCGCTGCGGGAAGAAGAGAGGTTCCATCGGGTCCTTGAGGCGTTGCATATTCTCTATAGGTATCCACACTGATGGTAAGCGTCATGACCAGAATAGAAACATACATCATTACTGTCAAAACTTTCTGAGCATGCTGCGGTTTTAGCAAAAGCATGAATATTGCTAAAGCTGCGCCCGCACAAGCGGGTATCTCATAATAGGCAGGATTAGGTGTTCTTGAAATAGCCGTTGTAATAGAAGCTTTTGCATAAACCATTGCCAATGCTTGGCAGAGGGCTTGTATGTACCGACTATGCAACAATGCATTAAACCCACATTCAAGCGTATAAACCCCTATTTTTTGCAAACGACCTGTAGCAGCCCAGGCTTCTTTTTGTGATGGAAAAATGCAATTCCACACAGTATAGATTGTTGCCACAATTAATGGCGCAGGTAAAAAATTTCTCAGCAAATACTGATTGGATACCATGCATTGATCATCACTATTCCAATGATTAGGATCGGCACAATAACGTAAAATGCTTTCACCCAAAATAAAGGGGGCCAATGAGCCAAACCCTTCGATAATTGAAATCCATAACCTTTTTGTACGCGCAAAGTTAATGGCAGCCTGTTCCCCATTCCAACGAAAATACTTAAAAACTTTATCTGCGTTATGATAGGAAAGAGATAATGTCCCCATGCTTAGTCCAACCACAGCAGATGCAGCACTAATCGATGAAAAGGCAAGTTGTAATCTAGCTCTTTCCTCAGGCCACAATTTAAAAAATTGTTCCAAAAATAAGTAGACGCCCCCTCCACTCAATAAGGACATTACGATAGGATTTTCTCGATACAGTAAGAATTTTCTTTCGGAATCCACTCCCCAGCAATCTACATATCGCGTTACGGCCTCTTCTTCATCATGACGCACATAATGCATGTGTTCTTTACGTTCTGTGTGTTCTACGTAGGGGGAACTTAGCTCATTAGCGGCTATATCTTCCTCTTCACCGTCGCTAAAGAGCCCTTCTGGAGAAACTGCCATTTTTATACTCCTTTTTGATAATGTCTATGTATTGAATGACGCTACACATACTCCACTAGTCTTCGTCTTCTTCCATATATTCGCTGTAGCTTTCTGCATCTAATAATTCATTGGTTTCTTCGGGATCAGCGGGATCTATTTTAAATAACCAACCGTCTCCATAAGGATCTGTGCTAACCAAAGCAGGTGCTTCTTCCAGATCTTCATTCACGGCAATAATTTTTCCCGAAACCGGGCTATAGATATCTGAGGCAGTCTTGGTGGACTCTATCAAACAGACATCATCTGAAGCATGAATGATGTCGCCGACATCAGGCAGATCGACACAAACCACCTCCCCAAGATGGGACTGTGCATAATCGGTGATCCCCACCGTTAAAGTACCATCATCTTCCATTCGCACCCACTCGTGGGTTTGGGTATAACGTAACTCGCCTGGAACTTTACTCACTTTTTACCCCCTATTAAAATAGTTTTTTCACGGATTTATTGGTCAGATGCTAGAAATAAAGCTTGCATTATCGCTATTTTAGAGTCATCTTGGCAAGCGTAATCCTAAATTATCACTTGACCATAGACAGACTATCTACCTTTTGTTAATCTTCTACCGCTTTAGGGGGTCTTTCCTAAAGGATCTGGGGTATAAAATGCGCGTGACGGCCTATAAAACACATAGAATACTACCTGGGGAACCCTTATTTCCGATTCTTGATCGCTATTTACCGGTTATTTCTAACTCTATCATTGTTATTACCTCAAAGATTATTAGCTTATGCCAAAATCAAGTCGTCGCAAAAAATGCAGTGCCCAATAAGTTAACCTTAATCCAACAAGAAGCCGATCTATATTTAGAGGGCGATTACTCCAAAAAACATGACATTTTACTAACGATTAAAAATAATATATTGATCCCGACTGCCGGAATCGATGAGTCCAATGGAAATGGTTACTATATTCTATATCCCAAAGATGTACAGCAAACCGCGGTAGAAATATGGCAATATTTAAAAAATTGTTATCCTAGCCAAAAAAGAGGCGTATTAATTACAGACAGCCATACCACCCCTTTGCGTCGAGGGGTAACCGGGATTTCCTTAGGGTGGTGCGGGTTCAAACCCTTATTTAGTTATGTTGGAAAACCCGATATTTTTGGTGAGCCTTTACGCACCACTGCGATTAATATATTAGACAGCTTAGCCTCAATTGCCGTATTCGAAATGGGTGAAGGAGATGAGCAAACCCCTTTAGCGGTTATTGAGGAGGCGCAAAAGATTTTTTTCAAGACTGTCCTCCCAGCCAAGAAGGGATAGAAGCGATAAGTATCGCTTTACAAGATGATTCATATGCGCCTTTATTAACCAGTGTGAATTGGCAAAAAAAATTAATTAAAGACCCATCGCCTGTCGGATAATTTTTTGTTTTAGCCAAGGGAATTTATCGATGCCATTTAACCCAATGCTTCTAAAACCTGCTACCCATGATTGCGTTGAGCCAAATAATTTTTTAAAAAAATCCATTGCGAATAGCGTGGCGGTCACTTGCCCTTTACGCGCTCGCTCAAATTTACGCAAAATCGAATAACACCCAATATCTTCACTTTTCTGTTTTGCATTGGTTAAGATATTGGATAGCTCAAGTGCATCATACAAACCAAGATTAACACCTTGGCCGGCTAAAGGATGAATGACATGAAGTGCATCCCCCATTAAAACTGCTCTTTCTTTAATATATTCTTTAGCCTGTAAACGACTGAGCGGGAAACATTCCTTCTGTGAACAGGTTAATATTTTGCCTAAACGATAATCAAAATGATGGGCCAGTTCTTGATTAAACATTTCTGTGGGGAACGCCATTAATGCTTTGCCTTGTTCAGGCGTGGTGGTCCACACAATAGAGCAAGCTCTTGGCTCATTTAGGGGTAAAAATGCCAACGGGCCATCCGGCAAAAAACGTTGCCAAGCTGTTTCTTGATGCGGAAATTCTGTCTGTACGGTTGTAACTAAAGCAACTTGCTGATAATTCTGTTCAATTGTTTCTATTTGAAGATTTTTTCGTAACCATGAATGTTTGCCATCGGCGCCTACCACTAATTTGGCTTGCAAATTTAGGGCATCAGAAAGCTGCAAGTTGACATGATCTGGATGAAACTCTATTGCAACCGGGTGCAGACCACTCAATACGGTAATTTCAGAATTCTGCTGACACTTTTTTTGAAGGGCTTTCAGCATAACGCTGTTTTCAATAATATGGCCAAGGTTAGGTTCAGAAACTTCTCTTGCATCAAACGTAATTTCTCCAAAACCTAAAGCATCCCAAACCACCATCTTAGAATAAGGGCTGATTCTGGCTGCGGATATTTCATCCCAAACAGTTAAGTCTTGAAAAATTGCTTGAGATTTTCGAGAAATAGCACTACAGCGAATGTCAAAAGCACTGTCGTCCCGCGCGGTGGGCATGGGTTGTTTTTCGATGACTGCGACTGAAAAGCCGCTATTGGCATACAAATTAGCAGCGGTTAGCCCAACCAAACCACCCCCTAAAATAATGACATCAAATTTTTGCATTAAACTGGTTTGCATATCTTCATTATGAACCTATAACTAGCTTACTAACCTGCAGGATTTTGTCTGAACGAGGCGGGGGGATTAAAAATGGGCGTAAACAGCAATAAAAGCGCCAAGCTTGGCTCGGCGCTTTTATTGGACCTCGTTATTCCAACTCGGTTTTAAATTTTTTCAAAGCTTTAATCTTAATCACTTTACGTGCAGGTTTTGGCTTAATGGTGATTTCTTCTCCTGTAAATGGATTACGGCCTTGTCTGGCTTTAGTCGCAGGCTTAGTAACAGAAGTAATCTTCAAAACACCTGGCAAAGTAAATTGGCCTGGGCCATTTTTAGCCAAATGAACCTTAGCAATCGCTTTAAGGCTTTCTAATACGCTTTTCACTTCATTTTTAGAAAGAGCACTTTGTTCTGCTAATACGGTAATAAATTCGCTTTGCTTAAATGCAGTTTTTGGTACAGTCAGTTTAGGAATTTTATGCACAACAGGCTTAGCCTTTGCAACGGGCGCTGGACGCGATTTTTGCACAGTTTTTGTGCTTTTTGTCGTTTTCACTGCAGCTTTAGCTTTAGCCACAGGCTTGGATTTAACCACTTTACCCTTTTTCTTAGTCATTGACATTTACATTCTCCTACAATAAAAACATATACATAATTGATTTTAGCTTATTTTGCAAGCATTTGCATCAAATTAATCCTGGCGACCCCCTGGTAACCCTTATTTTTAGCGTTTTCACGGTAAGCTGCCAGGACTCATGAGTCGGAATGCGTCAAATACATAGGGTTAGAGCCTATAATATACCTTATAAAATTTCAAAATTACCTAAAAAACAGATGGCAAGGTAGGTTACTTTCAATCTTTAGCTTATCGCTTCCCTATTCATGACAAGCTTAACACCTCGACACAATTTAGGCAGACACGTATTTTCCCCTAATCCCCAGCCGCCAATTTTATGTTTCAATGCGGGAAAATATTCCGAGGCCAATATCCCAAGGGATTGTAGCGCACTGGGTTCCAGTAGACGTTGGGTCCCCTGTCGCACCTGATGATGATCATTTTCTCTTGCCTTTGCATATCCCTGCAGAAACTGAATGGTGCCAATCTCTTCATCTTTGGCTAAAATATCCACAATTTTTTCTGCCAGTATTGCGGCATCTCTTAACCCTAGATTAAACCCTTGAGCCGCGATCGGATGCAAATTGTTGGCAGAATTCCCAATCAACACTAAACGATCCGAATATAAAGCATCTGCGACCACCGTTCGAAGTGGGTAACAAACGCGCTCACCAACCGACAGTAATGTCCCCAATCTAAACCCAAATATTTCCTGGATTTTTTTTAGAAACGACTCTTTTTCCAATGAGAGCGAATGGTGTAATTGTGGGTTTGCAACAATCCACACGCATTTCATTCCGCCCATCTGCAAAGGTAACAACGCAAGCGATCCATTTTCAGTAAACCGCTCGAATGCCACACCTTGGTGCGGTTGTTCAAATTGAACATTTGCGACAATCGCACTCTGTTCATGCTCAGAAACTTTAACCCCTATGCCGGCTTTTTTTCGAAGACTAGATACTGCCCCCTCTGCTGCCACCAACAATTTTGCAGTGAGATGTTGGCCAGAACTTAACTGCATAGAACATTCATCTTTACTTTGACTTAACCCGATTATTTCATCTGGGCAAAAACTCGTTACATTCGGCAACGATGACAGCGTTTCAAGCAACGCATGATTTAAAATATCCGCATCGATAACAGCCCCCAAGGCTGGCAGCTTAAATTGAGCAGCCGAAATTTCTGTAACCCCAAAATGCTTTTGCTTAGATACATGAACTTTTACAATTGCCGAGGCTTCTTGCGCTATTTTTGGCCAAACATCAATCATTTCTAAGCATTTAATGCTCGGTGGGGATAATGCCAATGCGCGCGCATTTTTTTTGCCAAGTAGTGCCGGCAGAAACTTATCGATGATTGCTATTTTTAAATTTTGGTTTTTCAGGCAGCAAGCCAAGCTTGCTCCCACTAACCCTCTGCCGGAAATAATAATATCAAAATTCATGAACAACTCCGTTTACCCCTGGTGCATATGGATTAGGCATTTTTTAACCCTTGTTTGCCATCAGCTTTTCAATGTCTTCTATTGTTTTCGGTACAGCGCTGGTTAATACTTGATATCCCGTTTCTGTCACCAAAATATTATCTTCGATACGTATTCCAATGCCTTGCCAACGTTTATCGACTTTAGCGTGCGCATCAATATAAATGCCCGGTTCAACCGTCAATACCATACCCGGCTCTAACACTCTAGACTTACCCTGTATTTTATATTCTCCAGCATCATGCACATCTAAGCCTAACCAATGGCCGCTGCCGTGCATATAAAATTGCCTATAGATTCTTTGCTCAATTAAAAGATCCACATTGCCTTCTAATATTCCCAATTCTACTAAGCCCTCAACGATAATCCGAACAATGATTTCTTGTAGCTTATCCCAGGGCATGCCTGGGCAAACAGCCTCAATAGCCGACACTTGTGCTTTTAAAACCAATTGATAAATTAATTTTTGATCTGCACTAAATCGACCATTCACTGGAAAAGTTCGGGTTATATCTGCGGCATAATATTGATACTCTCCCGCCGCATCTACCAACACCAAATCCCCTGATTGTAAAGGCATATTATTATTCACATAATGCAACGTACACGCATTGTTCCCTCCCCCAACGATAGAGGAATACGCCATCGCCCTACACCCTTTTTGATAACATTGCTGCAACAAAATAGCTTCCAACTCATATTCCATCATTTTGGGCTTACAGGCCTTCATTAACTGAATATGGGCTTCTGCTGAAATGGTCGCGGCTTGCTGCATCAGCCTAATTTCTGAAGGGCTTTTGATTAAACGCGCCTCTTGGATCAGTGGCAACAGTTCTCGCCATACGCTAGGCGCTTGTTGTCCAGTTTTTACTTTAGCCCTAACCGCATTAACCCAGCCTAATAAACGTTGATCCCAAGCCGGCGCATGCCCAAGCGAATAAAAAATCTGCTGTTTTCCGGCTAATAAATCAGGCATTATTGTATCTAATGTGTTTATAGAGTAGGCACTATTTGCGCCCAATATGGCCTTAGCGCCTTCAATTCCTACCCTTTTCCCAATCCAACATTCTTTTTCAGGCTCACTTTCTTCACAAAATAAAACATAGAGAAAAGAGGTTGTCTCTTTAATAAGTACCAACAAAGCATTTGGCTCACAAAACCCCGTCAGATAATAAAAGTGACTTTCTTGTCTAAAAGGATATTCTGCATCGTTATTTCTATATTTCAAATCCCCTGCTGGCAATAGGGCAATGCTGCCGACTGGCATTTTTTCGAGAAGTATCTCTCTTCGCTTGGCAAATTCTTCAGCCGATACCCCTATATTGTCTTGCATACTTAACACCCTTTTAAAGAAATTAAACTTACTTTTTGTTTACGATTCCAACCTTTCAGTGGATTATCTAATTGACCCGTCTTCAAAGTCACTCTATTCTTATAAAAAGCATAGTCTTTAGTGAGAAAAAATAATCGTGAGCAACTTTAAAACCGTCGACCTTAAAATCTTAAATAAAGAGTTTCAAGTCAATTGTCCTAACGACACTGAAAGCCAATTATATGCTGCAGCCGATCATTTAGATCAAAAAATGCGTGAAATTCGTAGCAACGGTCGGGTTATAGGGCTTGAGCGCATTGCGATTATGGCTGCTTTAAATATCAGCCATGAGTTGTTAATCGTTAAACAACAAAAAGAAGCCTATCTCCAATCGATGGTTGAACAAATTGAACGCTTGCAAAATAAAATAGATGAGGCTCTAATATAAGGATGCTCTTAAGAAGCGATATCTTAATGGGCTACCATTTATATGGCGCTTTTCTCGGGTGTTCGTCAGTATAACCTTACATCTTGAGCCGATAATTAAACAATCGGGGGCTTTTTTGGATGCCACTGTTGTGTTTTGTCTACCTTTGGGTAGAACGCCTGATGTGGCACATTGGTCCCCACTTGAGCTCTAGGGTTCAAGGGGAAAGTTGTGCAACGGCACTTTTGATAGCGCCACCCTAACTATATGGAACCGATATCCCGTATTAAACGTAATTTAAGGCTTTCTCTTCGAAAACAAAGAAGAGAACTGTCTATTTCAAAAAAAATAAAGAAAGCTATAGAACTAATGAATGTGATTATTGAGCTTCCGGAATTTATACACAGCCAACATATCGCGGCTTACTGGGCGCACGATGGAGAAATCGATCCACTACCTTTATTAGATAAAGCCCTTTCGCTGGGGAAAATTTGTTATCTACCCGTTATACATCCCAATGATCCCCTTATTTTAGGATTTGTGAAATACTGCCCTGGTGATTACTTGATTCCTAATCGTTATGGGATCTTGGAACCGAAATTTAATCTCTCCGATGTTATATTGTCTCAAAATTTAGATCTGTTACTACTGCCGGTTGTTGCCTTTGATAAAGCAGGACGCAGATTGGGAATGGGAGGCGGGCATTATGATCGTACCTTATCTTATTTTCAGCATACAATAAAACCCATAAAGCCACATTTATTGGGCATTGCCTATGAACTGCAATATAGTCTTAGCATTCCTTCTGAACCATGGGATATCCCGCTGAAGGGTATAGTTACTGAAAAACGCTATATTGTGGCAAATAAAATCAGAACTACTTAAAGCGTAATACTGTAAAACAAAAATGATGCCGCGAATAAGATTGCGACTGAAACGTGTAGACACATTAGGATTAAAAAGAAAGCTAACCAACCAGCGGTGCAAGACTAATTAAAAATCACCCGGCAATCGCTCTTGCTTTATGGAAGGTGTGTGCATGCGCATCAAGCCCTTTTAAAAGCTTTTCTCCATACGTCGTTATGACAACCGCTAATCCTAATAGCACTGTCAAAACAACAAGTAAATCTGGTTTTTGGCGCCCCACTGCTTTCTATCTCCTGAAAAACTGTTATGAATTCTAAACCATTCACAACTGGCTAAGCAAGGGAGTAATCGGTACAATTAAGCATTTATCTTTACTTTTTCTGGAATGAACTGTGAATTATTGGTTAATGAAATCTGAACCCACTACTTTTAGTATAGATCATCTCATCCACCTGCCCAACAGCACAGATCATTGGGAAGGGGTGCGTAACTATCAAGCACGAAATTTCATGCGAGATAACATGCGCATCGGCGATCAAGCCTTTTTTTATCATTCCAATTGTGAAGTTCCGGGTATCGTTGGGATCATGGACATTGTGCAAGAAAGTTATCCAGACTTTACGGCTTTTGATCCTTTATCTAACTATTATGATCCCAAAAGTACCCCTGAAAATCCCAGGTGGTTTATGGTGAGCGTACACGCCCTGCAAAAGTTTGACAAAACCCTTTCTTTGTCAGAATTAAAAACCTACCCTCAACTTCACGAAATGGTTCTCTTGAGGCCTGGTAACCGATTATCGGTTACACCCGTCAGCAAAAAAGAATGGCAATTTATTTTAGCCCTGAATACAGGATCGCAGTCATGATGACCATTGAAGAACAAAAAATGAAAGTCGCAAACGCTGCACTCAAATACACAGGAGATCATCGTATTATCGGTGTGGGAACAGGAAGCACCGTCAATTATTTTATTGACGCTCTCGCGACAATTAACCATCATTTAGAAGGGGCCGTTGCAAGCTCTATTGCAACGGCAGAGCGATTAAAATGCATCGGGATCCCGCTGATTGAATTAAATGACGTCAATGAGCTTTCACTGTATATAGACGGTGCAGATGCTTATAATCCACATTGTCAATTAGTGAAAGGCGGTGGTGGCGCAATGACACGGGAAAAAATACTCGCCTATGCCTCTCGGCAGTTTATTTGTATCGTGGATAAGTCAAAAGAAACGCGTGTTTTTGGCGAATTCCCAATTCCCGTAGAGGTGATCCCAATGGCACGAAGCTTTGTGGCTCGAGAGATTGTCAAATTGGGAGGAAGTCCCGCTTACCGACAAAACTTTGTCACCGATAATGGCAATATTATTTTAGATATTCACGATTGGGTGGTTGCAGAGCCCATCAAATTAGAACGGGCTTTAAATAACATTCCAGGGGTAGTTGGCAATGGTTTTTTTGCAGAAAAGCCCGCCAATTTAATACTGATTAGCGAGCAGGAAGAAATCCATATTTTAAAAGCAAGATTTTGATCTGTGTTATTCAATCCTTTAATTTCAAAAAAGTAAGTCGTCTTAATTCTGAGACAAAAATACGCTAGTATCATCATTTGTTTCATGTTAGGCTTTTATTAGAACTATTAACTTAATTGCCTAACATGGAGTGACCGCTTATGTTTAGAAAAATTGGCAAAGAAATCAATAGAGCTGCGCACAATGTGGAAAAAAATGTTATTAGGCCTGCTGCCCAAGCAGTAGAAAAGGCTATTGTAAAAGGAAAGCTGGATGAAGATAGAGATCTCGCCAGAGATGCGTTAACAATCTCAGAAGCGCACTTGAGTGAAATAACCGCTCTTACAACTGCTGCACAAACAAAAGTGACGGCAATCACAGACCTTTTTAATCAGGCAGAATCAAACATAACCGTAGAACTCGCCGTGCAAAAATTAATGGAAGCAAAAATACAATTAGATGCCGCCAATACATTATTAGAAACTTTAATGACCAAACAAAAAATCGTTATTGAACAAGAAGCACTCGCACGGCTTAATAAGGATTTGATTATCGATATCCCAGATCAAATAAAAGAGTATGATAAAGTTGCTAAAGGCATTCAAGCTCGGAAAGACGCCGAGAATGCTGCTAGTCTAGCGGGGACAACGCTTGATTCCGCACGTGTTCTTATTCCTCAATTTGAGGCGGCAATCTCTGCAGTAAATACGTTATTGGAAGAATCCTTAGCGCTACAAACAAGATTTGAAGCAGAAGCATTGCAGCAACCCCAATTAGCACCGGCCGTAGCACCTGAACAAAAAGAACAAGCTGAAGAACAAGCGCTTTCTCTAGAGCAAAGAGTTGTCAATAAAGTAAAAGCATTGCAAGACGGAAACCCACTGTCTGCAGAAGCTTCAAACTTAGAACGCATCGAGTCTACAATTAAACGCAGTTTAGATGCCATTGCAGAAATAGACCAGGCTCAATTTTTCAAACCTTTCAGTGAACAAGAGGGCTTCATTTTCAGAATATTAGAACAAATGATTGGATGTCATGAGTGTCCTGGTGAAAAAACCGCTCGCGACATGGCAATAGCCACACAAATAAGACTACGTCATAACACAATGGCACAGGGAAAAGCCGAATTACCCGGTACTGCTGTTCCCATGCTAAATCTGCATAATCTACACGCGCAACAACAAGCATCATTAGTGCTGGCAGATGTTAATGATAATCTTGCTCCATGCCAAGATGCTGAAGGCAGTAGTCTAAAGCCGTAAGAAAGAGGTAAAGGGCGCGCTCATCAAGGCTGTGCGCCCTTTATCATTTACAGCCTGTTTCCCTAATTAGATCTTCTCTATGCCAATATAGACATCCACAATTGCATTCTTATAATCGGATGCCCGTTCATCATAAATTTCAAAATCTGCTTTATAGCCTCTTATTCCCCCTAAAACCTGCGGCGTCATTGACCAAATTTTTTGCCAAGTTTTAATGACAATGTCTGGAAGTGGCCCCGATTCAGAGGTAATTTTGGTATAGGTTTGCGATGGAATAATAAGACTGTTAAATTCTGCGGGTACGCTCTCAAAGGAATTCACTTCTTCGCCAATCAAACAGGTGTAATCCCCAGTAAAATCACTTTCATATTCCGTATAAATAATGAAAGTCCTGCCGGGTTTTTTCCGATTTGGAATTTTATCCGACAAGTTTTGACTAAAATAGTGTTGCACAAGAGAACCAATTTTGGCAGTAGAGGGATCCCTTTCATTGACATTATGGGTCCGAGTGGCTATGCCGATCACTTGAATTTCTGGCTGCGTCATAATGATTGTTTGCATGATATAAAATCCTAATGTTTATTTAGAAATAGCAAAAGGACTAAAATTTGTGCCTTGATCGTATACATCAAGATTTTCTTTCTTTTTTAGAAATGTTACCAATTGATTGGCCAATGGCATTGCACAAAAAGCATAGGCAACTTTGAAAGAATAATAAAAAAGAGCTAATCGCAACAAAACTTCATTTGGCATCGTGCCATAAAAAGCCAATGGAATAAAAAGACTGGTTTCAATGCCTTCACCGATCCAACTCCCGCACAATGCTCTTGCCCAAAAAAAACGCCCCCGCGTTTTAATTTTAAGTTTGGCAACAATGTAGGTATTGACAAATTCACCTACAAAATAGGTAAAAACAGAAATGGCCATTAAACGACTGGAGCTGCCTAAAATTTTGGCATAGGCTTCGCTATGCTCCCACGTTTCTAATGCCGGCAAGCTAATGGCAAGCCGACACATAAGGGCCATAAATAAATTACACAGCATGCCCGTCCAAATAACGCGCCTCGACTGGGAAAACCCATACACTTCTGTTAATACATCTCCCAATAAATAGGTAATTGGAAATAACAAAAGGCCTGCCGGTAAAATCACCGTGCCAAACAATAGGGGTTTTTCCCCTATGACATTTGCGGTTAATAAAAGCCCCACAAAGATCATGGCAATTTGAGAATAATATTTAAAGTGTACAGTGGGGCCTGTTGCCTTTATTAAGGGTTGCGAACCGTCCATACTATTCTCCTAAGGTTATATTGTATAAAACAATTATGATAAGACTCGTGGGTCTAATTCGCCCTTAAGATACCGCTCACTCATTTTTTCGGTATCTAAGGGTTTGATCTTAGAAGCCCAGCCTGCTGTACCAAAAGCCTCAAACCGCAGTTTACAAATTTCACTCATGGCTTTTATGGCAACACTGTTATATTTGCGCGGATCAAATTCTGCCTTATTTTGGCCAAGGTATTTGCGTATTGCACCGGTTGCCGCCAAGCGCAGATCGGTATCAATATTAATTTTTCGGACGCCATGTTTGATCCCTTCTTGGATTTCAGAAATGGGAACGCCATAGGTTTCTTTAATATCACCGCCAAATTCATTAATAATGGCTAATAAATCCGCAGGAACCGAAGATGAACCATGCATGACTAAATGGGTATCTGGAATACGCTTATGAATTTCTTTCACCCGCGCCATGGCCAATACCTCACCCGTGGGCGGACGTGTAAATTTATAGGCGCCGTGACTGGTTCCAATTGCAATGGCTAGCGCATCGACTTTGGTTGCCTGTACAAATCTTGCCGCTTCCATGGGATCGGTTAATAACATATCTTTGGTTAATTTTCCTTCCGCACCCGATCCATCTTCATCTGCGGCCATCCCCGTTTCCAGCGATCCTAAACAGCCTAATTCACCTTCTACAGAAACCCCACAAGCATGCGCCATATTAACGGCTTCCAATGTTTTCTCTACATTATATTGATAATCAGCCGGCGTTTTCATATCTTCTTTTAATGAACCATCCATCATAACGGAGGTAAAGCCCAGTTGGATAGATCGTTGGCAAACCGCTGGAGAAGCACCATGATCTTGATGCATACAAACAGGAATATGGGAAAACTCTTCGACTGCTGCTTGAATTAAATGCTTTAAAAAATAAGATCCTGCATATTGGCGGGCCCCAGCAGATGCCTGTAAGATCACAGGACTTGAGGTTAAAGACGCAGCCATCATAATGGCTCGAATTTGTTCTAAATTATTGACGTTAAATGCTGGAACACCATAAGCATGTTCAGCTGCATGATCTAATAATTGACGTAAAGTAATTAAGGCCATTTTATTTCTCCTGTTTTATACGGTTACAATTTTTAAAGTGTTAGAGCCCCCGCGGTTACCCATGCTATCTCCTTGCGTAACGACGACGCTTTCGCCTTTTTCAATGACGCCTAATCTTAATAATTCTACTAAAGCCGCAGCAATTGCTTCCGTTGGCGTATTATATTGAGCCACATCAAAATCAATCGGATATACGCCTCTATATAAAGTCATACGCCCTCTGGCATCTTGATTGCGACTTAGCCCATAGATAGGAATACCGGAACGTATACGTGACATCCACAGGGGCGTAGAGCCCGTTTCTGTTAAAGCCACAATTGCGCGTGTATCAATATGATTGGCAACATACATAGCAGCCATTGCAATAGATTCATCCACGCGTTTAAAACGGCATTCTAAACGATGATGAGAAACTTGCGTGATCTTTTGGCGCTCTGCGGCAATACAGATTTCCACCATGGATTCAACCACTTTATCGGGAAAATCGCCGGTCGCGGTTTCTGCCGATAGCATAACCGCATCGGTGCCATCTAATACAGCATTGGCTATATCAGATGCTTCTGCTCGCGTCGGAATCGGATTATGAACCATCGACTCCATCATTTGCGTGGCCGTTATCACGGCGCGATCTAATGCCCGTGCGCGTCCAATAATTTGTTTTTGGATCGCGGGCAATTCTGCATAACCCACTTCTACGCCAAGATCACCCCGCGCCACCATGACCGCATCGGAAGCTTCAATAATTTGATCTAAGGTTTTGGCTTCCACGGCTTCAACACGTTCAATTTTAGCCAGCACTCCAGCACGGCTTCCCGCTTTTTCTAATAATGTACGTACGTTGCAAATATCTTCTGCGCAACGTGGAAAAGAAAGGGCTACGTAATCGACAACCATTTTTGCCGCAAATTGAATATCTTGACGATCTTTGTCGGTTAAAGGGGCAGCGGTTAATCCTCCTCCTCGTCGGTTAATGCCTTTATGATTCGATAATTTTCCACCTAATTTTACGACGCAATGAATTTTTTGGCCTTCAACTTTTTCTACCGACAGCATAATAAGGCCATCATCCAATAATAATATATCGTTCGCATATACTTCATTCGGTAAATTTTTATAATCTACCCCTACCGATTGTACCGTTCCCGCATCAAGAGGCAAATTCGCATCAATCATAAAATTTGCCCCTGTTGCTAATTGAATAGCGCCTTTAGCAAAACGGGCAATGCGAATTTTTGGACCTTGCAAGTCGATAATAATCCCAACTTCTTTACCCAGTTTTTTAGCAGTCGTGCGTGTGGCTTCTATTCGTTGCTGGTGTTCATCTTGAGTGCCATGAGATAAATTGACCCGCACAAGATCCACCCCCCCCTCAATCATACGAGACAGCATGCCGGGCTTATCGGTGGAAGGCCCCAAGGTTGCAATAATTTTTGTACGCTTTAATGCCATGTGGCCTCTCTATTCTATGCCATTCCGAATGGCTTACCGAATTGCTCGGTCCTTATATCTTTGTAATCGTTTATAATAAACAAACCTTGAAAGGGAGTATACTCTTTTCATGCCTATTAATGTAGTCGACTATATTGCTAAGGGGTTTTTGCTTTTTACCAGCGAATATGCTCTCATTGTTTTGTTAACTATTGGTTTTTTAGGGTTTAATCGGGACATTTTCGGGAAAGCTCTATTCATCTTATTATTGTCAATGGTGCTTAACACATCCTTAAAAGCATTGTGGCAAGTCCCTTTAGCCCCCCATCTTGGCGAAGGATGGGCATTTCCAAGTGGGCATATGCAAAATCCATTCGTATTATGGGGGTGCCTTGCTTTGGAATTTAAGCGCCCCGGGTTTTTATATTTTGTGATCTTTTTGCTAGTGGGCATTGCTTTTAGCCTTATTCAACTTGGTTTCCATTCAGCAGTAGATGTCACCGGGGCAGTATTTTTTGGCAGTATATTATTAATAGCCTATGGCTATTTTTTAAAGATCCCTTGGATTAACACCCACTTGCCCGCCATCGGTCTGATATTCGCTATTATTCCTATTCCGGCTATTTATGCATTACCTAAAACGGTAACGCCGGTTTTTATCGCAGAAGGCGCTTTGCTTGGATTTTCGATTGGCTGGCTGTACCAAAATCATCCAACTACGACATTATCTCCTTTACAGAAAATTCAATTGATAAGCTTTGCCTTCTTAGGGATAGCTGTAATCCAATTAGGCTTTTATACCACCCGCTTGCAATTGCCCTACTCGATCAGTGTATTGTGCCATTATTGTTTAATAGGATTCTGGATTAGCTTTTGCGCGCCACAATTATATCTGAAGCGCAAAATTTTCCACCTATAAAATTCTTATTTCACCCACTCCTTACTTATCTTTTGCACGATGTTCCAATATAGATATTGAGGGTAATGATTTGCCTTCCAAATATTCTAAAAAAGCGCCACCACCGGTAGAAATATAAGAGATTTTCTCACGCACCCCATATTTATCTATCGCCGCTATCGTTTCTCCGCCTCCCCCAACCGAAAATGCAGGGGATTCTGCAATCGTTTGCGCTAACATTTCAGTGCCTTTGGAAAATGCAGTCCATTCAAAAACGCCTAGAGGCCCATTCCAAAGAATAGTGCCTGCATTTCTTATAATTGTGCTGTAAAGTGCCACTGTTTCAGGACCCACATCAAAAATCTTTTGAGTAGCTTTAATTTTTATAGAATTTTCTGCAAAAGAAACTAAGTTTGTCAGACTATTATCCGATAACTCTTCTGCAACAATGGCATCTACCGGAACAACAAGATTTACCTGCCGTTCTTTTGCCAGTTGTAATAACTCACGCGCAACCGAAACAAGATCAGGTTCAAATAAAGAAGCACCCACCGAATAGCCTAAGGCTGCAATAAAGGTATTGGCAATTCCGCCTCCTAATAAAAGGCTATCCACTCGCAAGATAAGAGATTTTAGCACTTGCAGCTTGTCCGAAACTTTAGCACCCCCGACAATGGCAACGAGTGGACGCTTAGGGGCATGCATAACCGAAGTCAACGCTTCTATTTCTGCCAATAACAATGGGCCTGCAACACTCATAGGCGCATATTTTGCAACCCCAACGGTAGAGGCCTCCGAACGATGCGCCGTGGCAAATGCATCCATCACAAAAACATCGCATAAATTTGCCATACGTTTGGCAAGTGTGTCGTCATTTGCTTTTTCGCCCGTATTAAAACGGACATTTTCACACAAAACAATTTCTTGTACACCAACCTCAATGCCATCCAACCATTCTGAAATAAAACGAATCGGGTGATCTAATAGCTTGGCTAAATAATCGGCTACTGGCTTTAATGAAAATTCGGCACTGTAATGGCCTTCTTGAGGTCTTCCTAAATGCGATATTAAAATGATCCGTGCGTGATGAGCCAACGCAAGCCTAAGGGTAGGTATTATGGCACGCAAACGTGCATCATTTTGTACCTGCCCCTCTTTTAGAGGGACGTTTAAGTCAACACGGATCAGCGCTCGTTTTTGGCTGAGATCAATATCGCGCATCTGGATTATTTTCATGCGTTTATTTTACGCTGCCAAGCACCATGGCCGTATCTAACATACGATTTGAAAAACCCCATTCATTATCGTACCAAGCTAATACCTTAACCAATTTTCCAATGACTTTTGTTTGAGTCAAATCAAAAATACTGGAAGCAGGATTATGGTTAAAATCAATAGAGACTAATGGTGCTTCGTTGATCTCTAATATCCCTTTTAACTCTCCCAAAGCAGCCTTTTTCACAATATGATTGACTTCTTCTATGGTTGTTTCTCGACTTGCCATAAATGTCAAATCAACGACCGATACATTTAAAACCGGGACTCTTAACGCAAAACCATCGAGTTTGCCATTTAATTCTGGCAATACAAGACCAATTGCAGCAGCCGCACCTGTTTTGGCAGGAATCATGGATTGGGTTGCTGAACGCGCACGCCGTAGATCACCATGATACACATCGGCTAACACTTGATCATTGGTATAAGCATGCACCGTTGTCATTAAGCCGCTTTCCACTTTTAAAGCGTCATGTAATGGTTTGACGAGGGGCACCAAGCAATTGGTGGTACAAGAGGCATTCGACACAATGTTATCTTCAGCCGTTAAAATTTGATGATTAATTCCATAAACAATGGTTGGCAGATCATTCCCAGCCGGTGCTGAAATTAATACTTTTCTTGCACCTGCTTTTATATGTAAAGATGCTTTTTCACGACTGGCAAAAATCCCCGTACATTCTAAAACTACGTCGATTTCTAACGCACCCCAAGGCAATTTTTCAGGGGAGCGTTCACTCAATACCTGAATTTTATCTCCATTCACAATCAAATGATCTTTGTCAACGGTAACAACCCCTTTGAAATGACCATGTGTGGAATCATATTGTGTCAGATGTGCATTGGTATGGGGATCGCCCAGATCATTAATAGCGACAATCTGTATTTCATGGTTACGCTTATATTCATATAATGCTCTTAATATATTGCGCCCTATTCGACCATAGCCATTTATTGCAATTTTTATTGCCATGTTAACTCCTAATTTCCTACTATGACGCTTTTAACCTTTACCATTATTTCTTCTACAGTCATATGACAAGCTTCTAAAACTTCTTTGGCAGGTGCCGATTCTCCATAGTGATCAATGCCCACTACAGCGCCTTCTAGTCCCACCCATTCGTACCAATAATTGGTAGCACCTGCCTCGACAGCAATGCGTTTTTTAACCCATGTTGGAATAACCGATTCTCGATAACTTACTTCTTGTGCTTTAAATATATCTGCAGATGGCATGGAAACAACCCGAATTTGATAGCCTGCTTCCTGCAATTTCCGTGCAGCTATAACCGCAAGGGAAACTTCAGATCCGGTTGCGATAATAATGGCATCGATATTTTTTCCGCAGTCTATTAATACATAAGCACCCCGAGCAATATTATTCACCTGCGATATTGTTTTAGTATGATGAGGCACTGCTTGTCGGGTTAATATAATGCTGCTTGGGCCATCGGTCTTCTGTATGGCCATTTTCCATGCGACTGCTGTTTCCGTTGCATCCGATGGGCGCCAAAGCGACAGATTGGGCGTGGCTCTTAGCATGGTTAAATGTTCAATGGGTTGGTGTGTGGGCCCATCTTCTCCTAATGCGACAGAATCATGGGTATAAACAAAAATTACCTTAATCTTCATCAGAGCCGCTAAGCGCACAGCATTGCGGGCATAGTCTACAAAGGTTAAAAAAGTGCCCCCATAAGGGATAAATCCACCATATAACGCAATGCCGTTCATGATGGTCGACATACCAAACTCACGCACCCCATAGTAAATATAATTTCCATGAAACTGATTCGGCTTAATTGCAATAGAAGCTTTACTATGAGTTAAATTAGACTCTGAAAGATCAGCCGATCCGCCTAAGGCTTCCGGCAATAAAGGGCAAATTACATCCAAAACATTTTGTGAGGCCTTGCGCGTTGCAATATTTTCTTGCTTATCTTCAATGATTTGTATAAATTTTTCTAACGCCGGCTGTAGGTTTTCCGGCAACAGCCCATTTAAACGCCGTTCTAATTCTTGAGCAAGCGCCGGATAATCTTTGCGATAAATCTCAAAAGCTTTCTTCCAGGTTTCCTCTCGATTTTTTCCTTTGGATTTTGCTTCCCATCCTAAATAAATATCTTTCGGGATCACAAAAGGCGCGTGCGTCCATTTCAACTGTTCACGTGCAGCGGCCACCCGCTCAACCCCTAATGCTGAACCATGACATTTTTCAGTGCCCGCAACATCTCCGGCACCAAATCCAATAATAGTTTTACAACAAATTAAAGTAGGTTGGCTAAGGTTTTCCTGTGCTTGAATAATTGCTTTTTGGATAGCTTCACTATCATGGCCATCTATATTCGTAATTACCTGCCAACCATAGGCTTCAAATCGTTTGGCGGTATTATCCAAAAACCAACCGGCAACCTCACCATCAATGGAAATACCATTGTCATCCCAAAATACAATTAATTTTCCTAACCCTAAAGTCCCCGCTAAAGAGGAAACTTCATGCGATACCCCCTCCATTAAGCAACCATCTCCAACAAAGCAATAGGTAAAATGATCGATTACCGGGTGGCCTTCTCGATTAAAGGTGGCGGCAAGTGTACTTTCTGCAAGTGCCATACCCACCGCATTCCCAAGGCCTTGCCCTAAGGGGCCCGTGGTGGTTTCAACCCCAGGGGTGTATCCATATTCGGGATGCCCTGGCGTTTTAGATCGTAATTGGCGAAATGCTTTGAGATCATCAATCGATAAATCATATCCGCTCAGATGCAATAAAGCATATTGCAGCATAGAGCCATGACCATTGGATAAAATAAAACGGTCTCGATTAGGCCAGTTCGGATTGGCAGGATTATGCTGTAAAAAATCGTTCCATAATACTTCTGCAATATCTGCCATTCCCATCGGCATGCCCGGATGTCCGGAGTTGGCTTTTTGAACGGCGTCCATACTTAAGGCGCGGATGGCATTGGCTAATTCAATACGAGACGGCATCAGGTAATTCCTCTAACTAACTTCTTAAGGGGTCAAACATAGAATCGGATAATTGTACCATCACTTTCGTTATCCAAGGGATAACGATTGTTCTTTTAATGAAAGTGGCATCCGATCCTGCGCCGTAAGAACCATTGGGGATTCAACCAGTTTTCCTAAGAAGAAGTAGGTATTATTTGTTTTATAGCGGTTCCATAAATAATTGAGCTTAGGTATAATGAGTGCTTCACTACAGAAAGGAGCTCGATATGCCCAAAGCGTATTCCATTGATCTTCGAAAAAAGGTTTTAGAAGCTGATGAAAA